>DIIC01000040.1 GCA_002420425.1 Proteobacteria bacterium UBA5680 | reverse complement strand
TTGGCGTCTAAAACTCTCTCTATCAGGTTTATAGGTCGCCATACAGATGGCAACTTTTGTCTCCAGCCACTCCGTATGATGAGTGTGGATATTAATACTCTCATCCTCTGAAACAATTTCCAGTCTCCCCAGAGCCCCATTCTCAAAACAGCCATCATTAAAATGAGCATGGTAAATTAGTTCATCGCTGTACTTCGATTCAGAGCGAGTGCATATTGCCATAACACCCCAAAAACCGATAAAGAGTTGTCGTTCATCATCTGAATCCGGAAGTAGGCCCAGAAGGTCAATCCGGCGTTCATTAAGATATTTCATCTCATATCGCTGCCCGCAATATTCAACCGAGAGCTTGCTCAATCCACTGTTACGGTGAGAGTGATATCCAGAGAAGATAAATACACTTCCACTACCCACCCAAAGACGCCCCTTAGGAACCGTTTCAAAATGAATCAGAGTCTCGGAAGTCATATGTAGTAAGAGTTGTACTACTTTTTCCTGGTCAAGCGTTCTCGTAGAACGCGGCTGCCTCTGGACCCAACTCAAACCGCTCCGAGAGTAATGATAGATTCGGATTGTAAAAAGGATCTCCCTGTTCCAGTATCTGTTGGTGGCGTTTTTGAAATATCGCTTTTTCGCGACCAAAGCGTATCATCTGTTCCTCCGACTCCTCATAGCCTCTGCTGGCTGACTCCAGGTGATAGGCCTCTGCATAGGGGGTATAGACATTGAGATAACCCTCTTCTCGAGCTCTCAGGCAAAAATCAATGTCATTGCATGCTATTGGAAAATGTTCACCTTCAAATCCACCGAGTTGATCAAAAAGGGGACGCTTGAACATCATAAATGCACCTGTAACCGCACTATAATTTTGAGCCAAACAGAGCCGATTGTTGTAACCGGTGCCACTAACAGGCCAGAACCTATGAGCGTGACCGGCATAACCTCCGATACCCACAATGATTCCGGCGTGCTGGATGGTATTGTTAGGATAGATGAGCTTTCCTCCAACTACACCCACTTCTGCTCGCTGTGAGTGTTCAAGCAAGGCTTCAATCCATCCCCAGCTGATGATCTCAATATCGTTGTTGAGCAGCACGATCTGCTCACCCTGAGAGCGGTCTATTCCGTAGTTGACGACATTGGGAAAGTTAAAGGGGATATTGTATTCATGGAACGAGATGTTGTCGTAGGAATCTGAATATGATCTCATCAGATTGAAGGTATCATCAGAGATGCTGTTATTGGAGACTCCGACTATCTCATAAAGTTGATAGGTCGACTTGAGCAGGATTGAGTCAATTACCCCTTTAAGAAGTTCCGGCTTATCCTTAAACGGGATGACAATACTCACCCTGGCCTCTTCGAGAATCTTGCGCTTGACTCGAAAAAAGTGGGTTCGATTTGAATAATCCACACTCCCATTTATCCCACGTCTCTTAAGTGTCTCCTCCAGAGAGCGTTTGGCATTAAGCAAGGCCTCTGGCTTTGCATCACTATTTTTACTGGTCGAGGACTCCGACTCTCTCCAGTGGTAGAGAACTTTTGGAATATGGTGGACCTTTCTCCTGGAATTATCAGTAAGCCTAAGAAGGAGATCATAATCCTGGGCACCATCAAACTCCGGCCTGAACCCTCCACTCTCAAGAAGGAGATTGCGATTGATGACCAGAAAGTGGGTGATATAGTTGTGAGAGAGGAGAAGGTCGGGTGAGAAATCGGGCTTGAAATGAGGGTAGGCAAAACGTCCTTCAGTCGTCAGCAGATCCTCATCTGAGTAGATGATCTCCGGGTTATGGTTATTGATTGCTTCGACCACCTCAAGGAGAGCATCTGGAGCTAACAGATCATCATTATCCATCAAGCCAACAAAATCACCATCGGCCATCTGCAGTGCCTCATTAGTGGCACCTGAAATCCCCTTATTGACACTTAATGTCTTTGTCTTGACCTGAGGATGCCAGAGTGTAGCAATGTAGCTTAGAGTGTTCTGATCTGTTGATCCATCATCGACAAGGCAGAGCTCCCAGTTAGTGTAGCTCTGAGCCAGGAGGGTTTGAAAGGCATCTTCCAGCCACTCTGGTCGGGCATTGTAGACCGGCATAAGAATACTGATAAGGGGTCTTGTACCAAATGAAGCGATCTTGTTTTCTACCTCTTTGGAAGTTGTCACTGCCTGGCTGTAAAGATGAGTGCGAACAGGAGAGATATGACGATTCCTGTACTTATGCCTTGGATCCTCACCATCCCCTCCACTCTCTTGCGAGAGTCCATCCATACCCTCACTGCCACCAACTTTTGTAGTTCGGGAGAGAAAATATTTCAACCTTGATGACAACCACCAAATACCCGTTTGTTGTGATAGACGTTTGAGAAACTCTGCCGTTCGCCAAACGGTTGAGTTTTTCATTATCGAGATCTCCTCAACGCTCTCTTTAAGGGTCTGCTCCAGACGACGCCGTGTATCCTCTAACTCTTCAGTCAGGAGTTCTAACTCCACGTTATTGATATGATCTTTTCTAAGGAAAGCATCCTGGGCGAGACGAAAGTCGTCACCCTGTACCCAGTCCATTTCAATGACCACTTTAAGCCGGCCACTCTCAGTCCATTCCGAATCTGACCGACAAAACCACTCAACGTTTGGGTCCCGATCTTGTGCCACAAAGACATCGGACTCGTTACTGCGGTTGTAGACGATACTATTAAGAGTGGTCTCGCTGGCTATTTCTACTCCATTTTTAAACGACTGGATCAGCTCTTCTCTTTCTTTATCGTACTTGAAGACCTTGATGGAGAAGAGGTGGAAAAAGCCCGGGTGTGTCGAGGGATCAAAACGAAGCTTTAGAGGCAGAGATGTCTTGTTGGGCAAAAGGAAGGTGATCTGTTGTCTGCTCTCTCCCAACTGAATCCTATCCACAATGGAAAATTCTGCACTGAAAGCACCTGCAAGAGGAGACCAATAGAGGGTTGCCTGATCAAAAAAAGTACGATGATGAAAACCCATCATATGAAGAGAGATTTTTTTTGGATCGTTTCCCTCAGCCATAATCTCTTTTTGAAAGTTCTCTTCAAACTCTACAAATTTGACAAGTATAAGTGAAGACAGAATCCCGAGTGAATTCAGTACGCGGCTGATAATGATTTTTATACTGACATCATAAATGTCATCAAAGCGTTCTCTGAAAAGAGTTCTGTTATTTAAGATAAAAAAGAATAGCCCTCGAACAAAGATTGTCTCGATAGGGGGAGTCTGTTTTGTCTCCCACTCCTGATCAAACGAGGTCCATTTACCAGAGGGGGTTACTATGATATTCATCGGTGTAAGATCGATGAGTGAAGCGGTTGATCCAGCCGCTAGTACCTGGCCTTCGATAAAGTGATAATACTCTGTAGCCAACTCGAAAAAGAGTTCCTCCCTAGGTTTAATCTCAAGTAGTTTTTTCCACTGTTCTGCGAGGAGGGTTCCTTCAATATACCGCTCCTTTCCAAGGTTTTGCCTGACATCTCCACTCTCAGGTTGATTTGAGTTGGAATAGAGAGAATGCTTGACAACCTCACTCTTTCCAGTCATTTTTTCTGTGAGTGTTCTGAATTTTGGTTTTCGGACAAGACTGCTTACATGGAGAAAATCAGACTGAAGCTCCTGTTCAATTCGCTCTATTGAGTTACCGATTACGATCAGGAATGAGTTGGAGTAGTGGTCGATGTGATCATTCTGGCCAAGCGCTGCCCAGAAGGAGTGTCTCTCATCGACAGGAGAATTTTTATGATAGTCTTTACCCATAAGCCCTGAAAGATGAACGGAGGCCGATGGAGATTGGTTAAGAAAATGATCACTTAACACCAGTGTCGGGAGTTTGTAGTCAGGGAAGGGATAAAGAAAGCGATCCACCATGCCGCTCTTCTCTATGATCGACTCCCACTCCCTTTTGGAGAAGGTTTTGATGCCCGAAAAGTGAGGATAATTGTATATCCCCTCATAGGGGATACCATAGTGATCCTCTCCGGCGCCAAGAAGATACTTAAGCCCGAGTCGATTCTCGATCGCCACTATTATAATCCCATCTTCTTTCAGTGCTGACCGGGCCAGGGTAAGTAGATCAGCGACTGCTTCTTCAGCGCTCTTGGCGGAGGGAGAGAACTGCTGGGCATACTCGAGAACTCCTATAAAGAGTACGGCGTCATAGCACTTTTCGGGTAATGTAAGATCAAAAAGGTTGCTTGCTGTTATCTCAACGTTTTGAAGTTCTCGGCAACGCAACCTTGCCAGTTCAGCACGGATGGGGCTGCCCTCAACGGCTTCAACCTCAAATCCACGATCACCAAGATAACGGGTAATGGCACCGCAACCACAGCCAATCTCAAGCACCCTCTCAACCCCATTCAGGGCGAGTGGACGCAAGAGATTCGCTCTGTAGGTAGAGAGGTGATACTCAGAGGGCCAGTCAATGGCCAGCTCTTCGAGCTCAGTTGATTGGGAGGAGAGATCCTCTGCGCTTTGCAATACCTCTTTAAGATAGCGTTCAGATTCATCGCCGTCCGAGTACTCGAATTTTGTTGAACAACTGGAGTCAACCCAAACGTTGTTCTCTCCTCTAGAAAGTCTATTGAGAGATCCCAGATAGAAGTGTTTCAAAACGGAAACCCCTCTTCCGTACTTTCAGTTATTGTAGTCTCAAGATAGGCAAGCCCAAAGGCTTGGAATCGCTCTTCAACAACCAGATGGATAAGATCATATCGCCGGTCAAGTGGTTCTACTGAACCATCTTCTTGAGTGGCAACACCGACAGAGACAAAATAATCTCCTGCAACAAGATTGAGTGGGAAGCTGTAATTTACCCTAACCCTCTCCCCTGCCTTCTTAGAGCCTATCTCTCTTTCCTGCTGAAGTGTATTGGTGCCGAAAACCCGGATACCATCTACAGTTCTGATATCGATTCCATATATGATCTCATCTACTTCACTCTTGAAGTGAACTTCAACATCGATCTCAATATACTCACCCTGAGTGACTATTGCACTATTTTGTGATTCTTTACACCGCAACTGGTAGTTATAGATAATGGCACGGCCATCACCCCACCGGTATTCTGAGGAGTTGTAGCCTGGCTGACGATGACAGATGTCATAATCGAAAATAGTCTTAAGCTGTGCCTTCCTAATTCTTGGATCAACTGTCTTCCTGATATTTGCTTCGATCTTGTCGGCATCCTCTTGATTGCCGGCTTTAGCCGCCTTTTGGGCCTCAGCAAGCCAATGGTCTTTGTTTGCCTTAAGTTCCTCAAGATGCTTCCTGTTTCTTGCTTTATCCTCATCATTGTTGGATAGATCCTCTGTTTGAGTGGCGACCATATCTTCTTTTTGAGTGGCGACCATATCTTCTACATACTTGTTGACCACTTGCCTTGGAATACCAATCTCTTCGACTTCACCATT
>DIIC01000019.1:6997-7290 GCA_002420425.1 Proteobacteria bacterium UBA5680 | reverse complement strand
GTCGAGGCCGGCTATCTTGAGACGGATGACTACAACGGCCGCCGGCAAGAGGGTTTTGGGCCAATGCACATGACAGTAAAAAAGGGTCGCCGCTGGTCGACGGCCAACGCCTATCTCAAGCCGGTGATGCAACGGCCCAATCTTACCGTGCTAACCGGAGCACTGTGTCAACGAGTTCAACTCGAGTCCGGTCGTGCGATTGGGATCGACTACATCCACACCGGGCAGCAGCGGTTCGTACGCGCGAGACGCGAGGTGATCATTTCAGCCGGACCGATCGGTTCCCCACAGCT
>DIIC01000019.1:1678-6679 GCA_002420425.1 Proteobacteria bacterium UBA5680 | reverse complement strand
CTTCAGCTGTCGGGAATAGGGCCGGCTGATGTCGTCCGTCGGGCAGGTGTCGAACTTCGTCATGAGTTGCCGGGGGTCGGAGAGAATCTGCAGGATCACCTTGAGGTCTACTTTCAATTTCGCTGCAAACAGCCGATCACACTCAATGCCGAACTCAACCCCTGGAGAAAGCTGTTGATCGGTACCCGCTGGATCCTGACCAAGAAGGGGCTGGGTGCGACCAACCATTTTGAGTCCTGCGCATTCATTCGTTCCCATGCCGGGTTGAAGCGGCCGGATATCCAGTATCATTTCCTACCGGCGGCGATGCGCTATGACGGTAAGGCCTCGTTCAGCGGACACGGTTTCCAGGTTCATGTCGGTCATAACAAACCCTTGAGCCGTGGCTGGGTCAGAGCAAGATCGGCAAGTGCGCTGGATAAACCGGAGATCCAGTTCAATTATCTGCAGCACAAAGTCGACCGTGAAGGTTTTCGTGCCTGCGTGCGCCTGACTCGAGAGATCATATCTCAGCAGGCGATGGATGATTTTCGCGGATCCGAAATTTCCCCGGGGGAGGGCATCACCACCGATCAGGAGATCGATGCATTCATACGAGGAGCGGTCGAGAGTGCCTATCACCCCTCGTGCAGCTGCAGGATGGGTACCGACAGGCTGGCTGTGGTTGATCCGCAAACCAGAGTCCACGGCATCCAGGGACTGCGGGTGGTGGACTCCTCCATATTCCCGACACTTCCCAATGGCAATCCGAATGCACCAACCATCATGGTTGCTGAGAGGGCCGCTGATATCATCAGGGGTGTCGAGCTGTTGCCGACAGCAACCGTAGCCAGCGATGTTGCCGCAGGGTGGCAATCAGAACAGCGCTCAAGGCAGGCTGAATCATACTGATCAGGTGTGCCCGCTTACCAACCTTGCCAAATGCACCGGGATATACCTGAAAATACACAACGATCAGAGCCGGCCTGGAGGATATTGAATGGGAATCATCGGTTTCCTGTCCCCGACTCCTGATCTTCTTCCATAACCGAAGAAACCGGGAAAAGGAAGGCCGTAACTTGCCAGCGCGGGGGCTGTGATCAGCCCGACCACTATTCACCCTTGAGAGCACTCAGAATCAGCTCTAGGGCTTGATCGGAATAATCAGCGGGGCTTTTGTCCTTGGATTGTGAATCCTTGGCAAGGGGAATAAAGCGGAAGTCCCTGAGCCTGGCTACCAGGTCGGGACCGGGTCGCATAGAAGTCAGGTGATCGTCCCATTTCCCGACCTCCTCAGTGGTGAGGGATTCGTACCAGGAGGAGTATTCGATCAAGGCCTCCCCTTCCAGCACCACCCGGCCAAACCGCGTTTCCTGAAACTTCTCGTTGGGCTGGGTCCAGAGGGCATAGCAAAGCATGGGAACATCCGAGGGACTCTCCAGATTCTCCTGGGGATTGCCCCGCCAGGCCACTTTGCCGTCCTCCCAGTGGCCGTTGGTGTATTCGGGCTCGGAAGCCAGAAAGAGCTGCACCTCGACTGGAAAAGAGGAAGGGGTGAATATCTCGTCAAACAGGTCATCGGTCAGGTCATTGATCAGCTCATCAACCACCAAGGTCGGAGACGGATTTTCCGACTCTGGGTGGGACTGGTGCCAGGCTTCCAGCTTCTTCTGGTAGGAGGGCGTTTTTTTAAAATAGGCGACGACGGAGGCCTGGACTTTTTCGTTGCGAAAGAGTTCGCCGAGATGCCGGAACATGGGCTTGAGGTCGGTCTTCAATTTCTTGGACAGCTGGACCTGGAGAAATTCGAACAAACGATCAGAGCTGGCCTGTTCATCGAACAAGCGCTGAAGCTCGGGAATGTCACGCAGCGAGATATAATCCCGTTCGAAGAGATATTGGATGACCCGGGCGAACAGCGCGCCCTCGGCCTTTTCCATGATCTCATAGGATTCGAGGTTGGATCCGAAATTGTCCGCCGCGTCCAAGGATCGAAAGTAGAGATAGATGTTCTTTAAATCCCTTGGAAAATCCTCCTTCAGGAAGTTCTTGAAGATCTCCCAACCCGGTTTCGCGGAAACCTCCGTTTGTAACCAGTCCACCAGATGTCCGGACAATTGGTCGATGTTGACAAGGCTTTTCTCGATGATCTTGGCCTGATCGTCCTCACCCCGGAAGCGCTCCAGGTAGACGAAGGCCACTCCCATCGGGTTGGCCAGGCGAAGGTAGGATCCGGTTCCCCCAATGTCCGGCAGGGTTTTCTCTTTCACCATGCCACGGAACAGGTGACGTCCCTCCTCAACGTTGTACTCGTTGTGATCGAACAAGCTCTGGAGGCGCGTACGCTCCTTCTTGGAGAGAAAATCCTTGGGAGGGTCGGAGGGCTTGAACGGGGTCTGCCAGATGGTCAACGTCCGTTCGAGACCGTCATTATGGGGGCGTAATTCGATCTTGTAATGGGTGGTTTTGCAACCGGAAAGAACGACTAAAGCCAATAGTACTGAGATAATCGTGGTTACGGGTTTCATTTTGAATGCCTCATTATTGAAATCATATCGCCACTCGAATCACATTGAATTTTTCTCAATACTAATCAGGTTAATGTCGACTGGTGCGCCTACAGTGGCTTTGATGTGGTAATTAGGTGCAAGCAATCGAGTCTACTCTACATAAATTTGAGAAGGCTATCTGTGATAGCCGTCACAAAAAACCTTGAAGCAAGAAAAGCACTCAATCTAACTTTGTGGAAGACTCTCTCACTAGAGCCTATACAACATGAAGATCAAGGAGCGGAGCTTCATACTACAAAAGCACAGCTTCATAAGTGAGCCTGATGCCCTGCCCCGCATCGGCTGCAAGCAAATCCCTATCCTTCATATCAATTAGATATCTGTTTAATCAAGATTGGGCATTGCAAACCCAAGGCTCTTGAGTTTTTGAATGAGTTCTTTTTGGGTCTCTTTTTCTAAAGAAATGAACGGAGGTCGGACCATCGTCCAATCAGGATGGTTGCTGTAATAGGATACAACCGATTTCAGTGCCGGAATCATTGGGTAGGACTCCAGTATAGTGCGAACCTGATTCAATTGCTTTTGTAAATTATCTGCTTGATTGATTTTCCAATCCTTGTAGAGATTGTATATTGCATTTGGATTGATGTTTGCAGTTGCAGAAATACATCCAACACCCCCAGCGCGCATTGTTTGAAGTAGAAAACGTTCACTCCCTGCAAACACTTGAAAGTCATCCCATCTGCGTTCCAGTATACTTTGAGTGTTTTTCCAGTTACCTGAGCTGTCCTTAATCCCTGCTATTACATTGGGATACCTAATGATCAGACGCTCAATGAGATCGAGGCTGATACTTACACCTGAAACCGGTGGTATATGGTAAAGGTAGATATTAAGTGCACTGTTACCGACACGCTCAATAGTCTCTGCATAACTTCGAAAAAGTCCGTCATCGCTAATATCTTTGTAATAAAAAGGGGGCAAGATTAAAGCCCCTTTGCAACCTAATTTAACCGCATGTGAAGTTAGCTGAACGGTCTCAGTTATAGAGCAACAACCGGTTCCGGGCATCAGCAAGGACGGATTAATTCCAGCATCAATCAGGTCATCAAGTAAGGATATTTTTTCTTCCAGTGATAGTGAATTTGCCTCGCTGGTTGTTCCAAACAAAACAAGAGCGACATTCTGAGATAACAGCCAACGACAGTGTTCAACAAGTCGTCTCGATTCTGGTTTGAGATCTTTTGAAAATGGAGTGAGTACCGGAGATAAAACACCGGAGAATTTTTGAGACTTTTCAGCCATTGTTGTGTTGTCAAATAGGCGTATTCAACGCATTTATCCGCTTTAGGGGAAAGTTGGTGTTTCTGGCAATAACACCAGATAGAGAATAACAAGTTGCTCTGGCTAAAAGAAGTACAACCACTCGATCTGCAAAAATTGTCAAGATTTTTCAATAGAGAATGGGTGATTTTCCTCTCTATCGGGCGGACTGCCTACCGTTAAGACAACTCCCTCTCTTAAAAAGTTCACCTTTCGTCTTATTTTTCGTTCGAAGAGTGTGACCGCCATCACTGTCCTGCTGGTGATCTCTTATTAGTATAGCGCCATGAACAAGACTCCAATAGATCACACTTTTGGAAAAAGGTTAAGCGGCGATGCCCGATCCCAACTCGTGGCGGATCGCAGTGCCCTGTCCAGAAGAGTGGGTCTCCCCTCTCTGTTGATCGCCCTGCTCTTTGCAACGCCATCAGTGGGCGCTGCGACGCCGGTTGAGATAGGCGAAGTAGAGCGGAGCGTGAATAGTGTTAGTGGCGCCTTCGAAGAGATGGAGCGGATGCTCAGACAAGGAGATAGGGTCTACCATACAGAGCTCATCAAGACCGGCAAGAATAGCCTTGCAACACTGCTTCTGGATGACAACACCCAGGTCAGTCTGGGTGCCGATACAGCGGTTCAGCTTGACCAGTTTATCTATAATCCTGACAGCACCCAGGGGGCTGTAACACTCAATTCAGCCAGGGGGATCTTTCGGTTTCTTACCGGCCTGCTGCCCTCGAAGAGCTACAAGATCAAGACACCTGTTGCCACTATTGGTGTTCGGGGAACGGTCTTTGATGTCTGGAACCGCAAGGATGGTTCGACGGTCATCCTCCTCCGACATGGGAAGGTAGTGGTCAATAATCTTCAAGGCAGTGGTCCTCCAGTCCTCCTTGATCGTCCTATGCTGGTGACTACTGTCGACTCGGCGGAGAGTCAACCCACGCCAGCGACCCCAGTCTCAGGAAGCGTTAAAGCCTACTTTGAGGCCTTTGATCAAGCCCTCAGAGCAGACAATAGCCAAAGTGAGACCTCGACAACACTGGATCAGTGGTTTTCTCAAGCATGGACTTTCCTCTCTTCGCTTGAGTTCAAACCGATCGACTTAAATCAAAAATCACGCACAAGCTCACGCTCTAATAGTGGCCAGAGTACGAGTGAAGACAACAACAATCCTGCCGAGAACAATCCT
>DIIC01000019.1:0-1366 GCA_002420425.1 Proteobacteria bacterium UBA5680 | reverse complement strand
CCTGCCGAGAACAATCCTGCCGAGGACAATCCTGCCGAGGAGCCAAGTGATAGTTCATCGACAGCCACCTCATCATCATCCAATACCACACCAAGTGCGGGTGGATCCAACGCCAATACAGCTACTGGTTCATCAACCAAGAAGAAAACAAGCAAGAAGAAGGCTGCCAGCTCAAGCAGTTCATCTGCCCCATCCTCAAGTGAAGATGGTGCAAATACCCCTAGTTCAGAATCGACCGAGCCGAGTCCGGAGAGTCAAACTGCCGAAACCAATCCGTCAAAAGAGACCAAGAGCGAAAAGCAACCAACAGTGAGCCCTACTCTCAGTACAACCTCACCAGCAATCACTAACACGACGATCATCAAGATTGATCCAAGGGCATTAGTTATTGACCCAAGGGTATTAGTTCCAATCAACCCTATCAAGCCTTCAATCAGCCTTATCAAGAAATAATCCAGGAACAGATAAAACACCAGCACCAGTTTAATGCTTCGCATCTTTTGGCCTGGGTTGTCGCAAGATCTGGAATCAAAACAATTGGAAAACCCCCTGCTCCAGAGCAAAAGGAGTTGTTGAATTCTGGTTCAGCGTGCCGTGTTCGCCTCTCTCTTTGAGGTATACTGAACCCGCACCCAACTAACTGACCTCCACCATGCCCACTGAAGAGCTCTGTCGAAAAGAGAGCTATCTTAAATCAACCACGGCCCGTGTGACCCACTCCTCAGAGAGCGGTATCACTACTGACCGAACCGTCTTCTATCCACGAGGGGGTGGTCAACCCGGTGATTGCGGATATATGCGCCTGGCTGACAGCAGCAAAGTGGCTATTGAAGATACCCTCTACGATCAGGATTCAGGTCTATTGGTTCACCTTCCCAAGAGCGGCTCTCCCCTTCCAGGGGTGGGAGAGGAGGTTGAACTGGTCATCGACTGGGAGAGACGCCACCGCCTGATGCGAATGCACAGTGCCCTCCACCTCCTCTGCAGTATTGTTCCGGCAGCGGTAACCGGTGGGTCGATTCGTGATGGAAGCGGAAGGCTCGATTTTAACCTTCCTGAACCGATCGACAGAGGGCAACTTGCGAAAAGACTCAATCGACTGATCGAGGAAGATCACCCCGTGTCCCTTCAATGGATCAGTGAAGAGGAGTTAAATGCCCAGCCCGAACTGGTCAGAACCCTTTCGGTCCGCCCCCCCACCGGCAGCGGCATAATCCGCCTCGTCCACTTCGAGGGGGTCGATTTGCAGCCCTGTGGCGGCACCCATGTGGCCTCAACAGCTGAAATTGGGCCGGTTCGGATAAAAAAGATCGAGAAAAAAGGAAAGTTAAACCGCCGCATCACCCTGGAGCTTGACGCCTGAGAG
>DIIC01000036.1 GCA_002420425.1 Proteobacteria bacterium UBA5680 | reverse complement strand
AGCGCCTTCAGCCGCTCGGCCATCTCTCCGAAATCAGGGGGCGAAGGATAGCGACAGATTATGCTCCGGTAAAGTTGATTTGCTGATTAATCCCCATCACTTCTTGTTTTTTCTGCATCATCTTCATCTTCTTTGATTCGACTGTAGATCTCTTCCCTGTGGACAGCGACACTCTTGGGGGCATCGATCCCAATCCGAACCTGGTTCCCCTTAACCCCAAGGACGGTTACTTTAACCTCATCACCAATATTCAGTGTTTCACCCACCCGGCGAGTAAGAATCAACATGGACAATTAACCTCTCTAATCAAAACAGTCATTGTTCAATAATCTCAAATATAGAACACCAGACAACGTTGTAGTGTAACGCCAATTTCAGCAGTCCAGCCATCACTGTTCGGCAGCCGCCTCAGAGAGGTTGAAAGCCTTGTGAAGAGTACGAATCGCCAACTCCATATACTTCTCTTCAACCACTACCGAGATCTTGATTTCAGAGGTCGAGATGAGCTGGATATTGATACCTTCACCGGCAAGGGCAGCAAACATCTTAGAGGCCACCCCTGAGTGTGATCGCATACCCACTCCGACGACAGAGATCTTTGCCATCCCTTCATCCCCGACAACCTCTTTTGCACCGAGCTCCACAGCCAGTTCCTGCAAAAGCTCCATACTGGCAACCAGATCAGACCTTGGGACAGTAAATGTCATGTCGGTATTTCCATCGGTGCCTACATTCTGAATAATCATGTCTACATTGATATGTGCATCTGCTATCGGCCCCAGCAGTTTTGAAGCGATCCCTGGTCGATCAGGTATATCACGCACCGTAATCTTTGCTTCATCCGCATTGTGAGCGATCCCTGAAATCATGGGTTGTTCCATTTTGCTCTCCTCATAGGTGATCAATGTTCCAGGCCCCTCTTCAAATGAAGAGAGTACACGAAGGGGAACCTTGTATTTTCCGGCAAACTCGACTGATCGGATTTGAAGCACTTTAGCACCCAGACTCGACAGTTCAAGCATCTCCTCAAAGGTAATCTGTTCCATACGGCGGGCATCAGGAACAATCCGGGGATCTGCAGTGTAGACCCCATCAACATCAGTATAGATTCGACACTCATCGGCCCCCAGGGCGGCCGCCATAGCGACAGCAGTGGTATCCGAACCTCCACGACCAAGGGTGGTTATATTTCCCTCTTCATCAACACCCTGAAAACCGGCGATGACAACAACACGCCCTTTCCTGAGGTCACGGCGAACCCTGGCATCATCGATCTCAACAATCCTTGCCCTGCCATGGGTATTATCTGTCCGTATATGAACCTGCCCCCCGGTATAGGATCGCGCATCAAGACCACGCCGATGGAGCGCCATCGAAAGGAGTGCAATGGTCACCTGTTCCCCGGTTGAGACCAGCACATCGACCTCGCGGGAGTCTGCTTCCGGGTTGATATCACCTGCCAACCCCAGCAATCGGTTGGTTTCGCCACTCATAGCAGAGACCACAACAACCATCTCGTCTCCATTATTTCTGGAGTGGACGACCTTGTCCGCTACAGCATTGATTCTTTCAACGCTGCCAACCGAGGTGCCGCCGTATTTTTCAACAATCAGTGCCATAACAAAAAAGACTGGTATAAGTGATTAAAATGGTTTCAGGGCCGCGGATTAAACCTGATTACGGCTCATTATGCCACTGGGAACCAAGTGCCCGATCCAAAGAGTGTTTAGTTAACCTGATCCGTAATCCACTGGTCAAGGCTCGCTATCGCACTATCAAGACGGCTGAAGTCGCTCCCGCCTCCTTGTGCCATCTGAGGCCGGCCCCCGCCCTTTCCGCCAATCTGGGAG
Organism: Proteobacteria bacterium UBA5680; assembly: GCA_002420425.1. Classification (GTDB taxonomy): domain Bacteria; phylum Pseudomonadota; class Gammaproteobacteria; order Arenicellales; family UBA5680; genus UBA5680. The sequence continues at coordinate 11,631 of DIIC01000036.1, read as the reverse complement.
GCAATATGGTTGACTACATCCCCTGCCGGGATCCGACCCATCACCTCTTCGGTGACACCTGAAATCAGGTGTATTTTTCCAGCCTCTTTATCGGCTGAAACAAGGAGAACAATTCCACTGCCCACCCTCTGCTTGAGCTGATCAACCATAGATCTCAATACCTTGATGTCGGCACCATCCTGACGCACCACCAGAAGCCCGACCCCACTGATCTGTCGTATTGGGTCCTGGTCACCCCCAGCCGCCCCGGTCGCCAGTCGTGTCTGTAACGACTGAACCTCTTTCTCCAGCTGGCGAGCACGCTCCTGCAGTTGACTCGCCTTGGCCACCAGATTACTCCGGGGCGTCTTGAGCACCCCGCTTATCTTATCCAGCAGGCGGGCCTCTTCAGCTACCCAGTTGAGGGCTTCGTCTCCGGTGACTGCCTCAATTCGTCTTACCCCTGCGGCAATCCCGCCCTCAGAGATGATTTGAAAAAACCCAATATCTCCAGTCCGGGAGGCGTGTGTACCCCCACAAAGCTCGATAGAGAAATCACTCATCTCGACAACCCTTACCTGATCACCGTACTTCTCTCCGAAAAGAGCGGCGGCTCCTGACTCCCGGGCTTTCTCAAGATCCATGACCGCTGTCGTAATCCGGGCATTGCGGCGAACTTCTTTGTTGACCAGCTCCTGGATGCCTGCAAGCTCTCCAGCCTCAACCGGCTCCGGGTGAGAAAAATCAAAACGTAATCGACAGGCCTCCACCAGGGAGCCTTTCTGTTGCACATGGTCACCCAGCACCCGGCGTAGCGCAGCATGGAGGAGATGAGTGGCAGAGTGGTTACTGGCAGTGGCCCTCCTCGCAATCGGATCAACCCGTGCCTCAACCTGGCTTCCAACATTGAGGGCTCCGGCGGTAATTGTTCCATAATGGCCAATGACCTCATTCGGGAGTTTCTGGACATCGCTGACAACAAACTCAACCCCATCGAACCCGATCGTCCCGCCATCGGCAACCTGACCACCACTTTCTGCATAGAAAGGGGTCTGGTCGAGAACCACTACAGCTTGTTGCTCATTATCAAGCTGATCAATCCGTTGTCCTTGCTGGGTAAGGGCAATGACCTCTGCCTTGAGTTCTGTTGAGTCATATCCGCTAAAAGGAGTCTCTACCCCAACATCAATCCTCTCTTTTTCAACCGCAGAGAACTGGCTGGCGGCGCGCGCACGCTCTCGTTGTCCTGCCATCGCCTGATCAAAACCGGCATGATCAAGCTGGAATCCTCTCTCCCGGGCCACATCTGCCGTCAGATCAACCGGGAACCCATAGGTATCATAGAGCTTGAACGCCACCGCGCCTGGAATCACCCCCCCATCGAGCGCCCCCATCTCCTGATCAAGGATCCGAAGCCCCTGTTCCAGGGTCTCGGCAAAACGAATCCCTTCCCTCTCCAGGACTTTTTCAATTTCACCCTTTTGCTCAACCAGTTCAGGATAGGCCTCTCCCATCTGTTGGGCCAATACACCAACCAGTTGATGAAAAAAGGGAGTGGTCGCACCCAGCTGGTAGCCGTGGCGGATGGCGCGACGAATAATGCGGCGAAGGACATAGCCACGTCCCTCATTCGAGGGAATCACCCCATCGATGATCAGAAAGGAGGCCGAACGAATATGATCGGCAATCACCTGAAGCGACTTCTGCCCTTGATTGGCAACTCCGATCACCTCTGCAGCATTCTCAATCAGCGCCACAAAGAGATCGGTCTCATAGTTGGAGTGGACCCCCTGAAGAACTGCCGCCATACGTTCCAACCCCATACCGGTATCGACTGAGGGCTTTGGCAGTGGATTGAGGACACCTTCAGCTTCCCGGTTATACTGCATAAAGACCAGGTTCCAGATCTCAACATAGCGATCCCCATCCTCTTCAGGGGTTCCGGGCGGACCGCCTGGTACATCAGCACCGTGGTCAAAGAAGACCTCACTACACGGGCCACAGGGGCCAGTCTCGCCCATTGACCAGAAGTTGTCCTCACCGTCAATACGGCTAAAACGATCTTCGGACACCCCTATATCGTTGAGCCAGATCTCTGCCGCCTCATCATCATCCTGATAGACCGTTACCCAGAGTCGATCCGGGGAGAGCCCAAACTCATTGGTCAACAACTCCCAGGCGAAACGGATGGCATCGCGCTTAAAGTAATCCCCAAAGCTGAAGTTGCCCAGCATCTCGAAAAAGGTGTGGTGGCGAGCGGTATAGCCCACATTCTCGAGATCATTGTGCTTGCCGCCCGCACGAACACACCGCTGAGAGGTGGTTGCCCGCAGACTCGCCCTGACTTCATCACCAAGAAAGACATCCTTGAACTGAACCATGCCCGCATTGGTAAATAGCAAGGTGGGATCATTGCCGGGCACCAGCGAACTGCTCGGGACAATCTCATGCCCTCGTGCTGCAAAAAAGTCTAAAAACCGGCTTCTAATTTCATTTGTTTTCATGTTTTTTCTACGTCACTGATTCAAACTCTCCTACAGCGCTTCGAACCTGCTCAGAAGTAAATCCGCGTCGCTGGAGAAAAGCCACCCGCTTTACCCACTCTCTATAGGATTCAATTCGAGAAGCCTGATACCTCTTGTGGTAGACCCCCACCGCCACTTTAAACCAATCAATAGCATCTAGGGCGGCTTCGATCAAACCCGGTTCAACCCCTGACTGACGCATTTCAGCTCGCAACAGGAGTGGCCCCTTGCCCTGGTCGGCGCGCACCCGGGCAAGTGATGCCGCATATCGCTGATCACTGAGGAGTCCTTCAGCCTTTAACGTTTCGACAACGTCCTTTATCAGGTGAGGGTTCTCAATCTCATCCCCAAGTCGCTGGCTCAGCTTCCTGATCAGTTCATTTTCAGCATACTCTCTTCGAGCCAGCCATCGAAGTGCTGTTTCATGGACCTGAACTCGCTGATCACTCCCCATGGGCCTCCCCGTCGATCAGGTCAAATCAGCCTTCCTCGACCAGGCTCGCCTGTAGAGGAACACCCTCCGCTTCCCGGATTGCCGCTTCGATCTCATCGGCGATCTCAGGATTATCGCTCAAAAACTGGCGTACATTATCTCTCCCCTGGCCGATCCGTTCTTTTTTGTAGCTGTACCAGGCACCCGATTTATCCACAATATTGTGTTCAACACCCAAGTCAATCAGCTCTCCCTCTTTGGAGATACCATGGTTGTAGAAAATATCAAATTCTGTCTTTTTAAATGGCGGTGCCACCTTGTTTTTCACCACTTTTACCCGTGTCTGATTCCCCAGAATCTCTTCACCTTTCTTGATTGCGCCGATGCGGCGAATATCAAGACGGACGGATGAGTAGAACTTGAGTGCATTACCCCCTGTCGTCGTCTCAGGGCTTCCGAACATCACCCCGATCTTCATCCTGATCTGGTTGATAAAGACCACCAGTGTCTTTGATCTTTTTATGTTTGAGGTTAGCTTTCGCAACGCCTGCGACATCAGGCGGGCCTGGAGGCCGACGTGAGAAGCACCCATCTCACCTTCGATCTCGGCTTTTGGGGTGAGTGCTGCTACAGAATCAATCACAACGATATCGACCGCTGCCGAGCGGACCAGCATATCGACGATCTCAAGCGCCTGCTCCCCGGTATCGGGCTGGGAGATCAGCAGCTCCTCGAGGTTAACCCCAAGCCGCTCAGCATAGGCTGGATCAAGCGCATGCTCTGCATCCACAAATGCGGCTGTTCCCCCTGCTTTTTGGGCCTCGGCAACGGCGGAGAGCATCAATGTGGTTTTACCTGAGGACTCCGGACCATAGATCTCGACCACCCGCCCTTTTGGCAGTCCCCCTATTCCAAGGGCGATATCAAGACCGAGAGACCCGGTTGAAATTGTAGTGACATCCTGGTCATAACTGGCCTCACCAAGACGCATCACCGATCCCTTGCCAAATTGCCGCTCTATCTGTCCCAGTGCTGCATCCAGTGCTTTACGTTTATTCTCGTCCATTTCTGATCTGCTCCTTCCCAACTGATTTAGTGTTTTGGCAATTTGTGTCGATCCAGGTCATCCGGCGACAATAGACGGATTATTTCACAACCAAGATCACCCCTCTAGCATCCTTTACCCTCAAGCCCCACAATTTCATTCTCCAGCTAGCGGCCAAGAGCACTTAAGATCCCATCAAGAGACAAACAGACCGCTTGCCCCCGGACGGCGCGTCGATCGCCGGCAAAATGTTCAAGCCGGGTCTCTCTCAACCCCTCTCGCCCGGCCCAGGCGAAGCAGACACTTCCCACCGGCTTTTCTCTCGAGCCGCCTCCGGGGCCGGCAATACCAGTGAGGCTCGCCACTATGTCAGCACCGCTTGCCTGCAATCCTCCTTCAGCCATCGCAAGCGCCACCTCTTCACTCACTGCACCGACACTCTCAATAAGACTGAGCGGGACACCTGCAAGTTCGTTTTTTGAGCTATTACTGTAGGTGACAAGAGCACAGTCAAACCATACCGAACTCCCAGCAATGGAAGTCAGCGCCTCGGCAACCCAGCCGCCCGTACATGACTCGACCACCGCCACTTTGCGGTTGGCGGCCAACAGCGCCCTGCTCACCGCTTCGGCCCGCTCACTGATCCTGCTGTCAATCTCCATATCTATAACTCTATCCTAACCATCACCCCCTTTAACACTCTCTCTTCCCCTAATCCTACAAGATAGCTTGGGAACTGTCGTAATTATGGCTTTACGTTTCGTATCCTGATTGGAGAGCACGGGTGGCAATCTCTATCATCTTTACCCTATTGAGCATCAACGCCTATGGAGAGAGAACTTGGCTGAAATAAGGACAAGAAGATCAGGGGGAAGAGCGGCCAGGCGGTCTGGCCGTCAGAACCAGCCTATCAACTCCCCTCCCTACATCATTCGCAATGTCCCTCCCTATGAGGTTCTCAACGAAGAGGGGCTTGATCAGATAGAGTCCAATGCCGAGACCATACTGGCGGAGACAGGGGTTGAGTTCAGGGAGGATCCTGAATCCCTCGCCCTCCTCAAACAGGCGGGAGCCGATATCGATAGTGAGCTTGTACGCTTTCCACGAGGGATGTGCCGGCAGATCATCCAGGCCACCGCCCCGGCAGAGTTTACCCAGGTTGCCCGCAACCCCGAACGAAGCGTCCGCATCGGGGGTAAAAACACCGTCCTTGTACCGGCCTATGGCTCACCCTTTGTCCGCGACCTTGATAAAGGCCGCCGCTATGCCACCCTTGAGGATTTCCAGAACTTCATCAAGCTCGCCTATCTCTCCCCCTACCTCCACCACTCAGGGGGGACCATCTGTGAACCGGTTGATGTGCCGGTCAGTAATCGCCATCTCGATATGGTCTATAGCCACATGCGATTCAGCGATAAACCCTTCATGGGCTCGGTGACCGCGCCGGAACGGGCCGAGGACACAATAGAGATGGCCAGGATTCTCTTTGGAGAGGACTTTGTCGAAAAGCACACCGTAATCACCAGCCTGATTAACGCCAACTCTCCCCTTGTCTGGGATGCCACTATGCTCGGTGCCCTTAAGGTCTATGCCCGTCATAATCAGGCCTGCATCATCTCGCCCTTCTGTATTGCTGGAGCGATGTCGCCGGTCACCGTTGCCGCCACCTCGGCCCAACTCTATGCCGAAGCCCTCTCAGGAATGGCACTCGTCCAGCTCATCCGACCTGGAGCCCCTGTCATCTTTGGCACCTTCTCAAGTTCGATGTCGATGCAATCCGGAGCCCCCACCTTCGGCACCCCTGAACCACAGCTTGTACTCTATGTCGTCGCTGCTCTGGCCCGACGGCTCGGCGTCCCCTTCCGCAGTGGCGGTGGGCTCTGCAGCAGCAAGATACCCGATGCTCAGGCCGCCTATGAGGCCGCCAACACCCTGCAGCACGCCATGCTGGCCGGGGTGAACTTTATGCTCCATACCGCAGGCTGGCTGGAGGGAGGACTCACCATGAGCTATGAGAAATTCATCATGGATCTTGATCAGGCTGGGATGATGCACGCCTTCCTGCGAGGGGTAGACCTCTCTGAAAACGGGATGGGCATGGAAGCGATCCGTGAGGTGGGCCCGGGACAACACCACCTGGGCAGCAACCACACCCTGAAAAACTATGAAACCGCCTTCTACCACTCCTCAGTGGCCGACAACAACAGCTTCGAACAGTGGGAGAGCGAAGGCGCCCAAGATGCCGTAAGCCGGGCCAACTCACTGTATAAAGAGATGCTGCAGCGTTATCAGCTGCCACAGATTGATCCCGCCATCGATGAGGCACTCCTGGAGTTTATCGCCAAGCGAAAAGCCGAACTTCCATCTTAAGCAGATTCGCTCGTCTATTGCCCACGTGTGTCCAGAGCCTGCTTGCCCGTCATTCCATCCCTGATGTGGCCTGAGTTTTCTTTTGATCCCTGAGAGGGTATTCTGAGTTTGTTGCATGTTAATGGTGGTGGAATAACCACCACAGAGCAGTGACGCTATGCGACGTGAACTTTAAAAAACAAAGGAGAGGGTGAGGCAGAGAGCAGCAGAATGGTGGGCCTGCTGATAGTCCAAGGCCTTGCATCTGTGAAAATAACTTCCTGTTCCTAAACAACGTTACTGCCCAACCCGGACTTGGTTAAAGCAAAGTGACCACGTTATATCCGTAAACAAAAAAATGGAGGATACGAAGATGGCGATCTACAGAATTACACGGTTCAAGAGCTTGGATATGGACAAGGCAATGGCATCCGTCGACGAGTCAAATGATGAATTAGCAGCACTGGGCGCAGATTTCATCGATGTAGCGGCTGATTCTGAGGGCAATGGAGTCGTCGTGGCAAGATACCCTGATGCAGCGACGATGGAAGCTGCAACAGCGACGGCCAAGAAGGTGATCGGCCAGACGATTGCCGATGGCCTCATGGAGGGGGATTCAATCGATATCTGGACAGGAGATGTGGTCAATTCCATATAATCCTCTCTCTTCAGGGCCGGGCCGGGTCGAATACAGCAGTCAATGATATTGCTGGTATAACAACCATATCTTCAAACCGTTCGATAAAAAGTGGATCAAACAGATCCATCGGAACGGCCTGGCTCCGGCCCTGGCAATCCAGCAGATTCCGAGCACATCAACGACGACCACAGTGCAGCCTGGGCGAGGCTGGTCGTGTGATATTCAAGACTCAGAAATGTATATATGAACCTCATATGAGTAATGGGCAGCAAAGTGTAGGAGGAAATCTTAAATGAAGAGACGTGATACGTTGACAACACGTCTGGTCTCATTGGTTCTACTGATAGTCTTTGCAACCATCAATAGTGCCACTGCTCGGGGCGAGATGGTTGTTGGAGAGGCCAATAAAGTCGTCTACACCACCCAGCCCAATACCCTCAATGGATACCTCTGTCGCCCCCCTGGCGAGGGCCCCTTCCCAGCGGTCTTGTACAATCATGGCGGCCTCGGAAAAACTGTTGGCGGTGCTCCGAAAGAGAGCTGTGAAGCTTTGGCCGCATCGGGGTTCGTTGGGTTTGCCCCCATTCGCCGACCGACACGCTCAATGAGCGGTCATTCATCCGATGTGCAAGCCGGGCTTGACTACCTGCTGGAGCTCAAATATATCGACCGCAACCGGGTCGCCATGTTGGGCTTTTCCCGGGGAGGTACGCTCACATTCATGATTGCTGCCCAAGCTGCTCCGATCAGGGCGGCGGTCATCATGGCCAGTGCAAATCCACCACCGAACACCGGCTTCACCTTAGAGGATGCAGGAAATATCCAGGTCCCGATCCTTCTTCTGGTCGCCAAGAACGATACTGGATCGCGGAAAACGAATGGACAGAATACCCTCAATACCATGGAGCGTATGTCGGCCGCATTGACAAAGGCGGGCAACACGCCGCAGATGATGGTTTATCCCCCCTACCCTGGTGACGGACACGAAATGTTCTTTGAGATTGGCGCCTACTGGACTGACGTCGTCGAATTCCTGGAGAAGCATCTGTGACACTTACGACCAAAATTCTTAAGATGAGGGACAGATGAATAGTTTCAATCCATCAGATCCTGATTTCAGGAATCGTGTGCTCTCAAGTTTTAACAACCAAGGGGTGATGAACACCATAGGGGCACGTATTATTACAATAGCGCCTGGAAAGATGGAAATTGATTTTGCTTTTCATGAATCATTGACACAACAGCATGGGTATATTCATGCAGGAATTCTAACCACGGTTGTGGATAGTGCATGTGGATATGCGGCTTACACGCTTATGCCGTCTGATTCAGAAGTGCTGACAATCGAATATAAAGTCAATTTTATCTCCCCGGCAAAAGGGGAATTGTTCAAGACCATCGGCAAGGTAGTGAAACCGGGCCGCAACATTACGGTCTGCGCGGGTGATGTCATTGCGATCGACCAAGGCAGGGAGAAGACCGTTGCAACGATGTTGACGACGATGATGATGGTGAAAAAGCATATGTAATATTCAAGACTCAGAAGCTGTCTATATGTGCCTAATATGAAGAACGGACAAGGCTTATATCAACATAGTCAACAGTATCTTTAAAGGGTGGAGAAATAATGAAATACTTGTATATGATTGTTTTAGCTGTACTTTCTGTGCAGGCAATTGCTGATGATTTTGACTCTCTTAAAGAAGTAAGAGCCTTTACCGACAAGACAATGGATTTGTTTGTCCAAAAGAGATTCTCTGAGGGCTTGAGTGCTGCTAAAGCTTATTGGCCATTGCCTAAAGAAGAAATCGATGGTTTAGTAGATCAAATCAATCAACAATGGTCTATTGTTGATTAGCGTTTTGGAAAAACCACTGGCAAAGAGTTTGTTCGCTCTGAAAAGATAGGAGAATCATTCATACGTTACTACTATCTTCATAAATTTGAGAACCACGCAATTTATTGGCGCTTTGGTTTTTATAAGCCGAAAAATAAATGGCAAATTAATTCAATTGTATTTTTGGATGATCTGGAAATTCTTTTTAAATAACACTGCTGACAAAGCGCCTGCGCTGCATACTCACTAGTTAACCTCGGCTCAGGACCTTTTCAACTTTTGGCTCTGAAAGCCTTCGTTCTCTTTACTTTTGCCGAACATGTCGAGACCGCTGCGCTTTTCGAGAGAACCACAGGCCCGATTTCACCAGGCAGTAATAGCTGGGTTGGTTGCAGAGGCTTCAGCTCAGGATTGTCTGTTTTGAGATGGTAGGCGATCTGTCGCCAATACAGTTTTTACAACAGAGAGGATTTGGCCAATTTTCTATTTATGCAGTGTAGGATAATTGGGGGGTGGACAATACGGTTGCTTAAAAAAATCACTGATGAGCCGGTTTAACCCGACTCAGGGGTACTCAATTAACCCGCTAACCAGATTTTTAATAGGATAATCAGATGACAGTTTCAACCCCTGGCAGTAACTGCAAGGAGAAAGTCAGCAACACTCAAGTCGGCAGGCAGTGAGAGATAAACAGTGTGCCCCAATCAGTTAACTCTTGAGGATTTGATATGAGCATTGCAAAAAACAAACCACGAATTGGGCGCAAAGCCAAATTGCAACGCATCACTGCAGCAGTTGAAAACGCGGCTCCTAAAGTCGTGGCCAACGGATACAGGCCGTTATTTGGATTCTATAAAGACCCTGATGTAGCGCAGTTGCGTGAAAGGAGTTTGAGTTTACTGGAACAGCATGGGGTGGCCATTGATCACCCGGAGACCTGCCAACGGTTGTTGACCGCTGGCGCCACCGAGGCCAGCAATAACAAATGCTTAAAGTTACCGCAGCAACTGGTTCTTGAGGCCCTGGAAGCGACCCCTAAAACGGTGACACTGTGTGCTAAAGACCCCGCGTGGGACCTCCAATTGCCGCGCCTCGATGGCACCTTTACCATGCGTACAGGCACCGGTGCCCACGGCTTTATCGATCCGGTTACCGGTAACTACCGTAACTTAATGCTGGATGATATAGATACCATTGCCCATTTGAGCAATCACCTCGATCAGGTGGGATTTATATCTCATCCTTTTGTTGGTGGTGTGCCAGAGATCACGGCGGATATACATGGGGTGGCACGGCTTATCGGCCAAACCCAAAAGCATATCTGGCTGCAGCCCTACGAATTTAAAAATGTGGCATACCTAATGCGCATTGTGGTCGCTGCAGCGGGTGGCGAACAGCCATTTCGCCAGCGCCCCATAGCCAGTTGTATTGCAACAGCGTTTACTCCATTGGAATTCAAAGGCATGGATGTGGAAGCCATTCGTCAGGCAAACCTCTACGGTCTGCCCATCCATGCCTGCAGCTTACCAACCGGCGCGGGTACCGCGCCGATCACCATGCCGGGGGCTGTCGTTATGGTAGCCGCTGAAATACTTGCCATGGTGGTTCTTTCATATGTTTATGGTGCTCAGGTACCCATTATTGCCACCCCGCTTGTGTTCTCACTTGACGTACGCACCGGGCGGAGCCTGCAGTCCTCCATAGAAGTACTGCAGGGTATCAGTATGGCGGTGCAACTGATGAAAACCGGCTTTGGGCTGGTTACCCACACTTATGGAGCAGGTTCTGATAGCCCTGCGCCGGGGCCACAGGCACAGGCTGAATCAGCCCTGTGTTCGCAATTGGTGTCCCTTTCTGGTGCCGATATTCTGGGTGGGGTGGGACAGCTTGAATGTGCCACTGTATTTAGTCCGATACAGGCCATTATGGATAACGAGTTAGGTGGTATGCTGAATAAGTACCTGCAATCTACGCCAGTGGATGATGAAAGCACCGCCTGGAATGACTTGACAAATATTGATCCGGGCGGCAATTTCCTCTCCAGTGAGCATACGGTTCGGCACTGCCGCAACGTATATATGCCCAAGGTTTTTCAGCGTGAAGATCGTGATACCTTCGAAGCCAATCAACGTCGAGATGTTTCGCATAATGCGCAGGCAGTCTACGAGGATATTCTGCAACGCCTCCCGCCTGATGCGGTGCCTACAGGGGAACAACTGAAAGAAATAGAACAGATTGTCCAAGCAGCTGATGCTGAAATTGTGGGTTGATCATTCCAGCTGGATGAGATCTAAGCTAAGGTTGGCTTAAAATTGAAGTTTTGAACGGGGTAGTTCGGTTTATGGTTTTAGTGCTTGTTGAATCTTTTCAAATGACTAGAGATCGTTAGTCCTTAATATGCACTCATGATTTCGACACTGGCAAGCGTACTTTTAGCGTTTCTAGGAGCTTACCTTATAGCAAGAATGAAACCTCACTTGCTTGTTGCCGTATTGGGATCGTTTGCCGGGCTGCTGATCTTTCTGATGATTTTTTTTGGCAGTCACTTTATTTTTCTAAGCTTACTTTATTCACCTAACCCAGAGATCGAAACCCAGTTAGTAATCAGGTTTGGACAACTGTTTTTGGTTCCCGTGGGGTGGGTGCCCTGGATCGTCGGGCTGGGTGTTGTTATGTCGGGCCTGGGCGGTTGGGCTGGGTGGGTTAGTGGCAAAAGAAGAACTGCCTAGGTAGCCGCAAAAGACCAGTAAAAAAGCCACCTTTTACAGTGGCTTGGTTATGTCCATGGATCTCCATGGAATGATGTATGGCGTCCCCAAGGGG
>DIIC01000052.1 GCA_002420425.1 Proteobacteria bacterium UBA5680 | reverse complement strand
TTCGAATCCCCTAGGGAGCGCCACTTTGTTCACCACCCCTATCCTCTTTTCAGATCACAAGCCCTCCATGAAGGAGAAAGAGAGGGGTGTTGATTTTGCTGGTTACCGAATTACTATATCTTCTGGATACCTGTTGACAACAGCGGGTTCAGTATTGAGTTCTTGTTTGATTCTTGCGGCGGAATCCAACCCTTGGATAGGGTCTGGTTCTCCAAACAATAAAAGCAATAGGAGTTTACAGTGACCATACCCCTAAAAAATATCCGAGTGCTGGATTTCAGTTCTCTACTGCCAGGTCCCCTGGCTACCCTTTGGCTTCTCCAGGCCGGAGCCGAAGTGATCAAGATTGAACACCCTGAAGGGGGTGATGAGATGCGTCAGTTGGATGCCCTGTTGGGTGAACCTGGCCACATCTTCGAAATGCTGAATAGAGGCAAGCGAAGTATTGCAATCAATCTCAAGGAGGCGGGCGCCATCGAGAAACTTGCCCCGTTAATAAGGGAGAGCGATATCCTGGTTGAGCAGTTCCGCCCAGGCGTCATGGAACGGTTGGGGCTGGGTTATCAGAGTCTTAAGGCCATCAACCCCGGTCTCATCTATTGTTCCATTACAGGCTATGGGCAGGAAGGCGAGAATAGCGGCAAAGCCGGTCATGATATCAACTACCAGGCCCAATCAGGACTTCTCGGCCTATCAGCAGGTCGTGACGGCCGGCCGGTAATGCCCTCTGCATTGGTGGCAGATATTGCCGGAGGTTCGTGGCCAGCGGTCATGAATATACTACTGGCACTCTATGCTCGGCAGTCGACTGGAGAGGGGTGTTATCTTGATATCTCAATGACCAGGGGGCTGGACCCCTTTCTCTTTTGGGTAAAAGCCATTGTTGAGAAACGGGATGCTCCACCGATAGCGGGGAGAGAACTCTTTACCGGGGGCTCTCCTCGATACCAAATCTATCAGACCCGGGATGGGCAAAGCCTGGCGGTAGGAGCCCTCGAAGATCGTTTCTGGAAGGCATTCTGTGACACCATCTCTCTTCCCGAAGAGTTTCGTGATGAAAAGCACTCTCCCGCTAGCGTTAAAGAGGCGGTGGGGATGATGATACGACAAAGGACGGCTGAGGAGTGGAAGGAGATCTTTGGTGATCGGGACCTCTGCTGTTCCTTTCTGGTAACACTCGGTGAAGAAGAGCCAAATGAAGATGAAGTCAAGATGGAATACCACAGAAACAGTGGGGAATTGAATTTGCCCCTGTCCTCCCAAATAGCAAAACCCGGCAGGACAAAGACACCTGATTTAGGTGAAGCCAATGAAATCTATTTCGTGTAGAGTATGCTTGGTTGAGTATAGCGTTGTTATGGCGAACGGGTGCTTTCCTTCTTATTTTTAATGGAATCGATGTGATGTCAAGTTCTGATCAACAGCAAAAACTGATTTTCTATAAAGCCCTGACTGATATTTCAAATCAGATACATGCGGCTAAGAACCTTGATGAAATCCTGATTAATCTTGAGCAGTCTATTCTCACCCTGTTTGAAGCCGAACGACTTACCATCTATGCAGTGGATGATCAAACACAGGAAGTCTTCTCCCGGTTTTTCAGTAAAGGTGACACAGGACTTCCTAGCGAAATTCGAGTTCCCATCAATAATAGAAGCCTGGCTGGTTTTGTTGCTAAAAATGGCCAGCCTGTCAATGTGGTTGATGCTTATGACAAGGAAGCGCTTCGAATGATAAATCGCGAACTCGTGTTTGATCAGACTTGGGATGAGACTACTGGATTTAAGACAAAACAGGTTTTGGTTGTTCCCATAATCCAGGGAAATCAGGTTGTCGGAGTGATCCAACTCATCAACAAATTAAACGGTGAGCAGTTTACTGTTGATGACCAGAATTCAGTTATCGAAGTGGCCCTTGTTCTTGGCGTCGCCATCAGCAATCAATGGAAGTTAAGTAGAACAGGTCAAAAGAAGGGACGGCTCGATTATCTGGTCGACCACAATATCATCACCGAAAACCAACTTGATGAAGCCATTAACAAAGCAAGGAGCCATCGAGTTGATGCAGAGCTGATCTTGATGGGAGATCTCAATGTCACTAAAGATGATATCGGCAAGGCGTTAAATGACTATTTTGAGTGTGACTTTGTAGCGTATGACGATCAACACCCTGTGCCGGTTAATCTACTTGAGCGAAAAGGTAAATTCTATCTGAAGAGCAGTAACTGGGTTCCACTCAGTGTTAATGAAGAAGGCGTTGTCAAGATATTGATCGATAACCCAAAGCGATCTGATCGAGATGCACTCGTTGGAAATATGCTTTCGAACAAATTGTTTGAATACGTGGTTGGGGTTAAGGAGGATATACAGAGTTTTATCAATCTTTTCTATCAAGACCCACTAATCCTGCAGGAAAGTCTTGTTGAATCATTGGAAATGACGGATGCAGAGAAGCTTGAGGAGACGCTCTCCAAGCTTGAACTTGATTTCTCGCTGGATGAAGAAGAAGAGTCTGAGGGCGGGGATGAAGACCAAGCCGATGAGGAGCAGAGCGAAGTCATCCAGCTGGTAAATAAGATCGTTATGGATGCCTATGCTCAGGGATGTTCGGATATTCATCTTGAACCATACCCTCGTAAGGAGGGGTTGGTGGCTCGTTTCCGCGTTGACGGAATTTGTCGCACCTATCTTCGAATTCCCACCAAGTTCAAGCAAGCGGTCATTGCACGAATCAAGATTATGGCTGATCTGGACATCTCTGAACGCCGCAAACCTCAGGATGGAAAGATCGCCTTTCGAAAATACGGCCCCCTGGATATCGAGCTTCGTGTTGCCACCGTTCCCACGGTCGGTGGCCAGGAGGATGTGGTCATGCGAATACTTGCTGCCGGCGAACCACTTCCACTTGAAGTGATTGGTTTCTCAGATCGAGACCATAATGCTCTTGAAGAGGTCGTAGCCAAGCCTTATGGATTGATTCTTGTTGTCGGGCCGACGGGTAGTGGAAAGACCACAACCCTGCATGCCATTTTAAAAACCATCAATACGGAAGACAGAAAGATCTGGACAGCAGAAGACCCAGTTGAAATCACCCAGAGCGGTCTTCGGCAAGTTCAAGTCCTTCCCATCATTGGTTTTACCTTTGCCGCTGCAATGCGCTCTTTCTTAAGGGCCGACCCTGATGTGATCATGGTAGGTGAGATGCGTGATGAGGAGACCGCCAGCACTGGAATTGAGGCCTCTCTGACGGGGCATCTGGTTTTCAGCACATTGCACACCAACAGTGCCCCTGAGACCATTACCCGTCTACTGGAGATGGGGCTTGACCCGTTTAATTTTGCCGATGCAATTCGTGGGATTGTTGCCCAGCGACTGGTGAGGACCCTGTGTGCAGAGTGCAAGGAGTCCTACCATCCTGATGAAGACGAATATACCCTCTTAGCTCACAACTACGGTGCTGGTTTTGATGAGTCTGGGTTTGCCTATACCGATGATCTTGCCCTCTATCGAGCAAAGGGATGCGACAAGTGTAGTCAGACCGGTTACCGTGGCCGTGTGGGCCTTTTTGAATTGCTTGAGGGAACTGAAAAGATGAAGCATCTTATCCAGACAAAAGCCGATATCGACACCCTCCGTATTCAGGCAAGAGAGGATGGAATGAATACACTTATGCAGGATGGCATTAGACGTATTTTTGATGGTGTTGTCGATCTGCAAAACGTAAGGCGAGTGTGTATAGCTTGAATGATCTGATTATTTGAGTTGATAGGTATCATCCTGCATAAGGGGGTTTATCCTGATATCTCTAACTCTCTCTCTGAGATCATTCAAGATGGTCTCCTCTTTCCCCGGTTTGAAGTGGGTAAGAAAGACTTTGGTTTTGATCTCAAGTTTATTTAGATCCGCGGCCAGAGTGTCGGGATCGTAGTGCTTAGAGAGAGCAGCGATCTCTTTCATCTCAACAGGAAAAGCACATTCCGTTATCAACATATCGAGTTTCTGGTGTCGGTTGATGGCCTCCCAGAAGGTGTCGTTTGTCATGGTATCGCCTGTATACGCAAAAGAATGTGTCCCCGACTCAATACGATATCCAACAGCTGGAACTGTATGAGAAACGGGAATCATTTCAATAGAGAGGCCATCAATTGTGATTGGGGCATCGCTTGAGAAAGGAACAAACTCAATCACCTTTATCCCGAGAGGGTTAACGAGGGTTGTAAAGTCTGGCCACAAGATGTTGTTGAAGAGGTGGGTCTTCAACGCAGCGATGGTCTCTTCTGAAGTGTGAACGAGGATGGGTGTGGTTGTAGTCTCGAAGAGGCTGTCGGCCATGAAGGCAATGGAAGCCACGTGGTCGAGATGAGAGTGAGTGATCAGGATGTGACGTATCTGCTGCAGTTCATTCAGAGAGAGAATACCGACACCGGTACCTGCATCAAGAAGGATGGTCTCATTGACAAGAAATGATGTTGTCTCCAGTCTGTGGCCTGAACCTCCTGCCACCACCATGCCCATTGCCCGACCTGAGCTACCTTTCAGCCAGGCAAAGGGGAGTGGCTTCCACCCGCCATGGGTGGTAGTTCCACCGCTGGCCCCCAGAATTCTTAGCTGAATAGACATGGCTATAACACTTGACTAGACGGAGTCATCATTGAGCGGACGTTTCGATGAAGACAAGCTTGAAGAGTCGGGATGGTTTTGGTGAAAGACACCATCCCACTCCTTGTCGGGCGGAGAGTCGAGGAATTGCAGACAGCGTTGGATATAGAGCTTATAGAGAGAGGTGTCTGGCTCCAGCCTGCTCAGCTCTTCAAAAGCATTTTGTGCTTTTCCCCACTCCTGGTTGGAATACAAGGTAATGGCTGTCTGATGTTTTTGGAGAAGAGTATTCGTTGATTGGCTAACGTTTTCGCGATCACAGAGAGGTTGATACAGGGTGGTGAATTGTCTCTTTCCACGCACCTGGACCCGGTCTACTACTCTATAGAGAAATCGATCAGCAATTTTCTTGGTCGCTTCATTGACGAGGACCGGAGTGCCGTACTGCTTGGTCAATCCTTCCAGGCGGGAGGCGATATTGACATTATCCCCAATCACCGTGTAGTTCAAACGATTGAGTGATCCCATGTTGCCGGCAACAACATTTCCGGTGCTGATTCCCATTCCCACTTTGATTGGTTTAAAGTCACTCTGCTTTAGCTTGCTGTTGAGTGCATCAAGGCTAGCCTCTATGGCAAGGGCAGCGCTGACGGCATTGTGAGTGTCGTCGCTGCGTTTCAGAGGGGCACCAAAAAGCGCCATAACAGAGTCACCGATGTATTTATCAACGACTCCATGGTGTTGTTCAATGATCTGACTGGCCTCATTAAGGCAAGTGTTGAGTAGGTTTAGGACTCGTTCAGGCGAGTGCCCTTCACTCAACCCAGTAAAATTGCGTATATCCATAAAAAGGACTGTCACTTGGCGCTCTTCGCCACCCAGTTTGATTTCATTTTGCAACAGTTCATCGGCAATCTCACGCGAAACCACTTTTCCAAGAAGGTTTTGCATCTGTTCTTTCTCTTCCAGGACTCTGACCATACGATTGAAGGCCGCTGCCAGATGCCCCAGTTCATCGCTGCGTTCAAGGCTCAGACTTTTCGACAGATAGGCCATGCCCACCCAGTGCTGACCACCTTGTTGAACAGCTTGAGCTGCGCCGATAAGTCGATTCACGGGCGCAGTAATGTTGCGTCCCAGAAGATAGGCGATCACCATGGCCAAGAGTGAGCTTGCCAAAGCAAGCGCCAGTATCAAGAGGATGGGCAGTGAGCCTAATGATGCAAGCAGTGTCGGCAAGGGTTTTTGTATGATGGTGATGATCGCTTGCTGGCTGGATATGTTGAAGGTGAGAATCCGCGTCAGATATTCAGTCTCCCCTGTTGAAACGGTGAATGCGGTGGCCAGTTTTGAAGGCGTCACCTCCCTCAGTTGGTCACGGAGTTGCCTGCTCTCATTTTCGGGAAGTGTAGAGCTGACGATGTCAACCACTCCTGTCAGTGATGTGAGGGCTTCTTGGTCAAGAGGCGCACCCTGCCGGGGTGCAGGGGATAGGGTGGTGTTGGCTGGTCGAAAAAAGGTGTATTCGGAATCAGTCAACCCTTTAAGACGATCAATAAAAGCATTTGAACCGGTGTTGGATGATTTTGACTTAAGATAATTATCAGCGAGATGGATAAAAAGGCTACTGCTTTGTTCCAATGCGCTCTCTTTCTCTGAGAGCATCACATTTTGATTGTAGGCTTGAAAGGAAAAAAGAGTGATTCCGAGAGTGAGGAGCGCCAATAAGAGAAGGCTCCATGTCATCCTGTATGTTATTTTTTTTACCATTGACGGGTCAGCCTCAGTGTGAGAAGGCATCTGAATATCGGATTTTTCCCTCATCGGACATTCTTAATTCTCCTTAGGACATACAGGATAGAGGTGAAGTTCACTATGGGTGCGAATCTCGCCAATTGTTTCAAAAGTGCAACTCAATACTCCCTGTTGAATATCATTATAGCAGTCTTAATTGGGTGAGGGGGTGGCGCTTTCAGATTCCAGGGCCGAAAGGGCAATCTGTGCTCTTGGGTGTCCTTTTTCCATGGCAAGTCTAAGGTAATACCGTGCTTTTGACTTTGAGGGTTTTGTCCCAGTGCCCCTTAGGTAGTAGATTCCAACGATGTATTGGGCATCCCCGGTCAACTCATTGTTGCTCTGATCGGCGACCTGTTTATAGAGTTGAAAGGCTTTTTCCAGGCTCTTTTCTACCCCACGTCCAAGAAGGTATTGTTGCCCCAGGTTCATCATGGATTCAAAATGAAGGGGATTTGAGACCAGAGTTTTTTTGAATTCATTTGCAGCAGCTTCATAGCTGCCCCTGTCACGATAATAGATCCCGAGTGAGAAAGAACGGGGCTCGTCAGATGGGGGCGCATTGGTTGGCAACTCTTTTTGCTGATCGAGCGTATGGTCCAGGAGTCCTTCAAGGCGAAGCCTTCCTTCAGCCTCTTTCTGGAGGTCTGATTTTGTCTTGTCGAGAAGTTGACGCGTGAGGGAGAGTTGGCTCTTGGCTTCTTTGGCATCTGACTCAGATTGATCCAATCGACTGCGAAGCTGGTCGGCAATGAATGTTGATTTATTGAGAGCCGCTTGCAGTTCACTCTGTTTTACAAATGAAGAGTCAAGCAGCTGACGCTGTTGTTTGATTTTGTCTTCGGCCTGTTGGATGTCAAGCGAGTGCTCTTCAAGCGTTGATTGGTAGCCTTGAAGCTTGGTCTCAGCATTCCCGATCATTGCATGTGAGTTGGCAAGGTCTTGCTGGGTTTTTGCTTGTTGTGAGATCAACTCACCAATTTGGGTTTCGAGGGAGTGTTGTTTTTGTTCAAGGTTGGCCTTCGATGAGCGAAGAACTTCAACTGTATTTTGGGCATTATTCTGTCGCTCTCTCATTATCGAGTACTGCCCTTCCAGTTTTGCATTTTCTCTGGACGAGGCTTCAAGCTGTGTTTTGAGTTCAATGGCAACTAGGTTGAGGTCCATAACGCGACTATCAGCAAGAGCCAGTTTTCCCTCAAATTCCGTATGGTTGGTTGTATAGAGCCA
>DIIC01000011.1 GCA_002420425.1 Proteobacteria bacterium UBA5680 | reverse complement strand
CGAGGGCCAATGGTCTCATCGTTGGGGCCGATGAGTGGGCTGATCCCCGACCAATTGATGTGGTCATTGAGGGCAACCAGGCTGCCGGGGCCCACTTCTGGGTTGAGGCTTCCGGCTGCACAGGTAAGCACAAGAGAGTGACATCCTGTTGCCTTGAGGGCTCTTATAGGGATGGCGACCGTGGGCGGTTTATGGCCCTCATAGAGGTGAAAACGGCCCTGCATGCAGGCGATGCGACGACCGTTCCAGTCACCAATAAGCAGTTGGCCTGAGTGCCCATGTACTGTCGGGGCAGGAAATCCCGGCAGATCGGCATATGAGAGGGTGACCGGGTTGTTGATTCGGTCAGCGATTTCACCGAGTCCGCTCCCGAGGAGCATTCCCACTTCCGGGGGTCTTCCTCCAGCCGCTTCCTTTAGTATTTTGGCGGCACGGATATGTTCACTCATTTGAGGTGATCTCCTCCAAAGGCGTGGGGCAGCAGGTTTTCGAGCAGCCAGCTGGCCTTTAAACCTTGTGGTGAGTAGACAAGAACCCGGGTCCCTGGCAGGGCGAACTCCCAGAGCTTTTGTCTGCATCCACCACAGGGTGGGCAGGGTTTTTCTCCCTCAGCCATCACAGCGACCTCTACCAGTTGCTGTTCGCCTGCCATCACCATAGCCGCAATGGCACTGGTTTCAGCACACCATCCCTGGGGGTAGGCGGCATTTTCCATATTGGTGCCGGAGTAGAGCTTTCCGGAGTTGCTCTTTACTACCGCCCCCACCGGAAATCCTGAGTAGGGCGCATAAGCTCGCTCCATCGCCTTTTTCAATAGTTCAAGGTAAGGATCTTCGGCCAATGCACTCTCCTGGTCTTAAAGGGGTTCTGACTACTTCTTCAGGTACTTTACCCTCTCCCCTTTGTTATCGATACCGTTATTGGATCAGGCTGCCGCGGAGATTTTGCCGCCAGCCATCCAGTGTCCCAACTGTTCACGATTGGCATTCTCGCCCTCGACCACACCGACTATACCTCCTTCAAAAATCACACCGATGCGATCCGACAGGCTCATCACCTCATCCAGATCTTCAGAGATGAGCAATATCGCGGAACCTTTTGCGCGTAAAGCAAGAAACAGCTCCCAGGTATGACGGATGGCCTTGGCATCCAGTCCTTCGGTGGGGTGAGAAGCGATGATGACGGGGGGCTCGCGCCAGGTCTCACGCCCCAGGATCAGGCGCTGGATATTGCCTCCAGAGAGGATCCGGCACTCAGTCTCCCACAAGTCAGGGACCAGGGCATTGAAGCGCGACACAATCTCTTCGGCGTGACGGGTAATTTCCTCACGATTCAGAATGGTGTGACGAGAAAATGGAGTTTTCCGGTAATCTTTGAGCGCCACATTTTCGGCGACGAACATCTGCTCGATAATACCCATCTCACGCCGGCGCTCGGGGATATGGGCAACGCCTTTTTCAATAAATGCGCGAGGTGTTCGATTGGTCATCTCCTCACCCAGGATGGTGACGGTCCCACTTGATACCCCGCTCAGGCCTGTGATGCTTGCGATCAGCTCGCTCTGTCCGTTACCGGCGACACCCGCGAGACCCAGAATCTCACCCTTGTGCAGGGCAAATGAGAGTCCTGAGGCGGGTGCTTTTTTCTCGAGGCCCTTTGGGATCAAGCGGTCGACTTCAATTGCATTCTCAGTGAATTCAACCGCTGGGCGCTCCATGTAATCAGGCACGGTTTCGCCAAACGTTTTGCGTGTGAGATCGTCTTCGTTGGTTTGGGAGATAGGCATTGTCCCTCTGGCCTTACCCAATTTCAGTACCGTCACCCGGTCGGATACGGCAAAGACTTCATGCATTTTGTGCGAAATAAACACGATGCCCTTACCCTCATCAGTCATTGCACGCAGCACCTTGAAAAGTTGATCAGCTTCCTGGGGGGTGAGCAATGAAGTGGGTTCGTCCAGCAGCAGCACCTCTGGTTGATGGAAAAGCACTTTCAGAATCTCCACGCGTTGTTGCTCCCCAGCGGAAAGATCCTCTACCCGCACCCGGGGATCGACCTGCAGGCCATAGTGTGCGACCAGATCATCCAGTTGCTGCTCCACAGCTTGTTTGCGGAAAGAGAGACCCGGTGCGTTGAGTCCCACCATTACATTTTCCGCCACCGTAAAGGCAGGGACCAGCATCAGCTCCTGGTGCACCATGGCAATGCCGTGAGCAAGTCCATCGCGCGGTGATTCCAGTGTTACTGGTTGACCCTTTACCAGGATCTCCCCATCGGTTTTTCCATAGTATCCTGAAAGAATATTGGCGATAACCGTCTTGCCGGCACCGTTTTCACCCAGCAGTGTATGAACTTCCCCAGCGCGGACGTCGAAGTCGATGTGTTCGAGAATGAGATGCTCCCAGACACCGGGAAAACCTTTGGAGATGCCACGGGCCTCAAGAAGGATTTCACTCCGGGCGGTGGGTGGTGGTGAGATTCCCATCTGATCTGTCATCGCACCGCTCACTCCCGCAGGTAAGGGACGCCAAGCCCCTTCGGAAAGCGAACCCGCCCGATAGCTCCGGCCACTACCAGCAGGGTGATAATGTAGGGAGCCATCGCAACAAATTGCCAGGGGATAATTTTCTTGATGGCAGGATAGGTCGAGATCCAGGTTGCGAGCCCTTCGAATAGGCCGAAGATGAAGCCACCAAGTAGCGCCAAGAGCGGATTCAGACCACTGAAGACAACAGTCGCAAGAGCGATGAACCCCCTACCCGCAGTGATCTCCTTGGTTACCGCACCAAACCAGTCCACACTGAGGTAGGCGCCGGCCAGTCCCGCCAGCATTCCCGCGGCAATAGCCGTGCCCAGGCGGAGTGTATTGACCCGGAGGCCGGCCACATCTGCGGCAGCCGGGTTCTCTCCCACGGCCCGGATCCAGAGGCCAAGTTGGGTGCGGCGCAAGACCCACCAGACTACGACAGCGAGGAATACGGTAACCAGTACCATGGGACTCAAGTTGCCGATGCCTAACGGGATCAGAGGCACCTGTACTGCCCGCGGGACGCTGTGGAAGCCCGGAGCACCGAGGAGTGTTAGCATTAAAGCAACAAAACCCAAGGCAAACATATTGATGCCGACCCCGGTGATCAACTGGCTGCCTCTGAGCGTTGTACTGAGGACACCAAAGAGCAGGCCAATCAACCCCCCGGTGGCGATTCCCGCCATCAAACCCATGGTGGCGCTGCCTGATGCCTCGGCGCCGATAGCACCGGCCAATGCCCCCAGCAACAGGATGCCCTCCAGCCCGATATTGAAAAGACCCGCTGACTCCTCAATGGTCTCACCAATCGCAGCCAGGGTGATCGGAACCATCGCATGAAGTGAGATAAAGAGGATGCCCCAAATGTGTGCCAGTTCCATTTACGCTACGCTCCTCGTTTGAATTTGGCCAGGAAAAAGGTGAACAGACGCCGCAACTCCGGTATTGCCAGTGTGATGATGATGACACCTTCGACCACGCGTACCAGTTCCAGTGGTACGCCGGGAGAAAACTGCATGATTCGTCCACCCACCATCAGTCCACCGAAGAAGATGGCTGCAAAGACAATGCCAACAGGGTGGTTGCGTCCTATCATGGCCACCCCGATGCCGTCAAAGCCAAGGTTCATCAGTTGCGGCAATCCGCTCATAACGGCATAAGTTGGCGGACGACCCATGACCTGTACTGCGCCGGCAAGGCCGGCTATTGCCCCACCGATGAGGAAAACCCGCAAAACCTGCTTGCGCAAACTGATGCCGGCGTAATGGGTTGCTTCCTGGTTATAGCCCGAGGCTCTCATCTCAAACCCGGCAGAGGTCCGCCAGAGCAGGAATAGAATGGCCGCAACTGCGATCAGGGCAATGACCAGACCATAGTTGAGGCTGGTACCCGGCAGTATGCGAGCGAGCCGGGCGCTTTCGATAATGCTGATGGTTTTTTCCCCGCGCTTTGGGTCGGTCAATACATTGGCGATCAGATAGAAGGCGAAGAAATGCGCTATCCAGTTGAGCATGATGGTTGAGATGACTTCATGCACACCACGGGTCAGCTTCAGTAGCGCCACCGGCAGACTCCAGAGCATGCCGGCAACGATGGCGGCGCCGAGGGCGGCCACTGCGTTCAGTGGGAATGGCAGGTCGATCAGGCTGACCGCAACCGCAGCCAGTGCGCCAATATAGAGTTGACCTTCGGCACCAATGTTGAAAAGGCCGCCTCGCATGGCAATGGCAAAGGTCATTGCCGTAAGAATAAGCGGGGTGGCATTGGCGAGGGATTCTGCCCAGCTGTAAACGCTTCCGAAACTGCCGCTGAAGAGCGAGATATAGGCGGCTATCGGGTTATAGCCAAAGGCCAGCATTATGAGAGCCCCGATAACAAGGCCGATCAGGCCAGCCATCAGCGATTCGACCAATGGGTTCAGCCGCTTTATCCATGGCTTCAAAGTACTCACGGCAAGCAGTCCCTCTTTATCTGATTGTTCCTATTGATTAAGATTCAATTGAGATATTGTTTTCACATCAAGCAAGGTGGCCAAAAATGTAACAGGGGGAGAGTAGGCCTCTCCCCCTGAACAGTGTTGCCTGATTGTTGTGGACTTAGTCTGGGTACTTGTCGCGAATCTCACCGATGGTGTCCGCACACCAACCACAAGGGATCTCTGCTGTGCCGGCACTGATTTCTGCCTTGAGTTCATCGACAGCATCCCATATCCACCCGGGAATTGCGCCACGCATGGCAGTCCAGTTCTTGGTAATACTGTCGCGATCACTGGCCGAGATGGCACCCCCTTTGATGCCAAAATCAATAAAATCAGCGAGATCCTGCTTACCGGACATGGCAATCCCGCCATTATTAGGACCGAGAATTGTCACCCCACCCTTGAAGGTGCCGTTGACCACTGATTCGATCGCGCTATAGACACCAAAGTCAACGCGTTTCATCATACTGGCGAGCACACGATGACCGTCTCCCAGATAATCCTGGTTGGCATCCACACCGATCATGAAGGGTGGTCCGGCAGATTTGCCTTTGGCTTCAAGATGCTCAGTGATGGCCTCAAGGTCACCGATGCCCAGCGGCCCGGCAACGTTGTAAACCAGACCAGCACCCTGAGCCAGCATGGCTTCGGTTGCCGCCTTGCCTTTGGCTATGTCGCTGAAGGTGCCGGTGTAGGTCCACAGCAAGCCGACATTGGCCTTTTTGCCGGTAACTTTTTCATACTTTGCGTTACCCCAATGCATCCCATAGCGATAGCCGGCCTCAAATTTGTAGAGCACCGGAATCTCAATGCCCAGCACGACGCCAATTTTATCTTTGCCGTAGTGCGCCGCCACCATGGAAGAAAGCGCGCCAACCAGGGCTGAGCCCTTGTTCTCTTCATATCCGATCTCCATGAGATTGGGCTTGCCAAGCCACGTAACATCGATAATCGCGAAGTTCTGATTTGGGAATTCTGTCGCCGCCTCAGCCATGGCATCAGCCAATAAAAAGCCTACGCCAACGATGAGATCGAAGTCCCCGGTACGCGCCGCATTTTGCAGGTTTGGCAGGTAGTCAGCAGCAGAGTTGCTCTGGATCTCAACCACTTCGACACCGAGCTTGGTTTTCGCCTCATCCGCACCCTTAAAGCCCATGTCATTGAATGAAAGATCGCCTCGTCCTCCAACATCAAGAACCAAAGCAACTTTCCCGGCCGCCGCCGCCGTCCCCATTAAAGGCCCGCCGACAAACGCAAAAAGTGAAATCAGAAGAGCTAATATCTTGACTCGAAAACTTCTCATTATGAGTATCCTCCTTTTTATTAATGTTCCATTATCATTACAGCATTGGGCTGTTTTATGCTCCAACCATCAGGGAATGAGACTACAGCCCATAGTCAAAGCGGTCAACTATTGAAGTTCTGGTTGTTTCTCACTTTCAATCGATTTTCAGTTGGAGAACCCCTCTCGGGCCGGCAACAGGTATTGCCGTCTGGGCTCCAGTCCGGGTACAGGCCATTGAAGCCGCTTCCACCGCCACAGGCAATGCGGCTGGCAGGTCAGCCTCCCTGGCTAGGCCAGCGGCAAGATAACCGGTAAAAGTGTCTCCCGCGCCGGTTGTATCAACCGCAGTTATCACCGGGGCGGGCAGATGGTGTGCCTTGCCGGCCGTCGTGAAGATGACGCCATCACCGCCCAGTGTAAGGACTGCCGTGAGATGATGGTGATTGGCGAGGGCTTCAGCCAGTTCCTGTGGAGTACGTGCCGCTGCAGAGGTACCCATAAGCCGGGCCGCCTCGATCTCATTCATAACCAGATAATCAACATCGCTAAGAAAGTTGTCTGGAACCTGTCGTACTGGGGCAAGATTGCACAGAACCGGCACACCCGCTGTTTTGGCACGAGTCACCAGCGTGGTGTTTTCCTCCACAGAGACTTCCTGCTGAAGTA
>DIIC01000031.1 GCA_002420425.1 Proteobacteria bacterium UBA5680 | reverse complement strand
GCCGCGGAGAGGGCTAAGGAGAGGCGCATATTGAGGCTGACGGGCGATCAACTCTGTCCATCAAATCCGAAATTTAGATCGGTAGAGGTCAATCTTACATTTCTCTACAACAAGCTTGTTCAGATACAAATGATTCTGCCTGCTGGAGGATTTCTGCTGAGGGATTGGGCGGAAGACCGCTTTGGGGCACTGGACAGACCCGTAGGCGGGTATTCGACCAACCCGGGAAATGTTCAGCTTTTCCGCAGGAGTACCGATTATTTATTTTTCTACTCCACACATTTTCAGGGTGGGAGGCGCATAGAGATGGTTCAACTTACATCCCTCCGGCACAAGAAGCTCTATGATCGTTATTACCGTGAAGTGGAAGCGGTTGAGGAGATCAGGTCGGGTGCATCAGGAGATAGCCAATGAAGATCGGCAACAGAATACTATTGACTCTGATCATCTTTGCCGCCGGGGTATCATTGGCGGCCGCCAAATCCCCGCCACCAGGAGTTGGGGGTGCAGCCAGTGTGCCGGCCAATATCCTGATCATGCTGGATAATTCAGGAAGCATGGGCAACAGCGCTACATCAAGAATGGCTCAAGCCAAGGCGGTCATTAATGCACTGGTGACAGATCCTGACCTCTCCAGTGATGTCCAGTTCGGATTGATGGAGTGGAACAGTAAAAACCCATGTGTCCGTTGTCCCATCGGGCCCACCAGCAACAATTGTATTATCACTACGGCCCTGCCTGAGATTGAGTCCGATGGAGGAACCAGTCCTCATTCGGCCTTCGTTGAAGTCCAGGACTACTTTGATGGCAACAGTTATAACCGCTGCGGTGGTCAGGGATCCTGTTACTATTTTCCGGGAGCTGTGAACTCATGTGTGGTCTGGAGTGATTCCGGGTCCCCGATCGACCCCGCCCTGGCCTGCCAGGTGACGGCGATCGTCTTTATCAGTGACGGCTCTTATGGAGGTTCTCCCGAGATTCCTGCAGCACAGCTTCACGCCCAGGGGATCGACACCTATGTGGTGGGGTTCATGATGGGGAACAATACTAATTACAATAATCTTGCCCTCGCGGGAGGCACTGTCGCACCCCTCTACACCAATAACCAGGCCCAGTTACTGCAGGCATTGAAAGCTGCCATATTACAGATCGTCGCCTCCCGCCAGGCGTCATCCGCCCCGGCCGTCATCCCGGCAAGCTATTCGGGTAGCGGCTATATCTTGCAGTCCTCCTTTACGGTCGAAGGTGAACATCAGTGGCCGGGCCATCTGATGAAATATGAGCTTGATGGGGATGCAAAACCGAAACCAAATCCGGTCTGGGATGCCGGCGAGGAACTCGATAATCGCACAGCCGCTTCGAGAAATATCTGGACAGTAGGCAAGGGGCTGTGTAGTGGGGCAAACTTGCCATCGGGCATCAACAACTTCACTGTTGCCAATGCTTCGGATCTCGCTTGTGCACTCTATGATGGCAATGACACCCCTTATTCCGCTCTGGATACGGCAAATCTGATCAGATTTGTCCGCGGTGTGGACTCATATGATGAAGACAGTGATGGCAGCATTTTAGATGAACGCTGGAAACTGGCTGATATCTACCACTCCGAACTGCGTATCGTAGGGCCGCCCGCACTGGAGGTCTCCGGGGACGCTGCAGCGAATACGGGGCTCTATTATCGCTGGCAAAAGGGCTATGAGACTTTCAAGAATGCCAATTCAAGTCGTCCGGAGGTGGTTTATGTTGGTTCCAACACCGGCATGCTCCATGCCTTCGACTATGCGACCGGTGAAGAACTCTGGGCATTTATTCCCCCTGCGATGCTGCCCAGGTTGAGGGAGATGGTGTCCTTTACTGCCAACACAAGCAACAGCATCTATGGGGTCGATGGTTCACCAATCGTCAGGGATGTCTATATGAATGGCAACTGGAAGACAGTGCTCATCAGTGGTATGAGACAGGGAGGAAAGAGTTATTTCGCACTGGATGTAACCGATGTTGCCAACCCTGGTTATTTGTTTGGTTTTTCCAATAATCCGGCAGATGGAGAAGTTCAATGCTGGGATGCCTGTGGAGAATGGCCATGACAATCAACGATGTAAAACTGTTCTGTTCGGTCAATCGTTCTGCCCTGTTGCTGATCACGATACTCCCCACCCTGATGGGAATGGGGCCGCCTCTACCACCCGGCAGTCAGCAGATCACTACTGAGGTATGGGGTTGCGGCACCATCACTCCGGGAACCACGACAGTGGCGGATCTGGCTACACCCACTTTCTCAATCAATCCATCACCCGGGATGCGCATCAAGGAGGTATGGCTGGATCATGCTGATCCCAATGCCCAGTTACTTGGGGCCGTGAGCAGTTATACCTTCGACCCGGTGACGGCACCGCACACCTTGAGCGCCTCCTTTGAATTGGCTAACCGAAAAACCTATGCAGTTGTGTCTCCTGAGCGTGACCATAGTGAACTGGGTGAAAGCTGGTCTCGGCCCCTGGTGCTCAATATCACCCATTCGGGTCAGAAAAAATGGGTGGCTGTCTATGGAGCAGGATTCAACAATGCGGTCAACCCGGCCTATGGAGCCGGACTCTATGTACTGGATCTGGCAAATGGAGGGGAAGTCCTTGAATTCATTCCCCTCGGTTCAGGCAGCTACCCCAACAGCTATGAACACTCAGCGCCTGCCAGTATTCTTGCCATAACTCCAGACAGTACCAGTGAGGCCACCTATCATGGCGCGATGGTCTATATCGTTGATCTTGAAGGAAGGTTATGGAAGATCAATATGACCGATCAGGGGACATTGTTCGCCAAAACGATCCTGTACAATGCCGCCGCTACTGATGCCAATGAACGGCTCTCATTCAACGCGCTGACGGCAGCCTTCAGCGGTGGTGAGTGCAATAATCTCTGGCTCTATTTTGGCACCGGTGATATTCGCAGCACCGAGATCGAGAATGCCACGGGAGCCATCGCCAACAGGGTTTTTGGAATCAAGGATCCGGATTTTCCAGACTTCAATGCCCCAGCCTCATTGTACGAATCAGATCTCAGCTCTTCGGCTGATGCATGTCCGAGCACCTGTGATGACACATACAAGGGGTGGTATCACCAACTGGATGCGGATGAAAAAGTGACCGGGAATATCGCTCTCAAAGGAGGCTGGCTCTTATTCTCCCATTATCGGCCTGACAGCCTGAATGCCTGTTCCATGGGTACCGGCTACCTCACAATGATGAATTTTGTCTGTCCTGTCGGAAGCGGAAGTGGGGATCAGAGAGTAACCGGAGAGATCGGCAAGGGGGTTCCGAGCGCGCCGGTCTGTCAGGGAGATCGCTGCTATCTTTTTGTCGCTCAACCAGAAAGCAATCCAGCACCTGAATTTGCAGATCCGGATGCTCATCCTGATGGAATCTTTTCATTTCAGGCCCCGGATGACCTGGTGGAAGCCGATGATCTGAACACCTGGCATCAGGAGTTTTAGGTGCAGGAGACTAGTGCAATGGAACCTAATAGGGGGATGCTGTCAGATAAGTATGAGTTTTCTACTATGAGAGGGTTTTGGGAGGTGTGCTTGTGAGACATTTTTTCACTGCTTCAATTATTCTCGGAATGTTATCTCTTCCATCTGAAGGGGTGGCTTGTGAAATCAATCAATATTTCTTTGGGACTGACATTGAGCGTATCAGAGAGCAGCTTGGCGTTGCTCCGTCTATGCTTAAAATCAGCGACAAAGAGACTCTGACTGTAACTGGAAAACAGGCGTGTCGCTGGAGCAGTGATTTTCATGATCTCAAGATTGAATTCACCTTTCTCTATAATCAGTTGGTTAACATCAGGCTGACTCGATATCCCATCGACAAACCTTCACTTATGATCTGGGCCAGAACACAGTTCGGTGAATTCGACGATCCAGGCAAGGGGGCTTCGTTATCAACCAGGAATGTTCAGTTGTTCAGAGATGGTTCGGAAAAATTGCTTTTTTACTCTATCAGACCGGTTCGATCTGCCTTTGAAGAGATGGTTGAGGTGACTTCCAAACGGCATGAGACACTCTATCAGAAGTATTTTATTGAGGTTGAACAAGTGCTTGAAGGGGGAGAGGTGCAATGAAGATTGTAAATAGAGTGGCTCTCCTGTTTCTCCTTGGTCTTTTGATTCCAAGTTCGGGGCTTGCAAAAACCCCTCCACCGGGGACAGGGACCGGTTCAGCGAACGTGCCTGCCAATATATTGATCATGCTGGACAACTCAGGAAGCATGAGGGGGAATCGGATGATCGATGCCAAGGCGGTGATCAAAACAATTGTCACCGACTCCACCCTGGCAAACGGCGCTCGCTTTGGTTTGATGGAGTGGAACAGCCGAAATCCCTGTATTCGCTGTCCGATAACCAATACGAGTAGTACCTGCATTCTCAATGAGCTCCTCAACATTGAAGCGAGCGGTGGAACAAGACCCTACTCAGCCTTTGTCGAAGCGGAAAAATATTTCAACGGAGGGAGTTATAACCAGTGTTCTGGAAAGGGCTCCTGTTATTATGCTGGCTATAGTTGGGCGAGGGCAAAATGCAAAATCACCAAAAAAAGCGGCAACTCACCCATCGACTCTGGGCTTGCTTGCCAGGTCACTGCGATCATTTTCATCAGTGATGGAGGATATGGAGACAAGCCTGAGATCATCGCCAAAAAACTGCTCGCAAACAAGAATATCAAAACCTTTGTGGTCGGGTTTCACAGCGGATACAACTCCAGATATGTGGAACTGGCAAAAGGGGGAGGAACCTATCCGGATTCGCCCATCTTTTCGGCCAACAAGGGGCAGCTGCAGCAGACCCTGGTGAGCTATATTCGCCAGATCATCGCTTCCAGACTCACTTTTACAGCACCTGCTGTGATGCCTGCCGGCAAGACCGATACCGGCTCTGTCTTTACCTCCACCTTTCAAGTTAAAAAAGACCACCAGTGGCAAGGACGGCTTCAGCGTTATGACCTTGATGCCGACGGCAAGGTTGGAAGTCTATTCAAGACTTCGACAAACAAGGATTGGGATGCAGGGGAACGACTCAACGACAAAAGTGCAAGTTCACGGAACATCTGGACTGTGGGTGCAGCCAAGCTCTGTGGTGGCAAGACACTTCCTTCAAATATCAATAATTTCAAAGAAGCAAACCGTCAGACCCTTAAATGCCTCCTCATGGATGGCGCTGACAAGAATGTCACCGACTCAGAGATCACTAAACTGATTCGGTTTGTCAGGGGGATTGATGCCTATGATGAGAATCTTGATGGGAACACTAGTGATGAACGTTGGAAGTTGGGAGATATCTATAACTCACAGGTTCGTCTTGTCGGCAAACCATCAAGGCCGTCATCAAAGAACGCTGACCCAAATTCAGAAGAGTACTACCGATATAAGCATGGTTATGATGCCTTCAAGAGTCAGCACACGAACCGTGATGAAGTCGTCTATGTAGGATCAAACGCCGGCACTCTTCATGCATTTGATTATAAGACGGCAGAGGAGCTTTGGGCATTTATTCCGCCTGGAATGTTGCCGCGCCTCAGAGATATGATCTCGACCAAGAGTAATACCAGCCTGAGTATCTTTGGGGTTGATGGTTCACCCCTGGTAAAGGACGTCTACATTCAGGGAGCTTGGAAAACACTCTTGATCGGTGGCTTGAGACAGGGGGGTAAACACTATTTTGCCCTCGATATAACAGATCCGCATAAGCCACGATATCAATTTGGCTTTACCAATAATCCAGCTGATAAAGAGGTGCAGTGCTGGGATGCGTGTGGTAAGTGGCCATGATGTCAACCACGAGTCGTCAGCACAGACACCAAGGAGTATTTATGAGAGTGATGGTTCAAAACAGTATCACTGACTTCAATCGATGGATGAGCAGAGGTCTGCTCCTCCTGATGCTGATCTCTGTGTACGGTATTCAGCCAGGATATGCTGTGGAGAGGGTTCCTGATGAAGCCCGTCATGCTGCAGAAGCAGCGCTTCAGCCCCTTCTTGAGGCCATCCCTGAAGAAGATCTCTATCACTTTAATCTTTCAAAAATTGAACTGCCGGCGGCGGTCATTGGTAATGGATTTCGCCTCAACACCATATTCCCCGATGCGCTGGCTCAATCTGACTCATCAAGTGCTTTCTCATCACTGCTTACTAAAGCGCCCGTCTTTCTCTTTCCAGTGATCTCAAACAAGCAGATGAAGGC
The DNA here is from genome assembly GCA_002420425.1 of Proteobacteria bacterium UBA5680. Taxonomy (GTDB): domain Bacteria; phylum Pseudomonadota; class Gammaproteobacteria; order Arenicellales; family UBA5680; genus UBA5680. The sequence goes on along the minus strand of DIIC01000031.1, from coordinate 26,405 downwards.
CCTAATCTATGTCGAGAGAAGGGGAGGGAAGTGGAGTGCAGTCTCACTGGGTAGCGCAGGTGTTGCCCAACAGTGGGACTTGATCACAACAGACTGGGAGGGAGACGATGGGTTTGGTCATGATTTTATTCGAGTCTATCAAGCGCTATCCGATCTGGTGTTGATCACCCCTCCGACAGGTCGGCCGGTAGATCCTGATGGAAACCGATTGGGCAAACCAGCGTTGGTTCTGATGAATTCCGCTCGCATCGCCCTTTCCACTAAAGAGAGACCCCTTCAGGATATTTCAGAGGTCTACGACACTGAGCAGATCATTCCACTTCTCAAAGAGAGAGTGAACAAGACGATCAGTGGGATGAATGATTCAGCTCCCTCTCAGCTGCTTGACTAGGCTGGGAGATACTGAGCTTTATGGAGACTCTTAAATGATTAGATCTGAGTTTAAGCGGTTTTATCTTTCCAAACCCTGTCTAAGAGAAGGTTGTTCAAGGCGGGTGGTTGGCAGTTTCTTGCTGGCACTGCTGTTAATGGGTATCGGTAATATCACTCTTGCTGATGGTATCCTAGGCACGGTCAAAGAGAAGTTTCAGGAACTCAACAACTGGTGTTGGGATGGATCGACTCAATCCATACTCGAACACTACAATGTGATAACCCCGCAATGCGACATTGCCGATTATGCCTGGGACAGAACCGACTGTTGTTCAATTAAATCTTTCACTTCTGGACATGCTTGTAATCGGGGCAACTATCTTGCCGGCTGGGGGGGCGATTGGTGGAACAGTCGAGGGATTAAAGAGGCCCTAAAGAATTTCGGAAATGTAGAGAGCACCCACATCTATAGAGTAACGAGGCAAGCAACCCCTTGGGGCCCGATGGGTTGGTATGGACATCTAACCAAAAAAGAGATTGAGACAGAAATCGATGACAGTCATCCCTTTGTCATCGCCTGGTATTGGAATGGGGGTGGCGGACATGCCATGGTAGGAAGGGGGATCCAGGGAGACAACGTCTACTATATGGACCCCTGGCCTGGTAATGGTTATACCATTACCGCCTACAGTGGAATGGTTGACTCGTGGCGTCACTACTGGGGCCAGACACTCACGACCTATCGCAAGGACTACCAGATCACCATGAATGCGGTTGGGTGCGGATCAATCTCTCCTCCCAAAGGGTATCCTACGACAAATCAGGTCACTTGGGTGCCAATCAATGACACCCCTGCCTTTGGCTTCTCACCCTCATCTGGCCTAAGAGTCAAAGAAGTTTGGCTCGACTATGAAGATCCAGACCCGGCAAATAGAAAATTGCTTGGTGCACCTTCGAGCTATACCTTTGATCCTGTAAAGAGTGATCATTCGCTGACTGCATTCTTTGAATTGGCAAATCGCAAATCGTACGCGTCACTCTCTGTGCCTGGCCGGGATAGTCAATTATTGGGTGAAAGCTGGTCTCGTCCTCTGATTCTTGCCATTCCTTATGGTGGGAAAATGTCGTCGGTAGCGGTTTATGGTGCTGGTTTCAATAGTGCAATAGATCCCGATTATGGTGCTGCTGTTTATGTCCTTGACCTCAAGGATGGTGCAATCCTGGAACAAATTAAGTTGGATGATGGTAGCGGGAGTAATGGTGTCGTCAATGCGGTTCCAGCGAATGTAATAGCCATAACCAGAGAGACTACTGATGTTGCCAACTATAAAGGTGCCATGGTCTATGTCACTGATCTTGAAGGGAGGGTTTGGAAGATCAACATGACTGATCAAGGAAAACTCTTTGACAAGACCATTCTCTTTGATGCCGAGACAACGGCAACAAATGAAAGGTTGAGTTTTCATCCCATCAAGGCGTCAACCAGTGGCGGGTCATGCCGGAGTCTCTGGCTTTACTTGGGAACAGGAGATATTCGAAGCCGACAGATGGAGAGTGTATCGGGTGCGATTGATAATCACGTTTATGGCATTAAAGACGTTGACTTTCCACTCTTTAAGAAGAGGTCTAAACCTTTGAAGAAGATCGATTTGAATGCCTCCAGCAAAACCTGTGTAGATGCCTGTGATCCAAATTATCATGGCTGGTATAAGCGGCTAAAAGCGGGAGAAAAAGTGACCGGAGAGGTCGCTGTTGCAGGAGGATGGATCTACTACAGTACATTCAGACCCAATAGCAAAAATGCCTGTTCCATCGGAACAGGTTATTTGACCATTATGAATATGGTTTGCCCCAAGGGCAGCGGCACGAATGACCAAGCTGTTGAGATTGAAGTCGGGCAGGGTGTACCCACAGCGCCATCAGTGGGTAAAAAGCGAATCTATGTTGGAATTTCAAATCCTGAAAAGACCAGTAACCTGGATAAGAAAATCAAAGGAGCTCGATCCAATGATCTAGGGATTGAAATCCCATCAGCTGCACCTTTGATTGGGGCGACAGATGTAAATTCCTGGCGTGTGGTTAAGTAGTCGTTCCACTATCCAAATCAAGTTTATCTGAAGGTGAATCAAGAGGTGAAACGGTCACAACAACACTCCTTCTCCAGATCAAAAGAGATTGAGATCGGACGGCGAGATGAGGGTGGGTTCACCCTGCTTGAGGTGATCATCTCCATGGTTATTGTGGCCATTGGTTTTGTTGGCGTCTATGGTCTTGTCGCGCTCTCCGATAGGGCTCTCCAAGAGACGGTCGATCGTGAACAGATGGTGTTGCGAGCGGGACAGATCATGGAAGAGATCGGAAACGAGCTCATTGTCAACGGCGATATTTTTCTGGCCAGCTTTGCTAATGTTGATCTCAAACGCACTAATTGTAACTTTGGAGGTGGATTTAGTAATAACATAAAGAGACGCTGGTGCCAGAGGTTGAATGACTACCTCGGTCTTCCCAATCCGCTAAACCCAGGTGATAGGCGTACCATCAGGGTGACGACGCCGGCGGGCGAACCAAACCGGCGTTTGATCAAAGTGACCTTATCCACCAAAAACGGGACCAGCCAGGTCTCAGTGGCAAGAAAATACAATGTGCCTACCCCCTAGTCATAGATCAGCTAGAGAAGCAGGAGTCACCCTGGTTGAGCTGCTGATAACCCTAGTAGTGAGTTCAATCATGGTGGCTGCGATCTTTGCAGCCTACATGATGGTCGATCGACAATATGATAAGTTATCTGCTGTCGCCGAGTTGCATCAGAACGGTCGATCTGCACTGGGGCTGATGGTAAGGGATATTCGACAGGCGGGTTATCTTGCATTTGGCTCGTCCGCTCTCGATGGCGGCGTCAATGTGGTCGCAATCACCGACTGTGCTGGTCCGTTAGGGCCATTGGTAACCTCCACCTCCGGGTGTGGGCGTTCTGACCAAATTACACTGATTTATGATCAGGATACAAATGCCCGTTTCCGAATAAGCTACTGGGTTCAGGTGATTGGAGGTCGTGGGCAGCTTAGGACGACCAAGCAGACCTGCACCGATGCTTTAATGACAGTCTGTGCAAACATTTATCAGAATCAGTTGATTGCCGACGGTGTTGAAGACCTTCAATTTGTAGGTCGACAAGCGGGTAACATTAATGCCAACAATGACCCGGTGATTGTTGATGTGGAACTTATTCTTAGAACCAATAACGAATATCAGTTAACCGCAAATTGGACAAGTCCTTCAAGTGCTGCCGGAAACGGAAGATTAACTGCCTTTGATGGAGCTGTTCGAGAGGTCTTTCAACAGACCGTATTAGTGAGGAACCTTGCCTACCAGTGATCCGAACTGAATTGCCTGCAACAGAGGGAGTCAATTCTGTTGTATCGTGGGGAGAGAGATGGAAATACGTAGTCTGCTTGAGAGACTGATTGCTTTTGATACTACGAGCAGGAATTCCAATCTTGAACTGATCGAGTTTGTCCGTGGGGTTCTTGATGAAGAGGGGATTCCATCTGAACTGTCGTTCGATGCTTCAAGAGAGAAGGCCAATCTCTGGGCCACCATCGGGCCCTCTGATCGTGCGGGTGTTGTCCTCTCCGGCCATACCGATGTTGTTCCGGTCGATGGCCAGCAGTGGAATACCGACCCCTTTGCCCTGGTCGAGGCCGATGGAAAGCTTTTTGGTCGGGGCACTTCAGATATGAAGGGGTTTATTGCCGTCTGTCTCGCATCGATCCCAAAAATAAAGCGCTGCAACCCGGAAAACCCGATACATTTTGCCTTTTCCTATGATGAAGAAGTAGGGTGCATCGGCGTTCGAGAGTTATTGAAGGCCCTCTCCGCCTTCAAGATAAAGCCTGCGATGTGCCTGGTAGGGGAACCCACCGATCTCAGGGTGATAAGAGGGCACAAGGGGGGGATGGCGGCACGTTGTCACTTCAAAGGTGAGCCCTGTCACTCAAGCCAGACCCACCGCGGGGTCAATGCCATAGAGATGGCCGCTGAAGGGATCACCTATCTTAAGAGAATGGGGATGAGGTTTAAGGAGGAGGGCCCTTTTGATCATGAGTGCACACCCCCCTTCACCACCATTCAGACCGGGTTGATTGAGGGAGGAACAGCGCTCAATATTGTTCCGGAGCACTGCTCTTTTGAATTTGAGATGAGAGGCCTCCCCTCAGTCAATACGCTGGAGCTGGCAGATGAGTTCTTCACCTACTGCAGATCAACACTGGAACCTGAGATGAAAAAAGGCTCGCGGCAGAGTGGAATCAACTGGGAGATTAAATCGGAGTATCCCGCACTGAATCTCGATGGAGAGAGTGAAGCGATAAAACTACTCCAGAGCCTGACCGGTGAGTCATCAAGTGGAAAGGTAAGTTTTGGGACAGAGGCAGGGCTGTTTCAAAATGAGGGCATCCCGGCAGTAGTTTGTGGGCCGGGCAGTATAGATCAGGCTCATCGGCCCAATGAATATATTCAGATTAATCAGCTCGACAGGTGTGAGCGATTGGTGGATGGTGTTGTTCAACATTTTGCCCGCGGAGCAGATTAAAAGGATTATGGTGGCAGGTGTCTGGATAACCCTCAGGATCACCTTGCTCTGGAATAACAGACTTAAGAGAAAATATTGAACAAGCAAGAGAGAGCGACAACAAGAGATGAGAGTATTCTGCCTGGAATGCTTGAAGGGGTTCGTGTCCTTGATCTTTCACGTATTCTGGCAGGGCCAGCCTGTACCCAGCTGCTTGGTGATTATGGTGCAGATGTCATCAAGGTTGAGCGTTCTGGCAGAGGTGATGACACCCGAAGCTGGGGGCCCCCTTATGTTGTGGGTGATGAGGGTCTGCCCACTGGCGAGAGTGCCTACTACCTCTCAGCCAATCGCAACAAGCGATCGGTTACCGTCGATATTTCGACCCCTGAGGGGGCAGAGACCGTACGCAAAATGGCACGTCACTGTGATGTCCTGATTGAGAACTTCAAGGTAGGGGGGCTGAAAAAATACGGGTTGGATGCTGAGAGTCTGCTACCCAATCAGCCCGAACTCATCTACTGTTCTATCTCCGGCTTTGGCCAGACTGGCCCCAATGCCCATCTGCCGGGTTATGATCTCATCGCTCAGGGCTATGGTGGGATCATGAGCCTGAACGGAGAGCCTGAGGGTGAGCCCATGAAGGTCGCTGTAGCCGTTGCTGACATAGTCTGCGGACTCTATGCCGCAACAGCGATTCTTGCTGCCCTTCACCACCGAGACCGAACCGGTGAGGGTCAACATATCGATATCGGGCTGGTGGATACCCAGATCGCCTGGCTGATGAATGAAGGGAGCAACTACCTGGTCTCGGGTGAGAGACCGGTCAGAAGGGGTAACCAGCACCCCAATATTGTCCCCTATCAGGTCTTTAAAGCCAGTGATGGGCATCTGATTATAGCCGTCGGCAACGACCACCAATTCCGGCAGTTTTGTCATATCATCGACAGACCGGCGTTGGCGGCAGACCCGAGATATGCATCCAACAGTGGCCGGCTTGACCATCGGGTGGAGTTGATCGGTCTGCTGGAGTCAGCAATTGCCTCCTTTTCAAGAGATGAACTGCTGTCCGCCATGGAGAGTCATGGGGTACCGGGAGGTCCGATCAACACCCTGGCAGAAGTTTTTGAAAGTGATCAGGTCAAGGCGAGGGGGATGAAAATTACTCTTCCCCATAGCCAGTCGTCATCGGGTACTGTCGATCTTATCGGCAATCCGGTTAAATTCAGCAAGACGCCAATTGGTTACCGTTACGGCCCACCCTGCTGTGGTGAGCATACTGAAGAGGTGTTGGAAGAGCTGTTGGGTGATGAGCAGATTAATCTGGATAAACCGGTAACCGATTGATTCAATGCTATACTGAGATTTATTAAGGTAAGAAGGATTGCCAAAGCGGCCATCTAGAGAGTAAGGTCTGTTCTAATGGATATCGTTCAGGAACAAAAGAAGCATGCATAAGTTTAAACCGTTAACTCTGATATTCGGGCTGGTCTTGATTTCCGCCTCCTGCGCACCCCATATCGATGAACGTTTCTATGGGAAACGTTATGGTGAATACTCTGTTACCACCAAGTCAACCTCAATCAAGGAACTTGCCGAAGATATTGGAACAGTGTTTCATGCCAGCAGGTGTAAGCGGGTATCTGAAGAAGAGGGCGAGCGATCTATTGAGTTGCTGAGGGAGACTGCAGCAAATCTTGAGCATCAGGGTTTCTGGTCGCCTTTTGATGATATTGAGGTAGATATAAGGGTATTAGCCCAGCAAGCCAGTGTAGGTCAAATATCGTGTCGTGTTTTTAATCAGGCAAAAGGGCGAGAGCTCCTTAAACGACTTTTCCCCTGGAAGTTCTGAGTCACCAGCCACCACCGCCACCACCGCCCCCACCACCGCCAGAAAATCCACCTCCTGAGCTTCCCGATGAGGAGCCAGGGGCAGTACTCGCAGCCGAAATGGCTGATGAGAGCCCACTGGCCATCGATGAGGTAAAGCGGGCCGGGTTGTCATAATCCCAATAGGCTCCGTTGTACCAGTGTGGCTGATAACGCCCTTCCTCGGGATCCCTTATTTGTGAAAGGGTGGATGAAAATTTTTCTGACCACTGCTGGTCAACCCCGAGGGCTAGGGCAAATGGAAGATAGCGTTCGAAAAGGTCTGGGGTCTTCTCCGGGGGTGTACCGACATTGAGCCGGTCCTCTTCAGCCGTTTCAAGGTAGAGGGCAAACCCCTCCAACTGATCCATTGTCTCTCTTCCCAGTCTTGAGGGGGCCCTGAGCAGGAAGAAGAAGAGGACATTGGTAAGAGCAAGAACACCGAAGAGGACAAAGACACCGATCAGAGCGATCTCAATAAATGAACCAGCAACCACTGAAGAAATTCCAATAACAGCAAACGTGATGGCATACAGGCGCCTCCCCTGGTCCCACATCAGGAAGGTGAACACCCCAAAAATAAGGGCATCGATCATAATGAAGGGGACAATAAACAGGGCTTCAATATTTGTCGACAACACCGCGGCCAACAGCAGAGAGGTGAGGGTGATGACCACGCCTGGAATCATATAGAGGGTGTTTTTGCGGAAATAGGTCTGATGATATTCACTTCTAAGGGCACTCTTGAGTGCTTTTTTCCCAGCCGAGACCTTTTCGTGATTGGTGTTTACCAGAGCAAGTGATTTTCTTGTGCCCAGTAATTTATTGTAGAGCGCTTGTTCTCCTTTTGAGGGTGCTCGCTTGCCCTCATTTTCAGCTTTGAAGAGTGTGTATGCTCTTTTGCCCTCCTGATGGATGGTGATATGGCCTTTTACGGCTAGGTTTATCAGTGCCGTTGCAAACACCCGGTTATCAAAACCCATTTTATGGATATAGCGGGCTGCAGCCGGGGAGATCCCTTCGGGCGGGTGGAAGCGGGGGAAGACGGTTCCTCCGCTGGGGTCACGGCCCACTCTGGACCAGACGATCAGGTAGTAGATCAACAGGATCAGAAGTCCTGTCATCCCAATCACTATCTCCGAGTGGTCTCTCAACACAAAGAGCAGTAGGGTGGTATTGCTCGGTGCAGTGATATGACCTTTTTCCCAGGCAACAGCAATGGTAAAGCCTTCACCTACATCAAGGGATGAAGTGGTCTCAAAGCGGAGCGATCCATCTCCACCGATCACTGATCGATAGGCGCTCCCTCTGCTCCCCTCGGGGCCGGTGTAGCCAAAAAAGTTGAGTGACTCAGAGGGAACGGTTTCCGGGAGCCTGACAGTGGCCGAAGCTTGCTCGATGGGGAAAGACCAACCATTTCCGGTTACATTCCAGTAGAGTTCATCAAAATCATCAAAGAAACCGATCTGGCGGTCGGTCCTGTATTTTAGGGTGTAGGTATAGATCCCGCTGGACAGGTAATGGTCACTGTCACCAATGTAAATGCGCACCCCATTGTTCTGTGATTGGGTATGAAACGGTTCCTCTCCCCCATCACGGGTAACGGAGAGGAGGTCGAATCCAACGACCCGGGTATTACCCTTGTTATCTCGGTATCGAGTGGGAAAGTCCCGGTAGATCCCTCTTTTGATTTTTTTTCCTTCGGCCCTGACCTGAATAGTCTCTGTGACAATGAGGTCACTGCTGGGTTCAACCTTGATATCACTGTGGAACGAGAGGATGGTTTCGACAGCACGTGCTTCAAGGGGTGGGCAGAGGGAGAGAAGCAGGGTGATCAGGAAAAGCGGTCTTGACACCCTAATGTTCATTCGAAGTTAACTTCTGGAACATCCCGTTCGGTTGCCAGCTGGATCTCAAAATAATCGGCGGCAGAGAAGTGAAAGAGGTTGGCAAGCAGGTTGCTTGGGAAGGATTCAACCAGGATATTCCAGTTGCGTACTGTCCCATTGTAGTAGCGTCGCGCCAGCTGGATCTCTTCCTCTACACCATGGAGTTTTTCCTGGAGATCAAGGAAATTCTCATTGGCTTTCAGATCCGGATAGTCTTCAGCGACAGCGATGAGTCTCCCCAGCGCCTGAGAGATTTGGCTCTCGGCTCTCCCCAGTTCAGCAATTGATTCTGTAGTTCTGTTGGCTCCACGAAGTTCGGTCAGTTCAGCAAGCGTCTCTTTTTCATGTTGAGTGTATCCTTTTACCGTCTCAACCAGGTTTGGGATGAGGTTGTGACGTCGCTTGAGCTGAACATCGATCCCGCTCCATGACTCCATCACCCGGTTCTTGTTCTTTATGAAGCGGTTATAGGTGATAACCCCCCATGCGATGATGACCACAAGGATCAAAATAACAACAATGCCAATTTCCATCTCTTTTGCTCCTCCTGCAACTGATTCTAGTAGTTATCTTCCCTTAGAGCGAGGCTTTGTGACATTATCGATGTCAATCATTATTTCATCGTTGTTGCTTGTTGCTGGCTGAGGCCTATTTGCCACGTTTTCCGTCGACACTTAAATCATGGCTAAAAGTAATAAAGAGACCGGGGTAGTGTTGCCTGATTGCGCTGCGCCTGAGACCCCATTAACTGCCGAGGGAGTTGTTATCCGGCCCCAAGGTGGAGGTAGAGAGATCGATAAGCCTAATCATCTCCTCATAATTATGCTCAAAAGAGTATATAAGTAATTACTTAATAAGTAAATACTAATACACAGCTTTTTTCACGCCACAAAGTGGCTCCATGGGTCTGTTGATCACTCCCCTTTTTTGAGGTAACAGATCTCCTCTTTGGTGAAGAGTTCCGGGGTGTTGTCTAAAAAGGCAAGGAGGCGTTGGGGGGCATCACTGATAACAGGGGTGTTCCACTTGAAGAGGCTAAACCCCTCTTCAGTTATCGCGCCGGCAAGCGCTCCCGTGCTGATGGCCGCTTCAATCAGCTCCCCGGAAGCATTTGCAAAACACAACTTCTCCTCTCCGGGTTGGGTCACTTTTAAAATCAGCCAATGGTCAGCAGGATTCTCAATCATATTGGCATAGAGATTCCCATGAGATGAAGTGAGGTGGATCCGGGTCTCTGGCCCATTTTCAATCAGCGCAATCAACCCTTCGCTTCCGCGCTCCATGATCAAAATGTCATCCTCTTCACCTTCAACATACCATTGGCCGACAAACCCGCCATCACGCTCTGATGGGCCGGGAGGTGAGAGAGGCTGAGTTGAAAAAAGACAGGCAGAGAGCAGCAGGCTCAGGGGAGTGAGCAGCAGGGCTGATCTTATGCGGTGATACGGCAGTGTAATCAACGGTCTGATGCTACAGTGCGAGGTGAGAAAGTGCTGCATCATGAAGGGCAGGGGTGGCTGATGCCACAACTTCACCGGTTGATGAAAGTGACAGGGGATCACCTTCCCAGTCACTGATGACCCCGCCGGCACCCTGGATTACAGGAACCAGGGCGCAGTAATCATATGGCTTAAGGTCAGCTTCCAGCACCAGGTCTGTCCATCCCGATGCGACCTGGCCATAGTTGAAGCAGTCTCCACCAAACTGGTTGAATCGACACCTCTCAACAAGCGGTCCAGTGCGTCTTTTCTGGTCAGGGTTGAACATATCGGGTGAAGTGGTATGGAGTGATGCCTGCTCAGGGCGGAGTGTCTGACGCGTATTGCAGGGAGCACCATTGAGTGTGGCGCCGCCCTCTTTTACCCCCACCCAACGCTGATCAAGGGCGGGTATATCGATAATCCCGATGACAGGCTCGCCCTGACTGAGAAGCGCTATCAGGGTGCCAAAGAGGGGATTCCCGGAGATAAAACTGCGGGTACCGTCAATAGGGTCGACGACCCAGAGTTGCTCTCGATCCTCTCCGTGGCGGCCAAATTCTTCACCCAGAAAACCATGTTCCGGATAGAGCTCGGCGATGCGGTCAGCCAGATGAGATTCAATCTTTCGGTCGATAAAGGTGACAGGGCTCTGGTCCTCCTTCGACTCAATCTCAAACTCCTGGCGAAAATAGCGCAGTGAAACTTCCCGAGCGTCGTCGGCAAGGAAATTGGCAAAACGACTGAGCTCGAGTATGGAGTCTGTGGTTAAGTTTGACATAGGGCAGACAATAACATCTACAATTATCACTTCACCAGATCAAATCCCCCTCCCGACCATCAATTGGAGTCGATTTGGACCATGAGGAGTCGGCAGACGATGATTTTCAGTCATCACCTCTTAATGGGCTGGGGCAAGAAAAAAGTTGTTCTGAGGGGTGTGGGGTTGTAACGTCCATCCATGGTAACGGGCAAGAGTTGAGGATCATGATCAGCAGAGGTTGTGAACAAAGAGGGGGATACGAGGAGGCTATTCAGGTGCTCCTCTTGCGCTTTGGTCAGCGGTTGAACCAAAGTGAATCGGTCTGCCAACAGTATGGGAAAGATGAGTCATCTCACCCCTCGATCCCCCCTGATGCGGTGATCAAGCCAGCGTCGACAGAGGAGGTGATCGAGATCATCAAGATCTGTGCACACCACCATACCCCGATCATCCCCTATGGAGTCGGTACTTCACTCGAGGGCCACATCGCTGCACTCGAAGGCGGGATCTGTGTTGATCTCAGTGCAATGAACCAGATCATTGCCGTCCACCAGGATGATCTCGACGTGGTTGTAGAGCCGGGGGTGACTCGTCGTCAACTGGATCGACACCTGAGGGATACGGGGCTCTTTTTTCCCGTCGATCCCGGTGCTGATGCCACCTTTGGCGGAATGGTGGCAACCCGGGCTTCGGGGACCAATGCGGTCCGCTATGGCACCATGAGGGAAAATACACTCGGGCTTGTGGTGGTGCTGGCCGATGGAAGAGTCATCCGTACTGCACACCGGGCACGAAAATCGGCAGCAGGGTATGACCTGACACGCCTCTTTGTCGGTTCCGAAGGTACACTCGGAATCATTACCGAAATCACGCTTAAGTTATATGGTGTTCCCGAGGTGATCTCCTCAGCGGTCTGTGCCTTCCCCTCTCTTGAGTCGGCGGTTAATACGGCCATTGTTACCATCCAGTCAGGGATTCCAGTGGCCAGGATTGAACTTCTGGATGACAAGCAGCTGGAGGCGGTAAACCAATATTCAGGGCTGAATTATGAAGTAGCGCCCACCCTGTTTCTGGAATTTCACGGAAGCCAGCGGGCGGTCGATGAGCAGATCGAGTCGTTTCAGGGGATAGTCAAGGAACAGGGTGGGAGTGGCTTTAAGTGGGCAAGCAGCAGTGAAGAGCGCTCTATACTCTGGCGTGCCCGTCATGATGCCGCCTATGCCGCAAAGGCGCTCAAGCCGGGAGCCGCAATCTGGGCGACCGATGTCTGCGTTCCTATTTCGCGACTCGCCGAGTGTATTGCAGAGACCAAACGGGATATTGAGGAGTCGGCTCTCCTTGCTCCGATTGTGGGTCATGTGGGTGATGGGAATTTTCATCTTGTCCTGTTGGCCGATCCGGACGATCCCGATGAGGTGGGTCGGGCAGAAAAGCTGCACCAGAGAATGGTGATGCGGGCGCTCAAAATGGAGGGAACCTGTACCGGGGAACATGGGGTGGGTTATGGCAAAATTGATTTTCTGCAGGCAGAACATGGAGAGGGGACTGAGGTGATGAAAACCATCAAACAGGCGTTGGACCCTCAAAACCTGATGAATCCAGGAAAAATCGTGAGGGTTGGCGAGTGAATACTGGGGATTATCTGCTAAAACCTGAAGGACGGGTTGTTATGATCTCCGGGGCGAATCGAGGGATTGGGAGGGCGATTGCCGGCCGTCTTGCAGAGGAGGGATATCGTCTCAGCCTGGGAGTGAGAGATCAGGCTCAGATCGAAAAAGTGAACGGAGAATTCGAGGGTAAAGAGGTTCTGGTGCATCAGTGGGAGGCAAAAGAACCCACCACTTCAGTAGAGTGGGCTGAGGCAACCGTCAGCCGATATGGTCGAATTGATGCTGTGGTCAGTAATGCAGGCCTGATTAACAGTTTTGATCTTGAGAGTGATGATGAGAGCGGTCTGGATGAGATGTGGGAGGTGAACACCAAAGGGCCTCTGCGTCTGGTGCGTGCCGCCTGGCCTTACCTCAAACAAGCAGGTAGTGGGAGAGTGATTGGCATTGTTTCACTCTCCGGCCTGAGGGTCAGAAGCGCCTCCATGGGGGGCTATGCAATGAGCAAACATGCCGCAGAGGCCTTCCTCCATGCGGTTCGCTATTCAGGGTGGGAGTCCGGGATCAGGACGACAGCCATCTGTCCGGGCTATGTTGCGACGGATATGACTGCTGGAGTGGCCACTCCCCCCAAAGAGGAGATGGTTCAGCCTCAAGCGGTTGCCCACCTTGTCGCCATGGTCTTGAGCCTGCCCAACCCGTCATCGGTAGTGACACTTCCTATAAACTGTCTCCTTGAATCTTCCTGTTAATGGGCTTGTTTGCGTTAAATAATCACCCCATCAAACCACTCCCATGAACACCAAGCTCTCGAAAGTAACCCAAAAAAGCGGAGGCGGACTTGTTGTTGATGGATTGGTGAAGCATAAGGTCAGGACTCTTTTTGGAGTACCAGTGGAGAGCTGCCTTCCTGTTCTCGACGCCCTTGTTGATAACCCGGCTGGTTTGCCGGTGTCTGCCTGGTAAGCGGGTTAGGCGGCAACAAACTATCAGGGCCAAGACCGAGGCAGGAGAGGTTGATCAATCCTGCCATTTTTTTTACTACCAGTTATCTCTTAACAGTCTAAGTTTCAGAAAGAGTTCAAGGGGTTCAGAGTGTTGGTCAAGATCCTCAAACAGTACTTTGAGCCCTTCGATGATCTCCTCACTCTCAAGCCTGAAAAAAGTGTTGACCTCTTTTTCTTCTCCAAGCGTCGTTATTGGTGAATGGGGTGATTGGGCAGAGAGCCTGTCAAGGAGAAGCTGAGCGGCCCTGTTTCCTGGCTCCCGGTCAAGGGTAAAACCAAGGTTGTGCTGCATATAGTCATGGCCGGGATAGAGCCTGGTGTGGTTGGGGAGTTTTGAGATTTTTTCTGTTATTGTTTTAAACAGGATCTCCGGGTCTCCTCCATTGTGGCAGTTGCCCACACCGGCGTTAAACAGGGTGTCGCCACAAAAGAGGGCGGGTGATCCGTTTTCCCCATAGAGGCAGAGGTGGTGCATCGTATGTCCTGGGCTGTCAATTACCTTGAGAGATACACTCTTGCCGACAGTGATGGTCTCACTATCCCTTAATTCCTGATCTGCACCGGGGATCAGTGCGGCTGAACCAGAGGGGGCCAGCAGGGAGGCGCCAGTAGCTTCAATCAACGCCTGATTGCCTTCAATATGGTCGGGGTGTTCATGGGTGTTGCAGATCTGTTTGATCGTCCATCCATGATCAGCAGCAACCTGCAGGCAGCGTTTGTGATCCAGGGGATCAATCGCGAGCGCCTCACTACTCTCTTCACAGGCGATCAGGTAGTTAAAATTACGCCACGGGTTGTCAAGCCAGATCTGTTCAATCAGCACTTCATTCTCCTCATTTGTTCAGCCAGGATGGGTCTCGGGAGAGAGGTTCATCCTTTGAGCTTATCATCATTAAGGCGGTTAAAACCCTCTTCAAGATCGGCGGTTAGGTCTTGCAGTGACTCAAGCCCGACATGAATTCTCAGAAGAGGTGTTTGAGCGCTCCAAACGGTGGCACTCCTTGATAAGGCCGGTTGAACGGGAAGAATAAGACTCTCAAAGCCTCCCCAGCTGTATCCCATGCCAAACAGCTTGAGCCCATCGAGCATGGCGGCAACAGCGGTGTCAGTGTAGTCATTGAGCAATACTCCAAAGAGGCCGGATGCGCCGGAAAAGTCACGCTTCCATAGGGTGTGGCCCTGATCACCCTCAAGGCCCGGGTGGAGGACCTTGATCACTTCGGATCTTTTTTGAAGCCACTTAGCCAGTCTGAGGCCTTGATCCTGGTGGTGGCGAAGCCGGGTTGGGAGAGTGCGAAGTCCACGGAGCCCGAGGTAGATGTCGTCCGGGCCGGCAGACTGACCAAACCGAACAGCATTATTCCTGATCGTTGGGTAGGTGCGCTGATTGGCGACAATGATGCCGAGCATGGCGTCAGCATGACCGACAATATATTTTGTTGCCGCGTGGATAGAGATGTCAACGCCGTGGTCCAGGGGGTTAAAGAACAGAGGCGTTGCCCAGGTGTTATCGATCATGGTGGTAATGCCATGCTTTTTCGCTGCCTGGGTTATAGCCGGCACATCCTGCACCTCAAAGGTGAGTGAGCCGGGTGACTCCATAAAGATCACCCGGGTATTCCCTTGAATCAACTCTTCGATCCCGGCACCAATGAGAGGGTCATAATAGTCGATCTTTACCCCATATTTTGAGAGCACCTCGTTACAAAAGGTCCGCGTCGGATGATAGGCCGTGTCTGCTATGAGGGCATGATCCCCGGACTTAAGGCAGGCGGTTAATGCAAGGCAGATGGCACCCAGTCCGGATGAGGCGGTGACAGCGCCATGGCCTCCCTCCAGAGTGGTGATCGCCTCTTCGAGGGCGAATGAGGTCGGTGTCCCCATGCGTCCATAGTGTGTGTGTCCAGGTTCAAGACGACGCCTCTCTGTCTCCTTCAGCTTTTCCACAGTGGGGAAGAGGACGGTTGAGGCATGATAGACCGGTGGATTCACAATCCCATGGTTTTTTCCGGGGTCTCGGCCCAGGTGTGTGGCCAGGGTGTCACTCTTCATTGTTTGACCTCCATTGAAAAATGGGCAGATTTAGCCACTGCGGCAGTCACTCGTAAATCGACCCTTGAGAAAGAGTACCCGATGGCGAAAACTGCCCGGCATATGGCTACTTATTCCTCCAATCATGATGATGGTGATGAGAGCCAGTGTAATCATTGCGGGGTAGATGGCCGCGACGATGAGCAGAAGAAGTTTGATTATGATGATAAGCCCGCGCATCTCAAGCAGGATGGAGAAGCTGGCATAGAGATCTGTGGCCATAAGTGCAGCACCAGTCCCAACAGCAAACCAGAGCCACGGAATCAGGAGGGGGTCCGGTTGGTGAAAAATATGTCCCCCCAGCAATACACCGCCAGCAAGGATATGGAGCGCTCTCAGGAGGGTCCGCAGGTTGCGTCGCTGGGGGAAATCCCGGGGCTCTGCTGGAAAGAGGTATTGGGTAATCATGCGGTCACCTGGTGAGGTCTAGAGCAGGGGTACTACGGGATCATCGAGATAGATCAATCCTGATGATCTTGGAATCAGGTTCATGCCGAAAAAGACCTTGTCATCGGTTTTTCGATAGCTTGAGAGGGTGCGCAAGGGTTCACCATTGTGGGATTTTACCCCGGTCTCTGGGTCGATAGTGGTGATGATACAGCGAGAGCAGGGTTTTACGGCTTCAAATTCAACGTTGCCAATTGTGACTCGATGCCATTGATCTTCCTCATAGGCCCCAGAGCCTGAAATCTCCAGGTTTGGCCTGAATCGTCTCATCACCAGAGGTTCCGAAGCGCGTCGATTGAGATCTTCCAGTGAAGATTCGGAGATCACCAGCAGAGGAAAGCCATCGGCGAGGCTGACCTCATCCCCCGGGGCACCAAAATGAGCATCAACAGGGCGATGGCTGCTGTCAGGGAGATAGACCAACCGGCACGGTACTCCAAGATAGCGGCTAAACCACTGGTTGATCTCCTGGTTCACTGTCAGGGCCTTGCAGGCGTCCCTCCAGATGATCATCTCGATCTCATTTTCCTCCGCCGGGTGGATTGGGAGGTGCTGGGCCGCCATTTCTGGTGCTTTGAGCTGAAGCTGGCGGTTGCTGATTGAGACTTCGACCTGGAGTAGTTGTGGAAACGCTCGGGCGGTAATGAACTGGTTCTGTTGGTCTATCAACATCCAGCGCCGGTCGTGCTCAAGACCTCTTGGCGCTACTGATGCGCTCTTGAGTGAGATCCCTTTGGTGGATTTAATTGGATAGATGGTGATGGCGCTCAATTTCATATACTGCCGGCCCTCACTCCTCTGCCAACCATTTCGATGCCACTCTGTCGCGATGCAGTACAAGCCATTGAAGGGCAATCAGGGTCATTGCATTGGTGATTTCAGCTCTCTCCAGCATCTTCACTATCGCTGAAAAAGAGAAAGTGTGGACTCGGATATCCTCCCCTTCTTCGGCTAAACCGTAAAGACCACCCAGATTCTTACTCTCAGTCCTGCCGCAGTAGAGGGCAACCGTCTCTGAGGTGGCCCCAGGCGATGAGAGATAGTCTGCAATAGGCTCAATATCACTAATTGTGCACCCCGCCTCCTCCATGGCCTCTCTGTGTATGACGCTCTCAACTGATTCATCTTGTTCAATAATTCCGGCGATACACTCTAATTGCCAGGGGGCTCGATGAGCCGTCATGGCGCCGATGCGAAACTGTTCAATAAGGACAATTCGGTCTAAATCAGGGTCATAGGGAAGGACTGCAGCGGCATGCCCTCGTTCCAAGACCTCTCTGCTCAGCAGGGCGCTGGTGTTGCCATTAAATAACTTGTGTTTGAGGGAATAGCGGTCAACCCTGAAATAGCCACTATGGACCTGTGTGTTGTCGATGATCTCGATATCCTGATGATTC
The DNA here is from genome assembly GCA_002420425.1 of Proteobacteria bacterium UBA5680. Taxonomy (GTDB): domain Bacteria; phylum Pseudomonadota; class Gammaproteobacteria; order Arenicellales; family UBA5680; genus UBA5680. The sequence goes on along the minus strand of DIIC01000031.1, from coordinate 8,915 downwards.
AACCCGTTGCTCCGCTTGTTGTATAGTTCTGATGAGGTGAGATTATCACCTGATTTGGGATTGTACTGTACAGAAAATAACAGGAAAGTTAGAGTCTGGGTCAGGTAGCTCAGGCCATCAAGGCGATGAGCTTGAGAGAGTGTCACCAGATTATCCGGGAAGTAAGTCGATGCCAGGCCAGAAGATAGAGAGCATGTCCAATGTGGATGGGTTGATCACCCCTACCAGTGAGGCCTCTATACCCGTCCTCGATAGAGGTTTTCTCTACGGCGATTCGATCTACGAGGTATTTCGAACCTACCAAGGGGTGCCGCTCTTCCTTGATGAGCACTTCGAGCGCCTGAAGAGGTCTGCGGACCTCATCCACATGAACCTCTCTCAGGAGATCAGTTTCCTCGAAGAAGAGATCAGGAGGACGGTTAAGACGACCGGTGCCAGTCATGGGGATGACCTCTATGTGCGGCTGGCCATCACCCGGGGCGAGGGGGTGGTGGAGTTGTCCCCATCCCGGGATCTGGTCACCCGATATGTAATTGTGGTCAAGCGCGTTCCAGAATGGCCAGAAAAATTCTATAAGGTAGGAATGAGAATGGGAATTCCGCCAACAAGAAGAAACCCAGTGGGATCATTGGATCCAAATATCAAAGGGGGCAACTATCTGAATAATATTCTCGGCATCACTGAGGCCAGGGAGATGGGTTGTGATGACTGCATCATGTTGAGTGAGAGGGGAACGGTTACCGAAGCATCAAACAGTAATGTCTGGTTTGTCATCGGTGGACGGTTGGTCACTCCCAGGGATCAGAATCTGAAAGGGATCACCAAGGAGCAGGTTCACACCGTGTGCAGGGGGTTGGGTCTGTCGAGCCATGAAGAGGAGGTCAGCGCCTCTGCATTGACTGCGGCGGTAGAGGGTTTTGTGACCAGCGCTACCCGCGAGGTGATGCCGATCAAGAGCATTCTTCTTGAGAGTGGTGATGAGGTGAAATTCAGTGATGGCGGGGGTGAGGTCACCCGTCGTGTCGCCAGTGGGTATCTCAACCATATTGAGACCCTGGTCTCCCGACATCGTTCAACACGGTTTATTTGATGCCGATAGGATTTTTTAAGTGAGTGAGAAAACAAGACTGCTGCTCCTGTTTGGAGGGCGATCATCAGAGCATGAAATCTCACTGCTCTCTGCCAAATCCATGTTGCCGGCAATCCATCCTGACCGCTATGAATTAACCCTGGTCGGGATTACCCGGGAGGGGAGCTGGCGGCTGATTGAGCGAATGGATGAGCTTGATCAACTCAGCGAGATAACAGACTCCAGTGGTCTCCCGGTACTGCTTGATTATGCCGGGAGCAGGGGTTTGGTCGTTGACCAGAGAGTGCTGCCGGTGGATGTGGTCTTCCCTCTGCTCCATGGAACCCAGGGTGAAGATGGCGCCATCCAGGGTCTGCTTGAACTCTCTGGAATTCCATATGTGGGGTCAGATGTTTTCGGATCTGCCATTTGCATGGATAAAGTGGTAACAAAAAAGATATTTGCCTACCATAATATTCCACAGGTGGAATTTACCGAGCTTACTGCCTTTGAGTGGGAAGCGAGTCCAGAGGCTGCTGTTGAAGCCATCTTGGGGCAGCTGCCACCTCCACTATTCATCAAACCGGCAAGACAGGGATCAAGTGTTGGGGTTGGCAGGGCGACTGATCGCACTACGTTTATGGCCTCTGTTGAGAGTGCCCTGCGTTACGATGACAAAGTGGTCATAGAGGCTGCTGCTGGAGACTGTCATGAGGTCGAATGTGGTGTTTTGGGGAATGATGAGCTCGAAGCATCGATAGTGGGTGAGATAATCCCCAATGCAGACTTTTATGATTACCAGGCAAAGTACCTCAGTGACAGTGCAGAACTGCTCATCCCGGCTAAGTTGCCTTATGGGGTGACAGAGGAGATTCGTCAATATGCACTGAGCGCTTTTCGTGCCGTCGGTGGGAAAGGGATGGGAAGAGTCGATTTTTTTGTAGAACGAAAAAGCAATAATATCTTAATCAATGAGATTAATACCATACCCGGGTTTACCCAGATCAGTATGTTTCCAAAATTATGGGAAGCGAGCGGCCTTGATTACTCCTCCCTGATTGATCGACTGATTTCACTTGCTTTGGAGCGGCAACAGCGTTCAGTGCTCTACGCCCTTTCACCATAAGCACTGAACCAGCAGCTCTTGCTACAGGGGGAGTCTGCCCCCACCTAAGCTGTTGTTACATTTCTGACCAGGGAGAACACTTATGTACGGTTTCAATACTACTTTTTCCGGAACTCTTGATGAGGCAGTTGATCGGGTCACCGAAGAGCTCGCAAAAGAAGGGTTTGGGATATTGACTGAGATAGATGTAAAAGCCACCCTCAAAAAAAAACTCGATGTGGATCGTCGGCCCTATATCATTCTCGGTGCCTGCAATCCAAATCTGGCTAAAGTGGCGATCGAGAAAGTACCGGATATTGGCTTATTGATGCCATGCAATGTGGTGGTCAGGGAAGAAGAGGATGAATCAGTGACAGTGGCGTTCATGGATCCGGTTGTAGTCCTGGGGATTGCCGAGGCAGAAGAGCTTGCTGAAATCGGGATCGAAGCCAGAGAGCGATTGCTGCGTGTTTGTGAGGCCCTCTCCGGCTGAACGCTGAAAGACCTCAACTTAACCTGAGTAGGCCTTTCGTACTTCATCAGCGATTATGGTTATTCCCTTTTGGACACTGGCCTCATCCTGGGAGTAGGTGACCCGGATACACTCATGGCGGTGGCGCCAGGGTTGATCAATGCCGGGGAAGAAGTGTTCACCGGCAATGACCAGAACACCTCTTGTCTTGAGGCGTTGATAGAGTTCCTGACTGGTGATCGGCAGATCAGGGAACCAGAGCCAGAGGAAAATCGCCCCCTCAGGCTTATGGATGAGACATGGGGTCTTGCCAAATGCACTTTTGACCCATTGGATTGCCTGTTTGACCCGTTGTTGGTAGTAAGGCCGGATCAGCTCCTGGCTGATTTTTACAATCTCACCTGATTTCACCAGGGGATGGATAATTCCGGGACCTAAACTCCCGTTGGCAAGGTGCATGATGGCGTTGGCTCTGCCGAGGCGGACCACCATCTCTTGATTGGTGATCATGATTCCGGTTCGAACTCCGGGGAGCCCCAGTTTTGAGAGGCTCATAAAGACAATGGTCTGTTCATTCCACAGCGGCGAAGCCTCTGAGAAGATGATATTCGGGAAGGGTGTTCCATAGGCACTGTCGATGATCAGAGGGATATTATTGAGCGCAGCAAGTTCTGAGAGCTGCTGGATTTCACTGTCACTGAGAACATTCCCTGTGGGGTTGGTGGGGCGGGAGACGCAGATGGCCGCTGTTTCAGGGGTGACCTTCAGTCGTTTAAAATCGACCCTGTATTTGAAGAATCCCTCGTCCAGGTATTCAATGTGCGGCTGTTCTGCTTTGAAGATTGAACTTTCCAGTCCAATATCACTGTAACCAATATATTCAGGAGCGAGGGGCAGCAGGATGGATCGCAGGGAGTTGTCGCCCAATCTTCCGGCAAGCAAGTTGAAAAGAATAAAAAAGCCGGTTTGGCTGCCATGGGTCAGTACGATATTTTCAGGCCCAACCTTCCATCCGAACTCTCGACTTAAGAGTTGAGCAAGGGCACTCCTGAACCCAACATCCCCTTCAGGAGAATCATAGCAGCCCGCAATAGAATGAAATAACACTGGATCATCAGCGATCTCATGAAGTCGTTTTCTAAAATGCGATTCAACTTCTGGGAGAGTACCGGGGTTCCCACCGCCAAGCATACAACTTCCTGGGTTTGCCCCAGCCGCACCAAGATCTTCCATGAGATCAACAATACCAGTGCTTCCACTGAAGCGTTCACCAAATCGGGTTATCTTCACGGGATCGAATTAGAGCGCGCTGTTGTCAGAAGGTAATTCGACGGCAACAGAGGAACGGCTGAAGTGAATCATATCCACCAGGATTCTTGCCGCTTCGCGTATGAGGGCATCATTGGGTTGTTTTGCCCCCGCCTTGTTCTCCTCCTCCTCATTATTTCCCTGCTGGGAAGTTTCAGCACGACGGGTGGCTTCGACCAGAGAGACCGCCTGATTGGGGTTGAGTGCCTCTTCTGAGCGTTGGTCTCGCAGAGAGATAAAATCGGCGTCATCAATGGTTCGCTCTTTACTGGCCTCAATAAGCTCTGGCAATAGGTCCGGCAGATCGATCCCATGATGGGGTTCAAAACGGGCCTTGTCGATGGTGGCAGAGGGCAGCGCCCGTTCCAGTGCTCTTTCACCATTATTGTCGGTCGATAGGTTTTCCGGATAGAGCGTGATATCCGGAACCACACCACTGAATTGAGTGCTGTGGCCGTTGACTCGAAAAAACTGCGCTATTGTCATCTTCAGCTGACCCAGTTTTGCATCAGACTTGCTAATCACTCGGTCCAGTGATACCAGATTCTGAACCGTCCCTTTGCCGAAAGAGGTCTCTCCTAAAATCAGGCCTCTCCCATAATCCTGAATGGCACCGGCGAAAATCTCTGAAGCAGAGGCACTGTCACGATCAACCAGTACCACAAGAGGGCCGTTATAAGTAATCCCCGGGTCAGGGTCATTCTTTATTCTTACTCTTCCGCGGCTGTCACGGACTTGTACAACCGGGCCTGAATCTATAAAGAGTCCTGTAACGCCAAGGGCCTCATCAAGTGACCCCCCTCCATTGTCTCTGAGGTCAACAACCAGTGCATCGATTGACTCATCCTCCAGTTCCTTGAGCAACTTTCGGATATCTCGGGTTGAGCTGCGATAGTTTTCATCTCCCCGATTTTTTGCTTCAAAGTCAATATAAAAAGTGGGGAGGGAGACCACACCTATTTTTATCGTGGGATCTTCTTCGATATTAATGGTTGTCTTTTTTGCCGCCTGATCCTCGAGCTTGATTTGGTCCCGAGTAAGAGTAAGCAACTGTCGAGTACTGATTTTTGCCTCTTTCGGAATGATTTCCAGTCGGACCAGGGTGCCTTTTTCTCCACGTATCAAGTCGACAACATCATCAAGCCGCCAGCCGACCACATTAACAACGGCTTCACCTTCATCGCCCCCCTGTCCAACACCGGTGATTCGATCACCCGCCTGCAACTTTCCACTTCGGGCCGCCGGGCCACCAGCAACAATACGGCGAATGAGGGTGAATTCATTTTCAGTTTGCAGTACAGCACCAATGCCTTCCAGCGAGAGGCTCATACGAATGCGGAAGTTCTCCTCTGCACGTGGTGAGAAGTAGGCGGTATGCGGTTCAACGGTGGTTACATAAGCATTGATGAAAAACTGGAAGACATCGGTTGTATTGAGTAGACCTATGCGAGTTATCAGGCGTTGATATCGTTTGAATAGTTGTTGCTGAATCTCTTTGTTGTTGAGTCCTTTAATCTTCTCAATCAGGAAATCATTCTTGACCCGTTTGCGCCAGACCTGATTGATCTCATCAGTAGATTTTGCCCAATCTGCTTTGTTTCGATTGAGGTCTATGGACTCGTCTATCGTGAAGTCAAAGGGGTATCCAAGCAGGGATTGGGCATAATTGACCCGTTCTTCAACTCTTTGGGCAAAGATTTTATAGATCTCGAAAGCAGGCTCCAGGCGTGCCCGGCGGATGGCGTCATCAAGTCGATGCTGAAGATAGTCAAAATGGGCAATATCTTCTGACAGGAAATAGTTGTGATTGGGATCCAGTGTCAGAAAGTAGCGATTGAGTATAAGCGCTGACAGGCTGTCATCCAGAGAGACTTTTCTGTAGTGGTGAGCTTGAACCAATCGGTTGATGATATGAGTCGTTCTGAGCTGGCTGGGGGTGGGCTCAAGATCCGCTACAGCGAAGAGACTGGAACCCGAAACGAAGATCTGAGCGACAACAAGGAGTAACAGAGCAGCAAGACGGGGTATCATTTGAATCAGTGTTGGTCTTCCAGGAAATTAGTGGCTCAGCCAGAACAAGGGTAAACCTTAATATAACCCAGTTCTAATCAAGTTGCCCTCCCTCATTGCGCCTATATTTAATCGGTTTGCTCAATTAATGCGGCAGACTTTTTTTTACCATGATGGCGACGGCTGGCCAGAGAGTAAGAGAGATCAGAAGATGTCCGAGGGTTATACCAGGCCGTCCAGGGGACCGAGTCCCGCTCTTACCAATTGAGGAATCGGGCCTGTTAAATCGACAACAGTAGTGGATCCCATGCCTCCTTCGCCCCCGTCAACCACAAGATCCAGGGCATGGCCAAACCGTTCCTCTATCTCATTCGGGTCAGTCATCGGATACTCATCATCCGGGGGTATGAGTGTTGTCGTCAGTAGCGGCTCACCAAGTTCAGAGAGTATGGCCTGGGTGAGTGAGGATTTGGGAACACGAAGACCTACTGTCTTTTTCCTGGGGTGCTGGAGTCGACGGGGCACCTCTTTGGTTGCAATGAGCAGGAAGGTGTATGCCCCTGGAGTCAGGCTTTTTAATATTCGATAGGTCTCGTTTGAAATCCTGGCATAGGATGAAATCATTTTCAGGTCGGGGCAGACTAATGTCATATGGTGATGGTCAGGAAGGCGGCGAAGCCCTCTTATTCTATCGACCGCGATCTTGTCACCAAGATGGCATCCCAGGGCGTAGGTGGTATCAGTCGGCCAGGCGATCACCCCCCCGTTTTTCAATACTTTGCCCACCTGGGAGATGAATCTGGGTTGAGGGTTGATGGGGTGTATTTTCAGATAATCAGAGATGGCTCACCCCCCGGTGCTGTGCTGGAATTTCCACACAATGGAGATCTGCCCAAGGAGCGTTGAACAGTTTTTTTCTGTGCTGGAAGCCGCTCATTATAGCCTGTCCACTCTCTGACAACAGCAATCGAGAAGCAGATAGGCCGCCTTCCCTTGTCCGGGGATTGAGATATCGGGAGCGATCTCTAGCAGTGGTTCCAGCACAAATCGACGTTGATAAATCCTGGGGTGGGGAACGGTCAGTTGTTCAAGATCAATCACTTCAGAGCCAAAAAGAAGCAGATCCAGGTCAAGGGGGCGGGGACCATAACGGATCGAATCCGGGCCTCTTGAACGGCCCATTTTTTTTTCAAGCCGGGCCATCTCGCCAAGCAAGTCAAGAGGGGAGAGGGTGACTTCAAGAGCGATCACGGCATTCAGGAAGTCGGGTTGGTCAACAAGATCATCGGGAATATCCACGGGGGCACTTTTGTAGAATGAAGAGGTATGAAGATGTTGACATCCTTTAACCTGTGCAAGTTCTGTGATCGTGTTGGTGAGAATGTTGTCTGAGTCTCCCTGATTGCTTCCCAGGCCAATGTAGGCGACAACCGGTTTTGCGCGGGATGATCTCTCCTGGGCCTTCATCGTCTCTCGGGGTGTTGGGACTTCTCTCCTCTGCGATTTCTACTCACCCCATGGTTTTTTCTTTTGGTTTTCTTTTTTTGAATGCCACGGCGTTCCCTGATCAGTTGTTCACGTTGAGAAAGGCCTGCTTCCTGAAGCCGGGTCCACCAGTTCCCATGGACTGGATCTGCATCACCCGCTTCGATACGTAAGAGTAAAAAATCATACGCTGCTCTAAAACGCCGGTTTTCAAGAAGTCGGGCAGGTCGACGTAACCGTGGGTTTTCAAGGCGCAGTTGCAACTCCCAGATTTCTCTTATCGGAACAGCGGCACGGCGGGGGATTAAAGTATGACCAGACTGCATGGCCAATATCTCTTCGGCAGCCATATGACAGGCAGTGAGTGGGGCCAACCCCTCGCTATGCAATGTCTTCATGCGATCGCGCATAGGTTCCCAGAGGAGAATGGTAAACAAAAAAGCGGGAATGACCGGTTTGCCCTGATTGACGCGGAGATCTGTATTTTTCAATCCACCAAGGAGCAGTTTTGCGGTAATCCCAGCGGGATGTTTTTGAACAAAGCGGTGGGTGTAGGGGAACAGAACGCCAAACACCCCATAGTCATAAATCTTTTTATAGGTCTTGGTGGCCTTTCCTCCATGAAAGAGTTTGAGAATCTCCTCAAACATCCGTGCAGGAGGGACATCTTTAAGGAGGTGGGCGAGAAGAGGAATAGGACGAGAGCTCTTTTTCTCGATTGAGAAACCGAGCTTTACCGCAAAGCGCAACGCTCTGAGCATTCGAACAGGGTCCTCTCGATAGCGGTTCTCTGGAGGACCAATTATCCTCAGTGTTTTGGTCTCCAGATCATCCATCCCTTTGGTAAAGTCGATGACTGTTCCCCGGGAGGGATCATAGTAGAGTGCATTAATGGTAAAATCCCGCCTTAGCGCATCTTCCTCCAGGGTTCCATAGACATTGTCCCGCAACAGCCGGCCATCGCTGTTCTGCTCAGCATCTTTTGAAGTGGGGTTTGCCCGATATGTGGCCACTTCAATGATTTCACGCCCCATTCTCACATGAGCAAGGCGGAATCGCCGGCCAACCAGGCGTGAACGACGAAAGAGGGCCCGGACCTCTTCCGGGTGGGCATCCGTAGCCACATCGAAGTCTTGGGGTTTCAGACCAAGGAGGAGATCCCTGACACAACCACCCACCAATTGGGCATTAAAGCCTGCTTTTTGCAGTTTAGTTACGACACTCCTCGCCCCGCTGTTGATGGCTGAAGGACGAATATGGTGCCGGGAAGAGGGGATCTGTTTGGCGTGAGGTGGTAGATTCAATGAGTAAAACTCTTTTATTTATTTCCAAGGTGGTAGTCCAACCTGCTGGGTAATCGTATAATACGCCTCCTTCAGGTCCATTACACGCTCCCTTCGTCTAGTGGTTAGGACGCTGGCCTCTCACGCCGGTAACAGGGGTTCGAATCCCCTAGGGAGCGCCAC
>DIIC01000025.1 GCA_002420425.1 Proteobacteria bacterium UBA5680 | reverse complement strand
CATGGTAAAGTGGTTTTACCATTTAGGGGTAAACTTATGGGCAAGAACAGATTATCCGATCAGATTGCAGACCAATTAGAGCGCATGATCACCGATAGTGGGATGACGGTGGGCCAACGACTCCCCTCCGAACGTATGCTGGCAGAGCGGTTCAGTGTCTCTCGTCCCTCGCTACGCGAGGCGATTCGCGTGCTTACCAGTAAGGGACTGGTAGATTCAAAGCAGGGTGGGGGGACTTATGTCAAGCAGACCATCGATGCCGCCCTGACCGATCCAATCCTTAATCTGGTCAGCAATCGTGAAGATTTTTTTCATGATGTCCTTGAGGTGCGTCATGCACTGGATGGACAGGCGGCCTATTACGCCGCATCTCGCGCCACTGACGATGATCGCAAGAAAATTACTGCGGCCTATGAGGAGATGATCCGGCTCCATGAAGGAGGGGCTGACCCAATGAGGGAGGCGCTGGCGGATGCGACATTTCACCTTACGATTACTGAGTCCTCACACAATGTTGTGCTGTTGCATATCATGCGCAGCCTTTTTTTGTTGTTGCAGGAGAGCATCAAACACAATCTCGACAAGCTCTATACCATTCCCCGTGTCCATGACCCGCTCACTAACCAGCACCACAATCTGATGGATGCGGTGATGAAGGGCGATCCGGATCGCGCCCGGATTGCCGCACAGGAGCATCTGGTTTTTGTCGAGGAGACCCTGCATTACATCAGTAAAGAACAAGACCGCCATGAGCGTTTTCTGCGTCAGGCGTCAATTCTTGGAAAGGAAGTCGAGTAATGGCAATGAGTAGCGATCGCCCGAGTGAGGTCTACTTTCTGGCCACTTGTCTGACCGACCTGCTCTATCCCCGGGTGGGGTTGGCGGGGATGGAGTTGATTCGCCGAGCGGGTGTTCGGGTGATCTATCCCAAGAGGCAGAGTTGCTGCGGGCAGCCCGCCTACAATTCAGGGTACCGGGATGAGGCGTTGAAGGTTGCCCGACACCAGTTGAGCTGTTTTCCAAGGAATATCCCGGTTGTGGTCCCCTCCGGTTCGTGTGCAGGAATGGTCAGTCACCACTGGCCGGAGCTGTTTGCCGGTAAGCCGGATGAGGCCGAGGCGGTCAATATGGCGGGTCGAACCTTCGAGCTGACTCAATTCCTGGTCGACCATCTTGATCTGCAACTCGAGGATCTTGGAGAGCCGACTGAGATCGTGGTTCACACCTCCTGCTCTTCTCGCAATGAACTCGGGATCGAGGAGAGGATTGAGTCGCTGCTGGCCCAACTCTCAAATGTTACCGTTCGGGAGCAGGCGCGCAAGGCGGAGTGCTGCGGTTTTGGCGGCACCTTCTCGATCAAACAGCCCGATATCTCCGGGGCGATGGTACAGGACAAGTGTGATGCCCTGGAACAGACGGGGGCGACACGTGTGGTGAGTCAGGACTGTGGTTGCCTGATGAACATTGGCGGTGCGCTGGAGAAGCAGGGGCGAACCCTGCAGCCGCAGCATATTGCTGAATTCTTGCTCGAGAGAACCAATGTCAGCAACTAATCAGAGTAAAGCGTTCCAGTCCCGTATCGGTGAGGCGTTGGGAAACCAGCAGGCGCATACCAATTTCCGATCAGCGATGAACATGCTGATGGAGAATCGACTGAAACAATTTCCCGATCAGGAAGAGTTGCTGCACAAACGACAGCGTGCCGATGCAATTCGTGCCCATGCGTTGAGGAACCTTCCTACCTTGCTGGAGAAACTGGAGCAGAAGCTGGTCGAGAACGGCATCCAGGTTCACTGGGCCGAGAATGGGGAAGAGGCCAATGCGCTGATTCATCAGCTGTTGTCGCAGGCCGGTGCACGGTCGGTGGTAAAAGGCAAGTCGATGGTCTCAGAGGAAATTGATCTCAACCACTACATGGAAGAGCGTGGGATCAAGGTGCTGGAGAGTGACCTGGGGGAGTTTATCCTGCAGCTGGCGGGTGAGACCCCTTCCCACATCGTCATGCCGGCGATCCACAAGAGCAAACAGGATATTGCCGAGCTGATCCATAAACATTATCCTGAACACCCCTACAGTGAGGATGTGGATACACTGACCCAGCAGGCACGACAGATCTTGCGAGATAAATTTTGTCATGCCGATGCGGGGATTTCCGGGGTCAATTTCATGGTGGCCGAGACCGGCACTCTCTGCCTGGTCGAGAACGAGGGCAATGGGCGCATGAGCACCACGGTTCCGCCCATTCATATTGCAGTGACCGGGATTGAGAAGGTGGTGGAGTCACTGAGCGATGTACCGCCGCTGCTCGAATTGCTGACGAAATCGGCAACCGGGCAACCGATTACCGCCTATTTTAATATGATCACCCGTCCCCGTCAGAGAGGAGAGATGGACGGTCCGCAGGAGGTCCATCTGGTGTTGCTCGACAATGGTCGCTCCCATATCCGGCGTGACGAGGAACTGCTCGATACCCTGCGCTGCATCCGTTGCGGGAGCTGTATCAACCACTGTCCGGTCTATGTCCAGGTCGGGGGACATGCCTATGGCACCGTCTACCCAGGACCGATTGGCAGTGTGTTGGAGCCGATGCGACAGGGACTTGACAAGATTGGCGCCCTGACCTCTGCCTGTAGCCTCTGTGGGGCCTGTGGGCAGGTCTGCCCGGTGCAGATTCCACTTCCCAAGCTGATTAATCGGTTGCGTGCCGAGGCGGTCACCCAACAGGTCGAGACACAGGGGGTCAAAGGTCAAGGGAGCCTGAGAAAATTACTGGAGGTCTGGACTTGGAAAGGATGGCGCTTGATCTTTGGCAGTGGGTTACGTTACCGCCTCTTTAAACTGCTGGCAACGCGGCTGCGCCGATTGACCCCCCCCAAGATGGGTGGCTGGAGCCGTTATCGTACGATTGCAAAACCGGCATCTCGCTCACTTGATGAGATGGCCGCAAAGGCGGGGTTTGATCATGAGTAATGCGCGTGAAGCTGTGCTTGGGCGTCTTCGCACCAACGGTTCGATTCAGATGGGGCGTTCCATCCCACCACAGGTGGATTACTCCTCATTGGGGTTGAACGAGAAGAGGGAATTGTTTACCCAGCGGTTGCAGGCAGCCCATGCAGAGGTGCACCATCTACAAGACGGTGACTGGGTCAACTGGATCAATCGCGAACTTCCGCAGCGCGGCGTCAGCTGTCTGTTGGCGGGAGGGGTTCCGGCTGAAGAGCTAGAGCAGAGGGTTGTCAGTACCATCAAACTGCAGCGTTATCAGCAACCGATCGAGTCATGGAAGGAGGAGCTTTTCAGCCAGGTTGATGCCTCTGTCACCTCCACCGAGGGTGGAATTGCCAGCACCGGTACCGTGGTGGTCTGGCCTACCCCACAGGAGCCACGGTTGGTGTCACTGGTCCCATCGATTCATGTCGCACTGGTTGATTCAGAGAGACTCCATGATACTTTTGAGCAGATGGTGAATGATGATCGGTGGGCTGAGCGTATGCCAACCAATGCGCTGTTGATCTCCGGGCCATCCAAGACTGCAGATATCCAGCAGGTCATCGCTTATGGCGTCCATGGGCCAAAGCAGCTGATTGTTCTATTGCTGGGATGAGACCGGGGACGGAGGCCTGAAATCTCTGGCACCCGATCTGATCCTGAAAATGGCTAGATCCTGTCGGATGTAGCCCCAGCCGTCATCCCCAGCACTCGGCAACACAGTCAATAGCCGTTCCCTTATCCCCTCGATCCGACAGATTGATCGGAATTGAGCTTGACGATTGCGCTACACTAGTAATAATTTAACAATCTGATAACAAAAGAAGAGTGTGAGGGGTGTATGGACCAGCAATTAGTCTATGAGTCATTCATACAGAATGTACAACAGCGTCATGACGACATCTTTTTACGCCAGATAATCGATCGCCAATTTAAAGACTTCACCTATGGCGATGTCTTAGATCAAGCGCTGCGGCTGGTTTCTGCTTTTCGAGATATGGGTCTTCAGCCCGGCGAAAAAATCGCCCTGATCTCTAAAAACTGCGCAGAATGGTTCATCGCTGATCTCGCCATGATGCTGGGCAGCTATATCAGTGTTCCCATCTTTCCAACCGCCGGTTCCGATACCATTTCTCATGTGCTGACTCACAGTGAAAGTAAATTACTGATTATTGGAAAACTGGATAGTAACGAGCCGCTAGAAACCAGTCTCAATCAAGCACTCGAAACCCCCCTCCCAACGGTCTCCATCCCCTACCCCGGCACCATCGAAGGCGACTATAACTGGCTGGATCTGATCGCCAACCACCCCCCCAGTGAAGAACGTCCCAATCACCAGCCGGACGACCTGATGTCAATTGTCTATACCTCCGGCACCTCTGGGCTGCCCAAAGGGGCGATGCTGACTCACGGCGGATTTGCCTGGTCTGGCAACAAAATTATCGAACATATCGATCTGCAGCTCGAAGAGCGTGCCTTCTCTTATCTACCGCTGGCCCATATCACTGAGCGGGTCTATATACTGGCAACTGCGATGTCAGCGGGAATATGTACCGCCTTTCCGGAATCGCTGGACACCTTTATCGATGATGTGAAAATGCACCGCCCCACCCTGTTTATTTCAGTGCCTCGGTTATGGACGGTATTCCAACAGGGTATTTTGGAGAAATTACCGCAGAAAAAGCTCAACATCCTGCTCAAAATACCGCTGCTCAATAACCTGATCCGAAAAAAAGTCATCGATGGGTTAGGGCTGGACCAGGCTCGGGTACTGGGCTGCGGCTCGGCCCCTGTTTCACCGGCATTATTACGCTGGTACGAGACATTAGGGATGAATATTACCGAAGCATGGGGATTGACTGAGGGCTTTGCTGTCGCCACGTTTAACTTCCCTTATCGCAGTGACAAAGTGGGCTCTGTCGGTAATGCCGCATCCGGAATCGAGCTTAAAATTGCTGACGATCAGGAGATTTTGGTGCGCAGTAAAGGCATGTTCAGCGGCTATTATAAAAACCAACAAGCTACCGCTGAGACCATCATCAATGGCTGGCTTCATACTGGTGATATTGGCGAAATAGATAGCGATGGCTATCTCACCATTACCGGCAGGAAAAAAGATACCTTTAAAACCGCCAAAGGTAAATTTGTTGCCCCGGTTCCGATAGAAAAACGCCTGTTCGAGATCGCCAACATCGAGATGATGTGCCTGATTGGCTCAGGATTGCCAGGCCCTATTCTGCTTGCGGTGCCCCACGACTACCCGGATTTTGATCAAGCCCGCTACGAAAAGAAAATTCAACGCGTGCTGGATACCATCAACAGTGAGCTTGAATCTCATGCCCGCCTGCGGGGCGCACTCATGATTGCTGAGCCATGGAGCATTGAGAATGATATTTTGACCCCCACACTTAAAATCAAACGCCATAAGCTGGAAAAACGTTATCAAGATATTGGTCAAAACTGGCCTGAAGGAAAAACCGTCGTTTGGGAAAAAGACCTGTAGTCACCCGGTGATAAAACCAGGCAGCCCCGTTACTTTCCGGGAGATCATTGGGCACGAAACGTCATAAGGAACGAAAAGAAGATCGGGGTCAAACGGGGTCCACCCAAAGGTACTGACTGTCGAATTTAGAACTTATGATGCATGAATTGACCGACCGGTTTGTCGCTGCCCTCAACTATGCGACCCACCTCCATAGGAGTCAGTTCCGAAAAGGAGAGAGGGTTCCCTACATCTCCCACCTCTATGCAGTGGCTGGGCTGGTGATGGAAGCGGGAGGGAGTGAAGATGAGGTCATAGGGGCTCTTCTCCATGATGCCGTTGAAGATCAGGGCGGGCTTCCCCGACTTCAAGAGATTCGTCAGCAATTTGGTGACCAGGTGGCTGAGATTGTCGCTGGCTGTACTGACGCTTATGAGGAGCCCAAGCCGCTCTGGAGACCAAGAAAAGAGGCCTACGTTGCCCACATTACAGCGGCGAGTGATTCAGTAAGACTGGTGAGTAATGCGGATAAGCTGCACAATGCTCGTTCGATCCTTGCTGACTTTCGTGAAGTAGGGGAGGCCATCTGGGATCGTTTTTCTGCCAGTAGAGATGAGACCCTCTGGTATTACCGCTCTCTGGCGGATCTTTTTAGCCAACGCCCTGCAAACTCGTTCCTGGCAAGAGAGCTGGATAGAACGGTAACCCTCCTTGAGGAAGAGAGCCGGTCCTCTTGAAACCAGCAAGATCTTCTTGATTCTCCCGTTTTTGCAGGCCTCTCTATCTGCCTACAGACTCACTTCTGCGCTCAAGAAACAGATTGTCTCTCCATTGGCCGGCGTAGGGGCCATAGGTCATCTTTCCAATTCTCTCCCTCACCCCCACCTGGCGAAAGCCATGGTTGAGGTGGAGATGAAGCGTGGCCTGGTTGTCGGCAAAGATCTGGGATTGGAGGGTCCAGAAACCGAGCTCCTCTGATCGCGCTACCAGTGCCGCCATCAATGCTCCGCCCACCCCCTTGCCCCTTTGGCTTTTAGCGACATAGATGCTCACCTCAGCAACGCCGGCATAGACACAGCGGCTGGTAACGGGGCTGAGGGCGGCCCAGCCGGTCACCGTCTGGTTGGTTTCACTGACAAGAGTGCTGTTGCTGACCCGCCCCTTGATCCACTCCTCCCAGAAACCTGGAGGAGAGGGCTCAAAGGTGGCTATTCCGGTCTCAATGCCTTCGACGTAGATCTGAAATACAGCGGGCCAGTCCGCCTGTTTCATGTCACGAATTGAATTCATCCTCTGGGGCCTCAGGTAGAGTGAGTGTTCAGGGTTACTCCCGACAGGCGTACGCCGTGGTCGGAGTGAAAGCATAACATCCGGTGATCTGGCATGTTGTCGGAAGACTTATAATAATAAACAGAGGTTGGGGGGTTGATGATTAAAAAAGGGTGCGCCTTCTGTTTTAAAAGATCTCGCTCTCCACCGTGGCGAGCAGCCTTAAGAGGCGTCTCTTGATCTCATTCCGGGTCATCCTGAAGGCGGCCAGCACCTCCTCACCCTCACCCTGAAGACAGGCGGGATCTTCCAGCCCCCAGTGGAGGGTGGTGGCGCCGGGGATGACGGGGCAGTGTTCCGCGGCATCGTCACAGAGGGTGATCACATAATCAAGGGCATCGCTATCGATCTCATCCAGCGACTTGGACCAGTGGCTCTCCATGCTGATCCCAAGCTCTTCGATCACCCTGATGGCATTGGGGTTGACCTTTCCGCTCGGCCTGGCACCGGCAGAGCAGACCCGGAGCCCGGGGTAGCGAGTCTCTGCCAAATGGCGGCCAATCGCCTCAGCCATCTGGCTGCGGGCGGCGTTCTGGGTACAGACAAAAGCAAGTTGGATCAATGCGGCCCTCTCCAAAGCGTTCTCTTTGTTGTCGGCACCTATTGTTCACACTTGCGCAATCTCCATCAATAGCCAGACCGACTGTTTGATTGAATATTGTGCTCACTTTCTGCACTATCTGTTGATGAGTGAATTGAACACCATCGGATGCCCTGAGGCCGGGAGAGGGTCGCCCTGGCCTCTTAATCCAAACGGAGTTGACTTAGGGTGGTAGACACCACCCCTCAACAGGCAACCCGGTGGTCTGTCATTGCCCTTGTTATTGCCAGTGGTATTCTGGCATCCGCTTCGATGGGCAAAGTGCCGCCCTCCCTTGATCTGCTGCGTGGGGAGTTCTCCATTGGCCTGGTCTTCGCTGGATGGATTGTTTCGGTATTCAGTGCCCTGGCGATGGCAACCGGTGCCGGTTTTGGCTCACTTCCTGATCGATTCGGCTCGCGAACTGTTATCCTTGGCGGACTCTGGATTCAAGTGGTGGCAGGTATTGTTGCTGTCATCACCAGCTCGGCCCATCTGCTGTTGATCACCCGCCTTGCTGAAGGGGTTGGTTTTCTCGCTGTTGCGGTTGCCGCTCCGGGGATCATCGTTGCCGTCAGCTCTTCCCGTGACCGCAACTGGAGCCTGGGGCTGTGGAGTACCTATGTCCCGGCAGGGGTGACTATTGCGATGGTCACCGCAACCTTTACCCTGGAGTCCATTGGATGGCGAGGGCTCTGGCTTATCTTTATCGCCCTCGTTGCAGTGGTTGCTGTGGCGTGCGCTCGGTTGCTCCCCCGCATTCCGCAAAAACCCCATAAGAAAAGCGCAGCGGGAAATCTTTTTGAAGTTATGAAGAGGCCCGCGCCATGGCTGCTTGCCGGGTGCTTTGCTGCCTATACCCTGATGTGGATCTCGATCATGGCCTGGCTCCCCACCTACTTGATCGACCAGAGGGGGATGACCGCCGGGTTGGCCTCCCTGCTGACGGCAGCCACCGTAGCATCCAATGTGCCAGGAAACCTGTTGGGCACCTGGCTGCTGCGTCACAGTTGGCATGGCGGGAGCATTGTTGCCCTCTCCGCCGTGGTGATGGGCGGATCACTCTTTGTGGCCTTTGATGGCTCCTACAGCGATGGTGTTCGTTATGGATGCTGCCTGCTCTTCTCCTTTTCCGGGGGGATGTTGCCGGCAGCCATCCTGGGCACCAGCCGTCTCCACGCTCCTGACCCTGAACGTATTGGTGTGGTCAATGGGATTATTATCCAGGGTTCGCACTTCGGTCAGTTTATAGGGCCCCCCCTGATTGCGGGAGTGGTGACCCTGCAGGGGAGCTGGGAGAGTTCACGCGGGCTGATGGTGAGTGCGGCCCTGGTCATTTTGATGCTGTCAGTAATTCTCTACCGGCTTGAGCGGGATCAATCCCTTGGTTGAAACAACTCTTTCGTTTCTGCTAAGGTGGCCGACCCTTTGAGTCCGGCGAATACCCGACGGCCAAGTGTGATAGCCATGGCGCCCTCTATTAAACCCAAAAGCGCACTCCTTCCGGGGAGACCCTCTGTGATCAGGAGGATGACTGCCTCGTGGGTAGTGTTCACCTTTTTGGGCCACGGGTCTAACTCCTGTTGTATTAATTTCTCTCTCTTGCGATGGCTGGCCTGATTGGCCGGGCATCGGGTCATCGTGAGAGAAGACCCAATCAGAAGTATCAGATGTAAGAAAATTGGAGATAGACCATGTTCAGAGTTAAAAATGTTTTAACCCTTTTGATATTCAGTGCCACGGCGGCCATGGGACTGCCTGCCCATGCGGGAAATGCAGCGGACGAAGTTGTCATTAACCACGCCTATGTGCGGGCCACCCCTCCCGGGGCCCAGACCAGCGCAGCATTCATGGTATTGGAAAACAGTGGGGAGGTTGATCATGCCCTGGTGGCGGCAAGCTCAGGGCTTGGAAAAAAAGTAGAGTTTCATAACCACATTATGGAAGAGGGGATGATGAAGATGCGCCAGGTGATGAAGATTGAATTGCCGGCAGGAACGCACGTCACCCTGGAGCCCGGGGGGCTTCATGTGATGTTTATGGGTTTAAACCAACGGCCTGAAATGGGCGATACCGTGGCATTAACCCTGACCTTTGCTGATGGCAGTGAGACCACCATCACGATTCCGGTAAAGATGATCAAAGGGATGAAAAAGCATGGGTAGGGGAGGTCAACGGCAGCACCAACTCCCCTCCGGGAGGGTCCATCCTCTGATCGAGGGTTGATCCCGTCTTTGTATCTGTGGCAGGGGCCCCCGATGAAGCTCTCCAACTTAACCCGGATCACATAAAGAGAGTGAAGAAAATGAATCAGTCAATGAAGTATAGAGCAGCAGTAGCACTTTTCCTGTTAATGGTTGTCATCGTGGCCGGTGTAGGTTATCTCCTTGGCCAGAAGGGCCCCGTGGAGGGCTTCAAGAAAATAGGTGGGG
This sequence comes from Proteobacteria bacterium UBA5680, assembly GCA_002420425.1. Classification (GTDB taxonomy): domain Bacteria; phylum Pseudomonadota; class Gammaproteobacteria; order Arenicellales; family UBA5680; genus UBA5680. The sequence goes on along the minus strand of DIIC01000025.1, from coordinate 11,942 downwards.
AGTTTGTCCTTCAATCGGCGGCTGGTCCGGTTGCACTTAGTGACTTCCGGGGCAAGGTAGTATTGATCTCTTTTGGCTATACCTTCTGTCCTGATGTTTGTCCGACCTCACTGGCGGCGATTACGGGGGGGCTTAATCAACTGGCTCCAGAAGAGCTTGCCCAGGTGAAGACGATTTTAGTCAGTGTTGATCCGGATCGGGATACACCGAAAAAACTGGCTGAATACGTGAAATTCTTCCATCCCAGTATGGTGGGGCTGACCGGTAGCCATGAGGAGATAGCCCGGGTTGCCAAGCAGTATGTGGTCCTCTATCGCAAGGTCGAGGACCCTGAAGCAGGTGAGTACTATAGTGTGGATCACTCCTCAACCACATTTGTCATCGGGCGAGACTCTGTTGTCAGGAGCTTTGTCCAACATGGCGCAACACCCGATGAGTTTGTCTCGGCAATCCGCACCGCTCTCCTTGATTGAAGACCCTTGATCTCGCCCGGATCGCGTTTTTTTTCAGAAAAATAGTTCTAATCTCCTCATCCCTGCCCAAAAAGAATGCCTTAATACACTTGTTAACAGACTGATATTAAAGATATTTAATTTAATTTTGAAAATAATTAAAAAAAAACTTGACTGCAGTTGTTCAAACAAGTATTGTGCGTTGCAACAAATGGTGCATTGCAACAAATTATTGCGTTGTTTGTCATCTTACTAACTTATTCAAGAGGATATAAACCATGAAAAACGACACTGTTAATCTTTATACTGAGATCGCTGAGAAGAGCGTTGCCACCATCAAGAGTGTGGGCCAACTTAACCTGCGTACCTTCGAGGCCCTTGCTGCCAAGCAGGTTGAGATCGTACAGAACGCTGCAGATACAGGTGCCCAGCAGTCTGCAATCCTGACTGACATCAAGGACATCAATAAAGCCTATTCTGCCCAGACTGAGCTTGCAACGTCTTTCGCTGACCAGCTGGCCAAAAATGTCAACGAGATTGCTGACATCTTCAAGGTCGCCCAGGAAGAGTTCAACGGCCTTGCTGATGAGGTTGTAGCCGATGCCAAGGTTAATGCTGAGAAGGTCACTGCAATCAGCAAGAACGAGATCGAAAAAGCTGTAAAGGCTGCCAAAGACAAGAAAGTTGCCTAAAGGCCCTTTCCCTCCTTCCCCTTACACCGGGGCTGGAGGTGTTCCAAATTAACCTCCCTCCCCCTATAACGGGGTTGGAGGGTTTCCAAATTGATCATCACTTTATTTAAGGACGAGCATTTTAATGTCAAATCAACAACAAAAAATCGCCCTGGTTACAGGTGGTAACGGTGGAATCGGCAGTGCAATTTGCGAGGAATTAACAAATAACGGGATGCAGGTTGTTGCCGGTTATTTTGCCCCTGAAGAGAAGACTGCCAAGGCCTGGCAGATCGAGATGAATCAGAAAGGGTTCAATATTCACCTGGTCGGTGGCGACGTCACAAGCTATGAGAGTGCCGGCGAGATGGTCGCCCAGACCGAGCGGGAAATTGGTACCATTGATGTGCTGGTCAACTGTGCCGGCATTACCCAGGACATGATGCTGAAGCAAATGACTGAAGTACAGTGGAATGCTGTGATCAGTACCAATCTTGACTCGATCTTCAACATGACCCAACAGGTAATTAATGGCATGCTGGATCGTGGCTATGGCCGCATCATCAACATCTCCTCGGTAAACGGCCAGAAGGGTCAGTTTGGTCAGGCCAACTACTCTGCCGCCAAAGCGGGGCTGCATGGTTTCACCATGTCACTCGCTCAGGAGACGGCCCTTAAGGGCATCACTGTTAATACGGTTTCACCCGGTTACATTGCCACAGAAATGACCATGGCAATCGCTCCAGAGATCCTTGAATCAATTACCCAGGCCATCCCCATGCAACGGATGGGCGAGCCATTCGATATCGCCCAGACAGTCTCATGGCTGGCAGATCCAAAAAGCTCGTACATTACCGGTGCCAACATTCCGGTCAATGGCGGCCTGTTCATGTCTGCCTAGGAAAAAATTAGTCTCCTCCCCCTATTCAGGTGCCTCCCCTTGAGGCACCTGCTTTTTACCCTTTTTCGATTCTCCACCGCAACTCTTCGGTAAATCCATCAGCGGCCAACTCTACTGTCGTCTCACTCCTTACCAAACCATCTGCGGGACGTCGATAGGGCCATACGTTCTGTTGAATCGTGAGATATTCGTCCAAGCCATCCCTGCCTTTGCGCCCCATCGTGGCTTGATGGGGTTCGCTTAGAGAAAAAATGCCTCCAGGGGAGGCATTGGCTGGGGGACGGCGGTTTGGCTGGGTTATTTTTTGGGTTTGCCGGTCATCGCATCAAAGAACTGTTTTTGGGTCTGTTGCCAGACATCGAGCTGTTTCTTGCCCATATCCATCAATAGCTCTGACGGGTTTCCGGTGGCTGATTTACTCAACTGCTCGCTCAGAACACCCTGCTGCTGGGAGAAGAATTCCATGCTCTGTTCCATATAACTCTTGAAACTATCCTGTGTGTTCTCACCATAGTTACGAATAAAGCGTATCAGAAGGTCAATGCTGAACATTGGTTCACCATCACCAGACTCATGTTCCATGATGATCTGCAGCAGGGTGTTTCTGGTGATGTCCTCATTGGTTTTCTTCTCAACAACCCTGAAGGGAGTACCACCAACCACCATCTCTCTGATCTCTTCCAGGGTAATGTATCGGCTACTGCTGGTGTCGTAGAGACGGCGGTTGGGATATTTCTTGATCAGAAGTTCTTCAGCCATTATCGAGACTCAAGCAAAGATGGGAAAATCCGATAGTATCATCAGTGCATGTGCTGTCCACCATTTGCGGCAAGGTTTGCTCCGGTAATGAATCCACCTTCGTCCGAGCACAAAAAGGCGATCAGTGCAGCAATCTCTTCAGGTTTGCCTAGTCTGCCAACCGGGATTTGGGCAATAATCTTATCACGAATCTCTTCCGGGACAGCCATAACCATCTCTGTGGCGATGTACCCGGGTGACACCGTATTCACCGTTACCCCCTTGCGGGCCACCTCCTGGGCCAATGCCATGCTGAAACCGTGGAGGCCGGCCTTGGCGGCGGAGTAGTTGGTCTGTCCGAACTGCCCCTTCTGGCCATTGATTGAGGAGATATTGACAATACGCCCATGCCCTCTTTCAGCCATGCCGTTGGCAAACTGGTGAGTGACGTTAAAGACACTGTCAAGATTTGTGGCGATGACCTGCGACCACTTGTCAGCATTCATCTTCTTGAAAGAGCCGTCCCGGGTAATGCCTGCATTGTTGACGATGAGATCAACATGACCGAGTTCACTCTCAATCTGTTCACGCAAGCGCTCGCAGTCTTCGTAACTACCGACATCACAGCGAATGATTGTTGACTCAAAGTCTTGATCAGCCTGCCATTTCTCAGCCTTTTCCTGGTTCATATAGGTGGTGACGATGCGAGCACCATCCGCTGCCAGACGCTGGCAGATGGCGGTTCCGATACCGCCGGTTCCACCGGTAACCAGTGCAATTTTACCCTCTAACGTTCCCATAGTTGATCTCCTCCGTTATATAAGTGAATTTACTCAACTCTCTCGACTGCCATTGCAACCCCCATGCCGCCGCCAATACACAAGGTAGCCAGCCCCTTGTTGGCCTTGTCGCGCTCCATACCATGCAGCAGGGTTACCAAAACACGCGCACCTGATGCCCCGATTGGATGCCCCAGTGCAATCGCACCACCGGTGACATTGACCTTGGTGCTATCCCAACCGAGTGACGTATTGACCGACATGGCCTGGGCGGCAAAGGCCTCGTTGGCCTCAACACGATCAAGATCGGATACCTGCCAGCCGGCTTTTTCCAGACACTTGGTAGTTGCCGGAATCGGCCCGGTTCCCATAATTGTGGGATCAACACCAGCGCTTGAGCAGGCTGCGATCTTTACCATCGGCTTCAGCCCGAGCTCTTGTGCTTTGGCGGCACTCATCACCATAACCGCAGCGGCACCGTCATTGATGCCGGATGCATTTCCGGCCGTTACAGTACCCTCTTTTGAGAAGGCCGGACGCAGTTTACCCAGGGACTCGGCGGTAGTCCCATGGCGTGGAAATTCGTCGGTATTAAAAACAATATCATCGCCACGACGCTGTGGAATGGTGACCGCAGTAATTTCATCACCGAACAGACCGGAATTTTGTGCCGCCTCAGTCTTCTGCTGTGACGCTGCGGAAAATTGATCTTGGGCCTCACGTGTGAACTCATACTGTGTGGCGATGTTTTCCGCGGTTGTCCCCATGTGGTAGTTATTAAAGGCACACCACAGACCATCAACCACCATGGTATCAACCAGCTCCCACGGCCCCATCTTCCTGCCATCTCTCGATTTTGGCAGCACATGACCAGAGAGGCTCATGTTCTCCTGACCTCCGGCGATCACAATCTCTGCGTCCCCGCAGGCGATTGCCTGGAAAGCCAGTTGTACCGCCTTAAGCCCACTGCCGCATACCTTGTTAATGGTCATTGCCGGGGTTGTCTCAGGCAAACCTGCGGCCAATGTCGATTGACGTGCGGGATTCTGTCCACTACCGGCTGTTAACACCTGTCCCATGATGACCTCATCAATCTGTTCTCCCTTCACTCCAGTCTCACGCAACAGTGCGCTGATGACCTCAGCACCCAACTTGGGGGCAGGAATTGAAGAGAGCGTCCCCCCAAAAGTGCCCAGGGCTGTACGGGTAGCTGCAACGATGACAATTTCACTATTCATTTTTCTCTACTCCTAATCTTTTAATGGATAAACAACACGTGCTGGTTGTAAATAATATAAAACAAGATGGATCTTCTAATGCGCACTCAGCCAGGAACCGATCTCCGGAGGAACCATTTTCTGTGCCTTGCCGCTGACGTAGATGCCAATATGACCACCTGGAAATGAGATCTCGCTATAGTCATCACTGCCGACGTACTGCTTCAGTGCTTTTGAGGCCGCTGGCGGTACCAGGTGATCCTGTTCCGCGTAGATATTCAGGATCGGCAAGGTGAGGCTGGCAAGATCAATACCCTGCCCACCAATTTCAACTTCTCCTCTGATCAGCTTGTTGTCTTGAAAAAAGTCCTTGATGAACTGCCGGAAGGTTTCTGCCGCCTGGTCAGGGCTATCGAATATCCATTGCTCCATGCGCATGAAGCTCTCCAGGGCATCCGGTCGATCCAGAATGTCAAGCACCCCGAGATATTTCTGCCCCATCAATTCGTAAGGCTTCATATTGAGGAATGTTGAATTGAGCATGTCGCCGGAGATATTTCCCAGGGTATCAACCAGCAGATCGATATCAATATTCTGCACCCAGTGGCTAAGCATATTGTCCGGGGTGTGGAAATCGACAGGGGTTACCATAGTGACCAGATTACGGACCTTGTCCGGATGCATGGCACTGTAGCAGAGGCTGAACGTACCCCCCTGACAGATGCCGAGAAGATTGACCTTTTCTATATTGTGACGCTCGCGCAGGATATCTACGCAGCGGTCGATATAACCATTAATGTAGTCATCCATTGTCAGGTAGTGGTCTGCTTCATCCGCATACCCCCAGTCAATCAGATAGACATCCTGACCCGCATCCATCAACCCCTTGACCGTTGATCGATTTTCCTGGATATCTGCCATATAGGGTCGATTGACCAGGGCATATACAATCAGCAGAGGGACACTGTTCTTCTGCTCAGTATCGGCTGATTGGTAATGAAACAGCCTTAATTTATCCTCTTCATAAATGGTCTCATGCGGGGTGACACCGGAGCTGATCTCACCTACGTCCATCAGGTTGCCGAACCCTTCTGTGATTTTCTTATTGAGACTCGATACTTCGTTGAGCATCTCTTCAGGGTCGTTTTGAAATTGCCTCATGGCTGGTTATCCTCTGTTCAATTCTCGATGTATCAGTTGGTGGTGGTTAGTAACTGCTTGGTCTGTTCTGCCCACTGCTCACGCACCGCTTTTAAGGCTGGCGAGCTGCTTTGACAATCTCTTAATGTCCGCTTTGAGCTGATTGTTCTCTCTGCGCTGTTGCTGCAGCCGTTGGTGGATAACGTTCACCTCTGAGCGGGTTGGCAGATTCGCCGCCTTATAGAGCTTTTCGTTGAACATGTTGGACTCTTTGCGAAGCGCCATTATGCTGTTGACATAATCGCCATGGATAACCTGATACTCATCGGTCATCGCAAACTCACCATAAACCTCTTCGTTGACGGCAACCCAGAGATCATAAAACTCACGCACCGAGGCAGCACCCTCACCTTTACCGGTTATTTCGGCCAGTCGTTGACGCAGTGCCTCAATCGAACGCACTCCCATATGGGCAAATGCCAGCTTGTAGACCTGGTCAGCCTCTTGATACTCAATCAGTCGTTGAGCAATGGACTGCAACTGCTGCTGGTGCTCTCTCCACTGTCCCAGTGCGGGGGTGTTGAGCAGCCGATCCCACTCCAGCTTTCCCTTGTCCAATCCAGGGATATCAGGGATGTTTCCCAATCCGGCTTGGTTGGCAAAAGAGTCCAGCAATTCCATGGAAGTTTTGTGGACTCCCATCCAGTCAGGAATGGCCGCACTGTTTCCTGCAGAAATTTGCTTGATCCAACTGTCGAACCCACTCTGCATATTGTCGAGCCAGCTCTTGACGACTTGCCCCTGATCCAGCGGTTGGCCGGCCCCATATCCCTGCTCAGCCAGTTTGGTAAAATTCTTCCCAACATCTACAAGACGCTGAAACATCTCTTCCACAGGGTTAGATGCCTGGGGAGAGACCGCTCGCCACCACTGTTCCAGCCCCTGAGTCCAGTCCGGGGTGAAGACGCTGTTGGGCGAGAAGACGTTGTTTGCAGTGAACATACCGGCCGGGGATCCTGCCCCTGCGCTGGTCTGACGGGCCATGTTTGCCCAGGAATCCCAGAAGTGTTGCTGGGTTTTGACCCAATCTCCACTCCAATCATTGTTCGCAGATGACATGTTGATACCTCTCTTCACTTAACTGTTGATTATCTAGAACCTGAACGATCAAAGATGTTGCGTCGCAACATTTGATGCGGCGCACAATATCTTCTTGAAACCTTTGTGTCAAGGGTTTTATGGTTGATTGTGGCTCCAGGAAAGCTCTTGGAGATAATTAACTTACACCGTCGTGATGGATCATCTTTGTCACAAATGAATTCCGTGCAAAAAGATAAATAAACAGGCAGATTTAAATCTCTTCTGGTTCCATCTTGATGGCGCCACAAGGGCACTCCTCGACACACATACCGCAACCTTTGCAGTAGTCATACTTGAATTCAAAGCGTTTGCCATTCCCCAATTTAATCACTGCATTATCAGGACAGACCCCATAGCAGTTGTCACACTCAAAGCAGTTACCACAAGACATGCAGCGGCGAGCCTCAAAAGCGGCACTGTCCTCATCGAGATCACCAACCACCTCGGCGAACCCGCTCTGACGCCTGACCACATCAAGTATCGGACGGATGGTTCTTGGGGCATCGCTGTAATACCAGGTGTTCATCATCGAGATATCGACCACCTCATGTTTCTCATCCATCTGCTGGAACTCGCCCTTCAGCCACTGATCGATAGAGCGGGCAGCCTTTTTTCCATGTCCGATGGCAATGGTGACATTTCGATCGGAGGGCACCATATCACCACCGGCAAAGACGCCCTCAATCCCACTCATCATATGGAAGTCAACATCCAGTACTCCATCATCCAACTCGAGCTGATCGACATCGGCAAACAGTCCTGGATCAACATTCTGCCCCAAGGCCTGAACAACGACAGAGGCTGGAATGGTCTCAAACTCTCCGGTTGGCTGTGATTTTCCCCCTTCAACTGTAACCATCTTCTCCAGCACAAGATGACCGTCACTGATCTCGACAATGCTTCGTAATGCGACAATCTCAACACCTTCTTGAACGGCCTCATTGATCTCGTCGAGGTGGGCAGGCATTTTGTCGCGGCTATTCCGCACCACCACCTTAACCCCTTGAGTCCCCATCCGTATGGCCGATCGGGCCACATCGATAGCGGTATTCCCGCCGCCATAAACAATAACCTGACCATGCAGATCTGAGGGCTTGTCTTCCTCAATGCCTTGTAAGACGTCAACGCCAACCAGGGATGGCAGTGATTGGTCCGATTTGATCTCAATGTATTGTCCATTTTGTGCGCCGATTGAGAGGAAAGCGGCATCAAAACCATATTTCTCTTTAGTCGCAGCAATATTAAAGACCTTGGTATTGAGTTCGATTTTTACTCCCATCTCCTCGATGCGATGAATCTCGGCATTGAGTTTTTCTCTGGGCATACGGTATTTGGGGATCCCATATCGAACCATTCCACCCGGTTTAGGCGAGGATTCAAAAATGGTGACATCATGTCCGGCCAGTCTCAGATGGTAGGCGCAGGAGAGGCCTGCCATACCGGCACCAACAATCATGACCTTTTTCCCGCTCGACTTGCCCGGCTTAACCTTCCATTGGTTATTGATTGCCTGATCTCCAAGAAAACGCTCGACTGAATTAATCCCAACCGGTTCATCAAGCTGTGTACGATTACAGGCACTTTCACAACTGTGGTAGCAGACACGCCCCATCACTGCCGGGAATGGATTATTCTTCATAATCTCCAGCCAGGCCTTCTTGTATTCACCACTTTCTGCGTGATAAAGCCATTGCTGGATATTCTCACCTGCGGGACAGGTACTGTTACAGGGTGGCAGGCGATCGAGATAAACCGGTCGGTCGGTACGCCAGGATCCGGTTTTATTCAGCAGACTGCCGCCAACATCGAGTGTAATTGCATAGGGTTTAGTGTTCTTCATTTGATTCACTCCTGCCCTCCAAGCAGCCCATATTTTTGAATATTACGATCAGCAGTAGCCTGTATCGCTGACAGTTGCTCAGGATTTTTCATTACATGGGCAAAACGACGCTGATGCTTGAGGTACTCATCAACCTGTACCAGGTTACGAATCTTGGTGACCGAGGTTATCTCTCCATGTTCGGCCTCAAAAAGCGGATAAATACCAGACTCAATTGCCAGACGGGCAAGGTTAACGGTCTTCGCAGGCTGTGAACCCCATCCCAGAGGACAGGGAACGAAAACCTGAATGTATCTGGCGCCATGCATACTCATTGCTTTTTTAACCTTGGCCTCAAGATCATGGAGACGATCCACGCTTGCGGTTGCCACATAGGGAATATTGTGGGCCATGGCAATCGATGGCACATTTTTCCCTTTGTCAAAGTCTGCACCCGGCTGAGGACCAACAGGCATCGTGGTTGCCGTACGCGCACCGCCAGGAGTGGCTGATGAACGCTGCACACCGGTATTCATGTAGCCTTGGTTGTCATAACAGATATAGAGCACATCATCATTGCGCTCGAACATGCCTGAAAGGCAGCCAAAGCCAATATCTGTTGTGCCGCCATCCCCGCCCTGGGCAATCACACGCACCTCCTTCTTGCCCTTCACTTTCAACGCGGCCGCTATCCCTGTGGCGACGGCTGCAGCATTTCCAAACAGTGAATGGATCCAGGGTATTCTCCAGGCTGACTCAGGGTAAGGGGTTGTGAACACCTCCAGACAGCCCGTTGCATTAGCGGCAATCAATTGGTTATCGGTTGCCCGCATTGCCGCGTCAATCGCATAACGTGCCCCCAGGGCCTCGCCACACCCCTGACAGGCACGGTGGCCGGAGTCGAGAGAGTTGGAGCGGTCCATGGTCGCCTGTACGGTACGATTATCTTCGTCAAGCAGGCGGTTCCCTACGGTTAATGTGCCGGTTTGATAAAATTTTACTTGTTGATGTGCCATCATTCCCCCTATCAAGCAGTTTTGGCGGCGTCTACCACGCCCACATCACGCAGAATGTTTTCAGCGATTGAACCCGAACGAATCAACTGACGTTCACGCTCAAGTTCACGCTCTACAACATCTGTTTTCAAATCCAGGAAGGTCACCTCTTCAAGTTCGTCCTTCACTGCATTCTCAAAAAGGTGGTGCAGTGATTTACGGGTGATTGGGCGGCCGCCGAGACCACCGATGACGGTATAGACGGTCACAGCAACACCATCCAGTGCCAAACGTACATTGGTGGCGACAATGCCGCCAAGACCGACAGCTAGGCATTTTTCGAATACCACCACCCGCTTTGCACCCTCTAGTGCCGAACGGATGGCCTCGAACGGGAATGGACGAAATGAGCGGATTGTCAAAGCCCCGATCTTTGCCCCCTGACTCCGTTGCTCATCAACCACCTCCTGGATGGTGCCAATGACTGAGCCAAGCGTCACGATTACGGTATCCGCATCTTCTATGTTGTAGGTAGAGATCAGGCCTCCAGAATCCCTGCCAAAGATCTGCTTGAACTCCTCATTAATCTCAGGTATCAGATCCAGTGCCTGAGTCTGCTTGTGGTGAGCAAGATAACGGACCTCGGTATAAGCCTCGGGTCCCACCATCGCCCCAAGAGAGATTGGATCGTTAGGGTCAAGTGACTGTCGAGGTTCAAATGGCGGCAGGAATTTGTCAACCTGCTCCTGATCGGGAACGTCAATACCCTCATAGGCATGAGTGAGGATGAACCCATCCATGCAGACCATCACCGGGAGGCTCAACCTCTCGGCGATCTTAAAGGCCTGGATGTGAATATCAACCGCCTGCTGGTTGTCTTCAACAAACAGCTGTATCCAGCCGGCATCACGCACTGACATGGAGTCAGTCTGATCATTCCAGATATTGATGGGGGCACCAATCGCACGATTGCCCACTGTCATTACAATCGGCAGTCCCAATCCGGATGCGTTGTAGACCGCCTCCGCCATAAAGAGCATGCCCTGACTTGCCGTTGCCGTGTAGGTCCGGGCACCCGCTGCTGAGGAGCCAATGCCAACTGACAGGGCGCCAAACTCTGACTCCACATTAATGTATTCACAATTTTCTAATTTACCGCTTTTTACCAATGCTCCCAGATCTTCCACAATATGGGTTTGGGGGGTAATCGGATAGCAGCATATGACCTCGGGGCGGCACAGTGCCACTGCCTCAGCAACGCCATGAGAGCCTTCAATTTGCTTTAACATGCGGCCTCCTCTGGAATATGGTTGGCGAGCTGTTGATACGCGGCCTCAGCAGCCTGGATGTTTGCATCTCCGATTTTCCCCGGAAACTTTGAGGCAATCGCCTTTACCACTGATTCGATCTTGATCACTCCGGTAACCGCGGCAAGGGCACCGAGAAGCACTGCATTTGGCAGCGGCCGTTTAATATGTTTGAGGGCGATCTCAGTTGCAGGAACCAGGCGCACCTGATCTTTTGGCAGATGATTCACGGCCTCAGCAATACCCAGTTCCTCAAGGGTGCGTTTGCTGTTAATCAACAGATACCCATTGGGTGAGAGCCCGGCAAACACATCAATTGCAGAAAACAGCGTCGGATCCTGAATAATCAACGCGTCCGGTTCCAGTACCGGTTCACGTAATCGTATGGTCTTGTCGTCAATACGACAAAAGGCAACCACTGGCGCACCCATTCGCTCGGAGCCGAAACTTGGGACTGCCTGGGAGTGCTTGCCCTCTAAAAATGCGGCGATAGATAACATCTCTGCTGCAGAGACCACACCCTGCCCGCCACGACCATGTATTCGTACTTGAAACATCGATAACCTCCTCATTAAAATGCTGCAGCGAACTCCCCGTTTCGCAAAGCCCTGGTCAAGTTTTTTATCGGACCATTATGTTAAGAGGGCTATAAGACTTTTGTATTGACCTTGCGGTACCAACAACATCAAACGCAGCCACTGTTGAGCATGAACAATTCTCTATTACTCATAAAAATGATTGATCCCGTAATTGGTATGGCCACTTTACCATGTTATTTAACCA
>DIIC01000007.1:61057-96465 GCA_002420425.1 Proteobacteria bacterium UBA5680 | reverse complement strand
TGGCGGGATGGGTCTCGGCCTTGGGAACCTTGCGCCAGTGCTTGATGATCTTCCCACCTTCATCAATGATTACTGTGGAGCGGATTGTGCCGATTGAGGTTTTTCCGTAGAGCACCTTCTCACCCCAGGCTCCGTATCGGGCCATCATCTTTGTTGTCGGGTCGGAGAGGAGGACGAAGGGAAGGCTGAACTTCTCAATGAACTTGTCGTGGGAGGCGAGGCTGTCCTTGCTGACCCCGAGGACGACGGTGTTGAGATCGTTAATCTCCTTGTGGTGATCCCGAAACCCGCACGACTCTTTGGTGCAGCCCGGGGTGTTGTCACGCGGATAGAAGTAGATGATCACTCTCTTACCGGCATATTCTTTGAGAGTATGTTTCTTACCGTTGCTCCCTTCCAGTGTAAAGGCGGGCGCCCGTTTTCCTTCAAGTGAGTCCATCTCTCTGTCTCCTTATTTAATTGGAGTAGCCGTTTGAGGTTACTTCGAATGCGCTGTGAGGAAGTCGCTCATTACCTCCCCGAGGTGGCTGGAGTCGACTTTCAGGTTCTTGTCCTCAAGCTGGGCAAGGGCGTGATCGGCGATGTCGTCGGGGACGAGAACGCCCTTGCGTTCCTTGAGAAGCTGGTGGTTGTAGCGTCTTTTGAACTCGGGGTGGGCCTGGATGGTCAGTATCCGGCTGCCGATAAGAAACCCCGCATTCGGGCAGAAGGGAGAGCTTGCGATGCGGCGGGCACCGGGCGGTGGTTCGAGCACCTGATCCTGGTGGAAGATGTTGAAGGTGAGTTTTTCCTCGGGGGCGATCGGGGAGTCGGGGCTCATGGTGTAGGTATCAAGGCCTACTCCCCACCCCTTCTCTGATCGTGCGACCCGGCCGCCCAGGGCGTCGGCGATAACCTGGTGGCCAAAACAGATACCGATAAGGGGGCGATCGCTATCAGCGATTTCAGTGATAAACCGCTTAAGCCGTTCGATCCACGCCAGCTCTTCATAGCAGCTGTGTTTTGATCCTGAGATCAGCCAGCCCTCACACTCCCCGGCACTCTCCGGGAAGTGGTTGTCGAGCACCCGGAAGATTCGAAAGTCAAAGCCGGGGTTGTGGGCGCCCAGCAGGCCGGCAATCATCTGGTCATTGTTGCCGTGTTGTGCTCTTAACTCGGGGGGCACTTCACCGGTCTGCAGTATGCCGATCAGCATCAGGATAACTCTTTGTTCATGGGTCTTTTTGAAGGGAGTCTGCGGCCAACCAGGGGGGCGCAGCAGGAATTGTAGTTCTTGTTTAAGTTGTCTGTCTTGGTTGTCCTCCACTCAGTTTACAGGATGCTCTCTATGAAGACACCTCCCCAGGAGGACAGGCGTGTCTGGAGACGCCGCTGTTTGGCAAAGGCGCTACAACAATAAAACGGGGGCACTCTTTCGAGTGCCCCCCGTTAAATGGTGGATTTAATAGTTGGTGGCGGCTGGTAAATTACGTGACTTGATCAAGCTCATCGCATAGATGATATAGGCGATGCCGATAATCAGGCCAAAAATCAGGATTAGGTTGCCATAACCCATCCAGCCTCCCTGTCCCCAGTCGGCAAACCGGCGGGGCATTCCTGCCGAACCGCCTGCGAGCATTACCAGGGCGGCTCCGATCACCCCGACGGAACAGAATTTGACAAACAGGTTGCCCAGCTTTTCATCGATTTCTCTTCCGGTAATCACTGGATAGTGATGGTAGAGAACACCCATCCACATCAATGACATTGATACCAGTACTGTCATGGTATGACCACTCTGCCACATGGTTCCATGAAGCTGATATGCCCAGGCCACATTTGAGGTTACGACTGCACTGGCACCATCAAGAATATAGAGCACAAAACCGACAAGGATGGCGGCCAGGCCGGGCGCCATTCTTAAGCCGTGCTTCCAGACTGTTGCCAGGATGGTGAAGATGGAGAGTGCTGCGCCAACGCCGGTGCCAAAGCTCATAATATTACCGTGATAGGCCATGTAGGCAGGCATGTTGGGAAAGAGGGTAATGAAATGGTGGAGGAATGAGGTGACAGAGGTCAGCAACAAGATCCAGAGAGCAAGATTTGCGAGCTTGTCGCTGTACAGCTTGCGGGTTCCATCTGCCAGATAGAGCGGGAGTGTGGCATAGACCGCACTGATGACCATCAATGCCATGGCCTCCATCAGGTTGTGGGCAAAGATGAAAAAGACAAACTGGAAGACCACCGGTTTGGTAGCCCAGCCTATGGCAGCCATTGGAATGATTCCATAGAGGGCCCCAAGGATGGCGCTTGCTACGATCAGCAGGGGTATTCCGGCGACCAACAACACCAGTGCCGAAAGTACCATTCCCAGCATTCCAGGGTCTTTTAATGAGCGCTCTGAGAGCAGGAGATCTTCACGCCTCTCTTCGAAAAAGCTCATTCTGATGACCTGTACCGGATAGAGCACAATCATGGTGATTAGAACCAGTGCAATGCCTGAAAAACCAATGATGAGCGCATTCATTGACCACTGGCCGGTCATGACACCCACTACCGGGAGTGGGAACATGGTCACCAGGCTGATATTGAGGCCCATCAGAATTGCGACTGTCAGCAGCGCTGCCCCAAGATTCATAAAGATATAGATCAGTGCAGGAATGGGGCCCGTGATGGGTTTTCCGACGCAGCTGCCAAGCCGGTGCAGTCCAACACCTATCATCAACTGAAAAACAAATGGAAAGGCCAGAGCGGCTCCGTGCGCAGTGAGCGACATGTAGAAAAGGTTGGTATTAATTCCCAGGAGTTGAACCAGTGGCATGGCCACTCCAAGCAAGCCCGCTACGGCCAGCCAGATAAACGATGTCAATATCATCAGGGCTGGCCAGGAGTTGATCTCTTCCAGTCCTGTACTGCGGTCTACACTGAACATGCCGCCAAAGAGCGGTATTTTCTGAATTATGGTTGTAGCACTTAACATGATGATCTCCCTGATTGGTTACTTTCAGCCGTCATTTTGAACGACAGTCAGTTGATCTCGCATTGCGTGATGCGCCAAACCGCAATACTCAAGGCAACGAATGGTATAGATGCCAGGCTCATCAAAGGTATGGATTATTGAGGTTGAACCCTCCAGGCCGGGCATCAGCATCATGGTAAATAACACATCACCATCAGGGTGGTAGATCGCGAACCCGTGCATTGTGTCTGCGCTTTTCCCGGAGAAGCGAACCGGTGTTCCCGCTTTTACGGTGCGGTTTGATATCTCGTAAGACCAGGATCTGGCCGTCAGATCGACCTGTTGAATATCCTGACCACTGGCCAGAGCATTTGCGGTCCGGGCGGTGGGCATGTAGCTGATGCTGTAGAGGTTTACACCCACAAAGACAACAAGCACCAGAGCAATCCAGCCAATCTCAATTTGACTTATCTTGTCCGGTAGTGTGGCGGCAGGCCCTTGGTCAACCACTGTTTTTTTGTGGATGACATAGGTGAATACGACAGCAAAGGGGACGGCCATCAGGAGCACCATGACGAAAGCTCCCCAGCCATTCAGATATAAGAAATCAAGCATTTTCTGGCTCTCCTCCAACGATGTGATGATCAAAAAGTTAGCGAATAAGCCCTCTGAATAAACCCTCTATTAGTAGTATTTTTAAGGGTCGAAAAAATATAGAACGAGTGTCCACTCCTGTCAATCGAAATCTGATCAAATGCTGATATTCGTCCTCTCATGATTTGCCGGTCAGACTCGATAGATCTCAGGCACCGGAGTGGGTTGTTTTAGATTATAACCATATAAAACAACAGGTTAATTTTTGGCAACGCCATTCCACATCGTCCTGACAATCTGTTCGTGATGGGTCGGTAGTGGTTTTTTGTCACGCCATCCTGGAAAAGGGGGGAGGAACTGCAGATCGGTGGTTCAAAGGGCAGAAATTCCCGCTGCCTGGCATGGAGAATGAAGATGATGATGTTGTGCCTTGTCTGGGTAGGTTTAAACAGCAGTTTGATAAATCTATTGCAGCCGATCTAGAATCAGAAATACTCGATCTATGAAAGGAGTTTTTGATGCAGACAAGAGCAGCAGTGGCCTTTCAGGCTGGAGAACCGCTCTCAATCGAAACCGTAGAGCTTGATGGCCCTCGTGAGGGCGAAGTCCTGGTTGAGATCAGGGCAACAGGGATCTGCCATACCGATGAGTTTACGCGATCAGGTGCAGATCCGGAGGGCCTCTTTCCGGCAATTCTCGGCCATGAAGGAGCTGGTGTTGTGGTCGATGTGGGCAAGGGGGTCACCAGTGTGGTTCCCGGGGACCATGTCATCCCCCTCTACACGCCTGAGTGCCGTCAGTGTGAATACTGTACCAGTGGCAAGACCAATCTCTGTCAGGCCATCAGAACGACACAGGGGCAGGGGGTGATGCCTGACGGCAGCAGCCGGTTCAGCCTTGGCAAAGAGAAGATCTTTCACTACATGGGGACCTCAACCTTTGCCAACCATACCGTGCTGCCCGAGATTGCACTTGCAAAAGTCCGAAAAGATGCTCCCTTTGACAAGATTTGCTACATCGGCTGTGGGGTCACCACAGGAATTGGCGCCGTCATCAATACAGCCAGGGTTGAGCCGGGGGCCAATTGTGTTGTTTTTGGACTGGGCGGAATCGGCTTAAATGTCATCCAGGGCCTGCGGATAGCCGGTGCTGACATGATTGTAGGGGTGGACATCAACCCGGGCCGCAGGGAGGTTGCCGAAACATTCGGGATGACTCATTTTGTTAATCCCAAAGAGGCTGGAAAAGAGCTGGTTGACCATCTGGTGGCCATCACAAAGGGGGGTGCAGACTATAGTTTTGAATGCATCGGCAATGTGGACGTTATGCGTCAGGCACTGGAGTGTTGTCACAAGGGTTGGGGCGAGAGCATCATCATTGGCGTTGCCGGTGCGGGTCAGGAGATCTCAACAAGACCCTTCCAGTTGGTGACCGGAAGGGTTTGGCGAGGGACCGCCTTTGGCGGGGCCAAGGGGCGGACGGATGTTCCCAGGATCGTCGATTGGTATATGGAGGGTAAAATTGATATAGACAGCCTGATCACCCACACCATGCCGTTGGAGGAGATCAACCGGGGCTTTGATTTAATGCACTCTGGTGAGTCCATTCGGGGCGTGGTTCTCTTTTAGCCTCCAGAGGGTGTCATCGATGACTTTCTCGGCTATAAAAAACCAATGGATCAAGTGATAACAAAATTTCAGAAATTGACGCTCAGCTGGAGATACTATCTGGCGTTGTGTAAGCCCAGGGTTATCCTCTTGATTGTCTTTACGGCCATGGTGGGGCAACTGCTCGCCTCAACAGATGAAACCCGTTGGACGCTAATCTTGTTTTCAACCCTGGGCATTGGGCTGGCTGCTGCGGCCGGGGCTGCCATCAACCACTGGGCGGACAGGAGGGTTGATGCGGTGATGGCCAGGACCCGCAATCGGCCACTTCCCCAGTCTGCAATCTCACCCCGTTCAGCCCTTGTTTTTGCCCTTGTTATAGCATCGCTGTCCATGGCGATCCTCTTTGTTGAGGTCAATCTTCTGACAACCGTTCTAACCTTCCTGTCGATGGTGGGTTATTCCGTTATCTATACCCTCTATCTTAAATACGCCACGCCCCATAACATCGTTCTCGGTGGGGCATCAGGGGCAGCACCCCCCCTGTTGGGCTGGACGGCTGTGACCGGAGAGGTGGGAGTCGAAGCAGTGATTCTTTTTCTTATTGTCTTCCTCTGGACCCCGCCGCATTTTTGGGCGCTGGCGATCAAGCGCCGTGAAGAGTATGCCAAGGCAAAAATTCCAATGCTGCCGGTGACCCATGGGGTGGCTCATACCAAGCGGCAGATTCTGGTTTATACCCTGCTGCTTACAGGCATTACCCTTCTGCCCTTTTTGATCGGAATGAGTGGAATCCTATACCTCACCGGTTCGATGGTGTTGGGGGCCCGGTTTATCTGGTATGCGGTAAAGCTAAAAACAGGCGGGGATGATGATTTTGCGGGGAAAACGTTTAAATTCTCCATACTCTATCTGAGCCTGATGTTTGGCCTTCTGCTATTGGATCACTATCTACAACTGGTCGTCATCAGTTGAGCGAGCAGGCTTGAAATACTGTGGCAGAGGCAGGCGCGGCAAAGGATTGTAAACTCTGCGGACTCCCTGCGGCGGCAACACAATTTCAATTCGAAGAGCATTTATTCTGTTGTTTTGGTTGCCGGGAGGTGTATAGACGATTTGGAGATCATGATCTTTTTGAAGATCGAAAAAGAAAAACCGAAACTCGAGTCAAAGAGCCTGAAGGAGAGGTCGCCTATCTGAGGGTGGAAGGGATGCACTGTTCTTCCTGTGAAGTGTTGATCGATAGACTGGCGCTTCAGAGGGATGGGATTGTTGCTGCGGACTCCAGTTATGCGACCTCTACCGTCCGCATCATCTATGATCCCGGCTTGATTGGTGAATCTGAAATTCAACAAGCCCTCTCCCGCTTTGGATACCAGGCTCATCTGCGAAGCGAGGATCTTCCCGAATACGATGAGCGTCTTCCATTTTTAAACCTCGTGGTTGCTGAAAGCCTTGCTGTTACGGTAATGATGCTCTATCTCGCCTTCTACTATCCAATCCACCTGGGCCTTGTGGATCCGGAAGTCTTAGAGCCCATAAGCTGGTTTGCTTATGATGCCGTTCCGGTCGCTATTTTCATCCTGACTACTGTTGTGGTCTTCTATTCAGGGGTTCCTATTTTCAGAGGCGCTATTGTGGGCCTTAGAGCAGGGTTGTTGAATATGGACAACCTGCTCTCCATTGCCATTCTTGCCGCTTACGGATATAGCACCAACATGCTGATGGAGGGATCGCTTGAACTCTATTTTGATGTGGTGGTTATGATCATTGCGGTTGTGACTGTGGGACGCTTTTTTGAGAGAGAGGCAAAAAGTCGAGCAACTGCCAAATTACTTGAGTTGATGGAGAGATGGGTTCCGGTGGCCAAGGTTCAGACAGCAGGGGGCTTGGTAGAGACAGCAGTGGATGAACTTGTTCCCGGAGATCGGATCGTCATCAGTAGGGGAGAGTCTGTCCCCATTGATGGCAAGATTTCCAGGGGTGAAGCCGCTGTTGACGAATCATTGATGACGGGTGAACCCTTTCCCAAAGTGCGCTCTGAAGGCGACAGGCTCCTCGGTGGGTCTTTGGTGGTTGAAGGCGAGCTCGAGATCGAGGTCGGAAATACGGTAGAGAGCCAGATGGATAATCTTGCCCGGATACTCTGGAACTCTCAAAGCGGGGCGACGGGTGCACAGGGCATGGCCGATCGGGTGGCGAGACTGTTTGTCCCCATTGTCCTGGTCCTGGCCATCGTAGTGACCGCGCTGTTTATTCACAGTGGCGCCGGTCTGGGGCCCGCTTTGCTTGCCGGTATGGCGACACTTATTGTCTCCTGCCCCTGTACTTTCGGTCTGGCGATCCCACTGACCACTGCAGCGGGTGTCAGCCAGGCGCTCGAAAGAGGGGTGATCTTTACCAGTGCCGACATTTTTGAGCGCACATCCCAGGTTGATATTATTGCGATTGACAAGACCGGGACGCTCTCAACCGGGGTGATGCGTGTTACCCGAGTAGTCGGAGACCCCAGGGTTACGGGGTTTGCAGCCGCTGCTGAGCGTCACTCATCACACCCCGTCGCCGAGGCAATTTCCCGGCTCGATTTGGAGAAAACGGCAACAGATGTCGACCTCCATCCTGGGCGGGGAGTGATCGCCTCAGTCGAAGGACATCGGGTTGCAGTGGGCAGTACAACCCTGTTTGCAGCGCTGGAGTGGAAGATCCCGGAAGACCTCAAGGCGTTAACCTCCAACCCGGATGAAGAGGGGGTGGTCTCCTTCGTAGGCTGGGACGGCAGGGTGGAGGGCGCCATTCTCACTCAGGACCAGCCCCGCCCCGGCTGGGAGGAGATCGTTTCACGGTTCCGAAGGTGGGGTCGGGTCACTCTTCTGACCGGTGCAGAGAGACCCGGGATCTACAAAAGCAAGGTCGATGATGTATTTGCCGGAATCCCCCCTGAAGGCAAGGGCGCTGTGATTCAGCACCTTAAGCGAGAAGGGTCTGTTGTCATGATTGGCGATGGGAGCAATGATGCCCCGGCACTTGCTGAGGCCGACCTGGGCATCGCCTTTGGAGCGCCCACCGCACTTGCTGCCGATGCCGCTGATATGGTCATACCGGGTCATCGGCTTGAGCAGGTCTTTACGGCCCTTAAGTTGATTCAGAATATGAGGGGGCGAATACGGCAAAATCTGGGATGGGCCCTTCTGTATAATATAACCGCTATTCCGCTGGCTGTTTTCGGCGTTCTCAACCCTCTTTTTGCCGCCCTGGCAATGTCGGCAAGCAGTCTTCTGGTGGTCTGGAACTCTTCTCGTTCATTCGCAGAAGATGATGCTGATGGTTAACTGCAACGGGCAGGTGGAGCTCTCTTTTTCTTGACAATTTGAGCGTGGGGGAACAGGGCCCTACGCCGAATTGGCCCGAGTAGGCCGTCTCTTTGGTCTGTTTGCCTCTGGATGCAGAGAGTCCGGATCGATGTGGTGAAGGCTTATCTGCCTATCCCTGCAGGGGCCAGACCAACAGGATCATGGGGGTACTGACGGCAACCACCAGGATTTCGAGCGGCAGCCCCATACGCCAGTAATCACTGAAGTGAT
Organism: Proteobacteria bacterium UBA5680; assembly: GCA_002420425.1. Lineage (GTDB taxonomy): Bacteria > Pseudomonadota > Gammaproteobacteria > Arenicellales > UBA5680 > UBA5680. The sequence goes on along the minus strand of DIIC01000007.1, from coordinate 87,745 downwards.
ACCCCCCCGGGCCCATGATAATGGTGTTGTTTTTATGTCCAATAGGGGTGAGGAAGGCACAGGAGGCGGCGACGGCAACGGCCATCAGGAAGGGGTCCGGGCTCACCCCGAGGGTAAAGGCGATATTGACTGCAATCGGAGCGGCCATGACGGCTGTGGCCACATTGTTGAGGACATCGGAGAGGGTCATGGTGATCACCATCAGGATGATGAGAACAGTGATTGCAGGCAGCCCCTGGGTAGTGTTGACAATCGCTTCAGCGATCAGTGCGGTCCCCCCGGTGCTTTCAAGGGCCGCACCAATGGGGATCAGGGAGCCAAGGAGCACAATCACCGGCCACTCCACCGATTGATAGAGTTCTGAAGGGGTAACAATCCCAAAGAGGACATAGAAGATGGCCGCGATTCCGATTGCGATCGGGAGATAGACGACTCCGGTTGTAGCGAGAGTAATGGCAGCGGCGAAAAGCCCGATGGCAAGCCACGCTTTTTTCCGCTGCAGCAGGCGCAGCCCCCGTTCAGCCAGGGGGAGGCACTCGAGCCAGGCGACGACATCGGCCATGCGCTCCTCAGGCCCGGAGAGAAGCAGGATGTCCCCGGGCTGAAAGGCGAGCCGTCTCACCCGATCCCTGAAAGGACGGCCCTGGCGGGAGATGCCGAGCAGTGTAACGCCCTGACGATAGGCCAGACGGAGCTCCATCGCAGTACGACCGATGATCTTGGCCCCTGCCGGGACAACAACCTCAACAAGCGTTTGGCTCTCGCCCAGTAGCTCAATGGTCTCTTGACTCCCGGAAAACTCGAGCCCTGCCGCACCAACAAAACCCTCTACGGAGGAGGCGGCCCCCTCCATCACCAGCAGATCACCGGCGTTGATGGTCTGAAGGCGGGCTGATCCGGGAAGACGACGGCCATTTCTCACCAGTCCGAGAAGGGCGATATCGTGTTCTTCAGCAAGGGGCATGAGTGCTCTCAGCGGCTCACCCACAGCCGATGACTCTGCGGTGAAACGGGCCTCTGAAATATAGCCCTTGAGGTCCTGGAGCTCCTGTTGGGTGTTGTGTTTCCGGCGTTCAACGGGGATGAGGCGCCATCCGAACAGGGCCACAAAGAGCACCCCGACCAGGGCAACCACACTGCCCACCGCAGCAAAATCGAACATCCCGTAGGGTTCACCCAGTGCATCGCCACGGAATGTGGCAATGACAATATTGGGTGGGGTGCCGATCAGGGTCACCATCCCCCCAAGGATGGTAGCGAATGAGAGCGGCATCAGAGTCAGCGCCGGGCTGCGGCCTGCTTTGTCGGCCGCTTCGGTATCAACAGGAATGAGAAGTGCCAGGGCGGCGACATTGTTCATTACGGCAGAGAGCGCAGCGCCGATACCCGACATCAGGCCGATATGGAGCGAAATGCTCCGCGAGCCACTGGTTACCAGGCGGGCGATCAGTTCAATAGCTCCTGAGTTGGAGAGCCCGCGACTGACCACAAGGACCAGGGCGATGATGACGGTTGCTGAGTGACCAAAGCCGCTAAAGGCGCTCTCAGTGGGGACAACACCAATGATGACGCCTGTCACCAGGGTGGCGAAGGCGATCAGGTCGTAACGAATTCGCCCCCAGAGGAGCAGGGCAAAGAGGAGGATAATGAGGAGGAAGAGAAGGGTTTGGTCGAGGGTAAGGGGCACAATATCTTCCATCATAGGTGAAATGGTATGGTGATTGTAATCTATCCCTTGGATCAGGGCTTAATCATCAGAAGATCTTATCCTTACTCTCTGGATAGTGGTGTTTTCCCGATGGAGGGTTGCAAGCGCAGCCGCTCAACCTTTATCCACCGTTAATCTGATCAAGCCAGATCCAAAGACTCACCCCCTTAAGAGATTGAGACGAACCCGATCCCCTTGAACATAAAGAAAAAGACGATAGCGAGAACCGCTCCGGCGGGCAGTGTCACCACCCAGGAGAGGAAGATCGAGCGGATGACATTGACGTTGAGAGCAGCGATTCCCCGGGCAAACCCAACACCCAGCACAGCACCTACCAGTGTCTGGGTGGTCGAGATAGGGAGGCCGAACCCAGAAGCGAGGACTACGGTGGATGCTGCGGCCAGGTTGGCGGCAAATCCACGGCTGGGAGTGAGTTCGGTTATCCTGCTGCCGATGGTAGCGATCACCCGATGGCCATAGGTGGCGAGACCGAGGATTATCCCTACACCCCCCAGAATCAATACCCAGGGAGGCATCACTGATTCCTGGATGACGGCACCACCGCTCTGAACAACGCCAACCACAGCGGCAACCGGGCCGACGGCGTTGGCCACATCGTTGGAGCCGTGGGCAAAGGCCATGGCTGAAGCGGTGATCACCATGAGTACGCCAAAGACCTTCTCAACATTGGCAAAGTGAAAATCCCTGTCGGCCTCTTTGTCGATTTTAATCCGGCGCACAAAGTAGTAACCAAGCAGCATGATCATCACCCCGACCAGCAGGGCGATGAAGTAGTTCTCCCCCGTCGAGGTTTGAAGACCGATGTGCTTCAGCCCCTTGAAGAGGGTTACCAGGGCGATGACAAAACCGGCGAGGAAAGTATAGATCGGGGAGTAGCGCTGGGCATTATTGAATGGCCTGTCGGTATTGAGGATCAGCTTCTGGATTGAACGGAAGATGAGGAATGAGAGGGTTCCTGCCAGCATGGGGGTGATCACCCAGCTGAGAACGATATCGACCACTTTCCCCCACTTGACCGCATCCATCCCAATCCCCACAGCGGCAAAACCGATGATCGCTCCGACTATGGAGTGGGTGGTGGAGACCGGCCAGCCCAGGCGGGAGGCGATGAGCAGCCAGATTCCGGCGGCAAGCAGAGCGGCCAGCATGCCGTAGATCAGAAGATCGGGTGAGTTGCCAAGGAGATGGGGGTCGACGATACCCTTTCGAATGGTACTGGTGACCTCCCCACCGGCCAGATAGGCCCCGGTAAACTCAAAAATCCCGGCGACAATGACGGCTTGTTTAATCGTAAGAGCCCTTGAGCCGACCGAGGTTCCCATGGCGTTGGCAACATCATTGGCACCAATCCCCCAGGCCATAAAGAAGCCGAAGGTCGTTACCAGGATAAGGATAAGGTAAGCATTTTCCATTTAAAGCACTCCCGGTGAGTCAACGGGCCAGCATTAGCTGCAGGCGGCTGCCAACACGTTGCGCCAGGTCGGCGAGTTCACCGGTGTTGTCGATGATGCGATAGAGGAAGATCACCTCAACGGGATTGAGGTCTTTTTCGATTTGAAAGAGTGCCAAGCGGATCTCCGCCTCTATGTGATCGGTGTCAGACTCAATTCGGTCGAGTTCGGTAAGCATCTTTTCGACCAGCTTTACCTCTCCCCCTCGAAAGCCGGTCTCAACCAACTCATCGAGTTCATTGATCGCGGTCTGGGCCTGTGCAGAGGCGTCTACCGAGCGGGATACAAACTGAACGAATGAACTGTCGATCGGATCTGGAAGTTTGATTTGGCGGCTAACGACAGTCCCGGAAATATCCTTTGCTTTGTTGGCGATGCTGTCCTGCATGGTCAGAACATTGAGCAGGTCGCTGCGGGAGAAGGGCAGGAAGAGCCCACTGGGAAGGCGGATGCGCAGCTCTTTTTTGAGTTTATCGGCCTCTTTTTCAAGTGTTGAGATGGCCTGATGTGAGGCTGTTGCTGAATCGAAGTCTCCTTTAATGACGGCTTCAAAGAAAGGGATCAACTCTTCGATGCAGGACTGTACCTTGGCCATATGCGCCTGGAGTGGACTGATCGGAGAAGGCCCAAAAATCCCTGAAAAATAGTTACCCATCTTATTCTCCTAAGTTATAAATGATGGATGGGAGTATTTAATCCTTTAACTTGAAAGGCGAAATAGTACTGATTTTTCCCCCCATGTCACCCCCATTTTTTTTAACATGGCACTCATCCTGTTAAGGTAATGATTATTGGGGATAATACAAGTGTTAGGTTTGGCGGTGTTTTACTCTCCGGGGGTGTCAAAGGGAAGAGATGATGAGTGAGCGAAAAGAACACTGGGAAGCGGTCTACGCCAATAAATCTCCCCTCGAGGTTAGCTGGTATCAGAAGGAGCCAGCTCTCTCACTGGGTTTGATTGGAAAATGCCGGTGTAGGCCCCCATGAGGCCATCCTCGATGTGGGAGGAGGGGCTTCGCTGCTGGTCGACCGGTTGGCTGCAGCGGGATATCACCATCTGAGTGTGCTCGATATCTCGGCAAGTGCACTGGATGTTGCCAGGGTCCGGCTCGGTGACAAGGCCGGGGAGATCGAGTGGTATGAGTCCGATATCACTGCGTTTAACCCCCCTCACGCCTATACGCTCTGGCATGACAGGGCAGTCTTCCACTTTCTCACCACTTTGGCAGATAGAAAGCGATATGTTGAGATACTAAAGAGTGCTCTCAGACCGGGCGGACATCTGGTGCTGGGCACCTTTGCTCTTGGCGGCCCAACTCGTTGCAGTGGTCTTGATATCGTCCAGTATGATGCCACAAAACTCCTCACTGAATTGGGAGAGGGTTTCTCTCTGGAGGAGGAGCGCTCCGAGCTCCACATCACTCCCGCAGCCCGGGAGCAGAAGTTCGCCTTCTTCAGGCTGGTTCGGCTGTAGCTCTTGGGCCATTCTTTCTCACTTAAAACTCATATTGAGGCTGCTCTGTGTAGCTCTCTTTTCCCCTTGCTTAGAAGAGATTGCTTAATAATTGGGGAGTATCGGATCATCGACCACAGCCTCTTGAGGAGTTGAGTGGTGATGGTTATCTCCTTCCATACCTACTCTCAAGAGGGCGCCAGATAGAGTGAGTCAGAGGTGTGGTTTGACACCGTTGGCGATCGTCACTTTGGAGCGGCCCGCTGTCGGCCCATTTGTAGCCCACCCCCGGAATGGTGACGATTGAATTAAAGTCAGGATCAATCTCCAGAAACTTCTGCCGTATACGACGGATGTGGCTGGAGATGGTGTTGCGTTCAACCAGAGGCTGGCGGGTACACTGCATAAGCCCATCATAGCTTTTGAGTTTTCCCGGTTGGCGAACAAGGGCGATTGTCAGCAGATACTCGGTTACTGTCATTCTGATGGATCTCTCTTGCCAGGTGATTATTTGTTGTTCTGGATCGGCTTCCAGCGCTCCACAGTGAATTCTGCTGCTGCCTCTTTTGTGTTGTTTTGTCAGGTTGTGGGTATGGAGAATCCATCTCATTCTCTCGGTGAGCACTTCGGCGCTGACGGGGGTGATGAGATAGTCCCAGGCGTTCATCCTCAGCCCGGAGATGCGATCAAGATCACTGCTGCGGTCAGTGAGGAAGACCACCGGCAGGTCGGGTGCAATCTGCTGCAGTTGACGGCAGAGATCAAACCCTCCCTCTGGTTCACTCTCAAGGGAGACATTGACAATGACAAGATCAGGGGGCTTGATCCAGATGCCTGCCAGTGCGGCAGTGCGATCCAGATAGCTCTTGACCCGATATCCCCGACGGGTGAGGACGGCAACACACTGGTTGCGTGAGAGCGGATCTGATTCAACAATGGCGATGGTGTGGGTCATGGCAACCTCTCTTTCGGGCAGTTCTGGTGAATGTGCCTGAGAGGATGGCATACCTGGTAGCTCATGGGATGAGCCAGTAAACGAGACTGAACCAGGCGGCGGGGAGAGTCTAATAGTGGGCGAGGGTCTCCTCAAGCTGTTGCTGAACAGCACGGCGAAGTGATGCAGGGCTCACCACCTCGACGTGAGGGCCGTGGCGGAGGATATCCATGATCAGCTCACGCTGATCGGCATAGGGGAACTCAAGAAGATAGTACCCTTCACTGTCGTAGTGACCCCGCTGCCGGGAGTGCCACGCTTCGCTGCTGACCCATCGGGCCCGTTCAGGGGTAAAACGCAGTTTGGCGGTGTGGGTCTTCTCTCCTGAGAAGATGCCGTAACCCGCCCCCAGAGCCTTTTTGAGCGTCCGTTCCGAGACGGTTTTGGCCCGCTTGTCGACCAGTTCTGCATGGCGAATCGACTCCACTGCAAAACAGCGCAGCGCCGCTCTCTCATGGCACCAGCCGTCGAGATACCAGTTCTCCCGATAGTGGACCAGGCGCTGGGGTGAGATGAGGCGGCTGCTCTGCTGATCCCTTTGGCGGACATAGTAACGGATCTTTAGCCGTCTTCTGGAGAGGACGGCACTGCTGATGATCTCAAAAAAGCGCGGTTCGACAGGCCTTGATCCCAAATTGAGAAGCCGGATTCGTTTCTGCACCTCTTCCGGGGAGTGGTCTCCCTGGTCGAGGATGGTCTGGATGCGGACTCGGAGGGGTTCGATATGGGGCGATAGCAGACCGGGCTGGAGCTTGTCCAGAAGGTGGTGCATGGTGAGCAGGGCATGAACTTCTGAGGCCGAGAACCAGAGCCCGGGAAGGGAGAACGGGGGCGCATCCGGGTTGGAAGCTTCAAAGCGATACCCTCTGGCCTTGCGGTCCCAGGCAATCGGGGCATGAAGGCGATCACGGAGATATTCAAGATCACGCTTGAAGGTCGCAGGTGAGATGCCGAGGTCATCAAGCAGTTCCTGTCGGGAGACGGCACGGCGGCCCTCAAGCAGCTGGCAGATGCGATAGAAGCGTTCGGTTCGGTTCATGGGGGATTAGCCTAGCAGAGGCTCAACTTATGAGCCAGAGGGCGGGGTGTGAGGACATCGGCGTGGTAAGCCATACCGATCTGGTGCTCAAGGGGATGGGCGAAAAACCTATGATGCCGCTTGGACAACCTCGATGGCGCCCGTCCAGATCATGCTTATCGACACATAGAGGATAACAGCAAGCCCGAGATAGGCGATCCAGTGGTGGCGCTCAAGGAGCCTGGCTACCATTGAAGCGGCAAAGGCCATTAGTGCGACTGAGAGGGTCAGCCCGATCACCAGGATAACGGGATGGTGCTGGGCTACACCGGCAACAGCAAGAACGTTATCCAGAGACATGGAGAGGTCCGCAATGACAATCTGGAAGACAGCTTGAGCAGTTGTTTTTGGTGCTTTTCCTGAACCGGAAACCAGGTTGTCGGCCTCATCTTTTGGGGCGCGAAGATCACGCCAGAGCCTCCAGCAGACCCAGAGCAGCAGCAGTCCCCCTGCCAGGAGCATCCCAATAATTTGCAGGAGTTGAACCGTAACCAGGGCCAGGCTGGCACGCATTGCGGCGGCGACGATGATTCCGATCATAATAATCCGTCGCCGGGATTCGGCGGCAACGGTGGCCGCCACCATCCCTACGATAATCGCATTGTCCGCGGCAAGGACAAGATCGACCACAATAACCTGGAAGAGGGCGCTGATTTCGTCAAATGTCATGAGTCAAAGGGGCTGAATAGAGTGAAGTGCATGCCGGTGAGCGCATCATGGCTGAGAGCCCCTCTCTATGCAAGGGTGATGGCTAAAACCAATTCCTTCGGCATCGAAAGAACGCCTTTGGGGTTACATTTCCATGATCATCTGACCGCAAAAGAGAGAATAGTGCGTTTTGTCGACCAAAAAAAAGGCCGTCTTTCGACGGCCAACAATCTAGGAGGAGAGTGGTTAACATCATAGCGACACTCTTCCCAAAGGGATGTGATCCCCGTCACTCAATGGGGCAGATTACAATTTGGCTGCAACCGCAAGAGATGACGGCGGGATCACGGCCATGGGCAGCTGCCTTTCAGACAGAGATGGATTAAAAACTGTGGGTTTTATTCTTTCTCAATGAGTGTAAGAATATGTCAGTATGTAAGAATAAGTCGTATTAGCAATTAAGTCAGAGACCACTACAGAATAAACAAGGAGTATCTGGTGTCAGATCGTTCTCAATTTCGCGCAGTAGGGTTAAAAACGACACTTCCCCGGCTTAAGGTGATGGAGATTCTGGAGAACTCCGGTGAGCGCCATATGACCGCCGAAGATGTCTACAAGGAGATGCTCAATCTGAAAGAGGAGATTGGGTTGGGCACCGTCTATCGGGTTCTCAACCAGTTTGAGCAGGCGGGGTTGGTAGAGAGGAACAATTTTGAGAGTGGAAGTTCTGTTTTTGAGATCAAATCGGATAGTCACCATGATCACCTGGTGTGCATGAAGTGCGGTGTTGTAGAGGAGTTTTTCGACCCATCGATTGAGGCCCAGCAGGAGAAGGTGGCCAAAATGGCGGGCTTCCAGATCGCGGGCCACTCCCTCTCCATCTACGGTTTTTGCTCCGATTGTCAGGAGTAGTCCTGTTCAACTCCTCCAATAGGGGTGTTGTTGCCCGCTTTTTTTATCCTCTCGTTGTTCTCGTCTCATTCACTCAGAGATTGAATAAGCTGTTGTATTTACATCAAAAAAACCCCGCCAACCGAAGCTGACGGGATTCCTGAGCCAGGGGCGATGCTTCGCCTGCGGCCTCTCTGCGTGGAAGAGGGGATACTCTAAGAGGACCGGGCTGACTCGCACTTAACTATACACCATAGGCAGGGCTGATATTGACAATGGTGATGATAATGATTATCATTATGATATTCAAATTTAGTCTTATATAAACGGACGAGCCATGCGTTTTCTAACCCTGCTTCTTCTATTCACGCTTCCTCTGCAAACGGTTTCGGCAGACTCCTGGCCAGAGATGGCAGAGGAGATTGTTGTCCATATCGACCGCTCGACCGAGTTCTACCAAGCGGGTGAGCTCAAGAAGGCCGCTCAGGAGGTGGTCAAAGCCTATTTTGGGATCTTTGAAGATAAAAAGATGGAGGCGGCGATCCGAGTGACGGTGGGATCCAAACACGCCTGGCTGGTTGAACGTCTCTTTGGAAAGCTTCGCAAAGCGATCAAGGGCGAGGCCGGTCTCGAGGCAGTGATGGAGGCTGCAGAGAAGATCAGGGAGGCCGTTCGTCGAGATGCACTGGTCCTGGTGGAGAAGGAAATCCCTCTTGAAGTCTTTCAGCCCAACCAGTAGGTCTGGTGATGACCCTGTTTCGATGGGCTAACTCTTTTGTTGCCCTGGCAACTCTTCTTCTTTCCTCTTTGGCTGCGGCAGAGGTCGTTGACTATCGTCTGGTTGTGGATGAGATCCACCACCGGGGGGATCAGGCCATTGCCAGCTATAACGCTCAGGAGGGGATGGAGTCGGGGGATCTCTTCTCCGATCTCTATTTTGACCTTTTTGAAGGCAGAGGGATGGAGCGCCAGATCGCCATCTCTGATGTTCAGCTCAAGACCGAACTGGAAACCTATTTTAATGCTGTCATTGGTCAGGCGATGCGGGGTGCCTCCCGGGAGAAGGTAGAGGCCGCCTGGCAGACTCTGCGCCTGCGCCTTGATGAGGTGGCCAAAGCACAGTCAACAACCGCAATGGCAGACTTTAGTGGGGTGATGCTTCAGTCCTTTTTTATCCTCCTGCGAGAGGGGTTTGAGGCGATGCTGGTAGTGATGGCCCTGGTTGCCTATCTCAGGCGCACTGCTCCGGACAAGGTGAGGGTGATCTGGCATGGTGTCGGCTGGGCCCTTTTGGCCAGCGGCGTCACTGCCTGGCTGATTACCTCTGTCTATGAAGTCTCCGGCGCCGCTCGGGAAGCCCTTGAGGGGGCTACCATGCTACTGGCCGCTGCTGTCCTTTTCTATGTGAGTTACTGGTTGATCTCCAAGCGGGAGGCGGATCGCTGGAAGGAGTACATCAACAACCAGATCGACAAGGCGGTCGCGAAGGGCAGCCTCTATGCCCTCGGCTTTGCTGCCTTTCTTGCGGTCTATCGAGAAGGGGCGGAGACAGTGCTCTTCTATCAGGCGCTGGCCCTGGGAGCAGCGGGGCAGACCACTGCCCTGATCAGTGGCTTCCTCCTCGCCCTGATTGTTCTGACGGGGCTCTTCTGGCTGATGCGGTCGGCATCGATGAAGATTCCCATGGGTGCCTTCTTTACCGTTACTGCTGCCCTTCTCTACTACCTGGCCTTTGTTTTTGTCGGCAAAGGTGTGCTTGAACTCCAGGAGGCTGGCTGGCTGGAGATTACCCCCCTTGAGTGGGTACCGATTATTGATCTGCTGGGGGTATATCCAACAGCCGAGGGACTGCTTGCCCAATGCCTCTTCCTGCTGCCGGCGCTGCTTGCCCTCTATCTTTTCTGGCGAAGGCGTGCGGCGCAACTGATGGGCGCAGGGATTGAAGAGTTGGCCAAGGATAAGAGGATGAATCATCAGGGGTAGTTATGAGTTCATCCGGACCTACATTGGCTGTCAGGTGTTTCCCCTCCAGGGAGAATATGACGCTTTCTTCCCAGGTGGCATTAGTGGTCGAACGCTTTTTCTTCCGCTATCGTGGGTTGCTGATCTGGGTTCATGCCGCCATGTTTCTCTTTTTTATTGCCGTTCTGGCAATTCCTCCTTTGCTAGATGAGCCGGGGGAGTTTGACAACCTGTTTACCCACTTCACCCTCTTCTCCAACTATATGATGTGGGGGATCTGGTTTCCCCTGGTCTTTATCTCTGTGATCGTCACCGGAAGAAGCTGGTGCGGCATTCTCTGCCCCATGGGGGCCGCGGCAGAGTGGGGAAATTTCAGAGGACTGAAGCGGGAGATTCCAAAGTGGATGCGCTGGCCGGGAACCCCCATCGTCAGCTTTCTGGTTATTACCATCTGGGGTCAGACCGTGGGGGTGAGAGACCACCCTGAGTCCCTCGCCCTTGTTTTTGGTGGTACGCTTGTTCTTGCCATTATGATCGGTTTTATCTACGGCAGGAATAAGAGGGCGTGGTGTCGCCATATGTGCCCCATTGGGCTGTTGCTTGGGGTGTTCTCCCGTATCGGGGCGATTGAGTTCATGCCAAAGAGAAAAAAAGAGGGGGGAGATCTTTATACTGAAAAGACCCTCTGTCCCACCATGATCGATCTCTCCCGTAAGAAGGAGTCCCGCCACTGCATTGAGTGCTTTCGCTGTGTAAACCCGGATTCAAAAGGGGGGGTTGCCCTTCGGATTCGGCGTCCTGGAGAGGAGATTGAGGAAATCGCCCATCGTAGCCCCAATATGGCCGAGATCTGGTTCTTCTTCCTGGGGACAGGGATCGCCCTTGGGGGCTTTTTATGGCTGGTCATCCCTGAATACCAGAGCTGGCGTCATGGATTTGGCGCCTGGCTGCTGGAGCGAGAGTGGTGGTGGGCACTAAAGCCTGGGCCCTCCTGGCTGATGGTCGTCCACCCTGAACGGCGAGAAGTCTTCTATTGGCTCGATTTCATTACCATCGTCTCCTTTATGGTGGGGGTGATGATCCTGACAAGTGGAATACTCGCCGCCACTTCTGGAATGGCCGCATGGCTCTCAGGCCGGGTAGGGGGGGGTTGGACTTTTAGCGGTCGTTTTATCCAGTTGGGCTACCAATATGCCCCGGTTGCCATGGTCTCTCTGGTGATTGGACTGGGGGCAAAGCTCTTTGATCTTATGGCCTTTATCGGCCTGACATCTGAGCAGATTCAATGGCTTAAAGTGGCGATGTTCTTAATCAGCCTGGTGTGGAGTCTATGGCTTTCGGATCGAATACTGAAGCGCCAGGGCGTAGGCGCTACCAGACGGTGGCTGCCGCTTATTCCCGGGATAGCAGGAAGCCTGGCCGTCGGTGGAGGGTGGTGGATCGCCATTTTCTAGATCAACAGCAAGCAGAGCATTGGGCATGGGCGAGGGTGAACAAAGTTGTAGATAAAACGAATACGAATGATTACAATTAAGGTTCTATTAATTGCTGTCTAATTTGGAGAAGATATGAACACCCTTAACCATAAAAAATCACTGGTAGCACTCGGTGTTGCTGCGCTCCTCTCAACCTCCGCCTCAGCTGGGGAGGTCCCTATTGGTGAAGTTGAGAAGAATGGGATGGTGCTTGCCGCTGTCTATCTGCAACCGGTCACCATGTTTCCGAGTATTCCCGGATTTGAGAATGCCAGTATTCACCTTGAGGCCGATATCCATGCCCTAGAAGGAAACAAGAATGGTTTTGGTGCGGGTGAGTGGATGCCCTACCTTGACATCACCTATCACATCACAAAAAAAGGGAGCGACTGGTCGACTACGGGGCGCCTGCTGCCCATGGTGGCCTCCGACGGCCCTCACTATGCAGACAACATCACCCTGGATGATGCCGGCGAATATCATCTTGTCTATAATATCGCCCCGCCCGCCTATTCGGGCTTTATCCGCCATACGGATAAAGAGACCGGTGTGGGAAAATGGTGGGACCCCTTCGTTCTTGAGTGGAGCTTCGGTTTCACTGGGGTAGGGAAGAAGGGCGATTACTAAGTCTGCTGGAGATTGACACTACCTTAGCAAGGGCGCCTCAGGCGCCCTTGTTGGTTCTACCGGAAACATGATGAGATCAACGATTGGCAAAGCGGTTCTATTGGCCCTGGTTACGACAGTTCTGGCAAGTTGTGAGAAACCACTCTCGCCGAAAGAGGTGGTTGCCAATTTTGTTATTGCCATGAACGAATCGATAAAGGGTGTTGACCCGGAACCGGTGCTGAAGTGGGTTCATCCTGAGGCTGAACGGCTGATCAACAATATTCAAGCTGACATCAGTGATGAACCCGACTTTCGGTTGTACCTTGAAGGGTGCAGTGAACCCATCGCTTCCGGTCATGATGTCATTATGGATTGTGAGATCACCCTGATCATGGGGGAGATTGACCCTGAGGCCGGGATCACCTCTGAACGGATTTCACAGACACCCGGTTTTCATCTCGTGCTCGACGAGTCGAACTGGCGGGTCTGGGCGTTGGGAAAGAATGTCTGTACCACCCGTTAGGGAGGGATCTTGGTTTCTGGCGCTCTACCCTTTATTCTCTCCTCTATTATTTCTATCAAGGGATTATCAGCGTTGAGCCGGGATGAAGAGAAAAAAACGGACGAAAGAGAGGGGTTGATATCGCTCTATAAGTCTGTGGTTGACCCAGAGTGGATCGACTATAACGGTCATATGACTGAATCTCGCTATCTGTATGTATTTGGGGAGGCCTCAGATGCGATGTTTGAGTTCATCGGCATGGATTCAGAATACCGGGAGAGAGGGTATTCAATCTATACCGTGGAGACACACCTGTGTCATCTCCAGGAGGTTGGATTGGGTCAACCCCTGGCCGTCTATACCCAGCTTTTAGGCTATGATCAGAAGCGCTTCCATCTTGCTCATTGGCTTGAAGGTGGTGTCAGGAGGCCACTGCTGGCAACAGCAGAACATATGTTTTTGCATGTGAATACCGTTGAAAAAAGGAGTTGCCCGATGCAATCTCCCTTGAATGATCGGCTCGCCGCCATCTGGGAGGAACACTCAAACCTGCCGCAGCCTGGTTTTGCTCTCAGGTCGATCCAGAAAGTCACCCCCTCCTAACCGCAATCGCTGATCAACCAGGGTCACCCTTCGCTCTGAGGGCAATCGACAGATGAAGGCCACCGGCCATCTGGTGGTTTGATTGAGGCTGATCTTTCAGGGCAATGCACTCTAATCAATACCGGCCAATAGTCGATAGGATCACCATTAGCGGCTCGATTTAATTGTTGGAGAAGTGATCTTGCAGAGGTATCCTCTATTACACTTTCACTGTTGAGAATAGATCAATGAACAAGGGTGCTTTCTCCACTGACGAGTCAGACTATGTGATCAGTGAGTCCACCTGGAAGTGGACCTATTTTGTACTCAAGGCGTTAGAGAAGAGCCTCTCGGTAAATGTAGCGCTGCATGGTGATCATCAACTCCTCGAGAGTGGGCAGATTTTTCTTTTTAACCACTTCTCACGTTTTGAAACGTTTATCCCTCAATATCTCATCTATCGTCAGACCGGTTGTTATTCAAGATCAATAGCGGGTGCTGAGTTCTTCAAAGGAGATACTGCACTCTCAAGTTATCTGCGGGCGGTAGGAGCCGTTCCCAACAGGCATCCACGATTGCTTCCCTTTCTCGCAGAAGAGATTCTCAAGGGCAGGAAAGTTATCATTTTCCCTGAAGGGGGAATGGTCAAAGACCGCCAGGTCATCGATCAAAAGGGGGATTACAGCGTCTATTCAAGAAGTGCTGACAGACGACGGAAACATCACTCCGGGGCAGCCGTTCTTGGGCTTACCCTGGCCGCTTTCAAGACCGGGATTCGTGCGCTCGATAAGGCCGGTGATCACAGTTGTATTGAGGAGTGGGCTGAGCGGTTGGGTATGGAGAGTAGCGATGCACTCCTGCAGACAGCACACCAATACACTGAAATCATTCCTTCAAATATCACCTTTTACCCCATAAGGGTAGGCAGCAATTTTATCCAGCGCAGTGCAGAGCTATTTGACAGCGAGCTCTCAGATAAAATTACAGAAGAGCTGCTGGTCGAAGGGAATATGATTCTTGAAGATACCGATATGGATATTCGGATGGCAGCGCCAATTCACGTAGCCAAACGGTGGCATTGGTGGGAGCATCGGCTGATGCGACGATTGCTTCATCGGGTCAATTCCTTTGATGAGATGTTCTATCTTGGCCCTGACCTTGAACAACGGCGTAACTGGATAATATCCCTCACTATCGGTCGTCAGGTGACAGGTCTGCGTGATCGCATCATGGAGATGATGTATCAGAATGTTACTCTGAACCTGAGCCATCTGGCATCCTGGCTGATATTACAATTTGTTGAGTCCGGGGAGTTGGAGGTCGATAGTGAGCAGTTTCATCTACTCCTCTATCAGGGCATCAAAGGAGTACAGGAGAGCGCACAGTTAAACCTTCATAATAGCTTGAGTGATCCAGGGCGCTACAGTGGCTTACTGGAGAAAGAGTCACCACCACTTAGACAGTTCCTGGATTCGGAAGCGGTCTCCGGGCTTGTTGAACAAAGAGATGGGATCTATCGCTTTTCAAAAAAAATCGGTGAACCCTCCCACTTTGACGAGATCCGCCTGGAGAATCTGATTGCCGTCTATGCCAATGAGATGGCACCTGTCGGGATCGCCTGTCAGGTGCTTTCACGGGTGTTTAAAAACCCCACAAGGATTGATCAACAACAAATAGCCGCGCTTAGATTTGATGATTTGACGCGCACCTATAAGCTGGATCGTCAGTATTACTCTACCGATGAGTTTGATGCGATCAACAGGGAGGAGACCGCAACCGCTGATGGATCCCCCTTCTTTTTTATCTCCAGAAAACCATCCCCTCTTGGGGTTGTCATTGTTCATGGCCTTCTGGCCTCTCCGGCCGAGGTAAGAGAGTGTGGGGAGAGACTTCATGCCGCAGGGTTTCACGTTATTGGCGTCAGGCTCAAGGGCCATGGCACCTCTCCGTGGGATCTCAGGGAGCAATCCTGGGAGCAGTGGCAACACTCAGTTGTTGAGGGTTATGAGATCATCTCAGCCTATTGCGAACGTATTGTTCTGGTGGGTTTTTCGACCGGAGGCAATCTCTCTCTTTTGCTTGCCGCAGAGCATGACAAGAAATTGGCAGGGGTTGTCACCGTCTCCGCACCTCTTGGATTTCAGAACAGGAATCTTATCTTTGTTCCGCTTCTCCATGGGGCCAACCAGATGGTCTCATGGCTCTCTTCACTGGAAGGGATAAAGCCCTTTGTGACCAATGAGTCGGAGCACCCCTCAATAAATTACCGCAATACCCCCATTCGTGCACTCTACGAACTGCAGCAGTTGATGGAGCTTCTGAAGAGCCGACTGGATGAAGTCACCTGCCCGGTGCTCATCATTCAGAGTGAAAAGGACCATGTCATCGATCCCCAGAGTGCTGATACCCTCTTTGCGGGGCTGGGGTCGGAAAAAAAATCCCTGATCAAGGTGGCATCAGAACGTCATGGAATACTCAATGAGAATATCGGTGGAACCCAGGAGGCAGTGATTGATTTCGTCTCCTCTCTCTCCCCTTCAGCTGTTGAGTAATACCACGGGAGTTTGATTGAGAAGTGATCGTGCTCCCAACAGCCCTGCCAAAGCAGTCCCCAAAGCACCGCATACTGTTCCCACAATCCAGATCCACGGGTTGATTTCAAAACTCAGGTTAAAGAGTTGTTCTGAGAGTACAAAAGCGATGAGCGTTGCCGAGGTTGCGGCCATCAGTCCGGCAAGAGAGCCCAATAACAAAAATTCGGCCGCCATGGCCTTGAACAAAGTGACTCGTCGGGCCCCCAGGGTTTTCAGTACAGCGGATTCGTAGAGCCGGATATCGCGGCTGGCCTGGATGGCGGCATAGAGCACCAGAAGGCCGGCAATCAGGGTAAAGAGGAATACATATTCTACCGCTGTAGACAGCCTGTCGATCAGCTGGCGAACCTGATTCATCATCGCTTCAACATCAATAACCGTAATACTTGGAAATTCGGCAACCAGCCTGTTAAGAGCCGGTTTTCTGCTGGCGGGGAGATAGAAGCTGGTGATGTAGGTGGCCGGTGCATCTTTCAGCAGGCCGGGTGAGAAAAGGACAAAGAAATTGACCTGGAAAGAGTCCCACTCAACACTTCGAAGGTTGGCGACCGGAGCTGAGACTTTCTGGTCAGCAATCTGAAACTCAAGCTGATCACCTACCTTTATGCCAAAATTTGAAGCAAATTCCTCTTCAATGGAGAGCAGGGGTTGATCCTGTTGGTCATCAGACCACCACTTGCCGGCCACCACTTTGTTGTCGGGCTGCAGTGATTGGGACCAGGTGAGATTCAGCTCACGGCCAACCCTTTGGCGGGAGTTTGGGTTGTGGTAGTTCGCTCTTGAGACTTGTTGCTGGTTGATTGCAGTCAGACGTCCACGGACCATGGGCATCAACCGGGCATCAACCCCTCCCTCCTGCTTAAGAAAGGCGGTGACGGCATCAACCTGATCAGGCTGTATATTAATCAGGAATTGATTGGGTGCACTGGCTGGGAGAGAGTCACGCCACTTTGACAATAGATCTGTTCTTACCAGGGTAAGCAGAAGAATTACCATCATACCGATACCAAGGGCGAGAATTTGCGCCGTACTCATTCCGGCACGACGAGAGATATTGGCTATTCCAAAACGCCAACTGATGCCTACCCTGGTGTTGAGATGCCGGGTAAGGGAAATTAATCCCTGAGCCATCAGGATCAGCAATACGGTGGTCATCAGGATGCCGCCCAGTACCCAGAGAGTCAGCTTCAGGTCTTCTGTGTACCAGGTGATCAGGAGGGAGAGTGAGATGAGGATCAGTGTATAGACAACAATCCCACTGATCGGGGGTGGGCCCAGATCCTGGCGTAATACTCTGGCTGGCGGAACACGCTGAAGGCGATAGAGAGGAGGGGAGCCAAAACCAATAAGTACAATCATGCCGGTTGCCAGACCTACAAAGGCAGGTGTTAATGTTGGCAGAGGAAGTTCAAGTGGAATCCAGCTTGAAAAGAGGAGGACCAGGCCTTGTTGGGAGAAGCCCCCGACAATCAGGCCGACACAGCCGGCAATCAGGCCGAGAGTCCGCATCTGCCAGAGATAGAGTTGGGTGATTTGAGAGCCCTGGCACCCAAGACATCGGAGCAGAGCACAGTCATTAAATCGTTTTTCAGCATAACGACGCACTACCATTGCAATGGCAATTCCGGACAGAAGCACGCTGATCAGGGAGGCAAGGCTGAGGTAGCGTTTTGCACGTTCAAGGGCAACCCTCATCTGCGGTTGTCCCTCATCACTGGTGATGATCCGCTGTCCCCGGCTTAGTTCCGGCTTCAGCCACTCCCTGTAGCGGTCAACTTCCTTCCTCTGACCGGCGATGAGCAGACGATAGGAGACCCTGCTTGCCGGTTGTATGAGCGCTGTCGCTTCGAGGTCGGCATGGTTCATCATCAGTCTGGGGGCAACGCTGACCATGCCTGTTCCCCGATCAGGTTCCTGGATAAGGAGTCGAGAGAGTTGAAAAGTCGAAGCCCCCAGTTTAAGACGATCGCCAATGGAGAGTGAGAGCAGGCTGATCAGGCGGTTATCAACCCAGACTTTACCCGCTTTGGGGATTGACGTTGTGGTGACCCCTTCAGTAAACAGATCAACCCCAGTCTTTAACTCGCCCCGAAGGGGATACCCTGTTGAGACCGCTTTCACATCAACCAGCTGAAGTTTCTCGCCTGAAGAGACAACACTCGGGAAGTTGGTGGCCAGGGCGCTTCTGAGATTTTGTTGTTTGGCTTCTTCTATCCACTCTTTTTTTATTGGTGAAGTTGAGAGGGTGATCAGATCTCCACCAAGAAGTTCACTCCCCTGATTGATCAGTGCCTGGGAAATTCTGTCGGTAAAGAAACCGACAGATGTGGTGCTGGCTACAGCAATTATCATGGCAAAGGCAAGCAGGCGCAGCTCGCCTGCTCTCCACTCCCTGCGCAGCAGTGTCATTGCCATGACAAATGTCGAGAGTGCCGAACTGTGTTGTTGACGTGAGTTCATCAGGTTACCAGACGACCAGTATCAAGCCGCAGCAGACGGTTGCAACGACTTGCCAGCGCCTCATCATGGCTGATCAGAACCAGCGTGGTGGCATGCTCTTCATTCAGAGCAAACAGCGTATCAATCACACGCTGGCCCGTTCGTCGATCCAGGTTGCCGGTAGGTTCATCAGCGTAGAGGAGTTTCGGGTCAACGGAAAAGGCACGAGCGATAGCCACTCGCTGCTGTTCACCACCCGATAGTTGTCTTGGATAGTGATGCCATCGGTTGGTGAGATCAACCTTTTCCAGCAGCGACCGAGCGTGGGGCTCTGCGTTTTTGTCACCATTGAGTTCAAGAGGGAGCATAATATTTTCAAGAGCAG
This sequence comes from Proteobacteria bacterium UBA5680, assembly GCA_002420425.1. Taxonomy (GTDB): domain Bacteria; phylum Pseudomonadota; class Gammaproteobacteria; order Arenicellales; family UBA5680; genus UBA5680. Next base: position 68,953 of record DIIC01000007.1, on the reverse strand, counting down.
TCAGGCTCGGCATTAACTGGAACGACTGAAATACAAATCCAACCTCTCCTGCACGAAGAGCCGCACGACCATCTTCATCCAGGCTCCCGAGGTCCTGGCCTTCAAAGATAACCCTGCCGGACGATGGGGTATCAAGCCCGGCGAGAAGTCCAAGGAGAGTCGATTTTCCTGATCCTGACTCACCCACAATGGCAACGCTTTCACCCTGCAGGATTGAGAGATTGATTTGGTCAAGGATAACCAGCGGTCCTGCCGCCGTCGAGACTTGCTTACAGAGGTCCAACGACTGCACAATTGGGGTAACAGTAGGATCATTCATGCGACGATTATTTCTCTCTTTACTAGTTCTGTTTTTGCCTGCCACAGTGCAGTCTGCAGGACTGCCTGTGATTGTGGTCCTGGGCGACAGTCTCAGTGCCGGCTATGGCATTGATCATACTCTTGGTTGGGTAAGCTTGCTGCAGAAGAGGCTGTCAGACGAAGGTTATCCTCATCAGGTGATTAACGCCAGTATCAGTGGTGATACCACCCGTGGGGGAGCAGCACGAATCAGTGCAGTACTCGAACGCAACAACCCTTCTTTAGTTGTGGTTGAGCTTGGAGGCAATGACGGGCTCCGGGGAATCGGGCTCGGTGAGATGGAGAAGAACCTCACGCAGATTGTAATCAGCATCAAAGAGAGTCAGGCCATTCCACTGCTCGTAGGTGTTCGACTCCCCCCAAACTATGGCGTTACCTACACAGAGCAGTTTCAGAGTGTTTTTAAATCTGTCGCTGATCAGTCCGGAGCCTCGCTGGTCCCAAAACTGATGGAGGGTGTTGCCAGTGATCTTGATCTGATGCAGACCGATGGCATCCATCCTCTTGCAGAGGTGCAATCCCGATTGCTGAACAATGTCTGGAGTGTTCTTGGTCCTCTCCTCGAATGATGGAGCATTGATCGTCGCTGTCGTTCCTGCGCTCATTTTGAACAGCGCAAGAGAGCTTGGGGCTTTGCTCTTCTTTTGATCCCTTCTCCGGGAATCGGTATGGCTGGATAAGGCGTTGCTGCAGGCATCATTACATTATTGTTGCTCACCATAATAGAACATCTGTTGGGCATTTCGATCTCACTCTAGGGAATTTCATTTTGGTGTTTTTTTCAGAGGGCGATTCTCTGTAGTGGGCCATCAGCACCTCTGCTACCATTAGGGCTGGATTGAACAACAACGAAATAACCCTGACAAAGGTGTAATCATGAGTAATGTGACTGTAATTGACCATCCACTGATTCAGCACAAGCTGGGTATTGCCAGAAAAAAGGGGACATCAACTTCCCATTTCAGGGCTCTCCTTAAAGAGATCTCTCTCCTTCTTGGTTACGAGGTGACCCGAGAGCTTGAGCTCGAGGACTGCACTATTGAGACCCCTTTGGCAGAGATGACAGCCAAAAAGCTGGCGGGAAAGAAACTGGTGCTGGTCTCGATCCTGAGGGCAGGAAATGGATTGCTTGAAGGAATGCTTGATCTTATCCCCTCTGCCCGTGTCGGCCATATCGGGCTCTACCGTGACCCCGATACCCTGGAGGCGGTGGAGTACTATATGAAGGTTCCCGGAAGTCTCGATGAGCGGGTAGTAATAGTCGTCGATCCGATGCTGGCAACCGCTCACTCCTCGATCGCTGCGGTGCAAAGATTGAAGGATGCCGGGGCGATGAATATGCGGTTTGTCTGTCTGCTCGCCGCCCCTGAGGGGGTTGAGAATTTTTCCAAGGTCCATCCCGATGTGCCGATCATTACCGCGGCCATCGATACCCATCTTAATGATCATGCCTATATTGTTCCTGGTCTGGGTGATGCCGGTGACAGAATCTACGGAACGAAATAGCAGGACGGTAGATGGGCTTGGGCCCGATGGTGGTTTATCCCTTAAGAGGGGTGCCGGTATTTCGGCCCTTTTTTTGTTTCAAGGCCCGAGCTGAGTGCTGGTCATCGTCATCCTGGTTCCAATACTCACGGATATGGCAGCGTTCACGGGTTAAGAACTCTTCCAAGAGCGAACGACTACGATACAAGCTGTCGATGTTCAGGATGTTGCCACGACTCCACCGTCAACCACCAGCTCTATTCCGGTAATCCACCTTGCTGCACTACTGGCCAGGAAGAGAACGGCCTCGGCAACTTCATCGGCACGCCCCAGACGATCCAGTGCAGATCGCTCTATCCACTGAGCAACCCCTTCCGGCCACTCCTTGGAAAGCCCGGGGCGGTCAATCAATCCCGGGCTGACACTGTTAACCCGGATAGCATCCTGACTCAGTTCAAGGGCTGCATTTCGGGACAGAGCGAGAAGCCCTGCTTTGGCAGCGGCATAGTGGGCGTGTTCGGGAAAGGCAATATGGGCTTCAATAGAGGCGATGTTGACGATGGCACCACTCCCGGATTTGGCCAGCAGAGGTGAAGCTGCCGAAATCAGCAGAGCGGCTGCATCAAGGTTAAGGGCCATGAGGGATTGCCACCTTTTTTGGGTCAAGCTCTTAAGGCTCACTGAAGGAAAGAGCCCGGCATTGTTGATCAGGATATCGAGCCCGCCAAAGCGGTTCTGGGTCTCCTCAACTAATTGGCTGATCTCCTCTTCACGGCTGAGGTCTGCAAGCATGGTAAAGGCCTGCCCGCCCTGGGTGATGACAGTCTTCTTTGTTGCCTCAAGCTCACCAGAGCGCTGATGGCCATGGAGCATGACAGCTGCTCCCGCTGCGGCCAGCTTGGTGGCGATGGCTCCTCCTATATTCCCGCTGGCGCCGGTCACCAGTGCACTCTTGCCCTCAAGGGTTGTTGAGGTGAGGTGATTTGCTTGTTGTAGAGGATCATTCATGATGAAAGAATCAACACTCCAAAAAGTGTTCTAATCGACACCATCGTATATTACCTTTTTTAGCAGACAAATCAGATGAAAGAGATAGTACAGATTACCAAACAGGTCGTTGGGAAGGTCTGTGATTTGTAAATCATCACCACGTCATCTGCCTTGATTACATCCCTTTTGATCATTCGAGATTTGACTGAGTTGGCTATAGAGGCAGCTGGGTAGTCATTATTGGCAACACCTATTATCCAACTCAATGAGTTGTTGCAATAACGAAAATGAATTGTTACAAAACGAATAGTATTATTTACAAAAATGAACAAAAACGAATATAATTTGGGTGTTGCCCCTATCGTATAAATGGAGTGAGAAAAGATCAAAATGGCTTTAAATCTTCGCCAGCTTAAGATACTTGAACTTATTCAACCCACTGGACGGGTTTTGATTAACGACTTGGTCGAAAAGTTTTCAGTGACCCCGCAAACCATCCGTAGGGATATCACCAATTTATGTGATCTTGGATTCTTGCAAAGACATCACGGAGGGGCCGCGCTACCCCAATTATCCAGCGTTGAAAATATCGCTTATCGAACACGCAAAGCAATCAATGCAGAGGCAAAAAAGGTGATTGGGATACTTGCTACGGAACAAATCCCGGAAAACTCATCACTCTTTATCAATATCGGAACAACGACTGAGGAGGTGGCCAAAGCGCTCCGCCTGCGGAACAAATTAAGAGTAATAACCAACAATCTGAATGTTGCAGGAATTCTCTCCGATAGAGCGGGGATAGAACTCATTGTTGCCGGTGGGGTCGTCAGACATCGTGATCACGCGATTGTTGGCGAGTCAGCGGTTGATTTTATAAGCCAGTTTAAAGTTGATTTTGGTGTTATTGGCATCTCCGGCATTGATTCTGATGGAACACTGCTTGATTTTGATTATCGAGAGGTGCGAATAGCTCAAGCCATCATCAAGAACTCTCGAAAAGTAATATTGGTTGCTGACCATAGTAAGTTCAGCCGTAACGCAATGGTTAAGCTTGGGCATCTTAGACAGATATCAACTCTTGTGACCGATCGAAAGCCTAGTGAAGAGATGTTGGAGGTTATTCAGGCGAGTGAAACCAAGCTTGTCATTACAGATTCAGAAGAGGGTTGATACTGGTTGCGTGCCCTGGTTAGCTCCAGCCCTCAAAAAACATGAAGAGTCGAACCGATCAGCTGCAACACATCAAGGAAAATAATATTGATGTTCTGGTCATCGGTGGCGGCATCAATGGCGCGGTATCCGCTGCTGTACTCTCTGCTGCCGGGATACGAACAGCTCTAGTCGAAGCCCGGGATTTTGCCGGTTTTACCAGCCAAAACTCCTCCAACCTCATCTGGGGCGGGATTAAATACCTGGAGTCATTTGAATTTGGTCTGGTGAGGAAGCTCTGCCGGGGGCGGAACAGGCTGCTAAAAGCCTATCCCACCTCTATTGTTGAGACCCGGTTTATTGCTGCTGTCGGAACACGGGCGACTCACTCCCGGCTCGCTATCTGGGCAGGCGCCTGGGTGTATTGGTTACTGGGTGGAGGGTTTACTGCGATTCCACGGCTTCTCTCCCGCAGCAGGTGTGCCAAGGAAGAGCCAGTGAGTGCAATACCGGAGCTTCTGGGTGGGGTGGAATACTCAGACGGCGTACTGAGAGAGGGTGATGCCCGCTTTGTCCTCGGTTTTATCAAAAGGGCCACACGGTGTGGATGCGCTGCTGTTAACTATACTTCTGTGACATCAATGAAAGAGCGGGTGGGCCGAGGGTGGGAGGTGGTTCTCAGGGATGAACAAAGCGGTGACTCCCTCACCATAACGCCAAAGGCGGTGATCAACGCAGCCGGTCCTTTTGTTGATCGGCTCAATCATCAAAGCGGGGTAGAGACCACCCATCACCACCGGTTTTCCAAAGGGATTCATCTCATTGTTGACCGCCTGACACCTTCAAGGAGGGTGCTCTCATTTTTTGCCCGGGATGGCCGTCCCTTCTTTGTTATCCCTATCGGCAACAGAACCTGTATTGGAACGACGGATACACTCTCCAGGAGCCCTGAAGCGGTTATTGCAGAGGAGGACCGCCAGTTTGTTCTTGATCACATCAATACTCATCTCAACCTGAAAAGAGCGCTCACCCGTACTGATATTATTGCTGAGCGGTGTGGGGTCAGGCCCCTGGCAGTGGCCCATCAGGATCAAACGGAGACCACCCCATTCCTGGAGCTCAGTCGTCGACACACTATTGAGACCGATCCGGAGCGGCAGATTATCTCGATCTTTGGCGGCAAGCTGACCGACTGTCTCAGTGTGGGCGATGAGATCCTGAGAGAGGCGGCTAAGCTGGGATTTAAGGGCCATCCGGGAGACTGGTTTGGTGAACCACCACTGGCTTCCAGAGAGAGCTTTTGCGATCAGGGAGAAGAGTTGCTTCAGGACAGTGAAGCGGATATTGATCTGCAACGGTTATGGCGCGCTTATGGTGAGGGTGCAATTGAGATCCTCGGGAGGTTTGCCCGCGATAGGCACCAGATGGAGCTGCTGTTGCCAGGAAGTGATCTTACCCGTGGTGAGCTCGAATGGGTGAGGGAGAATGAGATGGTGGTGACCCTGGATGATTTTTTACGCCGGCGTTCTCTGCTTGCAATGACCTTCAAAGCGGCAGAGCTGGCATCAATGCCGGGGCTGAAGGTTGTCAGCCGGATCCTCTTTGGAGCTTCTGGCGACACTTGCTACAACCGCTGGTGTGAGGGTGCGGGGTTAACGCCTCGGCAAGTTGAAGCGGATGATAGTGGCGACCGTCAACAACAGAAAGAGAGCCAGTGCAAGCCCATTGCCCACTCCTCCCAGGGTTCGCCAGGAGGGTGATGCGGTGAAGTCACCATAGAGACGGAGGGCAAGGGTGACCTGAAGCAGGATCAAGGGGATGTAGAACAGCGGTGTGTAGGGGATGCGCAACCGGGTCACCGCGGGGAAGATGATCGGGGCATGGCCAAAGACCATGGAGAAGACAAATCCCAGGAAAAGAGCATGCAGCTGAGCATCACGCAGAAAAGGGGTGGTAATAACCCCAGTACAGAGGAGTGCCGAGAGAAGTAGCCAGAGGTAGCCAGAGAGCATGCACAACGCCATAAAGCGCGTTAGCCCCTGCTGGCGAGCGGTATGCCGGGCGATATCCCAGGTTAATAGCCAAAGAGCAATAGCCCCATATCCGAGGTATCCGATCCACTGTGCGACCAATCCACTGGTAGTGGCAATATGAGAGATCACCGTAATGATGACAAGCGATGAGAAGAGTGAGATCGCCCGGTCGGAAGCGGGGCGCATACGATTGAGCTCGAGTCTCTCACCGGCAATAGTGAGGACAAAGAAGTCCATCCACCAGAAGAGGATGGAATCAATTGAGGCACCCAGCAATAGGGCCAGAGAAGCGGCCAGCCAGCTGGCAGCGCCGAGAACAAGAATAATATTGTGTCTTTCAGGCTGGCGTCGGTAGACCTCGACAGAGGTTAGGGTAAGCCCGGCTCCGGCGAGGATGAAGAGAGTATGCATTACAGCTGGGGATCTCTGGAGCAGGAGGGTGACGCCACCCAGGGCGGCCGCCCCGGGAACCAGGTAGGCCCGCCAGTCGGCAAGGGCTACGGCTCGTTCGAGGCTGATCAGAGTGCCAAAGAAGGCCGCGACCATAAGAACCCCATGAGAACCGGTGTAGGGGGCGGCAACGGCTGCCTGGGCCCATCCCAGTCTCAACAGGCCGGCGAGAGTGCCGACAACCAGCGAGATAATACCGATGGCGAGGAGGGGAAAGCGCCAGCGGGGCTGAAGATCGGTTGTTCCTGAACGGCCCTCCATCAATGCCAGCCCAGCTCTTCTCTTGCGGCATCACTCATCTCTTCATGTGTCCACAGAGGATCATTCTCTATGGTGATGTTGACTTTGAGCTCAGGATCAACTGAATTTACTGCTCGGGTGATCTCGTCCGAGATATACCCGCTCAGTGGACAGGCGGGCGAGGTCATGGTGATCACCAGGTCGACACACGCCTCACCCAGGTTGATCTGGCGGACGAGTCCCAGATCGACAATATTGATGCCGATCTCAGGGTCAAGCACTCCTTGAAGGGTGGAACGAATCTGTGATTCGCTGACGGCCATTCTCTATCTCCATTTATAACGGTGTTTTGGGATAAGAGTACCCTAGAGGATTTGCTATCCGACGGCAATAACGCGGAATGATAAAACGATATCGTCAGTAACCGTTTGCAAGTCACCAACCCGTGGTTGTTGCATGGGTTAGGTGACTCCGTATGGGATCCAAAGACTTCACACTCCTGGAAGTGAAGTGCCTTTGAATCGAATCAGGACCAATCTATTCCTTGTGGGTGGGGGGAGGATTGGATCTGAAGAGGGCGGCAACAATAATAGCAGTAATCACTGTCAAAGCGCCCGCCCACTGAAGAGCGGTAAGTCGTTCACCGAGCAGGAGGATGGCAAGAAGAATGGAGATAAGAGGCTCGATGTTATAGGTGATAGCGGCTTTGACCGCAGAGATGCGCACCAGAGCAACAAACATCAGGGTAATTCCGAGGGCGTAGAAGAGAGTAGCAAAAGTGAGCCCCTCCCAGCCGCTGCCAGTGTCTGGCAGGGCTATATTGCCCAGTCCAAAGAGCACAATAAGTGTACCGACCGCCTGGAGAAGTGAGGTGTGGAGAGAGGCTGCGATCGGATTGCAGTGGCGAACAGCAAGGGCTCCGAAAATCATATTGCCGGCCACGCCCAACGAACCTATCAACGCGAGGAAGAGGCCGACATAATTGATCTCATCCAATACAGGACCAATGGCCATAACCAGTCCAGTGAAAGCACCCAGGTAGATGGCGGAAAGTCGAAAAGAGAGCTTTGATTCACGCCTTATGAGGGAGTAGGCCAGGATCACGAGGGGGAAAGTATAAAAACAGAGTACGGCCAAGCTCACAGGAATATAGAGAATTGAGGAGAGATAGGCAAATGAGCCGATGAGC
>DIIC01000007.1:0-60677 GCA_002420425.1 Proteobacteria bacterium UBA5680 | reverse complement strand
AGCTTCAGAATCAGAAACAGCAGAACAACGGTGGAGGTGAAGCGGATGGCGAGGAGGGTCGTAGGGTTAGCCCCTCCGTCATAGGCGAGCCGGGCGAAAGGAGTTATTGCCCCCAGGCTTGTTGCTGAACAGAGGACAAAAAACAGGCCGCTCAATCCGGATGTTGGTTCACTCCTGGCGTTCATTGCAAATAGATAATCATGTGGGGTGTTTTTTTTATCTCTGGGTTGATGAGGTCATTCACAGATGCTGATGTTGCCGATCAGGTCATCATACTCCTCCTCTCACTGGGGAGATATCATCCCGGTGTGGGCGTTTCCAGCAAACCGGAAAGATCATGCCTGATGGGGGTGATGTTGCCTGAACATCTTGGTCAGCCGGAAGCTTCCAGAGCCCTTATCTCGGATGGAGGAATCTGGCACTATACGGCCCTCTTTTTCTCATTTCCCATTGTTGCCGGAATCTTGCCTGCTAACTCCAGGCAAGACATCCCTTGCAAAAGGTTGCCTCCATGAACAGAGTCTGGATGTTTGATTTTGATGGTACGCTGGTTGATAGCCTCCAGGTCTATCACCAGGTGCATCGTGAATTTGGAAAGAGGTGCGGGATCCCGCTGTTTGAAGAGCAATCTCAGTTTCTCGATCTGTATGAGAGTAATTTTTATGAAGCCCTCGAGAGGAAAGGGTATACCCGGGAGCATTGGACCTCACATGCTCCTCTGCTTTATGCACTTTTAAAAGACAAGGTGCCCCACCTTTCACTCTTTCCTCAAATTAAAACAGTGCTTGAGCAACTGATCAGGAATGAACCTGTCTACGTCATAACATCTAATCTCTCTTCAGTTGTTCAGAGTCTATTAAAGTCGCATGGTATTTCAGGGGTTAAGGCGATATTGGGGGTTGATCAGGAAGCGAGTAAAGTAAAGAAAATTGAATCTGTCATCAGCGGTCACCCGGACATGAGACCTCTCTATGTAGGTGATACGGTTGGGGATATGATTGAAGGAGACAAGGCTGGAGCTTTGACTGTGGGTGTCTCCTGGGGGTGGCACGGACGTGACCGTCTGGAAAAGGCGGGGCCTGCTTTTGTGATTGGTGAACCTATGGAATTGCTCTCACTATGACCAGGAGTTAAATCAGGAGGATGCTCTGCTGTACACTATCAGGCACAACAGCCTGATTGATCCGGGCAGATGATAGACGCAAGAGATTAAAAGAGGACATCACCGAGTGAAAGAAGAGGACGATTCAGTACATCCACAGGGAGAGCATCGCTCTGTAGGTCAATCCGGGAGCGGTGATATGAAAGCTGCTCTTGCAGAGTTGGTGGATGCGGTGGCAGAACAGCGACAGAAGCACGCTGCCACTGAAAAACGTTCATGGCTGGGAGCCATTACCGCTGTTCTCCTGTTTGTCCTGGTCGCTGTTGTTTTAATTGTCGGTTGGTATCTCTATCAGGAGAGAGCACTCTCCTCCTCTTCACGAGAGAGCGATCTGAAACAGCAACTTACTGAAATCAAGAGTGATCTGACCCTACAACAAAATCGTCTTGCTTCTTTGCAGGATGATTACAGCCTCCTTGTCCAGCAGAACCAGAAACTCCAGCGTGATCTATTGGGTGAGAAAGGGTCTTCAGCACAAGCAAGAGAGGAGGTGATTAAATCAACACTAGAGCGGAATCAGCTACAGCAGCGGATTATCCTGCTCGAAGAGGAAAACAGGGAGTCTATTGTTCGACTCAAGACGAGTGTTGCTTCTGAGCAGGGATTAATCAAGGAACAGTTGGATTACAAAAGTCAGCAGGATCAGTTGAATCAGCTATTGAGGGTTACACAGGCAGAATTGGCTGCCGAGTTGAAAAAAAATCAGGATGCGGTCATTTCAATAGATCAATTGGAGAACACGTTGGAGGCGGCACACAAGAACCACCAGCAAGCCATGGTTGAGCAGGAAGCAAAAGCCGGTGACTTGCAAAAAAGATGGGATCAAACCAAGAGACAACTCAATGAGCGTAAAAAGGAGGTTGAAACCATCAATGAAGATGTCCTGGTTGCGATGGCAACAATTGAGAAAATTCAAACGAGAAACCAACGGTTGATTGCCGATGGTGAGCAAAAGGACAAATTGATTCTGCAAAGTGGAGAGGCCCTGCATAGTGAAGAGGTAAAGAGCGCAGAACTTGGGCGTCAAATCGATGCTTTGAAAAAAGAGATAAGTGCCAGCAAAGTTCCTGTTAATGAGGAGCGATCAGAGGAGAGGGTGCTGTCGGCAGAGATAGAGCAGCTTCGACAGCAACTTACTGTTCAAGCCCAGAAAAGTGAAGAACTAATAAGAGTGAATGAGAGCCAGCTTAAAGATCTCCAACACGCTCTGAATGAGTCAAAAATCCTTGTGACTCGAAGGGATGCAGAGATCAGAACACTGAAAGCCAGAGTGGAGGGTCTTGAACAGCAGAGGAAGGCAAACGAGGGCAATGCAGATGAGGCTGACAAGATGCAAAGAGAGCAGATTGCAGAGCTCCATCAAGCACTGCTTGCAGAGAGGACTTACCTGGCAGAAGAGTTGGAGAAGCGCAAACAGATTGAGGCACAATTCAATCGCAAGGAGGGCGAGCTTCTCAGCAAAATAACCAGGGAGGAAACACAACGGAGAGAGGTTGAGCAAAAGATGGGCCAACTCCAGAAAGCGTTGACAGAGTTGCGGGCTCTTCCAAAGAAGGAGGAAGAAAAAAGGGCAAGCCTGGAGGAGGCACTGGACAAAAAGAATCGGATTATCGCTTCGCTTGAGAAAAGAGTTGAAGCCAGGGTAAACAACAAATCCGATAGTCAGCGCCTTCTAATGGACGGGCGTTTTTCAGTGATCCAAAATGCAATAGTGAGAAAGAAACCTTCGGTAGAATCTGAACGCCTCGGGATGTTGACCGGTGGCACTATTGTAAGAGTGACTGCTCGGGTTGCAGAGAGCAACTGGTACCTGATCGATGATAGTCAATATGGGAAAGGTTATATCTTTGGCGAGTTGCTTCTTAATCAGCTGTTTGAGAAAGCAGTAAGAGCACGAGATCGGGGCAGGAACAGGGAGGCAGCAAAGCTCTTTCTTCAGGTTCTTGACCAGGAGCCCTGGCACTATCAGGCGATGATGAATCTTGCCCTTATGTATGCCCAGGGACAGGGTGTCAGTAAAGATGCATCCCAGGCGCTCAGTTATTATAAAGAGGTGGCCGAAAAGAGTGATGAGGAGATTACGGGTGAGGCGCTCTATACGGTAGGCATCTACTACATGAGTGGATGGGGGGTTGAGCCCTCAATGGAGACGGCACGCCACTATCTCAAGCAGGCCGCTGCAAGAGGGCTGAATAAGGCCAGGACCAAACTGCGTGAACTGGGGAATTGAGAGCAGGATAAAAGCCGGAAGGGTGGAGCGCTCTTTAATTTGTTTCGGTTGATCCCCGGAGCCCTCTCGACTTCCAGGGAATACCTAACTCACGCCAAGATATGCTCTTAACAAGGGCAGTTGAGGATTGTTCAGCAGGTCAGACATCACTCCCTTTGCCTTTAACTCACCCTGATGGAGGAAGATTCCTGAAGAGGCAATCTCAGCGGCTTCATCTGGGTGATGGCTTACCATGATAACAGTCAGATCATGGCTCTTTATGAGTTGATGGATCAATCCTCGCATCTCAGAGCGGAGGGCCGGATCGAGAGCGGCAAAAGGCTCATCAAGCAACATCAGCGGATGCTCTCGACACAGACATCTCGCCAGGGCAACACGCTGGCGTTCTCCACCAGAGAGACTCTCAGGCAGGCGGTGGTGATAGCCCGAGAGCCCGACGGCCTCCAGGGCCTGATCAATCGCCAAATGATCCTTTTGATTGAGTCGAAGCCCCGGGTGACGTCCAAGGCCAACATTCTTTTTCACTGAAAGGTGGGCAAACAGATTGTGTTCCTGAAACAGTGAGGTCACTGGGCGATCAGCAGGTTCAGCTGTTGTATAGTCCCTGCCGTTGATCCGGATAGAGCCCGAGATGAGTCGCTCAAATCCGGCAATAAGTGAGAGAAGTGTTGATTTACCTGCTCCGCTTGGGCCAATAACGGCCAGGCACTCTCCACGTTCAAGGCTGAAAGCGGCCTTTAGTTGCCAGTCTTCTCTCTGATAGCAAAGTGCTTCAAGCTCAATGAAGGGCACGCCGGCCTCCGATTAACAGATCGATTACTCTAAATACCACAAGGCAGAGCAGGGCCAGGATCAGGGCAGTCACCGATGCGGCTTCAAACTGGTAGGCACCGATGCGGTGGTAGAGCAACAGTGGCAGGGTCATGGCATCATGGGTGCCGAATAGAGCTACTACCCCAAGATCTCCGAAAGAGAGTGTAGCGCAAAGCCCCATGGAAAAGGCGGCGGGATGACGAATGATAGGCCAGTCAATGAGTTTGAACTGATGCCATCCGCGAATACCCAGTTCACTACAGAGGTGGTGATAGTGTTCACCATTTGCCAATAAGGCAGGGCCTACTAACCGTATGACATAGGGCAGGACCATCAGCCCATTGATCATAGCAACCAGAACCAGGCCCCAGTCAAAGACAAAACCAAATGGGAGCAAGAGGGAGAAGAGGCCGGTTGCGATCACCATGGGAGGGACGACCAGGGTCAATGATCCAGAGAGTTCCAGGAGTTCTGATCGATTCGGCTGTTTACGGTGGAATCGCAAATAACGGCTGGTGGTGAGAAGTGCCATTCCTAGGGAGAAGGCAATTCCAGCTGCAGCAATGGCGATCATCAGGCTGTTCAAAGCGGCACTCCAGAGTGACTGATCACTGATGACAGAGAGAACGGGCCCGGTCAGCCCGGCTCGAAGTAAGGCCAGCAGAGGGAGTGCGACAAAAGTCGTTGCCACAAGGATTATTCCAAAATCAATTAGACGGGAGCCTGGTTGATTAAGGTCAGGACGGTTCTGGCTTGTTGTCGCCAATCCGGATGAGAGAGGCAGTGCTCGAAGCCAGTGATGGAGAAGGGCAACGGTGAGAGTACAGATAACGAGCTGGATGAGAGCAAGAAGGGCTGCTTTGGAAGGTTCAAAATCAAAACGCAGCGCCTGATAGATGGCCACTTCTATAGTGGTTGCCCTGGGTCCGCCGCCCAGAACAAGGACAATGGCAAAACTGGCAAAACAGAGAAGGAAAATGATGCCCGCACTGCCGGGCAAGACCCGTCGCAGTACAGGCCACTCGATCAGTTTGAAGAGTGAACCTGATTTCATTCCCAACTGGGATGCCAGGCGCCAGCTCTCATCGGGTATTTGGTTCCAGGCAGGAAGCAGCATACGCACCGCAAGGGGCATATTAAAAAACAGGTGAGCGATGAGTATTCCGGTCAAACCATAGAGGTTTACCTGAAAACTAAAGCCAAAGAGCCTGATCAAATGGTTGAGTGTCCCGTTATTACCATAGATCTCCACAATCCCAAAGATCACTACAATAACCGGAGTGGCTACCGGAAGTCCCAGCAGGAGGAGCAGCACGCTACGTCCCCTGAAAGTGGTGCGTCTGGCAAGGGCCCGGGCAACAGGAATAGCCAGGAGAACACTTAACAGCGTAGAGAGAGAGGCCTGCCAGAGAGTAAAACGGAGGACCCTCAACAGATACGGGTCAAACAGCGTGGTCGTCAGTGACGCCAGCTGCGCATTGAAAAAAAGGGCAGAGAGTGAAGCGAAGAGGATTAATGAGATGACCAGCAGCGAGAGGCCCCCAGGCAGCCAGCCTGGGACCCTCAATTGTGATCGCCCTGTTAGCGACTCATGGAGTGAAGCCACTCGTTGATCCATTCTTTGCGGTGAGTGGTCACTTCATTAGGAGTAAAGTGAAGCGTCCTGACAGGCCTGACCAGTTTGTTAAAGGCCTCCGGCAGTGGTTTTTCGGTTCTTCCCGCCGGGAACATCCAGTTGGTGGTGGGGATAAGATCCTGGAAGCGGGGTGAGACCATAAAGGCAAGAAAATCGTCTGCCAGTTTACTCTGTGGGCGGTTGACTATCTTTCCTGCAACTTCAATCTGGGCATAATGGCCTTCGGCAAAGTCAGCGGCCTGATAACGATCACTCTCTTCGGCAATCATATGGTATGCCGGTGAGGTGGTATAGCTGAGCACCATGGGTGCTTCACCTTTGAGGAAGAGACCATAGGCCTCACTCCAGCCTTTGGTGACGGTCAGTATTCGTGGGGCCAGCTTTTCCCACGCCTGAGGAGCCGTTGTGCCAAAAACAGATTTAACCCAAAGAAGAAGACCAAGGCCTGGTGTGCTTGTTCTCGGATCCTGAATAATCAGTTTGCCCCCCTCATCATTTTCGATCAGTGCCTTCATGCTATGCGGTGGATTGTTCAATCTCTGGGTGTCGTAGATAATCGCGAAGTGACCATAGTCATAGGGCAGGAAGTAGGCATCATCCCATGGAAGAGAGAGGCCCAATTCAGGAATATTCATCTTGTGTGGAGCAAAGAGACCTGTTTCAAGAGCCTCTTTGGTTAGGCTGGTGTCGAGACCGAGGACGATGTCTGCAGAGGTTCTTTCGCCCTCCAGTTTGAGCCGGCTGAGCAGGGCTGCCCCATCTTCCAGGCCAATAAACCGAAGATCACAGCTGCATTCAGCTTCGAAAGCCTTCTCCACCAAGGGCCCTGGGCCCCACTTTGAGACAAATGACTCATAGGTGTAGATGGTAAGGGTGGGCTTGGCATCGGCAACCGTCAGAGGTGGAGTCAGTAGTGTCAACAGCCAGAGGAGGCTGGTAATAAAGACAGTTCGTTTGCTTTTAAACTGGGGGGGGTTCATTTTGGTACAGCTCCTTCAAATAAATAAGAAGGGCGGAGGCTGGCTCGAAAGCCATCATCCAAATTCCTCCGCCGGTATTAGCCGGATCAGGTTCAACGGGTTCTCTCTCAGCCAGACTTCTGTCACGCGCCCCGTTTGGATGAAGGGGGTACTCTACTGTTCTTTCCCCAGGTTGATCAAGCATATTTTTTCAGGATGGGTCCTGCTGCCGCCAGAGCCTGATGGCATTGAGTGCCGTTTCGAGGCGTTCCGCTCTATTACCTCGAAGGATATCGACTGAACAGCAATACCGTTTAAGCGTGGCAGAGAATTCATCGAGGTGCTGAAGCCGCTCTTCCGGGGTGACTGGGGTGCGCTGAAGCCCATCTGCTATCCACGGAATATCAATGTCACAGAGCAGGTAGTGATCGGCCATTCGGGAGTGAGCGCGCTCCGTAAGCCACTCCGGCACACTCTGAAAGTAGAGCTTACAGTAGACGCAGGTTGAGAGCAGATCAGTGTCATGGATGACCAGGGTGTCTGCTCTTTCGATCGCATTATCTTCAGAGAGGATCTGTGCCCTGGCAATGGGTTCGACATCCTCCGGGGCAAGGGGGCTCTTCTTTTGAGCGGTATACTCTCTTGCCGCCTCTTTTGAGACCGGAGCCTTGAGCCTTTTTCCAAGCTCTTTGGAGAGGGTGGATTTGCCTGTGCACTCCGGGCCAATCAGAGTGATCCTGAGCAGGCGATTACCGTGCTTGATGACAATTCTCCCGAGCATTAAACGAGGTAGAGTATTATAGGGTAGAGAGGACGAGATGAAATTTCGGGTTTGGTCGGTAGATCCCCATCTTCCCGCCCAGAGACCTCATAAAGTGATGCCCATACCCGTGATGCAGGGGTGAGTGAGAAAGAGTTCAGGAGCAGGGCGATGCGACCAAGAGAACAATTCTGGAAAACGATTCCACTTGAATTACTGACAGATGAAGAGTGGGAACTTCTCTGTGACCGCTGCGGTCGATGCTGCCTTATCAAGCTGGAGGATGAAACCAGCGGCGAGGTGGTCTACACCAGTGTGGTCTGTTCACTGCTCGATCTGGATCAGTGTCGCTGTAGTGATTATCCCAATCGACATCAGCGAGTGCCGGATTGTGTGCATCTTACGCCGACCCGCATCAGGGTATTTGACTGGTTGCCTGCTTCCTGTGCCTATCGAAGGGTTGAGAGAGCGCTTCCTCTGCAGGCGTGGCATCCACTGATTTCAGGTGATAGTGAGAGCGTCCATCTTGCAGGGGTATCTGTCCGCAGTTATGCCATTAACGCCCAGGGAGATGAACCGTTGGAGGAGATGGTGATCTGTTTTGACTGATTAGGCCTCTTCAGGGCGGGTTCAGTCTGACCCAGGTCAGAATGGATGAAGAACCTCGGTTCGATCCCCTGTAATTATTATTTAGTTAAATCAGTGTGTTAATACAAAATACGGCTCTATTATCTTGCTGTTTTCCGAATAAAAAAGAAGTAAATTATAATATAATAAATAACTAGATTATATATTTTCACTGTGAGAATAACCGGGTTACCCCAGGGAGGAGTGGCTTATTGTCCCTGCGCCTGAAAAAGAGAAAAAGGGCGGCAGAAAAAAAGAGTAGATGGACCCACCAGAGGCTCAGATGGGGATCTACCACGCCTCGCTTCATGAGCGCCAGTATCATACCCAATATATTGATATAACTGAAGAAAATAAGTGTCGCCATGATGATCGCCGGAGTTCTGCTCCGCCGGGTGTTGACATAACCAAGAGCAAGAGCAAACAGAGCGACCGCAGGGATGGCAGCCACTTTAGAAAGACGCCATTGAAACTCAGAGATTGAACGATGACGTGATGAGGTTGCCAGATCCAGGCTTGGCCGCCCATGGAGGGGGATATGGATTTTGACCGCCTCACCTTGCCCGGTTCGGAGGGTATAGCGATCAAAGGTCATGGTCTCGAATCCCAGCTTTCCGGCAGTTCCGGTATAACGAGTACCGGTGACCAGTACAAAGAACTGTTCTCCCGACTCCTCTTGTACGACTTTATGTCCGGTTTTGGAGGTTATTACTGTCTGTTTGCCACTTGAGGCGTCGCGGGTTGGGGTGTGGATAAAGATTCCTGAGTAGCGGTCAGCATCTTTATCAAAGTGGTCAATGAAATAGGTGATTTTTGAATTTCCATGCAGTTCTGCAAATTCTCCCGTGATCAGTCCGGCAAGTTCACCTCGTTGCTGGTATTCCTGTTTAATCTCCTCATAAATACGGGTTGAAAAGGGGCCCAGATAGAGGGAGACCGTGCCGATGGTAAGGGCATAGATCAGAATAAGGCTGATCACTGTGGGGATGAAATGGGTGAGACTAAGGCCACAGCTATTGATAACCACCATCTCATTGTCCCGACTCCAGCGACCGAGCACCAATAGCAGTGAGATAAACAGGGTTAGGAGGAGGATAACATCCACTGTCTTTATGGTCTTAAGTGCCATCATCAGCAAGAGGCTGTCAGAGGGAAACTCCTGAGAGCTCACTATTTTCAGATAACCAATAGTGGTGATCACCGTTGAGGTGAGGAGGAGAATAACGAGCACAGCAACACTAGTCTGCAGAATCTCCCTGAAAAAGGCTTTGCGAATAATCATCTATGCTCAGTTGGCGATGGTCACTGAATTGCCGGGTACTCACTGAATTGTACGGGTTTTTTGTTATTGCAAGTTAAAGTTGTTTGTCTCATTTTCACACCTCTTTTTAGTCCTGAGGTGCGGACGTTTCATCCTCGAGAGTGACCAGGGTGGTATTCCCTCCCCGGGCGGTGGTGTTGATGGTGACGGTGCGCTCGGTGGCAAAACGGTGGAGATAGTGAGGTCCACCCGCTTTTGGACCTGTTCCGGAAAGTCCCTCTCCTCCAAAGGGCTGGACCCCTACGGTGGCGCCAACCTGATTTCGGTTGACATAGAAATTTCCCACTCTAAGCCCCTGTTGGAGCGCTTTTATAGTGGAGTCGACCCGACTGTGGACGCCGGCGGTAAGCCCATAGCCCGTACCGTTGATAGCCTCAACCACCTTATCAAGGTGAGAAGCCGAGTAGCGGATGACGTGGAGGATGGGGCCGAAGACCTCTTTTTTAAGCAGATCTATGGAGTCAATCTCAAAAAGGTGTGGGGCAAAGAAGGTTCCCCCGTCACACCCATCACCGAGTGGCGAGAAGTAGTGCAGTTTGCCCTCGGCTTCTACTCTTTTGGCATGGGCAGTAAGCCTCTCTACCGAGGGACGGTCAATGATCGGGCCAATATCAGTGGCAAGCAGGGCGGGATCACCGATAGTGAGTTCCTCCATCGCCCCAGAGAGCATTTTAAGAACGGTATCTGCCGTATCCGACTGAAGGAATAGAACGCGAAGTGCCGAGCAGCGTTGACCGGCACTGAAGAAGGCAGAATCGATGGCATCCCTGACCACCTGTTCGGGAAGAGCCGAGGAGTCGACCACCATCGCATTCTGGCCTCCGGTTTCAGCAATCAGGGGAACAATGGGTCCCGGCCGGGCAGCAAGGGAGCGGTTGATCAGTGAGGCGGTCTGATTAGAACCGGTGAAGGCAACACCGGCAATACGCGGATCATTCACTAAAGCCGCTCCGGTGGTTGACCCCTCTCCGGGCAAGAGCAGCAGAACCTCTTTGGGAATACCCGCCTGATGGAAGAGGGCAACGGCAGTTTGGGCAATCAGCGGTGTCTGTTCGGCAGGCTTGGCGAGAAGTGTATTGCCAGCGGCGAGTGCAGCGGCGACCTGACCGGTAAAGATCGCCAGCGGAAAGTTCCAGGGGCTGATGGCAGCAAAGGGGCCGCGCCCATGGAGGGTAAGTTGGTTGAGTTCACCAGTAGGGCCGTTGAATTGGGTGGGTTGAGTGAAATCATGACGACAACGAGCAGCATAGTAGCGGCAGAAATCGACGGCCTCTCTGACCTCAGCCAGGGCATCCGGAATCACTTTTCCCGCCTCCCGGACTGCCAGCCCTATCAGTGTTTGATGCTCCTCCTCCATGAGGTCTGCCGTCTTCTCGAGCATTCTTGCGCGTTCTTCGGCTGCTCTTTGCGACCACTCAGAAAAGGCAGCCTGGGAGCAATCGACCGCTGCTGCCACCTCTTCACTTGAAGTCTCTTTGATCCTGCCGACAACCTGTTCGAGGTGGGCCGGATTGACGATCTCGACCTCTGCCGGTGAGCGTGATCCCTCTTCCTTGGGGGGTGCGGGTTTGAGTTCTCTCTCAATTGAGGCCAGCAGTGGAGCGCTTACCATCGGATCGGAGAGATCAATTCCTCTGGCATTTTTTCTCTCCGCCCCGAAGAGATCACCGGGGAGAGGGATAAGGGGGTGGTATCGTGGTGAGCAGTGGCGAAGTTTGTGGGTGGGGTTGGCAATAATCTGGTCGATGGGGAGGGCCTGATCGAGGATGCGATTGACAAAAGAGGTGTTGGCACCATTCTCCAGCAGACGACGAACCAGATAGGCGAGCAGGTCAGCGTGGTTTCCTACAGGGGCGTAGACTCGACAGGGAGAGGGTGGAAGGTCAATGGCGTTGAGTTCATCGTAGAGCACTTCACCCATACCATGAAGGCGCTGATATTCAAACGGTTGCCCTTCAGTCAGTTCTCTCACAGTGGCCAGAGTGTGGGCGTTATGGGTGGCAAACTGGGGGTAGAAACACTGAGGAGTGATGAGCAGTCGACGGGCACAGGCGATATAGGAGACATCTGTGGCCACTTTTCGGGTGAAGACCGGGTAGTAGTCAAGACCCAGCTGTTGTGCCAGTTTGATTTCGCTATCCCAGTAGGCCCCTTTCACCAGCCGCACCATGAATTGGTGTCGGGTCTCGCGGGCGAGTCCGGCAAGCCAGTCGATGACTGCCGGAGCTCTTTTCTGGTAAGACTGGATAGCGATTCCAAGCCCATTCCAGCCCGAGAGGCCGGGACTACGGGCGATCTGCTCAAAGAGTTCAAGGGTCAGTTCAAGGCGATCACTCTCTTCCGAATCGATGGTGATGCCAATTCCCGCCTCCTTTGCTGCTCGGGCAAGGTCAATGAGGTCCGGGGTAAGCTCTTTGAGGAGCCGTTCCCGTTTTGGATACTCAAAGCGGGGGTGAAGGGCTGAGAGTTTAATCGAGATCCCATGCTCCTTCCTCGGCCCGCCTCCTTCGGCTCCTCTGCCGATGGCCTCAATGGCAGTGAAGTAGGCCTGGAGATAGTGCTGTGCATCTTCCCGGGTAGAAGCGGCCTCCCCCAACATGTCGAATGAGCAGAGGACGCCCTGATTCTGGCTGCTCCTTTTCAGTGCCTCTTCGATGGTTTGTCCCATAACAAACTGATGACCGAGGATGCGCATTGCCTGGATAACGGCTGTACGGATAACGGGTTCACCCAGTCGTCCGATCAGCCTTTTGATGGCCGCTCCAGGAGTGAGATTATTGAAATCACCGAGATGGACAAACCGTCCTGTCAACATCAGTGCCCAGGTAGAGGCATTGACGAAAAGCGAATTGCTCTGGCCAATGTGTTCTTCCCAGTCCCCTGTGCCCAGCTGGTCCCTGATCAGGTTGTCAGCGGTATGGCCATCAGGAATACGCAGCAGGGCCTCCGCCAGACACATGAGGACAACCCCCTCTTCACTGGAGAGGGAGTACTCATGGAGGAGTGCATCAATCCCTCCGAGATCTGACCCTCTCTTCCTGACAGCAGCGACAAGCCGATGTGCAACGGCCTCAATTCTCTGGTTCTGTTCATCTCCCAGGGTTGCTTCTGAGAGGATTTGTTCTGTGGCAGAGGTCTCATCCTGCCGTTGGAGCCAGGAGAGCTGCTTACTCAATGGCGTCATGGCAGGGGAAGTCGTATTTAATTCTTGATGCTGAGACATAGATTTAGCCCGAACCCGGATTCTTAAGTCTCAAAGTGAGAGTCTTACTCTCTCTGGCTGGGCACCTTAAGAGGAATGCCTGTATTCATCACCGCTTCGTAGAGTTCGAGTGCTTTGTACTCAGGACTCTGTGGCTCCAGTGGGTTGGCATGGGTTTGCTTGTTGCACCCTCCATAGCGACGGTGGAGGGTTCCCCAAGGGTTTCCCTCGATGGACCATTTTGTGCGGTAGACAGGGAAGCCGACGCCATGTCCAAGGCCTGCACTGAGGACGTCACCTCGAAGTTTATTGCCTGCGCTGTGAACATGACAGGTAGCACAGGAGAAGTTGAGCTGTCCCCGTCGTGCCCAGTAGTATTGTCGCCCCTTCTCATACCATTTGACCGCTTCCGGATGGCTGACATCGACAGCCATCTTCTCTCCATTAAACTGTTCACGGAAAGCAGCGGCCAGTAGGGCGATTGTCCCTGTATCGAGGTTCTTTATGGGATCTTCACCATTGGCTTTAAGACAGCTGTTGATATCCTCTTCGACGGTGATCAGGTCATCACTAGCAGGGTCGTAGTAAGGGTACTTGTTGGCAGGCGGCTTATCCTTGAAACACTCCCCAAAAGTACCGCCATTTTTGAAGGGGGTTGCCCAAAGCTCTCGTCCCTTTTTAAGGTCGGGATCATGGGGGGGGAACTCCATCAGCAACTCCCAGTTGGCCCGCCGGTGAGCATACTGGGGCAGTGCATTGACTCCATCCGCGTAATCCTCCAAAGAGACGGCAGGAAAACGTTTCTTAAAATAATCCTGAAAGGCTGCGATATCCTCTTCGATCCCCGCCTGGACCGGCAAAGAGGTTCCGAGCAGTCCCAGGGCAGTGAGTACTGTTAAGGATTTTTTCATGACTCTCCTCCTGGTGAGAGCGGTACTGTTGTCGGGATAAGCAGGCCAGCACCGGCTGTAACGGCAAGCATGCCTGATGCGGCACACTGTTTTATAAATAATCTTCGGTTCATGCTGAACTCCTGAATTTAAACCGACAGGGTTTGTTTTGGGGTTGTTCCTGGATCATGGCCGATCCTGACCTCATATCGATAAGAGAAATGCCACGATGTCATCAATCTCTCTATCTGAAAGCAGTTTATGCCGTCCAAAAGGAGGCATCTGAGTATTGGGGTTGGCCTGGGTCGCATCCCAGATCTTTTCCCTGAGTTTGGCCTCTTCCGGAAAGCGCATCTTCATGCCCACCAGAGGGGGGCCAATATTCCCGCTGGGTGGAAGTCCTTTTGGCCATTGACTTGTTATGATGGTATGACAGGCCAGGCAGTTGCCCTTTTTTCGGTTGATGGCAGCACACCAACCCTTCTTGTTCTGGGTGATGTTGAAAAGTTCTTTACACCCCTCCTCTGTGGGGAGGCGATCTGCAGCGGCAATGGGGGCATAACCTGCAGTACCTGCCAGCAAAGTGATGGCGCCGAGCAGGGCAAAGCGGGTTTTGAGTGTCCTCATGGGGATCCTCCTGAAGTGTTGAATTATTGAGTTATCATTATTCAAGTCGGCAGAAACTAAAAGTAGGCAGGGGCAGCATCAGCATTATCAGCGGCCTGTTTAACTCCGGCATTAGCGGCCCAGGTGACTCTTTTTGCAATTCGGGTACACTCCTCGTATTCACCTTCATCGCACCTCTTTTTTGCTGTGGCAAGCAGTGTGCTTAGTGGTGCTGATGCATCGCCTGTCGCTTTGTCAATCAGTCGCCACTCACTCGACGCCTTCCTGGCTGCACTGAGAGCGGTTGTTGCTGTTGCCAGGGCAGTGTCACAGGTCGGGCATTTGGATTTTGCTTCTTCCTGGGGGGGTACTGGTTGGTTGGCACATCCCGCTAAAGTTGAGATAAGAAGCAGGCTGACGCCTCCTTTCCATCCGTAATATTTCATTCCTCTCTACCTCCTTTGTGATTAATCCTCACTTCTACTGCATACTGTACTATTTTATTCCATACGTTTATCAGGTGTGTAAATTTCAACCAGCTCCTGGATACGAGCTTCAATGCCTGATAGGGCGTAAAAGTTGTCTTTGGCCAGTCGACGTGCTCTCTTGAGCAACTCCAGAGCCTCTTCCAGGCTGCCCCTCAGGATGTGGTATTCCGCCTGTGCCCGGGTGGCTTCCATCTGTTTGCCAAGCGCACCTTCTGCCCCAGCTAAAATTTTGTAGTTTGCTGGCCATTGGGGTTTGATCCGTATTAGTTTTCTAATTTCACTTCTCGCTTCTGCCGGCCTGCCAATGGCCAGCAGCGCTTCGGCAAGATAGAAGAGGATCGCTGGAGATTGGGTGTGATCGCTGTATTCTCTGAGCCTGGAGATGGCTTGGTCCATCCGCCCTGCCGCCAGGTCGACCCGAGCCCTGGCGGTAATGAAAAGAGGTTCATCCGGTGACTGATCAAGGAGTTCATCAAGAACAGTGACAGCTTCAGAATAGTGACCGTAGTGATTCAGTGCTGACGCCAGGCCGTAACGGGCAACCTCTTTTTCTGCGCTGTTGCCGGAAGAGCGCTTTGCCCTGAAAAAGGCCACGCTCTCCTCTTCAGAGCTGGATTGGGTGGCAATCAGTCGGGCACGAATTAGGCCGAAGAGACGAGATGACGTCTCACCCTCACTCCTGTATCCGGAAATTCGATCCTCGATTTCACTAATCCTGTTTTCGGTAAGGGGATGAGTTCTGAGATATTCCGGGATCCGTTCACTCTGCAGACGCCCCTCTTGCTCCAGCCGTCGGAAAAAGCCAACCATCCCTTGTGGGTTGAAACCGGCTTTAGCCATCAGTTGCAGACCAATGGCATCTGCTTCAGCTTCAAAACTGCGGGTGTATTTCAGTCTCTGATCAACAAGAGCGGCACGGGTGGTGAGAAGGGTTGCAGCACCTATTTGCCCTCCGAGGAGGAGTCCGGTAATCAGGGCGACTGTGGTTGGCAGGGACTGGGACCGTTGAAAGCTCAACATGCGAGTCAGATGGTGTTGACTGATATGTGCCGTTTCATGGCTTACTACACCGGCAAGCTCCGATTCACTCCTGGCAGCCATCACCAGTCCACTGTGAAGACCGATCTGTCCATCAGGGCCTGCAAATGCATTAAGGCTCGGGTCAGCGACTAGGAAAAGATTGAGCTGTTCCGCCTCAAGCTCAGTTCCGGCTCTGATGCGCTGTTCGAGCTGATCGAGATAGAGGTTGATCTCAGGGTCTTCGATCAGGTGGTATCGATTCAGAACTTGTAGCTTGAAAAGCCTGCCCAATTCACGTTCATCTTGTCTGGAGAGCCCCTTATCGGGGCCAAGAGTAGGCAGTGCATCGGCATAAGCCGGTAGACAGGGAGAGAGAGTGAAACAGACAAACAGGGTAACAAGAGTCAGCCACCGCCACCCGTTGGGAGAGTAACCGGGTTCAGGATGAGGCAAAGGAGCCGCTCTCACTGAGTGTAGTAACTCTATTAATAGAGATATAAATTCATTATATAATTTCATTATATCGTTATCTGCTAATATATGTTTTAATGTCGTGCTTACAACCTCAGGGAGACTTACCTCCGGAATAGCACCGGTGAATCCAGCGAACTGGAAGAGTCGTTGCTCAACCTATCACTTAATAATAGTGATGAACAGGAGACATATAAATGTCCGATTTCGATCAAGAACTTGATGCCCGCGGTTTAAACTGCCCTCTGCCAATTCTACGTGCAAAAAAAGCACTTAATGATCTTAATGGTGGAGAAGTGCTGAAGATTCTATCAACTGATCCGGGTTCAGTTAAGGATTTTGATGCATTTGCTCAACAGACCGGGAATGAGTTATTGAGTTCTACTGAAGAGGGTAGTGAGTTCCACTTCCTGATGCGGAAAAATTCCTGATTTATTCCATCGCTACAAGAGACTTAATATGGGCACTGTTCTGGCTCAGAAAGGAGGAGAAATAATGTCTGACACAAAAAAGATGACCGTTATTGCAACCAAGGGGACCCTCGACTGGGCCTATCCTCCTTATATCCTCTCTTCCACGGCAGCAGCACTTGGTTATGATGTTGTCATTTTCTATACATTCTATGGACTTCAGTTGCTCAGGAAGAACCTGAACCTAAAGGTCAGCCCACTGGGTAACCCCGGAATGCCGATGCCTATGGGGATGGACAAGTGGTTTCCAGTTTTGGGTACAACTATTCCGGGGATGGAAGCGATGATGACAGCAATGATGAAGAACACCATCAAGTCCAAGGGTGTTGCCAGTATTGAAGATCTCCGCAGCCTATGTCTTGAAGCCGACGTCAAGATGATTGGATGTCAAATGACGATTGATCTGTTCGATATGAAGCGTGAAGATTTTATTGATGAAATTGAGTTGGGCGGAGCAGCAACCTATTTCGAACACGCCGGACAGTCCGATATCAACCTCTATATGTAATCGAGGGCGGCCATTACTCGAAGCGGAGCTCCAGTGATTCCAAAACGTATGTAGTACAACGATGTTTGACAGCACAATAAACAATCCAGGTTGTTATAAAGACTAAAAGAAAGTCCAATCAAACTCTTCAAGTTCGTCGTTGATGTCAATGAGTCGTTGTTGAAAAAACAACTAATAATAGTTTCACATTACGACCGGCATCTGGGAGAGGAGTAGAGGTGAAAGACCAGTCTGAATTACTGTCTGAGCCCAAAGGGAGAGCACTTCTGGTGGTTACCCATGGGAGTCGACGAATGGCTTCGAATCATGAAGTCGAAAAACTGGTCGAAAGAGTCCATCCGCAACTAAAGAGCCACTATTCGGAAGTAAAGTGTGCTTTTCTTGAGCTTGCTCAACCCTCGATTGAAACGGCGATTGCTGAACTGGACAAGGAGGGGGTATCCGAAATAGTGGTTCTGCCCTATTTTCTTGTATCGGGAAGACACTGTACTGAGGATATTCCGGCGATTATAAGCAGTGCTCAAAGAGACTATCCAAAGATCTCTTTTTTATTTGCCCCCTATATTGGGAAGTCTCCAGAGATGGAGGGGTTGATCGCAAAACAGGCCGTCGAGTTACTGGAGTGAATTCTTGATAGATCAGGTTGTTATAAGGATGCGAGCATGAGTAAGATTTTGTCTGAACATAACCCCTCACCAATGAAACTTGAGGTGATGGGTGTGGAGGATTGGCCGCTTGAGACCATCCCGGCAGGGACAACAACCCAACAGCATCTTCAAACCGAGGTCTTTTATATTCTCTCTGGAGAGGTTCGGTTGAGTGAAGAGGACGGTGAACCGGTTTTGCTTGGCGCGGAAGATCTGGTAACAATAATGCCTGGACAGAACTGTCGGTGGGAGGTTTTGGAGGCGTTGAGTCGCCACTTTCAGATCGGTTAGCGGGTTTGATTTTTTGAACTCTGCTTAATTGTTCCGGATCTTCACTGCCCATGCTACAGAGATAGAGGGGCACTTCTGGGTTGACCAGGGATCCCAAAGTATTAGGAAAATTAATTGGCGCACTAGCCAGGTCTTGTTTTATCAGCCGAAGGGGATATTGTGAGCACCTTCTCTATTAACTACTATCGGTCGCCGAACCTAAGACTTTGACATCTTTAATCTCGTTTCAAGGAGATTCAGAACAATGAAAATAGATAGCAGTTATTATGAGACCATCGATCAACTCGAGAAGATGGGTGTTGAGCGCGACTATATTGTTGGCTGGATAGGGGGTTATATGGAGAACCCCGAAGTTGAAGAGCAAAGGAGAAATGACGCCTACAGTGCCGGATATGAAGATGGAAAAGGGCGCCAGACAACCAATGCCGAGCGCTGGAAAGCAAACTAATTGAATCCTCACTGGAGAAGATTCAGACAGAGGATTCAAAGAGAAGATTCAGGGGGGGATGTTCTGGTGTTATACACCACGGCCTGACCGTACAGGTCTACAACAGGCTTGAGTTTTGGCAGCCATGGGAATCCCACTCCATCCAATAGAGGGTGTTATCTCATCAGAGTTTGGTTTTGTTTGAACTCTTGAGCAGATTATTTAAACCCTGCTTCAGGTTTTGCACAGCCTTTGGGATATCTATGCCCATGACCTGTTCCATGACCCAGCGATTGGTCTGAGAATCACCCATTATATCCTGTATTTTTTCTCCCAGAGCACGGGTCATCTGGTGGCCGGGTTGTTGCTCTTCAAATGAACATCCTCCGTATTCTGTGATCCGCTGATTGAGTCTATTGATGTAGTGTGAGGTGTGATCTCCGCGTGTGATGATCTCCTCTTTATTTCGTTGGAGATGGCGAGCCGTCTCTTTACCCAGGGTTTCAATAAATTCAATCCGCTCTTGATGGTTGAACAATGGGTACGTTAGCCGGTCGGCTATGTGGACGAGAAAAATCATGATTTCGGCGATAATATCGATTCGCTGATCGTCACTCTCATACTCAAAATCTTCTTTATGCAGATTCTTTGCTGTGGCCAGTGCAATCTGCCAGACAATATAGGCCAGGGCGACGCTGTTCTCTCCAAGTGTGGTCTCACGGCCCGATTTTTTCCACTTGCTGCGAATACGAGTATTGAGCGCCATTGGGGTTCCTGAGCGTCAGAAGGTGAGGGGATATTACCGGGATGTGCCAAATGACGGAAGAGACTTGGTAAAGGGAGATTCGGCAAAAAGCCTGCCTAAAGAATCTTCAAGTGTTTGTTTGAAGATGCCAGCCAGATTCCGGCCGCCATTGCCATCAACCCTGTAAAGAGAAAAGGAACCTGGTAGTTTCCAGCCAGGTTTATACCAACGGCAAAGATTGAAGGCACAACCACAACGCCAAAGTACATCAGGAACTGGATCCCTCCAGTGGTTTCCGTACTTTGACCTCCAGGGCTTAGGCGCGCCACTTCCGAGAGCAGTACGCCATTCCACCCTGAACTGGCGGCACCTAAAATAAAGGCAAGGGGGAGGATCAGCAGAAGTGGCCAATCCAGTGTGATGGTGGAGGCCAGTCCCAGGCTGATTGCAGTGATCAGCCCGATCAGGGTCAGTACCAGTGAAGGGCTCTCCAACCCGCTTGCCACCCCTCCCCAGATGAGACGTCCAAAGACACCCCCGGCCTGAAGCGCAGCAAAGACAAATCCTGCAGTGGTCAGGCCCATTCCTACACTCTCTACCAGATAGAGGACAAAAAATGCGCTGATGCTCACCTGCACACCTGCATAGATAAATGAAAGGGCAAGGTAGATGCGGAGGGTGTGATCCTTGAGAACCAGCCCAAGAGGGGCGCTCCATGATTGTCTTTTTGTTGTTCGGGATGCGCGTTGGTGGTTTCCTGAGTCGGTCCCCAGAGGTGTGATGACAAGGGCAACAGAGGCGGCCAGAGATGCGGTCACCAATGCCGAGAGCTGCCAGCTGTGAAAGCTGATGATCAAGGGGACACTGAATCCTGCCACAATCCCTCCAAGGGGGACGCCTGCCTGCTTGACGGAGAAGACAAGCGGGCGCCACCGTTCAGGGGTGCTGTCAAAGAGGAGGTAGGCACTGGTTGGATTGAATGTCCCATAGGCAACCCCTATGAGGAGTGCCGAGAGCAGAGCTGTGAGTGGAGTGGCCAGGGCAACCAGTAACATGGCAACCACTATCGCCCCCAATGCCCCCTGGCAGACACGAATACCCCCCCAGCGATCGACCAGTGTAGTGGTCGAAATGCCGGAGAACATGGCGACCAGATAGACCAGTGAAGTAAAAGCGCCCACCCAGGTGGGATCAAGGCCGATATCAGCTGCCGCATCAGGGGCAAAGACAGCTACTGTGAAAATGGCTGCACTCAGCATTGTCATTACGGCAAGCATTCCCGCTGTAGTGTAAAGCGTCGTCTTGGGAGGTCTTATCACTACGATTAGCCCTGTATCACGGGTAGGTGGGTGTTGGCCTGGCAATTCATAGACCCATTCTCATTGGCAGCAGGTCTGATTTCAATATATTTATAATAAGTATAAAAAATAGTGGAATATAACGGCTGATGTGGGTCACAATGGTATCAATCGGCTACCGTTGCTCATCCGGTATCGGATTATCTGGAGAGAGAACAATTGATGAGTTGAAAATCAACCATGACATGGAGGAGAAGATGCTCAAAATATTTCATAAAACACTTGTTACTACGGTGAGTGTTGTTGCCCTGATGGCAACAGCTGTTACCCAGGCGAGGGTTGATGGCGATACCATAACATTGGGTGCAGCCGTCTCCGAGACTGGAAAATACTCAACCAATGGTAAACACACCCGCAACGGTTACAACCTGGCTGTCAAACGCATCAATGAGATGGGTGGCGTCACAGTGGGTGGCAAGAGCTACAAATTTAAAATTACCTACTATGATGATGAATCCAACTCCGGTCGTGCTGCCCAATTAGCAGAAAGGCTGATCAAGCAGGATGGCGTCAAATACATGCTTGGCCCATACAGCTCAGGATTGACCAAAGCGATTGCTCCAGTCACTGAAGAGAATAAAATCCCCATGGTGGAGGCCAACGGTGCATCAAGGTCACTTTTCACTAAAGGGTATAAGTATCTCTTTGCTGTCCTCTCAGCGGCAAACCAATATCTTGAGGTTGCGATTGATCTTGCGGTTGAGAAAAATGGCGGCAAGCCGGTGAAGATCGCCATGGCCTTTGAGCAGGATGCTTTCTCACAGGATGTGAGATTGGGCATTGTTGAAGCGGCAGAGAGAACCAGCTCCGATATCATCATCGATGATAAATTGCCCAAAGAACTCAACGATATGGCCGCAACGCTGGCCAAGGTGAAAGCGACCCGTCCTGATGTTCTTGTTGTATCGGGTCACTCCAAGGGAGCGCTGACGGCAATCAGGCAGATTTCAGAGATGAAGGTGGATGTACCCATGCTGGCGATGACCCACTGTGATGCATCAAAACTGGCCAAGCAGCACGGCAAGAAATCTGAATATGCACTTTGCGCAGCTCAATGGCACAAGTCACTTAGCTATAGTGATGGCTTCTTTGGTGATGGCAAGAAATTTGATAGTGACTTCACCAGCGAATACGGCTATGCACCCCCATATCAGGCAGCAGAATCAGCCGCCGCCCTGTTGGTGTGGAAAGCAGCCTTCGAAAGAGCCAACTCCTTCGATACCGAGAAGGTAAGAGATGCACTGGCCTTGACCGATATGCAGACATTTTATGGCAATATAAAATTCAGCAGTGCCGGTCAGAATATCGCCAAGCCAATGGTGCTCTTCCAGGTAAGATGTGAAGGCGATGAGTGTGAAAACAGAGTTGTTGCACCCACAAAATGGGCTTCGGCAGAACTGGTTCACCCCATTCCCAAGTGGTCTGACAGGTAGAAGTCAACCCCCAATAGATGCCCCCTGGTTTACAGGGGGCGTTTTTTTTAATTGTTTACTGACGATTTAGCCAAATGGATCTGTTGATCTTCCAAGTCCCCATTCTGATGGTTCAGGCTTCGCTGGATGGGGCACTGTTAGGAATTCTTTTTGCCCTCATTGCCTATGGAATGGCATTACAGTGGGGGGTGATGAATATCATCAATATAGCCCAGGGGGAGATGGTCATCCTGGGCGGTTACATCGCCTATACGATGTACGTTATGGGTATTCATCCTGCGTATGGGGTCATCGTCTCCCCGATCATCATGTATTTTATCGGTTGGCTTCTCTATAAGCTGGTTATAAACAGGGTAGTCGACCGTGATCTTTTCATCTCTATCCTGGCAACATTCGGGATTAGTATTCTGACTCAGCAACTGATGAATTTTATCTTTGGGGCGGATGTTGTTGTTGCCCAATCCAATTTTGGCACCACACTGCTCTTTGATGACATGGTGACACTGCCCAATGCAAAGATTTTCTCTGCACTGGTTGGCATTATCTTTGCCATTGGCCTGGTGCTCTATATGAAGAAATCTAAGCTCGGCCGCGCTATCCGGGCAACATCACAAAATGCAAGAGCGGCTAAAATTTTAGGCATTGATACAGAGAGAGTTTATGCCGCTACTTTTGGGATCAATGCCGCTCTGTGTGGTGTTGCCGGAGCCCTGATCTCAATTACCTTTACCCTCCACCCCTATGTAGGCCTTCCCTACACGGTAAGGTCATTCATGATTGTTATCATTGCCGGCCTTGGTAATTTGCCCGGAGTTGCTCTGTCCGGGATGGGTTTAGGCGTATTCGAGGAATTCTCAGATTATATTCTCGGTACAGAATTCAGGATCGGCTCGGTCTTTACACTCCTGGTTCTGATACTTGTCTACAGAAGGTTCCGGTTATCCAGAAAGAGAGAATATTTGGAATGAAGAGGAATAATCTAATTCTTTATGGTGCCTTGTTGGTTTTTGGCTTGCTGGCACCCTTTCTGTTTCCAGCATTCAAGCTTCAGATCTCATTTATGTGGATCCTTGTCATCCTGGCACTGACCTGGGATGTCCAGGGGGGACAGATGGGATATAACACATTTGGCAACATCCTCTTCTTTGGAATAGGAATGTACATCTGTGCCAGTACCCAGATCGGTCTCTTTTTCCCCCTTGAGGAGTGGACCGCGAGTGGCGGTGAGAAGACCTTCTTGCACACCCCCTCACAGTATTTTCTTGGGCTCTCTGCGGGCCTTGTTCTTGCGGGAATAGTGCCGGTGGTTGTGGCCGCATTGATTGGGTATGGCATTCTCGGACTGCGAGGCCACTACTTTGCAATCTGTACCCTGGGCCTGGGTATTGCGGCAGGTGAACTTGCTGGCGGTATTGAAATAATTGGTGCAGGGCAGGGGATGACGGCACCTCCCTGGCCGAAGGGGATTGGTGATACGGAGTTCAGGTCTGAGTTTTTCTACTTCCTCACTTTTATCACCATGCTGGCTACATTCACCTTCTTGAGATGGGCCTATCAGAGACGATTTGGCCTGGTCCTCAACGCCATTCGTGATAATGAAGATAAAGCGGAGGCGATGGGAATCCATACCATGAGATACAAGATTTTGGGATGGATGGTCTCTGCCTTTTTTGTCGGCATCGCCGGTGGGCTGGTCGGGAATATGGTGGGTTATATTGAACCTACCGAGATCGCTTTTGCCGGGGCAACCTATGGTGTGTTTATGATCCTCATGGCGATTCTGGGAGGAAAGGGAACGCTTTGGGGGCCTGTCATTGGAGCGATGGTTTTCCATATCTTCAAGGAGGGCTTCTGGACTTTCTTCCTCGGCTGGCAGTACGTTGCACTGGGAGTACTCATTGTTGTCATTGTCATCTTCTTTCCAGAGGGCATCATGGGATGGCTCAGAGAGAAGTTTCCAGAGCGGTTTGGTGAAGTTGTTGATGAGGCAGACCGGAAAGCCCAGGTGGTACTCAAGTAATGGCTTCCATACTCAGGGTTGACAAGGTCTCCAAGTATTTTGGCGGGGTAAAGGCAAATCAGGATGTCTCATTGTCTGTTGGGACAGGAAGTATTGTCGGGCTAATTGGCCCCAATGGATCTGGAAAAACAACCCTCTTCAATTCGATTGTAGGAACCCACCCCATTGACAGGGGGGCAATCGAGTTTGATGGCAGGGAGATCTCTACCCTCCCTGTCCCTGCTGTTGCCAAACTGGGCCTGCTCAGAACATTCCAACAAACAAGGATCTTTGGCAAGGTGAACTGTATTCAAAATATGTTGATCAGTTCCAATCCAACTAAAGAGAATCTTATTACCATCTTTTCAAAAGTGCCTGAGGAGTTGACAGAGAAGGCAGAAAACTTGCTGAAGTTTGTCGGCCTGCACCAGAAGAGGAAACTACTCGCCGGCGATCTCTCCTTTGGGCAGCAGAAGCTGCTTGAGCTTGCAATGGCACTGATGAATGAACCCAAAATGTTGCTCCTTGATGAGCCGACTGCGGGGATAAACCCAACACTGATCAATGGGATTATTGATCGACTGATTACGGTGAACAAGGAGTTCGGAATAACCCTGTTAGTGATTGAACACAATATGAGGGTGATCATGAATCTTGCACAGGAGATCTACTGTCTGGCCCATGGGGAGATGCTCGCCAGCGGAACACCAGAAGAGATAAAGAATGATCAACGGGTACTTGATGCCTACCTGGGGGCAGGCTGATGACAGACCAGAAAGATTCAGATCGACGTATTCGCGGCTATGGTTCGGGCAAGGCTGATGTTGTCATCTCTGTTGATGATGTTGTTGATGAAGCCGAACAACTGAGTGAAGGGCGCCCTGCCAGGGAGGCCCTGCTGGCATTAGCCAATGGAGATCCGCAGTTGGAAATCCAAGGGTTGGTTGCCGGTTATGGAAAGATGGAAATACTCCACGATTTTGATCTTGCTATTGGTGAAGGGCAATCACTCTGCATGATTGGACCCAATGGTGCCGGAAAATCCACTGTCCTTCATTCGATCTATGGGTTTACCCGGATCACCGCTGGCAGCATCAGGGTAGGGGGTAGTGAGATGACGACGCTTACCCCGAACGATAAACTGAAACACGGCGGTATCGCCTATATTCTTCAGGATAATTCAGTCTTTCCTGATATGACAGTGGAAGAGAATCTACTAATGGGTGGCTATCTCAAGGAGAGTGTTGAGGAGTCACGACAGGCCACAGAGAGGGTGTTTGATCGATATGACCGCCTTGTCGAGAGACGTCACCAACGGGCAGGCGTTCTTTCAGGGGGTGAACGGCGACTGCTGGAAATCTCCCGGGCACTGATCATGGATCCAAAAATTCTGCTGGTCGACGAGCCCTCTATCGGGCTGGAGCCGCGATTCATCGATATGGTGTTTGAAATTCTTGATGATCTTCAACACCGGGATGGCAAAACCATTATTATGGTTGAGCAAAATGCCAAGAAGGGGCTCGAATTTGCTGATATTGGCTATGTGCTGGTCAATGGTGAGGTCGCTATGGCCGGGACAGGTGATAGCCTGCTGAGTAATCCTGAAGTCGGCAGACTCTTCCTCGGGGGGTGAGAGGGCTCGGGGCTCTTGGTCAATCCAATCGACCGCTCTTCTCAATCGATGGGTTAATAAACTGAGCTTTTTTGAGGAACTCTCCCCTTAAACAACTGCAGAACCGTCTACTGACGCTCTGCCAACAAGGTGGTGACTAAATCTCAGTCCCTTTCTCTTCATGGGCAATATCAATAACCCTGCGTGCAAGTGCTGCGTATTGTTGGCGATACCCATCAAGCGGATGGCCGGCTTCGGGTACAAAATAGTCTTTTGCCTCGACTCCATCCTGATGTTCGTAATCGGAAAATTTCTTCTGCATCTCGATCATCTGCTTGATCAGTTCCTCTTTCTCGCTCATCGTTCTCTCTCAGTTAAAATGTGATTGAATGTTGGTTGTTTGGCACTACTCTTAGTATCCGCCCTTACGTCGACTTTCAGGCAAACCACCGATCAATCTGGCCTGTTTGCTGGGTTTTCCAGGGAATAGATCATAGAGTTCCTTGCTTGATACTTTCCTGCCCCATTGGGCTGACATCGCTTTATTGAGATTGCGGTCATTGGGTTGGCTCCCGGCATTATTGAGATACTCATCCCGAAGGTAGTTGATCAGATCCCAATGGAGGGCGGTCAACACCAGACCCTCGCTTTCGGCAATCTGGTTTCCCAAGGCCTCGGACCAGTCCTCAATGTTAACGAGATAACCCGTTTCTGTTGTCTCAACTGTCTGACTATCAAATTCCATCTTTATGTCCTGTCATCTGTTTGTGAATCAGTTGCCAGGGGTGAATTTTGCTTCGAAGTGGTATTCCACCGCTATACCTCATCGGTAATACAGGATGCTTACCTAAAGGGTCGGTTTCTGATCATCCCTGCCCCTGGCGCTCTCTAACTGCTGAAATGCCCTTGTGGGGAATGAACAGCCCAAAGCCAAAGTGCCTCATCGGGCCTAATCCTTTATAGAGAAGGGTGATCGAGTCGATCGGACTTAGATCAGCCAGCAGGAGACTTCGGGTGTTAACAGGGCTCTCCATGAGTTGAACCCGATGGGTTTTTCCGCACAGTAGTTTTGTGGCTTTAATTCCCATCTCTCCCATCTCTTCGACCAGGCGGTGGACAAAGGTGTTTTCATTCTCATCTTCCTTGCCAGCCATGTGGTGGGTAATCAGCGTGGTGCTCGGCTCAATGACTTTTACAGTTGAAGCGCCTATTGTGAGCTCACAGCCATCTACTTCGAGCGTTTTCCCGGTTAGCTGTTCTGCAGCATCAATTCGGACCCTCGGGAGGCGGAGTCTCAGCCGGGTACGGCGAGAGAGATAGAAGCGGCTATTGCTGTGATATTCAGGTCGCTGCCATCCTGAGGCAACTTCAGCAAGATGGATCGGGTGAACCCCGCTGCCAGGCTCATCAGTGAGCCACGGCAGCCTCTCAATGATCTGGGCGGATAGGGCGTAGAGATGATCAACCGGCAGCTCCTCTCCCTTCACTCGAAAGCTGAGGTCAACCATGAGATCCGGTATCTGATAGCGCTCTCTATCCGGTTTCTCTTCCCAGATCACCCGTTACTCCTCTTGAACAGCCATTGCCGGATGCAAAACAATGCTCCCCAATGGTGGTGAATGCAGCCTCAAGTCGATCGTCCCAGTTTTCGGGGGTATCAGGAAAAGGGGGCTTTACATCGGATTGATAAAACCGTTCTCCCTCAGATGCTTTTGTGCGGATCAGGGCCTCAAGATCCAAAAAGGAGTCGAGTTCAAGATTCTGTAACAGCAGTTCACTGAGCCAGAGCAATTGAAGTTTTCCTGTGGTCCGGTAATAACGAAGTTTCCCTATTCCAAGGTTGCATCAATAGGTGTGAATACTTCGGTGAATATGAGATTGAACCAGATCTTCATTCTACGGCCTTCACTTCGGAATGTATCTCCCACAATTGGAGGGGAGGAGGGGAAAAATGGGAGAAGCGGGGGATTTGCCCGATCACATCTATGGAAGATGCTGATTTTCTGTAGTAATCGTCGACAGAAGCAGAAAATAACAAACCAAAATAATATGTTTTTGATACCTCTAAGGAGATAGTTTCTGAAAAAAAAATCTCCCATCAGGAGAATATGTCGCGGAGGTACTCTCAATGACAATAGGCCTCCATATATTTGTTCTCTGGGCTCAACGTCCGGCTTATGTCAACAGCTCAACCCTAGCAACCCACGTCACTTCGTGGCCTGGCAGAGGAGAAAAAGAATGGCGGACAAGTACACCACCCCGATGCTCGATGAGCTGGAGTCAGGTCCGTGGCCCAGTTTCATCACCGGGATCAAGCGTCTGCGAGATGATCACCCGGATTCTCGAATTAATGGATTGGCTAATGGCCTGATGGGCCAGCTTGAACACTCTTACGAGACCCGAAAGGGGTATTGGAAAGGGGGTACCGTCAGCGTCTTTGGCTACGGAGGCGGAATTATTCCCCGTTTCTCAGAGGTGGGAAGCCACTTTCCTGAGTCAAAAGAGTTTCATACCATCCGAGTGCAGCCGGCGCCGGGCAACTACTACACCACCGACATGCTTCGAAAGCTGGCGGACAGCTGGGAGAAGTGGGGTTCAGGGCTTCAGACCTTCCATGGTCAGACCGGGAGCATCATGTTCATCGGCACCACAACCGAAAATACCCAGAATTTCTTCGATGACATCAATGAATACGGCTGGGACTTGGGTGGTGCAGGACCCTGTGTCAGAACCGGAATGTCCTGTGTCGGTTCAGCTCGTTGCGAGATGTCCTGTGCCAATGAACAGAAGATACATCGCATGTTGGTGAATAACTTTACTGATGATCTTCATCGCCCCGCTCTGCCCTATAAGTTTAAGTTCAAGGTCTCTGGTTGTCCTAATGATTGCCAGAATTCAATTGAGCGTTCTGACTTTGCTGTCATCGGTACCTGGCGTGATGAGATGAAGATCGACCAGGATGAGGTCAAGAACTACGTCGAAGCCAAGGGACGTCAATACCTTGTCGATAATGTCATCACTCGCTGTCCAACCAATGCCATCAGTCTAAAAGAGGATGACACCATCGACGTGATCGATGGAGACTGTGTGCGCTGTATGCACTGCCTGAATGTGATGTGCAAGGCATTGTCACCGGGTGATGACAAAGGGGTCACGATCCTGATTGGCGGTAAGCGAACACTGAAGATTGGTGACTTGATGGGGACAGTACTGGTTCCCTTTATGAAGCTTGATTCTCATGAGGATTATGAGGCGATGGTTGAGCTTGCAGAAAATATTATTGATTTCTGGGCTGAGAATGGTCTCGAACATGAGCGTTGCGGTGAGATGATTGAACGAATTGGGCTGGTCAACTTCCTGGAGGGCATCGAAATTGATATAGACCCCAATATGGTGAATCATCCCCGCGAATGCTCATACGTGCGTATGGACGGCTGGGACGAAGAGGCTGAGAAGTGGTTTAAGCGGAAGGCCGAGATGGCCGCCACCAACTAAGGCTCTAACGCAAGTATTCTACGGAGGAATAAAGATGGCCCTTGAAAATATGCGTCAGCCAATCGAATCAGGCTGCCCGGACGCATTGCAATATATGCATCCAGTCATGTTGAAAAACTTTGGCAACTGGAAATATCACGAAGATCCAGAGCCCGGAGTTCTGCGCCATGTGGCCCATAGTGGTGATGAGGTTTGGACAGTCAGGGCAGGTACTCAGCGAATTCTTGATGTCTATACGGTGAGAAAGCTCTGTGATATCGGAGATCAGTTCGCCGATGGCTATATTCGTTTCACCATCCGATCCAATATCGAGTTTTTGGTTACCGATCCTGCCAAGGTGCAGCCTCTTATCGGTGCCTTGAGGGAGGCCGGCTTCATTGTCGGAGGTACTCGTAATTCAGTTACCATGATCTCTCATACCCAGGGGTTTCTTCACTGTGACATACCCGCGACTGATGCCTCCGGTGTTGTGAAGTCGATGATGGATGAGTTGGCCGATGAGTTTCAGAACTGGAATATGCCTAACCGAGTTCACATCGCCACATCCTGTTGTCAGATCAACTGTGGCGGCCAGGCTGATATTGCGATCAATATTCAACATACCAAACCACCACGCATCAACCATGACTTGGTGAGTGCTGTTTGTGAACGACCCACTGTTGTGGCCCGATGCCCTGTGGCGGCGATTCGACCTGCTCAGGTAAATGGCAAGCCAACTCTTGAAGTTGATGAGAAGAAGTGCATCTGCTGTGGTGCCTGCTTCCCACCATGTCCACCGATGCAGATCAACCATGCTGAACATAGTCAACTGGCAATCTGGGTGGGTGGGAACCACTCCAATGCTCGCAGCAAGCCCAGCTTCCAGAAATTGGTTGCAGCAGGCATACCCAATAATCCGCCTCGCTGGCCTGAAGCGACGGCCATTGTCAAAAAGATCCTCCACACCTACAAGGAAGATGCCAAGGATTGGGAACGGATCAACGACTGGATTGATCGTATCGGTTGGCCGCGGTTTTTTGAGAAGACGGGTCTTCCATTTACCAAATATCACGTGGATAACTGGAGAGGGGCAAGAAAGAGCCTTAATGCTTCAGCCCATATTCGCTTCTAAACCGGGGATAGCCAGATGAAGTTTTCGATTCAGGTCAATGAGGGTCCTTATACACATCAGGCCTCCGATACCGCCTACAACTTCACCAGGGCTGCCCTTGAAGGAGGGCATGAGATCTATCGCGTTTTTTTCTATCACGATGGCGTCAATAACGGAACTCGAATGACAACCCCTCCTCAGGATGACAGGAATATCGTTAATCGCTGGAGCGAACTCTCAAAAGAATATGATCTTGATCTTGTTCTCTGTGTTGCAGCAGCCCAACGGCGAGGGATCGTCGATGAAGATGAGGCCAAACGACATGGCAAGAGTGGCGACAATGTGGCAGAAGGGTTTCGTATCTCCGGCCTTGGGCAGTTGATTGATGCCGGCATCAACTCAGATCGTCTGATCTCTTTTGGTGATTAGGGAGAACAGACCATGAGCGAAACAAAGAAATTTATGTATCTTAACCGTCGCGCTCCTTACGGCACCATCTACGCCCTTGAAGGGCTTGAAGTTGTCTTGATTGGTGCTGCATTTGAACAGGATGTCAGCATGGCATTTATGGATGACGGGGTTTTTCAACTCACAAAGGGTCAGGATACCAGTGATTCGGACATGAAAAATTTCTCACCCACCTACAATGCTCTCGGTGATTATGAGGTCAATAAGATCTATGTCGAACAGGAGTCAATGGATGACCGGGGCTTGACTCTCGATGATCTTCAGCATCTGGTTTGGGAAGACGAGGATGAAGATTACGCAAAGAAGCCTTCAATCCGAGTGGTGAGCCGTCAGGTGATGGCCGATCTTCTCGAAGAGCAAGACGTCATCCTGAATTACTAACTTCAGAAACAGGAATCAACATCCATGGCGATGCTGCATACAGTGAATAAGTCACCATTTGAGATCAATAGTCTTGAGCGGTGTCTGCAGATGGCAAAATCAGGAAGTTCTGTCCTCCTCATAGAAGATGGGGTTTACGGTGCACTTGATGGAACTGTTTTTTCAGCCAAGGTAAAAGCGGCTGATGGTTTGACCACCTATGTTTTGGGCCCGGATCTGAAGACAAGAGGTCTTGACCCTGCAAAGCTTATCGAGGGCATAGAGATCATTGATTATGATGGTTTCGTGCAGCTCGTTGCCGATCACGACAGGATTCAGACCTGGTTATGATCAACCCTACTCACAGATAGAAGAGGAGAAAAATGATGTCACTGGAAGTAAATGGAACAGTCTATGAGACTGATGAAGAAGGATATCTTGCCGATCTTAATCAGTGGAGTTCAGAGATTGCAGAAAAGATGGCAATTGATGATGGTGCAAACCTCACACAGCCACACTGGGAAGTGATCAATTTTCTTCGTGAGTACTATGAAGAGTATCAGATCGCACCGGCTGTCCGTGTTCTTACCAAAGCGATCGGCAAGCGTCTTGGGAAAGATAAAGGTAACAGCAAATACCTCTACGAGCTTTTCCCGTATGGCCCAGCCAAGCAGGCATGTAAATATGCCGGACTGCCAAAACCAACGGGTTGTGTGTGATCAGATCATCAGGGGAAGAAGAGTGAACACTTCACCCCCCATCGATTAGATTCAGAGTGACGATGTCAGTGCTTACCATACTTATCTCACTGCTCTTCTATGCATCAGGTCTCATCTTGATCATTGGCGTCGCCAACCGCATCAGGATTTACTGGCGTACACCTTCACCACTTGTCATCCCGACAACTCCGGCTCCGCTTACCCGTACTGGGGTCGCGGCACGTCTGTTTGGAGAGGTTGTCTTTTTCCAGAGTCTCTTCAGGGGCAATAAATGGACCTGGATTCTGGGGTGGCTGTTTCACTTTGGAATGCTCCTGGTGCTTCTGAGACACCTGCGTTATTTCACGGATCCAATCTGGTGGTGGGTTGACCTGATTCAATGGGTTGGCGTCTATGCCGGCTTTGCCATGGTTGCCGGATTGGCAGGACTTCTGGTGCGGCGTCTGGTGGTTGAGCGAATCAGATATATTTCAGCTCCGTCAGACCATTTGATGCTCCTGCTTCTTCTTGGAATAGGTCTTAGC
The DNA here is from genome assembly GCA_002420425.1 of Proteobacteria bacterium UBA5680. Classification (GTDB taxonomy): domain Bacteria; phylum Pseudomonadota; class Gammaproteobacteria; order Arenicellales; family UBA5680; genus UBA5680. Next base: position 28,346 of record DIIC01000007.1, on the reverse strand, counting down.
GGTTTGATGATGAAGCATCTGGTGCACACCGATATCGTCTCTGTGAAACAGTTCACCATGGGGTTGATCACTTTTGACTGGCAGCCCCTGCCGGCAGATCCGTTGCTCATCATCCATCTGTTGATGGTTGCTACGTTGATGATTATTTTTCCCTTCAGCAAGTTGCTTCATGCTCCCGGTGTCTTCTTTAGCCCAACAAGAAACATGAGAGATACCCCCCGAGAACAGCGTAACCTCGCAGATTGGGCCGCAAAGCTCGACGAGACCCGTCACTCTGGCGCTGGTGAATAAAGAGAAATAAGAAGGAAAAGATCGTGGCAGCAACACAATTTCAGACCCCCAGGATCAGAGAGTATCCCACCATTCCGGTGCTTGTCCGTGGGGCCATGGCGCATAGCCAGCCCTTTGTTGCCAAACCTGATCATCAGGAGCCTCTGGGTTTTCCAGGCGAATTGGTTGACAACTGGAAGGAAGTGGCCCTCAAGAGAATGGGTGAACTTCTTGGAAAGTATCGTTCGCTCCAGGTCTTTCTTGATATCTGTGTTAAGTGTGGTTCCTGTACTGACAAGTGTCACTATTTCCAGGGAACAGCTGATCCAAAGAATATGCCAGTTGCCCGACAGGATCTTCTGCGTAAGGTCTACCGACGCTATTTCACGCTTGCAGGAAAGTACTTCCCCAAACTGGTGGGGGCTGTTGATCTGACTGAAGAGGTCCTCTGGGATTGGTACAAATACTACCACCAGTGTTCACAATGTCGTCGCTGTTCGGTCTACTGTCCCTATGGCATTGATACTGCCGAAATCACCATGGCGGGAAGAGAGATTTTGGCTTCAGTGGGTATTGGCCAGAAATACTCTAATGAGATCATCGGCAAGGTCTATAAAATTGGCAACAATCTTGGACTTCCAAGGCCGGCGCTTCTGGACACCCTTGAGGGTCTTGAAGAGGAGGTTGAGGAAGAGACCGGGGTCAAGGTTCGATTCCCCCTTGATGTGAAAGGGGCCGAAGTCCTTCTGGTCACACCATCTGCTGATTTTTTTGCCGAACCCCACGTAGACGGCCTGATCGGTTATGGCAAAGTATTCCACCAGGCGGGCATCAGCTGGACACTGAGTTCTCACGCCTCTGAAGCCGGTAATTTCGGGTTGTTTATCGGCAACTACGAGAACATGCAGAAGGTAGCAATGCGAGTCCGTGAGGCCGCTCTTGATCTTGGGGTCAAACGCATTGTTGTCGGTGAGTGCGGCCATGCGTGGCGAGTGGCCTACAGCTTCTGGAACACATTGATCGGCCCGTTTGATTTCCTCGATCCTGCCTATCCTGTTCCCCAGCATATATGTGAATTTACCCATGATCTGCTGCTAAAAGGGATGATCAAGTTAGACCCATCAGAAAATGATGACAAGGTGGTCACCTTCCATGACTCCTGTAACGTTGCCCGTGCTTCAAGAATGGGTGACATGCCGGGAGGTCAGTTTGTTATCCCGAGAGAGCTGATAAAGGCCTCCTGCAACCATTTTGTAGACATGGCACCTGAGACCATAAATGACCAGACCTTCTGTTGTGGTGGGGGTGGTGGAGTGCTTACCGATGACCTGATTGAGATCAGGGTAAAGGGAGCGTTACCACGAATGGAAGCACTGAAGCAGGTTGTCGAACAAGATGGCGTGACCCACATGGCTGCTATTTGTGCCATCTGCAAGAGCCAGTTTACCAAGGTTCTGCCCTACTTTGATCTTGGAATGGACATGATTGTCAGCGTCCATCAGTTGATTAGTGAAGCCATTGTGCTTGAAGGTTCTGAACAGGAAGAAGCACCTTCAACAAGCGACACGCAGAGTTAATTATCGGGAGTAAAGAGGGATGTCAACTTCAACAGAAGATGTTAAACAAGGCCTGACTTTCCGCAGTTTTGAGGAAGGGGATGATCACAACTACTCAGATTTTCAACAGGCAATTTTTAAAGCCGGTCACTCACATAAATGTCCGGTCTATGTACAGCGGACTCCCCCCTGCCAGGAAAGTTGTCCCTCAGGTGAGGACATAAGAGGCTGGTTGCAGATCGTCAGAGGGACTGAAAAGCCAACCGGAGACAAGAGCTGGGAAGAGTTTGCCTTTCTCCGCTCGACGGAGGCCAACCCATTTCCTGCAATAATGGGCCGGGTCTGCCCCGCACCCTGCGAGAATGGTTGTAATCGAAATAAGGTGGATGATGTTGTAGGCATCAACGCCATAGAACAGTTTATTGGTGATACTGCATTCAGAGAAGGTTTTGATTTTGCACCCCCCCCGGCGCTGACAGGAAAGCGAATAGCAATCATTGGTGGCGGGCCGGCAGGACTGTCAGCTGCCTATCAGCTCCGGCGAAAAGGGCATGCTTCGACCCTTTTCGAAGCACACGACCAACTTGGGGGAATGATACGGTTTGGAATTCCGGGCCATCGAACTCCCAGGGATATTCTCGATTGTGAGATCAACCGAATAATCAACCTTGGGGATATTGAAGTAAAAACCGCTGTACGTATTGGCACAGATGTTTCCATTGACACTCTGGAGAGAGAATATGATGCCGTACTCTGGGCTATCGGTTGCCAGAGAGGATATGGGCTCCCTGTTCCTGACTGGGAGGGAACCCCAAACTGTGTCAATGGTATTGGATTCCTTGAAGCGTATAACAAGGGTGATCTTAAGGTTACAGCTGATAAGGTGGTCTGTGTAGGGGGTGGGGACACCTCCATCGACGTTGTCTCTGTTGCCCGACGTCTGGGCAAGATCAGCAATATCAGTGAAGAGGATCGAGTAGAACGGGTGATGGGTGGTCATGCGGTTCACGATTCCACACTGACCGCTGCCAGAGAAGGGGTTGAGGTGACCTTGACGGCGCTCTTTCCTAAGGAAGAGATGACAGCTGCTGAGTATGAAGTTGATGATGCCTGTGAAGAGGGGGTCACTATCCTTAATGGAGTAATGCCGATAGGCCTGGTCAAAGACGACTCCGGTCGGGCAACGGCGTTACGCATGGCAAAATGTACTGTGGATGCCAAGGGCATTCCGACAGCCATTGATGACACTGAATTTGAAATCGAAGCAGATCTAATTGTTTCTGCAATTGGGCAGGGAGGCGACTTTACCGGTATTGAGGAGATGAAGAATGATCGTCATCTGATTGATGCCGACAAGTTTTATCAAGTGCCTTCGAAACCAGGCCATTTCGTAGCCGGTGATGTCGTCAGACCGCATCTTCTGACCTCAGCAATTGGCCAGGGATCGATTGCTGCTGACACTATTGATCACTTTTTAAATGCAGAAGAACAGAAAAAGCGTCCTAAAGTCGATGTCCACCATTTTGATCTGTTGAATAAACTGAAAGAGTCAGGCTTAGAGCCGGTTGAGTATGACCATACCCCAACCTGGGGCACCTCTGATCTTGGCTTTGCAGTGCATAACTTTGAGGATCGTTCTTCTCAGGAAGTGATCTCATCCAATCAACTCTTCCTGGGCCACTTCAAGGGTGAGAAACGTCATCATCGCAAAACCCAAGTTCCAACGGCTGATGAAGTGCTTGGCCATTTTGAAGAGCGTCACATCGGGCTGCCTGTGGTAGAGGTGCAGGAAGAGGCAAAACGCTGTATGAGCTGCGGCATGTGTTTTGAGTGCGACAACTGTGTGGTCTTCTGTCCCCAGGACGCTGTCTTCAGAGTGAAAAAGGATTCATCAACCACAGGGCGTTATGTCGATACTGACTATTCTCGATGCATCGGCTGTCACATTTGTGCTGATGTCTGCCCGACGGGTTATATTGATATGGGCATGGGCGAGTAACACCATGACAACCCACCGAACAACAGCATTCCTGTTAAGTGGCAGCCTGTTTTTGGGTCTTGCCCTGACAGCGAATGCCCTCTCAGGACCAAAGATTCCACAAGCAAGGGGAGAGAAGTGTGTTGAGCCTGTTGAGATGATGCGGCGTAATCACATGGAGTTTCTCAAGCACAAGCGTGACGCCACTATGCGTTGGGGGATAAGAACAGAAAAACACAGCCTGGTCGGCTGTATAGAGTGTCATGCTGCCAAAGGGGAGGACGGGAAGTACATTCCGGTCAACGACCCCGACCAGGCCTGTCGAAGTTGCCATGACTATACTGCAGTGACAATGGACTGTTTTAGCTGTCACGCTACCGTTCCAAAAGAGGGTGCAGCCCCAGCGGGATCAAAGGGGGATAGCTAGATGAGCACAACTAAGCGTCCAGACAACAGAGGGCGACGACGGTTTTTAACTGCTGCCGGAGGGGTTACTGCTGTTGCCACAATCGCCCCTGGTGTTCGATTAATTCAACGGGTACTGGCAAAAGAAGACGATCAAGCGGTCAGCAGTGCAGTTCGTTGGGGTATGCTCATTAACACCAACAAGTGTGCGACGGGCTGTAATGATTGTGTAACAGCCTGTAATAGTGAACATGGCCTCAGGGATACCGGCCGTCCTGATACCGACCCCCAATGGATACGAAAAGTGAAGCTGGTGGATGACCAGACCGGAAAGGAGACCTCCCTGCCAATGATGTGCCAGCATTGTGAAAAACCACCTTGTGCCGATGTGTGTCCAACCGGGGCCTCTTTCAGGCGAACTGATGGTGTGGTCCTGGTTGACAAGCACATCTGCATCGGTTGCCGCTACTGCATGATGGCGTGCCCCTACAAGGCAAGGTCTTTTGTGCATGAGACCCTGACGGATCAACGGCCTTGGTCTCCAAGAGGAAAGGGAACGGTAGAGGCCTGTACATTCTGTGTTCATCGAGTAGATCGAGGTCAGCAGCCTGCCTGTGTTGAAGCGTGTGCCGGGGCAGATCATGGCGCCCTGGTCTTTGGCAATTTGAATGATCCCAAAAGTGAAATTTCCAAGCGGGCAAAAGCGGTTTCCAGTCGGCAGATCAGAGCCGATCTTGATCTCAATACAGGTGTTCGCTATGAGGGCGTATAAGCCTGATCACAGAGAGTTAATCCCATGAGCAGCAAAAAAATAGTCTTTTTAACTATTGAAGGAAAGAGCCTGGGGTTCTATTTTCTGCTCGGTGTATTTGCCCTTATGGTTCTGGCCGGTCTTGGGGCCTCCTACTATATGGAGCATCACGGTCATGTGGTTACAGGCATGAACAACCAGATTGTCTGGGGCATGCCGCATGTTTTTGCTGTATTCCTGATTGTTGCCGCATCAGGGGCGCTCAATGTGGCGTCGATCAGTTCCGCTTTTGGAAAAGTCGCCTACAAACCGCTGGCCAGGTTGTCCGCACTGCTTGCTATTACGCTGCTTGTGGGCGGGCTGGTTGTTCTTGTTCTTGATCTTGGGCGGCCCGATAGATTGATTGTGGCGATGACGCGATACAACTTTAAGTCTATTTTTGCCTGGAACATCTACCTCTATATTGGTTTTATAGGTGTTGTCGCAGCCTACTTGTGGATGATGTTTGAACAGAGGATGAATAGATTCACCAGTGCAGTGGGCACCTTTGCCTTTGTCTGGAGGTTCATTCTCACTACCGGTACCGGATCCATCTTTGGCTTTATTGTGGCCCGCCAGGCTTATGACGCCGCTCTGTTGGCGCCTACTTTCGTCATCATGTCTTTGAGCTTCGGGACTGCCGTTTTTATCCTGATGCTTCACTTTATCTACTCAATGACCGGCCGCGAACTCGGAGACCTGCTTGTCGGCCGTTTGAGAAATTTGCTCAGTATTTTTGTGGCTGCGGTCTTCTACATGACCCTGATCTTTCACCTCACCAATCTCTATGGAACCCAGCACCACGGTGTTGAACGATTCCTGCTGCTTGAGGGCGGGGTCTTTACCCAGGTCTTCTGGATTGGCCAGATCGGAATTGGAACCCTGGCCCCCCTGGCACTCTTCTGGTTGCCGGGCATCAATAAAAGCCGGGGCAGCATCCTGCTCGGATCATTGATGGTGGTGATCGGCGGATTGAGCCAGATCTTTGTCATCATTATTGGAGCCCAGGCCTATCCGTTGACCCTTTTTCCCGGGAAGACTGTCTCGAGCAGTTTCTTTGATGGGGCGATCAATACCTACTCACCCAGCTTGCCGGAGTGGGTGCTCGGCATCAGTGGCTTTGGCATAGCCCTGTTGGCAACCCTGATCGCAATTCGGGTTCTTCCGTTCCTTCCTCAACGCCTTGCAGATGCCCAGACTGAGAGTTGACCCTTTCGGTCGTTGATCAAGCGGCCCTAATCGTTCACAGTAAGAGGCATGGCCGGGCTCTATATTTCTGCAGCACACAAGTCTTCAGGCAAGACCAGCCTCTCAATTGGTCTGTGTGCCGCGTATTCAAGAAGTGGCATTGTGGTTCAGCCCTTCAAGAAAGGGCCGGATTACATTGATCCTATCTGGTTAAGCCAGGCGGCAGAGAGGCCCTGTATCAATCTCGATTTCAACACCCAGGACAATCAATCCTTACGATCTTCCTTCGAACGCTATTCAGACCAAAGCCAGCTGAGCCTGATAGAAGGTAATAAAGGGCTGCATGATGGTATGGATATCAATGGCAGTGACAGTAATGCGGCGCTGGCACGACTCCTTGAGGTTCCAGTGATTTTGGTTATCGACTCTTCAGGGATGACCCGTGGCGTTGCATCCCTGATACAGGGGCTTCACTCATTTGATCCAGCAGTCACTATCGGGGGTGTAGTCCTGAATCGTGTAGGTGGAACCCGGCACGAAGGTAAACTGCGAATGGCAATCGATCGCTACACCGACCTGCCTGTTGTCGGAGCTGTTCCCAAGCTGGCTGAAATCTCGATCATCGAACGTCATCTTGGACTTATCCCGGGGAATGAAGATGAGGACGCCATCGAGCGGATTGATCGACTTGGGAGCACTGTCGAACAATGTATCAATCTCGATCAGCTGTTTGAAATTGCCGGTTCTTCCAAGATCAAAAAGGGCGTCGTTGTCACTCCACCCCTTGCCCCAAAAGAGGTCTCGATCGGTGTTGCTCGTGATCAGGTTTTTGGCTTCTATTACCAGGATGATCTTGAAGCATTGGAGCGTGCAGGGGCAAAACTACACTACTTCAGCCCTCTCAGTGACCCCGATCTGCCTCCGGTGGACGGGATTTTTATCGGTGGTGGGTTTCCAGAGGTGCACTTGGAGAGCCTCTCTGCCAATCACGGTATGCGGGAGGCGATCAAGGCCTTCATTGATTCGGGCAAGCCGGTCTATGCCGAATGTGGAGGCTTAATGTACCTTTGCCGAACCATCAGCTGGGGTGAAAAAAAAGTGGAGATGGCCGGAGCGCTGCCGGCGGATTGCCGGATGCATCAACGCTCTCGGGGAAGGGGATATGTTCGTTTCAGAGAGAGTGAAGCAGCACCCTGGCCTGGTGCGAAGGGAGAGCGAACCGAATATCCGGCTCATGAATTTCATTACTCCTCACTTGAAAATATAGATTCCGGCGTTGAGTATGCTTATCAACTGCTCCGTGGGACAGGTATTGATGGCGGGCATGATGGATTACTCTGGAAGAATTGTCTTGCCGCTTACTTGCATCAACGGGATACTGCCGCTAATCGCTGGGTAGAGCGATTTGTTCGTTTTGTCAGGGAAAAGAAGAGCCAAGGATTCCGGGAAACTTCCAAACAATAGCGAGCACCAACCAGGAGAGTAGAGAAAATGACACTGGAAATCTCTAAAAGTGCAGCAGACCAGATCGGAATATCGATCGAGAACAAAGAGACAGAAGGAGAAGCCCTGCGAATAGCAGCTCGTCGTCTTGAAGATGGAACCATTGATTATGCAATGGGCATTGATGTTATCCATGAAGAGGATTTCACGAGCAACTCACATGGCCTCGAAGTCATTGTTGCCCCGACCAGTGATCTGCTGCTTACCGGGGCTAGGCTTGACTATGTCGAGATGGATGATGGCGAGATGCATTTTATTTTTCTAAACCCCAATGACCCAAACTATTCATCCCCTCCATCAGTCGATAAGTCAACCTGACTTATTTACAGGTTTCTGTAACAATCGAGTTACACCCATTTAACCTGTTGATGACGATATGTCTGACCGCTCGCAATTCGTCTCCCACTGGTTGGGAGCAGAAGCACCCAAGACCAAAGCAGTAGGTGGCCAGGTCTATGGGCGCCTGACCTATTCTGTAACCGCACTTCTTGTGCTGTTGGTGTTGGTGGGACTGGTCAGTTTTCTATTGTGGCTCCACCCGGAGCAAGCTGGGTTTTTATGGCCCTTCCATATAGTGCTGTTGCTCGCTTGTGGGGTATTGGGGGTCGTAATGCTCTTCATGACACGTCGCAATGTACTTGAACCACTGCATGAGATTCAGCAATGGATAACCGTATTTCGTTCTGGTGATCTCGATGCCAGGGTGACTCTCGCTGATCCGGGTGAATTTGATGAAATCATCCGATGCCTGAATGGGTTTGGTTCAGCACTGCAGGTGCTCTCTCAGGATCTTGATCTTGAGGTAGATCGGAAAACCAAGCGCCTCACAAAAAAAACAAGATCGTTGTCGTTGCTCTATGATGTGGCGGCGAGTGTTAATGAGTCAAAGAACATCTCTTCACTTCTTGTCCACTTCCTCGTTACTCTGGAAAAATCAATCGATATTCAGGCGGCGTGTGTCTATCTGCTGGAAGATGAAGAAAACGTACGCCTACTGGCAAGTATTGGTTTCAAAGGTGAAAATATTTATCCCCAAGAGGGGTTGTTGATCAATCGTTGTCGATGTGGTGATGCTGAGTCGGTGGGCGCAATTCGATTTCACCGTTTTGTCACTGAGTGCAGATGTGAGCTTATGGATCTGGTTGATCCGGCTGATCGGGATTTTGGTTTTGTAGCGGTCACTCTACAGTACAGGGAAGAGCGTCTGGGCGAATTTATTTTGTTTGTTGACCAGGAGGGGAGTGAAAAGTGCCAGGAAGATGCTGAGTTATTGAAGAGCATCGGCAATCATCTGGGACTTGCAATCAAAAAAGCGGCTTTGGATAAGGAGTCACTTAGGCTCAATCGAATGGAAGAGCGGGCCCATCTGGCCAATGAGTTGCATGATTCACTTGCCCAGACATTGGCCAGTCTCAAGTTTCAGGTCAGGGTTCTTGATGACACACTCCGTCGTGGAGATGAATCAACAATCTGGTCTGAGCTGGAACGAGTGGAAAATAGCCTTGATGAAGCCAACATTGAGGTTCGTGAGTTGATCACTCACTTTAGGGCCCCTGTCGATCGCCGCGGGTTGATTCCAGGGATTGAAACCCTGTTGACTCGATTTCGCCAAGAGACGGGCATTGTTACTTTCTTTCAACATCAGTGGGGAGAGGTTACCCTGAGTGAAGAGCAGGAGCTGCAAATTGTTCGTATTATTCAGGAGGCTTTGAATAATGCACGAAAACACTCACAAGCGGATGCTATTCGAATCATGTTGAGAAGCCAGGAAAAAGGAGTCCATCGACTTCTGATTGAGGATGATGGTGTAGGCTTTGATGAACCCAGTCGATCTGGTCATTCGGGAGAACATATTGGATTATCAGTGATGGAAGAGCGGGCATCGCAGATTAACGGTACACTCAGGATAGAGAGTGAGCCGGGAGAGGGCGTCCGGATCATTCTGGACTTTTCAGCCCCAAATGATTTGGGGGCACCAGGGCTTGAAGGGGTTGCATAATGCGTATTCTGCTCATCGATGATCATGCGCTCTTTCGGATTGGGCTCCAGGGATTGCTTACACGTCGTGGGATTGAGGTGGTTGCTGCAATTGGAGATGGCCGGGAGGGGCTGAAACTGGTGAGCGATCTTTCTCCCGATATTGTCCTTCTTGATTTAAGAATGCCGGATATCAGCGGGCTCGGAATTCTCAGAAAAATGCGTGGCAGAAACCCCGATGTTGCGGTTGTAATGCTGACAACCAGTAGCGATGAAAATGACCTGCTTGAAGCTCTGAGAGGGGGGGCTCGGGGTTATCTGTTGAAGGATATGGAACCCGATGAACTGGTTGCTGCTCTAATCAACATCAAAGAGGGTAAAACCGTTGTTGCTCCGGGATTGACTGAGACTCTGGCCCGTTTTATTCAGAATGGTGGAGAGGGCCGTACTCCCAAAAACCCACTCTCTCCATTTGATGATCTCACTCCCAGAGAGATGGAGATTCTCTGCCATCTCTCAGAAGGTCAGAGCAACAAGGTTATAGCACGAGAGTTGAATATCTCGGATGGGACAGTGAAACTTCATGTAAAAGCAATTCTCAGGAAACTGGGGGTTCACTCCAGGGTTGAAGCAGCGGTAATGGCTGTCGAGCGAGGACTCTGCAACCGGAACAACTGATCACTACCCCCTGGTGTTTCAACAGGCGTGAGGATGAGATCCTTGTCCCCTTACCCGATCTTTATTTGCCCTTCGGTTGTCGTTCTTTAATCCTCCCGCTCTCTCAATCTCAACCCCTCACAGCGCTTTATTATCTTGGGTAGAGAGAGCGTGCTATCCGGAGTTGAGAAGAAGTCTTGCCGCTCCTTCGGAGGAGAGGCGGGTGGTTCCAGATGAAATGGGGTAATGGCATCAATTCAGGCTGGTCAGCGATAATCTCGGAGTAGATCAAAGATAGGATTTACGGTCCCTTCTGCGGCGTGCAGATCTTTGGATTATCCGCCCGTGTATGGCCTTGATCCCTTCGATCTCAACGGTGGGGTAGGCCTCATTCAATGCCACTAGAAACCAGTGTCCATTTTCGATCTTTAACTGGCGGAGGGTATAGCCATCTTTCATCTTGGCGATTACAAAATGGCCATCTTCAACCACCGGGGTCTTCTCGACGACCACCACAACGCCATCTGGGAACTCTGGTTCCATGCTGTCACCATGGACCTGGAGTGCATAGGGTTCAGATTCAGCGCAACTGCTCATTTTTTCATATTCTGTTGAGAGCGCTTATGGTTGATCACTGCTACCGATGTCCGGGTTAAACCAGGAGAGCTTCTCTCGTAGTGTGACCACTTCACCAATAATGATAAGTGTGGGGGGCTTGACTCTCTCTTGTTTTACGATCTCCGGCAGGGTCTTGACCGTTCCTGTGATCACCCTCTGATGGGGGGTAGTGCCCTGCTGGACAAGCGCTGCAGGCATCGATTCAGAGGTGCCGTGATGGATGAGTTGACGGCAGAGCGTCTCAATCCCGGTGAGTCCCATGTAGACCACTACGGTCTGGTCGGGTTGTGTCAACAGCTCCCAGTTGAGATCAATGCTGCCGTCCTTCAGGTGGCCGGTTACAAAGACACAGGATTGAGCATAGTCCCTGTGGGTTAGCGGTATACCACTGTAGGCGGCACAACCAGCAGCTGCAGTAATTCCAGGAACAACCTGGAATGGAACCAGCTCTCCACTGAGCTGATCAATCTCTTCACCACCCCGGCCAAATATAAAAGGGTCTCCCCCTTTTAGGCGCAGCACCCGCTTGCCCTCTCTGGCCAGTTCCACAAGTTTTGTATTGATCTCTTGTTGTGGGATGGCATGGTTCGATTTTTCCTTACCGACATAGATTTTCTCTGAGTCACGTCGAGTCAGGGCAAGGACCTCTTTGGAAACCAGCCGATCATAGAGTACAACATCAGCTTGTTGGATCAGGCGCATTGCTCTGAAAGTAAGCAGATCCGGGTCTCCTGGTCCGGCGCCAACAAGATAGACCTCACCCCTTTGAAGATCCTGGCTATCGGTATCCGAGATAGCCTCTTTGAGTGCCTCAGCCGCCTCCTTTTCTCGCCCCGAGAAGAATATCTCTGCAACTGGGCCCTGAAGGGTGCGTTCCCAGAATCGTCTTCTTTGTGCGGTTGATCCAAATTGTTGTTTTACTTCATTTCGATACCTGACGATCAGGCTGGCAAGACGACCGTAAGCAGCTGGAATCAGGGTCTCCAGGCGAGAACGCAGCAGGCGGGCAAGGACGGGTGAAGATCCCCCGGTAGAGATGGCAATAATCACCGGATCCCGATTGATGATCGAAGGCATGGTGAAATTTCCGATATCGGGCCGGTCAACCACATTGCAGGGTATGTTGAGCCTGCGGGCAGCCATTGCGACCCGGGTATTAACCTCTTGGTCAGAGGTCGCGGCAATAACCGCGACGCGCCCATCGACATGTGAGTTGGAGAAAGGTTCATGAAGCTGTTCAACATTCCCTTCGCTGGCAATCCTGGAGATGGCCTCACAGATTTCAGGCGCGACCACAGTTACTTGACCCCCTGCCTGATGAAGGAGAGCAACCTTTCTTGCGGCAACCTCACCCCCCCCAACCACCAGGCAGGATTTGTTCTGAATATCCAGAAAGATCGGCAGGTGTTTCACTGAATCAGGTGTTCTGGTGTGTTCCGATCATTCAGGAAGGGAGGGCGGGGATCAGGAGAATTCATCAAAACCCGCTTTTCGATACCACTCTTTTGCTTTCTCAGGGTCGGCTTCAACTCCATTCCCCTGTTCATAGATCATCGCCAGAGTTGTTTGTGAGCCGGTTAACCCCTGGTTGGCTGCAGCGGTAAACCACTCAACGGCTCTCTCACCATCCCCGGTGACACAGTCTCCCTCCATATACATGAATCCGAGACCATGCTGAGCCAGCGCATGGCCCTTTCTGGCTGCTGCACTCATGCAGTGAAAAGCTCTCTTCTCATTGCGAACAATGCCAAGGCCATTCTGGAGCATAATGGCACAGCGATAGAGCGCTTCTGCCTCACCTGATTCCGCAAGGGGGTTAAGGAGCTGAATCGCTCTTGAGAACTGTTTGGACTCAAAGGCAGAGATACCACTGGCTAGATTGATGTGTGTCTCATCGTCCATTTTTTTTCCATATCGGGATGAAGCTGTAGGTGACTATTGTATATCAAAGGAGCCCAACGGAATGGATGGGTCAGACTTGCTTTTATCAATTACCTTAAGGTCATGAGGGTCTCTCCAACCCTCTGCATGGTATATTCTACAGCCAGCCCACACTCCGTTAGACTTCGATGACATTGTTAACAGTGAGATAGATTATGGCAACAGGTGAGTTGGTGAGTCCAGCGCCACTTTTGAGGATGCGATCCTATATTCAACGAGTAGCAACAGGGCCGGAGTATTCAAAAGAGATCTCCTTTGACGAGGCACGGGATGGAATGAAACTCATACTCCAGGGAGAAGTTGATCCTGTCCAATCCGCACTTTTTCTGATTGGCCTTCGCCTTAAAAGAGAGAGTGATGATGAGTATCGCGGCATTCTCCAGGCGTTGATTGATGCGAGTGAGCGGATTGTTGCCGATTGTGACGAAGTGATCGATATTGCAGACCCTTATGATGGGTATACACGGTCACTTCCTGCCTCTCCATTCCTTCCTGCAGTTCTTGCAGGGTGTGGTCAGCCGGCTTTCTCTCATGGTGCTGATACGATCGGTCCAAAATACGGTGTTACCCATAGAAAGGTTCTCGAGGCCGCAGGCATTGATGTTGAACTTGGGGTGAGAGAGGCGGCCGGATGTCTGTCTGACCCGGCTTTGGGGTGGGCCTATGTTGATCAGCGACAACTCTGCAAGCCTCTCCATGACCTTGTTGAGTTGAGAAGCCTGATGGTAAAACGCCCCGCAATCACCACTGTTGAGGTCTTGCTCCATCCACTGTCCGGGAGGGAGAGGACACATCTGGTCACCGGCTATGTGCATAAAGCCTATCCAAGAATCTATTCGATGCTGGCGCGGTATGCGGGTTTTGATTCAGCCATGATAGTGAGGGGTGTTGAGGGGGGTGTCACGCCTTCCCTTCAAAGTGCTTCTCGCTTTACCCGTTATCACAGTGATGAAGATGAAGAGTCAATCACTATCGATCCCGCCACCATTGGGCGGGCAGGGAGTGAGAGGGCGTTACCGCTACCTGCTGATCTGCCCAGCCCTGAGGTAACAGGCGATGGCATTCCAAGGCAGATCAATACACCTGCCGCCGCCGCTCAAACTGCTGCGATGGGGTTGGCGGCACTCCGGGGAGAGCCTGGGCCGATGTTGGACTCTCTTGTCTACAGTGCCGGAACGATACTCTTTCATCTCAAGCGATTTCCAGATTTAAAATCAGCCTCCGAGTTTGTCGCTAAAAAACTGCAAAGCGGAGCAGCACTCCAGCATTTTCAAGCAGGGTTGATAGATTAACTGACCTTCTGAATAAGCCGGTTCGCTGTCAGCAGGGTGATCCCTGCCTTTTTTATTCAGAACAGGACAACTCAATGAGCGGATGCCCGCGAGCGGTTGGCGGAAACTCTGATTTTCTTTATTTTCACCTGAAAAACAGAATTAATCACCAAGAGTTAACTAAAAAAGACTTATATCAAGCAAATTTCACCAAAAAACGGGCTCCGTCGACGAAAGGGTTGGATTTTCTCATCTCTTTTGGGTTAGCCTACCTGTAACACTTGTATTGGGTTATTCAGTATCAAGGCAGATAACATTTTTACTCAGTGTGGTTAAAGGTTATTGCAGACATACTGAAAGTCAATGAGAGCCCCATCAGGTGGGAATGAGAATAAAGAAGGACCCACAATAACCATAGATAGAGGAGTAAATTAATGAAACTCAAAACTACTGTAACCCTGTCAGCAGCACTGTTGGCGCTGGGCGTCACCAGTGCTGCCCAGGCAGGAACACTGGAAGATGTACAGGGACGCGGTGTACTGCGTTGCGTGACAAGTACAGGAATTGCCGGTTTTGCACAGCCCGATGCTAATGGTGTCTGGCGAGGCTTTGACGTCGATTTCTGTCGTGCCACGGCCGCAGCGGTACTCGGCGATGCCAACAAGATTGAGGCAGTGACCTCCACCGGCAAGACCCGCTTCACAAAACTGAATGCAGGTGAAGGTGATGTACTGTGGCGCAACACCACGATCACTTTCACCCGTGACGTAGGTGTCAAGCTGCGTTTTCACGGTGTGAACTACTACGACGGCCAGGGCTTTATGGTAAGAAAGGACCTGGGTGTAAATAGTGCCATGGAACTTGATGGCGCCTCTGTCTGTATCCAGACAGGCACCACCACTGAGCTCAACCTGTCTGACTACTTCAATACTAACGGCATGAAGTATGAGCCTGTCACTATTGAGACCAATGATGAGGGAAGACAGAACTATGAGAGCGGTCGATGTGATGTCTACACCACGGATGCTTCCGGACTGGCATCAACCCGTTCGGCATTGCCTGATCCGGACGCCCATGTTGTTCTTCCTGAAATCATCTCTAAAGAGCCTCTTGGCCCAGCAACCCGTCATGGCGATGACCAGTGGTCTGATATTGTCACCTGGGTACTGAACGCCACCATTACTGCTGAAGAACTCGGCGTCACCAGCCAAAATGTCGATGCAATGAAGGATTCCAAAAATCCTGAAGTACGACGTCTGCTGGGTACTGATGGCAGCCAGGGTGAGGAATTGGGACTCTCCAATGACTGGGCCTACCAGATCATCAAACAGGTCGGCAACTACGGTGAGATCTTCGAAAACAATATCGGTGTGAATACACCACTTGGTATTGCTCGTGGGTTGAACGCACTCTGGACCAATGGCGGTCTGCTCTACTCACCACCGTTCCGTTAAACACTAGTTTTATTTTCTGCTAGTTGTAGGGTATTGCCGGGGTTGGATCACCAGCCCCGGCAATCCACCCCCTCACTCTGGAGTTCTCCAGTTTAATCAGTGGATAGAGTGATTGCTCGTCGGTATGAAAGACAACAGTTCTCAAGCATCAAACCCGCTAACGCGTCTGTGGCGTAACCAGGAGTCGCGAGGCGTAATCATCCAGATTATTACCATCACGCTGCTCTTCGCCATCATCGCGCTGATCGGACGCAATGTTGTCATCAACCTCGCTGCCTTGGATAAAGAATTCAGTTTTACTTTTCTGACCTGGCCTGCGGCCTATGATATCGGGTTCTCCCCGTTTCTTGAATATACAAGCCAGTCGACCCATCTCAAGGCAGCTGCCGTTGGCTTGCTGAATACCCTGCTGGTAGCAATAACTGGGTGTATTTTTGCATCAATACTTGGATTTACTCTGGGCATCCTCAGACTCTCAAAAAACTGGCTGGTAAACCGAATTGCATATACCTTTGTTGAGTTCATGCGCAATGTCCCTGTGCTCATCCATATCCTCGCCATCTATTCCCTAATTATCACCCTGATGCCACCCGTCAAAAAAGCATTAGACCTCGGCGGTGGGCAATTCTTTATCTCCAATCGTGGGTTCTATATGCCCTCTCCGGTCTTTGAACCGGGAGCCTGGATGGTTGGGGTGGCCATGATTGTTGCGATTCTCAGTGTCTTTTTATTCAGACGCTGGGCAAAGAAGGTGCAGGACAATACCGGAAAAATCTATCCTGTTTTCTGGATCTCGATCGGAATTATTTTTGGCTTAACGGGCATTGTCTTTATAGCGGCCGGGATGCCGCTTTCGTGGGATGTTCCGGCACTAAAAGGTTTTAATTTCAAAGGCGGGATGGCGATAAAACCTGAATTTCTGGCGCTCTGGTTGGCGCTCTCCTACTACACCGCCTGTTTTATTGCCGAGATTGTACGAGCCGGAATACTGGCTGTCAGCCACGGACAGACCGAGGCATCGAAAGCGCTTGGTCTGCGCAACAACCGGGTTCTCCAACTGGTGGTCATACCTCAGGCTCTTCGTATCATCATTCCTCCACTAAGCAGTCAGTACCTCAACCTGACAAAAAACTCCTCTCTTGCGATTGCCATCGGCTACATGGATATTACCGCCACTCTCGGTGGCATCAGTCTGATGCAGACCGGAAAAGAGATGGAGACGATGATTTTAGTGATGGGGGTCTATCTGCTGATCTCATTATGTATCTCCGGTTATATGAACTGGTTTAACCGCCGCATCAAACTCACCGAACGCTAGCCCTGACCATGACTGATCATCAACCGTCACCGCAATACTTGCCAGGCACCCATCCTGATCTTCCGCCGCCAGTGCGGACAACGGGGCCGATTGCGTGGATGCGCATTAATCTCTTCTCCTCACCGCTCAACATAGTACTGACGCTAGCCTCTGTTTGGATCTTGTGGTCATTACTGCCGCCAGCGATCGAATGGATCTTCATTGATGCAATCTGGAGCGCTGGGGATCGCAAGGAGTGCTGGGCTCAGATGGATGCCCCCCGTGATGGGGCCTGCTGGGCATTTATCCGTGGAAGTTTTGAACTCTTTGTCTATGGATGGTACCCCGAGCCAGAAAGGTGGCGGGTCAATCTCTCCTTCCTGCTGCTGGTGATCGCAATCTTCGGGGTATTAAAAGACAATCTCCCCGGCAAGAAGTACTGGCTCTGGTTTGCCGTCTTTTTTCCATTCATTGCCGCCTGGTTGTTGGTGGGCGGGTTTGGGTTGGTCCCGGTTGGTACACAGAAAATAGGCGGCATCCTGCTTACGATCATCGTCGGTGTTACCGGCATCACCTTCTCACTGCCTCTTGGGATACTTCTGGCGCTGGGGCGGCGTTCTCATCTGCCGGTTCTGCGAGCGGTCTGTGTTGTCTTCATTGAGTTTATACGTGGGGTTCCATTGATTACTCTGCTCTTTGTCGCATCCACCATGCTGACCTACTTTTTGCCGCCCGGATCATCCTTTGATCTGTTGATGCGGGTTCTGATAATGGTCACTATATTTGCTGCGGCCTATATTGCCGAAGTGGTGCGCGGGGGATTACAGGGCCTCTCTAGCGGACAGTATGAGGCAGCAGATGCTCTTGGCCTGACCTATTGGAAAGCCCATCGCCTGATTATCTTGCCCCAGGCGCTGAAGATCTCAATCCCGGGGATTGTGAACACATTTATCGGCCTCTACAAAGACTCTGTGCTGGTTCTAATTATTGGCATGATGGATATTCTGGGTCTTGGCAGGGCTCGCCTTAATGATCCTCTTTGGCTGGGGCTCGCTCCGGAACTCTATCTCTTTATTGCGCTGTTCTTTTTTCTCTGCTGCTTCAGTATGGCGCGATATTCACTCGGGCTGGAGAAGAAATTGCGGACCGGGCATAAACAATAATCTCTTTTAAAAGGTATTTTCTCATGGCCAACGAAATCTCAGACACCCCATCAGCCGAGGCAACCTCGGTCGATTCATCGGACTTGATCATTTCAATCAAAGAGATGCACAAGTGGTTTGATGATTTTCATGTACTGAAGGATATCAACCTCGATGTTCGCCGGGGGGAACGGATCGTCATATGCGGGCCATCCGGATCAGGCAAATCAACCCTGATTCGCTGCATCAACCGTCTGGAGCAACATCAAAAGGGGACGATCATTGTTGATGGGACAGAGTTAACCCAAGACCTCAAAAACATCGAGATCATTCGTTCAGAAGTAGGGATGGTTTTCCAGCAGTTCAATCTCTTTCCGCACCTTACAGTGCTTGAGAATGTCGCCCTCGCGCCGATTTGGGTCCGCAAGATGCCCCGCGCTGAGGCCGAAGAAAACGCCATGAAATACCTTGAGCGCGTCAAGATTCCTGAGCAGGCATCGAAGTACCCGGGACAGCTCTCCGGGGGCCAGCAGCAGCGCGTTGCAATTGCCCGTTCACTCTGTATGAGCCCGCGTATTATGTTGTTTGATGAGCCCACTTCAGCACTTGATCCGGAGATGATCAAGGAGGTTCTCGATGTGATGATTGAATTGGCTGAGAGCGGCATGACCATGCTGGTGGTGACCCATGAGATGGGTTTCGCCACGGCAGTCGCTCACCGGGTCATCTTCATGGATGGGGGGGAGATTATTGAAGAGAACACACCACAGGAGTTCTTTACCAACCCCGAGCATGATCGAACAAAACTCTTCTTAAGTCAGATCCTCCATCACTAGGAAATTGAATCCAGCCCTGAAAAAGGAAATTTTTAGTGAAGGTAAAAAACCAAATTACAGCAATTGCCCTGACAGGGTTATCGGTTCTGGGCGGTGGTTGCAGCAGCTCAAGCAGCACTGGCACATCGGTCAGTATTACGCCAGGGAGTGATACCAGCGCTTATTCTGCGGTCTACCAGGGGACGCTGAATGTGCAGGCAGTGTTGAATATAACGACCCAGTCCTCCCAGACCGCAACGTACTCCCGTAACGCCACCGTAACTGTCGGCATTAATGGAGCAGTCGCTTTCAAAGTGGAAGGGGTTGAGGTTCTGGGCGTTGTCGATAATTCAGGAAACTGGGAGGTTGCGGCAACCCTTGCTCTGTTGGGGGAGGAGGCAAAGGATGATTATGAATCGTTTGGCTGCTCCACCTCGGACGTTTTCGCCAAGATTACAGGGACCGTCAGCCCGCCGAACTTGTGGGGGGCTGTGTCGGGAAAGCTTACCTGTTACCAGGTATTGATACCCACCCTGGAGCTGGAGACTACAGGCGCACTGACAGCAACCCAATAACCCCTATGGGAGTGCCCGGATTACTCCGGATCATCCTCTCGGCAGGCGGCTTGCTGTTCTGCATGGTAGGAGGAACGGACAAGAGGTGCCGAAGCGATGCTCTTAAAGCCAAGAGATCGACCGAGTTCTGCCAGTGAATCAAACTCAGCGGGGGTGACATAGCGCTCAACGGGAAGATGGTGGGGGCCCGGCTGCAGGTATTGTCCCAATGTAAGCATTGTTACCTGGTGGTTCCTCAGCTCAACCATAACCTCTTCAACCTCTTCAAGTGCCTCTCCAAGTCCAAGCATCAGGCCTGATTTGGTCGGCAGGTCGGGATGCCTTTGACGGACTGTTTTTAACAGGTTCAATGACCAGTGATAGTCAGCGCCCGGGCGGACTCGGCGGTAGAGGCGCGGAACGGTCTCAAGGTTGTGGTTGAAAACATCCGGTGGCGCTGCGTCATGTGCCGATAGGGCAGCCTCAAGACGACCCCGATAGTCCGGGGTCAGGATTTCAATCATGGTTTTCGGACACTGTTGGCGGAGTTGCTCTATACACAAGCTGTAGTGGCTGGCACCCCCATCACGGAGATCATCGCGGTCCACAGAGGTGATGACAACATAATCAAGCTTCATCGCCCCAACAGTACGGGCCAGGTTCTGAGCCTCGGCGGGATCGGGAGGGAGCGGTTTTCCATGAGCCACATCACAGAAGGGACATCTCCGGGTGCAGATGTCCCCAAGGATCATGAAGGTGGCTGTGCCGTTATCGAAGCACTCACCAAGATTTGGGCAGTTCGCCTCTTCGCAGACACTGTGCAGGCCCGCTTCTCTAAGGGTGCTTTTGAGTGCTCTGGCTCTTTGGGACCCAGGAAAGCGGGCTCTGATCCATGCCGGCTTTAGCAACCGGGTATCTGGAGTGGTCGCGGAAAATTTTTCCGGAACCCTTGCTGTCTTTGCCTTGCCCCGCTGTTTCTCACCACGGGCAGTGTTGATCGAAGATTTAACATTCATGGTCGGAACACTACTCCAAAATCAGGCCTAAGTGGAGCGTCTCTGAGGTCAAAACAGAGCCGGTGGGGATATTCATTAATCTACTCACAAGCCTCAATCGGAGGGTAACTACAGACCAGATGACGATCACCATGGACATTGTCAACTCGGGAGACGGGCGGCCAGTATTTGTCCTCACGGATGGAGTCCAGTGGATAGAAGGCCTGCCGTCGGGAGTAAGGGTAATTCCAGTCCTCATCCATCAGCAGTTCTGCAGTATGGGGTGCATGTTTAAGGACATTGTCTTCCGGGTCTGCCCGGCCCTCTTCTATTTCAGTAATCTCACCATGGATGGCAATCATCGCTTTACAGAATCGATCAAGTTCGCTTTTTGATTCACTCTCTGTGGGTTCGATCATCAGGGTTTCTGCCACCGGGAAGGACATGGTGGGGGCATGAAAGCCAAAATCAATAAGACGTTTGGCAATGTCTTCAGCAGTAATTCCGGTCGCCGCTTTGAGCGGTCTGATATCAATAATACACTCATGGGCAACCCGATTATTGCTTCCGGTGTAGAGGATTGGATAGTAGGGGGAGAGGCAGTGGGCCATATAGTTGGCATTGAGAATGGCGGCCTCGGTAGCTTTTTTCAGCCCCTTGCCACCCATCAAGCGGATATAGCTCCAGGAGATGGGCAGGATTGACGAAGAACCCCAAGGCGCTGCAGAGATATTCCCAATCGGGCTCTCTCCCTGAGCAGCCGGGTTGACGCCTCGAATCACGGGATGATCTGGGAGGAAGGGGGCAAGATGAGCACGAACACCGATCGGCCCCATTCCTGGGCCGCCGCCACCATGGGGTATGGCAAAGGTTTTGTGCAGATTGATATGCATCACATCAGGGCCAAGGAGACCCGGCCGGCAGAGACCAACCATGGCATTCAGATTGGCCCCATCCATATAGACCTGTCCCCCATTGCGGTGAATAATTTTACAGATCTCAATAATGGTCTCTTCGAAGACCCCATGTGTTGAGGGGTAGGTGATCATCAGTGCGGCCAGGTTTTCAGCATGTGCCGATGATTTTGTCTCCAGGTCATCCATGTCCACATTGCCCCGATCATCACACTTCACCACTACCACCCTCATCCCAGCCATGATCGCGCTTGCAGGATTGGTCCCATGAGCAGAAGCGGGAATCAGGCAGATATTTCGTTCACCCTCACCCTTGAGAGCAAGGTAACGGTGAATGCAGAGCAGGCCGGCATACTCACCCTGAGATCCGGCATTGGGTTGAAGTGAGACGGCATCGAACCCGGTTATCTCACAAAGGTCATGTTCAAGCTCACTGAAGAGTTGGTGATAGCCCTCAGCCTGTTGTTTCGGCGCAAAGGGGTGGAGAGCAGCGAAATGTGGGTGGGTCATCGCCACCATCTCACTGGCGGCGTTGAGTTTCATAGTACAAGAGCCAAGGGGAATCATCGCCCTGTCGAGGGTAATATCCTTTGCGGCAAGCCGTCGGAGATAACGCAGCATCTCTGTTTCGCTGTGAAAGCGGTTAAACAGCGGATGCTGAAGAAAAGGGGTTGATCTTCTAACTCCAGCAGGGATGGCGCTACTGCTGTTGGCGTCTGGATTGAAGCCCGCATTCTCAGCAAATAGCCCTAACAGCGTATCGAGTTGATCAGCGGTTGTGGTCTCATCAACAGAAAGACCGAGATGATCGCCATCGATGAGGCGAAGATTGATTCCTGCACGCTCTGCTTCCAGGGTGAGGGCTTCTGCTCTGCCGGGAACCACAACGGTCAGGGTGTCAAAAAAGTGACTGAATTTGATCTCAATCCCAAGTTGCCTGAGTGCTGTTGCAAGTTGAGTAGTCAGCCGGTGAACTCGGGCTGCAATGGCTGTCAGGCCTCTTGGTCCATGGTAGATGGCAAAGAGTGCGGCAAGGACGGCGAGGAGAACCTGGGCAGTACAGATGTTACTGGTTGCCTTGTCTCGACGGATATGTTGTTCCCGGGTCTGGAGCGCCATCCGTAGTGCCTGACGTCCCTTCACATCTTTTGAGACACCAATCAACCGCCCGGGCATGTTGCGCTTCATCTCATCCCGGGTGGCAAGGAAGGCCGCATGAGGGCCGCCATACCCCATGGGGACCCCAAAACGTTGGGCGCTGCCGATGGCAATATCGGCACCAAATTCACCAGGCGGGGTGATCAGGGTGAGTGCCAGAAGGTCTGTTGCAACAATCAGCAGTGCCTCTTTTTGGTGGGCACTGTGGGCAACAGGCTCCAGATTGGGCAGATGTCCACATGATCCCGGGTACTGGGCAAGCACTCCAAAGCAGGATTGTTCGGCAAGTTTATCTTCGAGCTCTCCTACAATGACCTCAATTCCCATTGGCGTTGCCCGGGTTTTGAGAACCCCAATAGTTTGGGGGTGACAGTCTTCAGAGACCAGAAAGACATTTGAAGGGTTCTTTTTCGACACCCGTCTGGCCATCGCCATGGCCTCAGCCGCTGCTGTCCCCTCATCAAGCAAAGAGGCATTGGCAATGGGAAAGCCGGTAAGGTCGGCCACCATCTGCTGAAAGGCAAGGAGGACCTCAAGTCTTCCCTGGCTGACTTCAGGTTGGTAGGGGGTGTAGGCGGTATACCAGCCTGGGTTCTCGAGTACGTTTCTCTGGATAACAGGGGGGAGAAAAGTGTCGTAGTAGCCCATGCCGATCATCGACCGGTGGACCTTGTTGCCAGTCGCGAGTGACGCCACTCTGGCAAGTAATTCCGGTTCTGAAATTGAACGAGGAAGATTAAGAGGAGTGTCGGCACGGATCGCTTCTGGAATCGTCTGTTCGATCAGATCATCAATCGACTCAACATTGAGCCTCTCGAGCATCTCGTTGATCTCCTCTTGATCCGAACCATTGTGACGCCTGACAAAGTCATTGGGCGGCTCATGATCATCCAGAGGTTGGGGGGTGCTCGACATTGCCGAATCTCCTTGTTTCCAGAGCGTGTGAGGGGTTATTGATCAGCTGTCATAGCCTGATAGCGCTCACTGTCCATCAGTGAATCAAATTCAGTTGGGTCAGTGGGTTTTAGCTTGTAGAACCAGCCCTCTCCCAAAGGGGCCTGGTTGACTTCTCCGGGTTCATCAATCAGTGCTTCATTGACCGCCACGACCTCGCCACTGATCGGGGATTTGATCTCGCTGGCGGCTTTAACTGATTCAATGACGGCGGCTTCGTCACCCTGTGAAAGGGTGCTTCCAACCTCTGGAAGCTCGATAAAGACGATCTCACCGAGTTGCTCCTGGGCAAAGTCGGTAATGCCAATGGTGACTTGATTGCTCTCGTCCCGCAGGGCCCATTCGTGGTCTTCAGAAAAACGCATTTCACTCATCGCTAACTCCTCTTCGGGGGTGGGGTGTGTTGTTAGGGGTGGTTTTGGTTTCGAGGGCAGAGTCTATTACACTTTCAGGATCATTTTCCTCTGTAGTAGCGTTGTTTTATGAAAGGGAGCGGGGATACCTCGATCTCCACTCTTTTACCTCTGACCAGCGCTCCAACCACCGTTCCGGGCTCTGAGAGTTCAGGCGGAAGATATCCCATGGCTACCGGAGCGGCCAAGCTGGGACCATAGCCGCCGCTGGTGACAACACCTATCGGCCGGCCGGAGCTCTCTACCAGTGGGGCGCCCTCTCTTACCGGAGCGCGTCCGGTCGCTCTCAGGCCAACTCTCATTTTTTCTGCACCCTCACTCATCTGCTTGAGAATGATTTTGCTTCCGGGGAATCCCCCTGCACGGTCGCCTCCGTTTCGGCGCTGGCTGGAGATGGCCCAACCCAGTCGCGCTTCGATCGGGGTGGTCTCGGCTGTGATGTCATGGCCATAGAGGCAGAGCCCGGCTTCAAGGCGCAGTGAATCACGGGCGCCGAGTCCGACCGGGAGCACTTCGGGTTGACTGATAAGCCAGCGGGCAAACTCCTCTGCACAGTCAGACGGCAGTGAGATTTCGAATCCATCTTCACCGGTATAACCGGAGCGGGTGATAAAGAGATCATTTCGCACCCACTTGGCTTCCATAGCCTGCATGAAATGAAGATCAGCAAGCCCAGGAACCACCCTCTCAAGGACTGTTTGCGCGGCAGGGCCCTGAAGAGCAAGAAGGGCTCGGGTTGAGAGCAATTCCATCTCTGCGGTAATGTTGGCCCTTAAGTGGTTGATGTCCTGTTCTTTGCAGGCCGCGTTGACAACCAGAAAGAGATGGTCGCCCCCATTGGCAACCATTAAATCATCAACAATCCCGCCATCTGGGTTGGTGAACAGGGTATAGCGTTGCTGGCCCGGGGCGAGATCGACAATATCCGCGGTGACCAGTGCCTCGAGCTCTCTTGCCGCCGCGTTTCCATGGAGCCTGATCTGACCCATGTGGGAGACATCAAACAGACCTGCCTGGTCTCGGGTATGGAGGTGCTCCTTGATAATACCGCCAGGGTATTGAACGGGCATCGCATAACCGGCAAAAGGAACCATTTTTCCACCCAACTCCCGGTGGAGAGGGTCGAGAGGGGTGGTTTCGAGGGCGGGAGATCTATCCATACAGGCAATATAATGAGCAGAAAAGCATTTGTAAAATTAATTGTAAAAATCATATTATTTATAGTATAAATAGTTCTCAGATGGTTAATCTCCCTACAGAGCTGTTGCGCAGCTACCTCGCAGTGATTGATTTTGGAGGGTTTACCCGTGCCGGGGAGGTGATAGGGCGATCACAACCCGCTGTGAGCCTGCAGATCAAGCGGCTTGAGAAGATGGTGGGTTATTCACTTCTTCGCCGTTCCGATCGCCGACTCCTGCCCACCGAGGAGGGGGAACTTCTGCTTAGGTATGCAAGGCAAATTCTACAGTTAAACGATGAGGTGGTTAAACAGCTGATTAGACCTGAAGTGAGCGGCCGGGTCCGGTTGGGAATTCCCAATGAATTTGCCGCTTCGTTCCTGCCCAATGTTCTAGGAAGGTTCTCCAAGGTCTATCCCGACGTCAGCCTTGAAGTCATCTGTGATCTATCGGGTAATCTGCTGCAGCGCTTGCAGTACCATGAACTTGATCTGGCCATTGTGATCCACCCCGAGCCGGTTGACTCACAACACCGGGTGTGGAGTGAAGAGCTGGTTTGGGTCAGGGGTATGGATTATGCGGAGTTTACCCAACGTCCACTGCCCGTGGTGGTCGCCCCCCAGCCCTGCGTCTATCGGGAGCGACTGCTCCGAGCCCTTGATGCCAACGCCATCGCCTGGCGAATCGCCTATACGGGTACAAGTTATAACGGCATCCGGGCGGCGGTAATGGCCGGGCTTGGAGTGACGGTACTGGCAA
The DNA here is from genome assembly GCA_002420425.1 of Proteobacteria bacterium UBA5680. Classification (GTDB taxonomy): domain Bacteria; phylum Pseudomonadota; class Gammaproteobacteria; order Arenicellales; family UBA5680; genus UBA5680. The sequence goes on along the minus strand of DIIC01000007.1, from coordinate 2,559 downwards.
GAAGCACAATACCTGAGGGTCTGGAGTTCTTCTCTTCTGAAGCCGGGTTCCCAAAGCTTGCCAAAGCAGATGTCGCGCTCCACTTTGATTCAGAGACAGCCACCCAGGCGGTCCACCATCTGGCAACATTCATCACCAGCATGCAGACTCACTAACCCCTTCCACCCAAGACCCACCCAGAATCAGAATGTTATTGGTGGTGGCTTCTGATTGGGATGGTTTTGCCGTTGATTAGGCAGAGGGGGGTGGGGGGAACCCCTCGGTCAATCCCAAATCGTAGCTGCCGATGTAACTGAGGTGTGAGACCAGCCCCACATGGGCATCTGTAATCTGGGCAATCGTAAAGGGTTTGTTAAGGGGGCCTTGTGAGGTCATCAGGGTTTTACGGGTAGTCAGGCTTTTGATCTTTGACGGTTGACCAGGACGACTCCGGAGAGGATTAGAACCAGAGCGACAAAGACATTCCATCCCGGTCGTTCGTTAAGGAGCAACATCCCCCATCCTACACCGAGGAGAGGGACAAGATAATTATTTTGAGCAATTCCATTGGCTCCAATTTTATGGATCAGACGAAAGAAGATCAGACTGGCAAGTGCAGTGGGAAAAAGCCCAAGAACAACCATTGCTCCTAGCGATTCAAGGGAAGGTTCCAGTGTCCAGGGACGGTCCAGAATGAGGCTGAGAGGGAGTATTATGATCGCCCCGGCAGTGAGTGTGCCCGCCCCAAGAACAGGAAGCGGAAGGTGGGCATTTCGACGGGAATAGATGGTTGTCACCGCATAGCTGACGGGTCCACAGACAATGGCAATCTGGGCAATTACAGTATCTCCTAACCCAGAGAGGGCATCGATCCCAATCAGAAAAATCAGGCCGGAGAAGCCAAGCACTACACCTCCTACACGATGAGGGGTCAGAGGTTCATCCTCGACCCAGAAATGAGCCAAAACGGCTGTCATCACCGGCATGATGCCCATAAACAGGGCCGCCAAGCCACTGTCCACAAACTGCTCCCCCCAGCCAATCAGGGTGAAGGGGAGGGCGTTTCCAAAAAAACCGACAAAGAAAAACAGCCGCCACGCCTTTAAATTAAAAGGGATTTGATGGCCCCGGTATTGGGAAAACACAAAGAGGATCAATGCTCCCAGAGCAAGACGACCCGCTGTGAGTGTTGCCGGGGGAAGGGTGGCAACACCTATTTTGATAAATACAAAGGAGCTGCTCCAGAGAATTGCCAGCAGGCCGAGCAGGGCATAATCAAACCACTGGGTCTGGGAGAGCTTGGGAGATATGGGTGGGGGCATTACGCTGTCTGACGATGATCATGCAGGGATTGTTCAAGTACGGTACATTATTCATATCATGACTACACGCGTCGATCTAAATTACGCCCCATTACTCACTGAAGACGAACCTGCCGTCGTCGAGGTGGTCAATCCCATGGGGCAGGCACCTATGGTCATTCTCTGTGAGCATGCTTCAAACAGAATTCCTCGTTGCTTGAATAATCTCGGCGTTGATGACGAAGTACTGGGCCACCATGTCGCCTGGGATATAGGTGTCGCAAATCTGGCAAGGAGTCTCTCCAGTTCATTTGATGCACCCACGGTTTTGGCCAACTACTCCAGGCTGGTGATCGATCTCAACCGCCATCTTGATGACGAGACTTCAATTCCCCAGCAGAGTGACGGTGTGGTGATCCCTGGTAATCAGGGGCTGATGGCGGAGCAGGTTGAGCAGCGAATTGAGACCTTCTTCTATCCCTACCATGCCGCCGCCTCATCAGTGCTTGATGGCGTGGCGCGGAGAGACAAGATTCCGCTGGTTGTCTCTCTGCACAGCTTTACCCCGGTTATTGGGGGTATTTCAAGACCCTGGAATGTGGGTGTCCTCTGGCATAACGATGATCGTGTCGCCTTTCCCCTGATCCAGCGGTTAAGGGCTATTCCAGGTCTCTGCGTGGGTGACAATGAGCCCTATCACGCCAAAGAGCCTGTTGGCTATAGCATGGAGATCCATGCAGAACGTCATGGGTTTCCACATGCCCTCCTGGAAATCCGCCAAAATGAGATCAGCAGTGCTATTGGCCAGGAGCAGTGGGCGGGACTGTTGCATACCGCGTTTACTGATATCCTTGCTGACGAGAAGATATTGACCCCTCTGGAGAACGATCTTGGCACCACCCATCCCTGATCCCTCATTTACGATTGGGATTGAGGAGGAGTATCTCCTGATTGATGGCGATACACGTGATCTGATCCACAAGGCGCCACCAACACTGATGTCGGCCTGCAAAGAGTTGCTGGGTGATCAGGTCACCTCTGAATTCCTCCAGTGCCAGATTGAAGTGGGTACTCGTCCCTGCAGCTCAATTGCCGATTTGCGTGACGATCTCTCTCGACTGCGTCGTTCAGTGGCAGCGGTTGCCAGTGACCATAACCTCCGCCTGATGGCTGCTTCTACCCATCCCTTTGCCCGTGGCGGAGAACAGGAACATACCCGTAAAGAGCGCTATGACGTATTGGCTGATGAGTTGCAGGAGGTGGTTCGCAGGCTGATGAT
>DIIC01000018.1:10644-18342 GCA_002420425.1 Proteobacteria bacterium UBA5680 | reverse complement strand
GTTGTCATCTGTACTGACATACTCATCTCATCAGTAATTGATTTGAATGTTCTTGCAAAGACAGATAACAGAATGGGGTCAATGCTGCTCATTACCCTCTCCTTTTGTTATTGATGCTACAAGATCCTCTCTGCCCTTGCGATAGAGGACGAATGAACCAAATTGATCACACACAGAGTTGAATGAAGAGCTTACAAAAATAGCCGTAGTCTCCTCTTCAATCATGGCTGGCCCGACAATATGATTTCCATGGTTGAGCTTGTGGCCATCAAAGACAGGAACCGTTTTAAAACACTCCTGCTCAAAAATATAGAGCGAACGTTCCCCCTTGAGTGCAGGTGATGGATCCGATCCGCCATACTCTGTCGCCTTAAACCTGGGCTTTTCAGAACTGCCGAGTGCCTGAACCCTGAGATTGATGATTTCGATCGGAACCTTCTGTGTCTCAAGCGAATAACCATAGAGACGATTGTGCTCCTCGTGAAATGCCCGGGTTATGGCATCACTGTCATGAGAGGCAACATCATCTGCCGCGACCTCAAATGAGACCTCGTGATATTGCTTGAGATAACGGCAATCAAAGCGGACAAAAAAGGTTCGCCGCTCAACGGGTATCTTCTCCTCATCGAGAAGTTCAGCCCCCTCATCACGCATCTCATTGATAATCGCATCAACCCGTGCCCAGTCCACCCCATCAAGACGTGAGACATAGGTCCGTACAAAATCATGTTTGAGATCACTCATCAACATGCCTACAGCACAGAGAATGGATGATTCCCTGGGAATAATCTGGAAAGGGACCTCAAGCTCATCACAGATCAGACAGGAGTGGATGGGACCGGCCCCGCCTGCAACCACCATCGGGAATTCACGAGGGTCAAACCCCCTCTTGATGGTGATCTCTCTTACCCCCTGGGCCATATTGTTACAGGCCACCCGATACATTCCAGCGGCAGCTTCCTCGACTGAAATCCCAAGGGGGGTGGCAATAGAGGCTTCGATGGCCTGGCGCGCCGTTTGCTGATCAAGCTTCATTTTGCCGCCTGCAAAATAATCAGGATTCAGATACCCAAGAACAAGATTGGCATCCGTTGTGGTGGGTTTTGTACCCCCCTTGCCGTAACTGACAGGGCCAGGGTCTGCACCTGCACTCATGGGGCCCATCCGCAGCAGACCCCCTTCATCGAGCCATCCGATTGAACCCCCACCGGCGCCGATGGTATGAATTCCGAGCATGGGAAGGGCGATTCTGTGACGATCAATAGTGCCTTCATTGACCATAAGAGGGCCCTCTGCCACCAGCGCGGCTTCAAAACTGGTCCCTCCCATATCAACCACAATACATCGGTCTCGATCATGAACCTGGGTATAGACCAGACCGGCACCCGGCCCAGCCGCCGGACCGGACAGGAGTGTCAATGCGGCCTTCTCTCTGGCCACTTCAGGCGACATCACCCCGCCGTTGGACTGCATGATCAGCAGCAATCCTGCAAAGTGAGCGGCTGCCAGCCTCCCCTGGAGCTGATTCAGATAGTGATCCAGAATTGGGCCCACGTATGAGTTAAGCGCCGTTGTGCTTACCCTTTCGTAGAATCGTATTGAAGGCAACAGTTCGGAAGAGACCGTGAGATAGGCTTCGGGCATCTGGCGGCGAACCAGCTCTGCCGCCTGCTGTTCGTGTTCATGATTGGCAAAGGCATTCATGAAGCAGATCGATACCGCTTCAACTCCCTCCTGCTTAAAAAGCGCAATCGCCTCACTCACCTCGTCGAGGCTGAGCGGCTTGATCTCATCTCCGTTTCTGTCAATCCTCCCTTCGACCCCTATTCGACAATAACGGGGAACCAATGGCACCACATTGGTATAGCGGTTATTGTATTGTTCCTCACGAATTCCCCGTCTCATCTCGAGGGCATCGCGAATCCCACTGGTGGTGATTAGTCCGGATTTTGCTCCATTACGAGTCAGCGTTGCGTTGGTGGTTACCGTTGTCCCGTGGACAATGGTCTGGGTCGCCTCAAGGAACTCTTCCAGTGAACAGGGTGATCCCCCTATTTGAGCCATCTCCTCAAGCCCATCGATTACAGCCAACGAGGGATCCTCGGGGGTAGAGAGGGTTTTATGAATACGCGGCTCACGCCCCTCCTCAACCACCAGGAAGTCGGTAAAAGTTCCTCCTACATCGATTCCAATTTTAATCGCCATAAGGACTCTGTTGTGCCGACAGGCAAGGTCTCGAAACCAGTGGCAACAAAAATCCAGGGCACAATACTGCCCTCGCACAGTGTTCAATCGGTCTGCTCATGATTTTCATAATCATCTTTTCTTAGTCTGGTTCCGATATCATTTTTTTGATCTTCTCTTTCTCTATCTTTCCCATCGCATTACGGGGCAAAGAATCGACAAAAACAAGTTCAGCGGGGTGTTTGAATTTCGCCAGACGACCTTCAAACAGTGAGTAGATCTCGTCGTGGGTCAGAGAGGCATCCGTAGAGACGATCACGGCAACAGGCACTTCACCCCAGCGTTGATCCGCTCTTCCCACTACGGATGCTTCAATAATTGATGGATGTTGAGCAAGAATATTCTCCACTTCAGCCGGGTAGATGTTCTCTCCTCCACTGATGATCAACTCCTTGCTTCTCCCATCGATATAGAGATTTCCATCCTCATCCTGGTGACCGATATCACCGCTGCAAAACCACCCCTCACGCATGACCTCGGCCGTCGTCTCGGGTGCATTCCAGTAACCTCTCATCACATTTTCACCTCTGACCAATATCTCGCCGCTCTCTCCAGGCTTAAGATCCTCAAAATCAGAGTTCACAATACGCAATTCGCAATGAAGTGCTGGCTGACCTGCAGAACCGGCATGAGTTATCGCCTGGGCTGCCTTCAGGTAAGTGGCGATTGGCGCTGTTTCAGTAGAGCCATAGACCTGAATCAACTTGATCCCATATTGATGAACCGATTCAATCAGTGGCAACGGTATCATCGTCGAGCCGGTAGTAATGGAACGCAGAGCGGAGCGATCGATCTTGTTAAAATCAGGAGACTTAAGAAGAGCATGGAGCTGGGCAGGAACGAGAACCACCAGATTGATCTCTTCTTCCTGAAGCGCCCGGAGTGTCTGTTGGGGATCAAAAACAGGGTGAAGAATAACGGTGGCGCCGACATAGAGTGCCGGAAGAGTCTGAATATTCAACCCTCCGACATGAAACAGGGGAAGGGTTGAAAGCACCCGATCACCACTCGACAGATCATGCATATCTATACTGTTGAGCGCATTGGTGAGTAGCGCCTTCTGGTCAAGCAGTGTCCCTTTTGGCTTGCCGGTTGTTCCTGAGGTGTAGCAGAGCAGGAGCAGAGAATCATAACCTGCCTTTGATCCGGAGCCCTCCACTGGATCAGCCTCGGTTAACAACCTGTTGACCGATTCAAATCGGTCGTCATTATCCGCATAGGAGTAGCGCTTTGTGGTTGTATAATCTTTGGAGTTATCGCCGACTTGAGGGGTAAACGCCTCATCAACAAAGAGGGCCGACGGAAGACAATCCTGGAGAATAAAGCGGTGTTCGCTTGGTGTCAGCCGCCAGTTAAGAGGAAGTAAAATGGCGCCTGTGCGAGCACAGGCAAGCAAGAGAATCACCAACTCTGGAGTGTTATAACCCAGGTAGGCAATGCGATCGCCGGGCTTGATCTTTAGGTGGCTGACCAATAGCCCTGAGACGAGGGCGACCTCAAGCGCAAGGTTGTGATAGGTGTACTCTCTTCCCGGGCAGGAGAGCGCTACTTTTTCCGGTACGAACCTGGCATGGCTGTCTATCCAACTGGCGACATTCATCTTCTATCCCAGTGCAGGAAGCAGGAGAGTGAATCCTGACACCTCATCAGCCAATCTCAACCTGCAAAACAACGGCCATTGCGGTATCTCCCGCAGCACAGCCCTGAAAGAGCCCGGCCCCTCCCCCACGGATCACCAGCTCCTCGATCAGCTCGATAATGGAACGCAACCCTGTAGGGCCCTGGGGATGGCCCCAGATCAGCGAACAACCGTAGTTGTTCATCGACATCAGATCTGCTCCTGTCTCTTTGGCAAATACAATGTCATTGATGGCAAACGGGTTATGGGATTTGATCGCATCAATCTGGGTTATCTTGAGATTGGCCATCTCAAGGGCTTGTTTCGCTGCCGGGATAGTCGCTTCAGGCATGAACGCCAGCTCCGTCCTTGATAGTCCGAAGCCGAGAAGCCGTATTCTGATTGAGGGATCCTGACTCAGTTCACCTGCCTTGTCGGCAGTGGTCAGGATCATGGACGCATTCCCATCGGCTGGAAATGTCTGACCACCAAAGGTAACCGAGCCGTCCGGCAGGACGGGCTTGAGCCTGCTCAAACCTTCAGCTGTTGAGAGAGTAATGCCTTCATCACCACTGAGCTCGCCTCGGGTCTTCCTGAAATTGGGAGCAGGGACTTCAAAGGGCAGTGTGATGTATTTTTTCTGAAAGGCATGATCATCTGCGGTTGCCATCTGATACTGCTCTGTACGACGGATGACGACTTCATGTTGAGCTTCAGTTGTGACACCGTGCCTGGCAGCAACATTCTCTGCGGTCTGGATCATGGAGTGACGTCCCAGAGGATCGCAACTAAAATTATCCATCACCCAATCTTCATGCGCACCTGTTCCTCCAGGACCGCCTGGATTAGGGTAATAGAGGTGAGGGCCATTGGAGGTTCGATCACAGGTGGTCAACAGAACATTGCTTGCCAGACCGCTCTCGATCTCCTGAGCACCGGCGAGGAGCGTTCGAACACTGGTCGCACAGGCCTGGGCAATGGTGGGCCCCCCAACATCACCCGCGCCGACCATTCCCATAAACCAGGGAAGACCATAGAAAGAGTGCTTCTGGGGAACTGAAAAACCAAGGACGCCGTAATCAAAGAGTGACCCCGGAAGATCTCGCTTTTTAAGTTCATCCACCGCAACATGCGCTGCAAACTGGATGCTGTGAAGCCCTGAAAGTGACCCCTGCCATTTGCAAAATGGGGTGCTCCAGTAAGCCCCATAAGGAATTTCTGCTCTGAATCCCACTTCAATCTCCTTTGCGTTTTCTATCTGGGCAGGCTTTATGGAGCCGCCCTATTGAAAATTGGAACCCCCCTTCTGCAATAACCTCAACAGATATCAGGTCATAGTATAAAACTATCTGAAACAAACCTACCTGTAAAGTTATTTTACAGTAGTGTAAAATTATATTTGCACTTAATTAGGATAATGTTTAGTGTTACATGATTCATTTTACTTATTGTAAAACTTTTGCTGGAACGATCACTGATGTCAAGACGCCACGAAATACTAAGACGAGCGGCCGAGATATTCGAACGCAAGGGTGTTGCCCACACCTCAATGGAGAATATTGCCCAGGCGGTTGGCGTCAAACGAGAGGCGATCTACTACTATTTCAGCAGCCGTGAAGACATCCTGCTTGAAATTATCCTGCCACAAAGCAGTGCACTGCTCAGCCACTTTAGAAATGCCATGGCAACCCCCCTCAGCGCTACAGAGAAACTCCATGAGGCCATACGGGTTCACTTAAGCGGGTATAATCCGGGGTATCTTGAGATGTCCGTTATGTTGAGGGAAAACCACTATTTCAAAGACAAAAAGAAGCTCAGTGAGCTAAGAACCATTTGGCATGATATGACCCAGCTCTGGGTTGATCTGATTCGGGAGGGGCAAAACAACAATGAGTTCAACCCGAACCTGGATCCAAAACTTGCCGCATTCGGAATCCTGGGCATGTGCAACTGGATGTCACGCTGGTTTGATCCCTCCCAGGATGCCACCATTCCAGAGATCATTGATACCTTCTTCACCCTGGGCTCCCAGGGAATACTCAGGGTTGAGAACACTTCCACTTATAATTCTGAACGCGCGATCGGGAGCGAGTGATCATGACCAAAGACAGAGCGCTCTTTGAAAAGGCAGACACCTGGCTTCAGGAGAACCGTAAAGTGGCACTGGCAACCGTCATAGAGACCTGGGGCTCTTCTCCACGCCCCGTCGGAAGCCATCTTGTGGTCTCTGAAGAAGGCGACTTCCTGGGCTCTGTCTCAGGGGGGTGTGTGGAGAGTGCTGTCATCGATAGCGCCATGAAGGTGATCCGGACCGGCGAACCCCGGACACTTGAGTTCACGGTTGCCGATGAACGCGCCTGGGAGGTGGGGTTGAGCTGTGGGGGTTCGATACGCCTATTGGTTGAACTGCTCTCGCCAACGGCTGTCGACTCAAGACGTACCGCTGAGTCTCAACGACCGCACTCTACAGCGTTCATTACCCGCCTCAATGATGGCGTGTGGACTCAGCTCACCCCCGCTGGTTTTAAGGGCGATCTCTCTCTCAACCCGGGCCAGAAGAGCGAGGCAGCCACCCTCCTTGAGAGCAATAGAAGTGGAATCAGTACGGACCAGAGTCTCTTCATCAAGACCTGCACCCCGCCTCCCCGCCTGATCCTTGTAGGAGCTGTTCATATCGCCCAGGCTTTGGCGCCCATGGCTGAGACAGCAGGCTTTGAAGTCACTCTCGTCGATCCTCGGCGTGGGTTTGCCACCGAAACCCGTTTTCCAGATACCGATCTTCAGCTTGAGTGGCCTGACAAGGCGCTCCCTAAACTTCTACCCGACTCAATGACCGCGATAGTTACCCTCAGCCATGACCCCAAGATCGATGATCCCGCCCTCAAAGCAGCCCTCGACAGCAACGCCTTCTATATCGGAGCACTGGGAAGCCAACGCACCCACTCAAAGCGGATCGACCGGCTCACTGAAGCGGGCCTTACCTCTGCCCTCCACCGAATCCATGCTCCGGTAGGACTTGACCTTGGGGGGCGCTCTCCCGCCGAGATTGCGGTCTCCATCATTGCCGAGATTATTCGCGCCTTCTACCAGAGGGAACAGTGATTCAACTCAGCCCATACGACCAGGAAGAGAGAAGCCAATGAGCCGCCCTTGCCCTATTGCAGCAATAGTCCTTGCTGCAGGAAGCTCAGAACGGATGGGAGAGAGTAATAAACTACTTGAACGGGTGGATGGGCATCCGCTGTTGGCCTGGGTGATCGACGAGATTTTAGCCTCCGCCATCACCAACGTTTTTGTCGTCACTGGATTTGAGCGCGAAAGAGTAGAGAGTGCCCTTGATGATTACCCGATTACCCCGCTCTACAATCCGGATTTCTCAACCGGCATTGCTTCATCCATAAGAACAGGCATTACAAATCTTCCTGAAGGCATTGGGGGTGTTATGGTCTTTCTGGGTGATATGCCCCTGATCTCCCGCAACCTCATTGGGGAGCTGATCTTAAAATTTGACCCTCCTGCCGGGCGGTCCATCATTGTCCCCACCTATAGAGGACACCGTGGAAACCCCATTCTCTGGAGCCGGGATCTCTGCGACAAGATGAGAAATCTCAAAGGTGATCGTGGTGCACGAACGCTGTTCAAGCAACATAAAAAATTGATTTATGAACTCCCTGTCATGACTCAATCAATCATCAAAGATGTAGATACCCCTGATGGCCTGGCCGCGATAGGAGAACAACTCAAGGCCCGAAAAAGAGGTGACGGTAAAACCTCAGGCTCAGCCTGATGATTTTATGGATCATTGGTGGTTGGAGCGAAATCAAAGAGCACTGCCA
>DIIC01000018.1:0-10305 GCA_002420425.1 Proteobacteria bacterium UBA5680 | reverse complement strand
ATACTGCGATTCCAGTTCTGACAATCGTGTGTCTGTTTTTAACCCTTCAATCGAACGAGCGCGGTCTTGCAATAAAAAATGGATTTAACAGCGACTCCTTGGTGTTGTACTGCAATGGTTCGCCGCTATTGGCAATGACAACCTCGCCGCCTGCAGCGGTCACAACAGCATGTGCTGCAGCGGTATCCCACTCAGAGGTAGGACCCAGGCGCGGATAAATATGAGCTGCGCCTTCAGCCACCAGACACAATTTAAGAGAACTGCCCATCGATACCATTTGATGCTCGCCCAGTGCCCCCAGAAACGAAACCAGCGAATCACCGGCATGTGATCGACTGCCGACCACTTTCCAGATTTCGCCCGGTTGATGCGGTTTGACTTTGACCGCAACCGCATCTTCAATAGCCGACCCCTCCAGCTTAAACGCGCCCCCGTCATCGCCGTAGTAGGTCACATCCAGTACGGGTGCATAAACCACCCCCAGAACCGGCTGATGATCTTCCACCAAGGCAATGTTGACCGTAAATTCGCCATTGCGCTTGATAAATTCCCTGGTTCCATCGAGTGGATCGACCAGCCAGTAGCGCGCCCATTGACGACGCTCCTGCCAACGGATGCCGGTCGCCTCCTCTGACAAGACAGGGATTGATGAATCCAGTTGGGTCAGTCCTTCAACAATTTCGTGATGCGCGGCCAGATCAGCTTCAGTCAGCGGACTATCGTCTGACTTAAGCCGTACACCAAAATCATCGCGCCCATAAACCTCCAGAATTTTAAGTCCCGCCTTGCGGGCCAGCTCGACAACTGACTGCATCTCCATACTTCAAAATTCCTCTTTATCGTTACCTAGATAACCTTTTCTTAACAAGGTAGAGCATGATTTTCTGAGCCCAGGCCGCCTGAATACTCAGGTCAAGAACGGATTGGTAGAGCGCTCTTCGCCAATGGTGGTGATCGGGCCGTGACCGGAGATAACCTGTACTTCATCTCCCATTGGGAAGAGTTGCTGATGGATTGAGCTGATCAGCAAGTTGTGATCACCTTTTGGAAAATCGGTTCGGCCGATGGATCCTTTGAACAACACATCACCCACGATCGCCACCCGACTCTGCGGATGGAAGAAGACCACATGCCCTGGAGTGTGGCCAGGACAGTGCCGAACTTCGAGAGTCTCTTCTCCAACCGTTACCGTATCCCCCTGCCCCAGCCAGCGGCTCGGCTCAAACTGTTCCGCCATGGGGAGACCAAACATCCTGGATTGTTGGGGCAGATCATCGATCCAGAACTTGTCATCCGGGTGGGGACCTTCGATGGGTAGATTCTGTTCGCGGGCCAACTGGCCTGCTCCACCAGCGTGATCAATATGGGCGTGGGTGATAAGGATCTTTTCCAGGATCAGGTCCTGCTTCTCCACCTCAGCCAGGATGCGCTCTATATCACCACCGGGATCGATGGCCGCAGCTTTTCCAGTTTTTTCGCAGGAGACCAGCGTACAGTTCTGCTCAAAACTTGTGACCGGAATAATTGTAAATTGCATATCGTTAAACTCTTTAAGACAATACGAAACAGGGGGCTACGCTAAAGCAGGTTTCAAAGGAATTCAAGGATTTTTAGCCTGAGGCTATTTTTCAATCACCACTGTCATGCCACAGCCACAGGATGCCCTCTTGCCAGGAAGCCTTTGCTTGAAAGATAAACCTCAGAGTGTTCTCTATAGATGGATGGTCGAGTACAATTATGTTCTAGATCTCGCAGATGGTACTGAGAAACGCTACACGGTGATCGGCTGATTGTGAAAATGGTTCTATATTTCGCCTATGGTTCAAACATGAGCGCAAGCCAGATGAAGAAAATTTTAGGATGGGACGCTCCTCAACAAGCAGGCTCTCTAAAAAAGTTTAAAATTGTTTTCGATCAGGCTGGGTTCTTCGACTCAAGCTGGAGTCCGGCAAACATCCAACCGAATAATTCAGATATAGTTGAAGGTATAATCTATAGTCTTGAGGAAAAAGATCTTAAGAAGCTTGATGTCTATGAAAGATATTATGAGCGTTTAGAAGTTGAAGTTGTTCAATCACAAGAAACCTCTATTAAAGCGTTCGCTTATTATTCTCCCGATTCAAAAGAAGAAAAACCTCCATCCAAGGAATACATTAATTTGGCTCTTCAAGGCAGAAAATTTCTCAGCCCTGGATATTTAGAAAAATTAAAGCAATATTCGGTGATCGGATAATTGTGCGGAACCAGGCCCGTACAACGCAGTAGCCGCAGGACAGACTGCCTGGCATTAAACATTAAACATTTCAATAGGGTTTAATTCATTTCATGGACACCGGACAACGAGTGCTCACTGTTGTCCACCAGGAGACTTCCACCCCGGGGTTGCTCGGTGAAAACCTGGTATCAAGAGGCTATTCGCTGGATCAGTTGTGCCCCTGTTTGGGTGACACCTTGCCTCGGGATCTCTCTCCTTATGAGGCGGTCGTGATTTTTGGAGGACCACAAAGCGCTACGGATGATGACCCGGGAATTAAGGCGGAACTGGACTGGCTTGAGACTACCGTAGTCCCGATGGGGATTCCGATGCTGGGTATCTGCCTGGGGGCCCAGGAACTCGCACGAGTGCTGGGGGCAAAAATAGGACTTCGTGGTGACAGTGTAGTCGAGATTGGATACTGTCAGGTTTCCCCCACGCCAGCGGGCCGTGAATTTCTACCTGCACCTACGTTTTTTTATCAATGGCACTCGGAGACCTTTGATATTCCTCCCGGGGCCATTCATCTAGCGCAAAGCGAAAGCTTTAGCGGGCAGGCTTTCTCTTATGGCGATCATGCTTTTGGGATTGAATTTCACCCCGAGATTACCCGGGCCATGATCAACCGCTGGTGCACCTCTGAACGAGGGCGGCCCAAACTTCGTCTTGATGGTGCGCAGTCACATCATGATCAATTGGAAAAGCACACCTCCCATGCTCCTAATGCCCGCCAGTGGCTGGATCACTTTCTCGATAACTTTTTTCTGCCTCACGGAAAAAGATGACGCCGAAGAATCTCTAGCCTATCGTCAGCATCATAAAACCAGAAGCGTTTGTATGTCTCAGGCCGCGCATTACCAGCAACCGCAATCAGTGGGCGATATCAGAGACAAGATGGTAGCTAAGCGGGATTTGGCTGCACATGGGCTGTTAATGAACATATGTAAGATCAGCAGATGGCGGCCCCCCTGACAAGCCCTCTGTCGTGACGATACCTGAATAGGCGGCACCTTCCAACAGTACTACTAAGTTTATCTACGGTACCCCTGATCCTTTGCGATCCCCCAGCTGCGGTTGCTGCAAATGTGGTAAGGTGTTTACCAGCCAAAATGGCAATGAAGTCGGCTAGATTAATTAGGAGCGTATTATGTCTGTAGCAAGAATAACAATAGTGAAGTTTAAGTCTCAAGAAGCCGCTGATAAGGCCGCGGAGTCATATACTACCAACGCACCAAGTGAATTTCCTGAAGCTGAGCAGCTGATCGGTTTGCAAAGTGATGACAATACGCTTTTGGCTGTATCGCTATACGAGAATCAGGAAGCAATGGAGAGGGCTGACGCGGCCAGAGATAAACGCATGTCGAACCCAGAAATTGCCTCTATCGATACCTTCGTTGGGGCTGTGAGGTTGAACCACTCAAGCTGACAAGAGGGGTTAAACGCTTTGAGGGTTGAAGCAATGTTAAGCGTTAAAGTATCGCCCAAATTCCAGGCAATGATTCCAAAGAAAACCAGGGATCGTTGGCGTGACTGAGCAAGGGTTACTGTCACTGACGGGCATCTGCAAATCATTCCCGGGCTGCCTCGCCAACGACAATATCGATCTGGATGTTGCGGCCGGCGAGATTCACGCCCTGCTTGGTGAAAATGGCGCCGGCAAAAGCACCCTGGTCAAAATCATCTATGGCGTCCTGCGTCCAGACCGGGGAGATGTTCGGTGGCAAGGCGAAGTGACGCGGATCGAAAATCCGGCCCAGGCAAGGACACTGGGCATCGGCATGGTCTTCCAGCATTTCTCGCTGTTCGAAGCGATGACCACACTGGAGAATATCGCGCTGGCGCTGCCGCCCGAAGATCCGGAAGCCTTAAGAGTGCGGCTGCAGGAAACTGCCAGTGCCTACGGCCTGGCATTGCAACCTGACCGCCACGTCTATGATCTCTCTATGGGTGAACGGCAGCGCATTGAGATTGTTCGTTGTCTGCTCCAAGACCCCCAACTACTGATACTGGATGAACCCACTTCAGTACTCACACCGCAGGAAACCGAGATCCTGTTTGAAACCCTGCATACATTGGCTCAAGAGGACCGGGCGATTCTGTATATCAGCCACAAGCTGGAAGAGGTCCGGTCACTGTGTGATCGGGCAACGATACTGCGTGGTGGACGCCGGGTCGATGACTGCCTCCCGGCCCAGGAGACGGCACGATCACTGGCTGAGAAAATGATTGGGAAAAAAGTCCAACAGGTCTCACGTCTGTCGCCCATCGACAGCGGTTCGTCAGTTCATCTGGCCGTGTCAGGCCTCAATATCCATTCCGATCTGGCTCATGGCATAGACCTTACCGATATCAGTCTGGAAGTCCGGGCCGGAGAGGTCCTCGGAATCGCCGGCATTGCCGGCAACGGACAGATCGAACTGATGGGTGCCCTATCAGGGGAAACCGGCTCACCGCTGGCCGGATCGATCAGTATTCTCGGCACCAACGCGAACCAACTAAACCCAACAGTACGGCGGTCCCTGGGTGCGGTATTCGTCCCTGAAGAACGAATCGGTCACGCCGCCGTCGCCGACATGACCCTGGTAGACAACAGTTACCTCACCGGTGATACGCGCCTGAACTTCTCCCGCCGGGGACTGATAGATTGGCCGGCGGTCGCCCGTTATACCCAGAATGTGGTCCAGAACTTCGATGTGCGCACCACCGGTGTCGATGCCCTGGCCAGCAGTCTGTCAGGCGGAAACCTGCAGAAATTCATTGTCGGCCGGGAGATCCTACAGGAACCCAGTCTGTTGGTGGTGTCACAACCCACCTGGGGTGTAGACGCCGGCGCTGCGGCTGCAATACACGAGGAGATCCAGCGCCTGGTCAGTACTGGGGTCGCTGTACTGATGATCTCTCAGGACCTCGATGAGGTTTTCCTGCTATCTCACCGGATTGCTGTCATCTCCCAGGGTACGCTCTCGACGGCGAAGCCTATTGATGAGATCACGCCTGAAGATATCGGTCTATTGATGGGAGTCCGACACGAAGCCCTGCCCGAGGCAGATCATGCTACGGCTTGAGCCCAGAAGCACACAATCGTTTGCCGCCGCTTGGCTGTCGCCAGTGATGGCCCTTGTGCTGACGGCGATTACGGGCGGTGTGATCTTCCTCGCCATGGGCAAGGACCCTTCGACAGCACTCTACATCTACTTTATAGAGCCCCTGACCACCACCTCGGGTCTTTCTGAGGTTGCAGTCAAAGCCGGCCCGCTCATTCTGATCGGCGTCGGACTGTCGTTCGGTTTCCGCGCCGGGGTCTGGAACATCGGGGCCGAGGGCCAATACATTGCCGGAGCTATTGTCGGCGGCGGTCTGGCGGTCTACTTCTACGAAAGTGAAAGCACCCTGCTGCTCCCGGCGATGCTGGTGTTCGGTATGCTTGGCGGGATGGCCTGGGCTGCAGTGCCAGCACTGCTGAAAACCCGATTTAATGCCAACGAGATACTGGTCTCGCTGATGCTGGTCTACGTTGCAGAGCTGCTGCTCGTTCATCTGGTGCAGGGTCCTTGGCGCAATCCCCAGGGCTGGGGATTTCCGGGCACCCGGATGTTTCCGGACGTCGCCATCATGCCGCTGCTGTTTTCGGGCAAGCGCGCACATTTAGGCACGCTGATTACTTTGGCTGTTCCTTTTATCGCCTGGTTCATCCTCGCCCAGACCCGTTTTGGCTTCACAGTACGGGTCTTTGGATCAGCCCCACTGGCCGCCCGTCACGCGGGCGTTCATGGTCACCGAATAATCTGGCACTCTCTTTTGATTGGTGGCGGGCTTGCCGGCCTGGCGGGTGTGATCGAGGCAACCAGCACTATTGGACAACTGATGCCGAATATCTCTCCTGGTTATGGATTCACGGCCATCATTGTTGCCTTCCTGGGCCGCCTCCACCCGGTGGGAGTGCTGCTTGCCGGCATTGCAATTGCCGTCACCTACATTGGCGGAGAAGGGGCTCAGATATCGGCAGGACTGCCCAAAGCCGTGACTGGCCTTTTCCAGGGCATCATATTATTTTATTTGCTGGCGTTCGATCTTTTCACCCGCTACAAGATCATCCTACCCTCCAGACGTACGGCAGCGCAATGACTGAACTTATCATTGCTTCCATGATGACGATGATGACTGCGGCGACACCGCTGATGTTTGCCGCCACCGGTGAACTTATCTGCGAGCGCTCCGGGGTGCTTAACCTCGGCGTAGAAGGCATGATGCTGATCGGTGCGGTATTTGGATTTGCCACAGCAGCCGTTACTGGAAACGCATCGCTCGGTCTTCTGGCAGCTGGGGCCTCTGGCATACTGGCATCGTTGATCTTCGCATTCCTCACCCTCACGATGCTGTCAAATCAAGTCGCCACCGGTCTCGCGCTGACGATTTTCGGCACAGGCCTGTCGGCGCTGGTGGGGTTCGACTATGTCGGAGAAACCATCGACCGAATAGCCGCCATCCACCTCCCTGTGCTCTCTGATCTGCCGGTTGTGGGGCCGCTGCTGTTCGGGCACGATCCGCTGGTATATCTCAGTTTTATTCTTCTGATCGGTGTGGCTTTGTTCCTCAACCGATCACGCTGGGGGATGATTTTGAAAGCCGTGGGCGACTCCGACGTATCCGCCCACGCCATAGGTTATCCCGTGGTGTTGATCCGCTACGCCGCCGTGGCCTTTGGCGGATTAATGGCGGGCCTGGGAGGCGGCTACCTGTCGCTGGTGTATACCCCTTTATGGGCCGAAAATATGACGGCCGGGCGCGGCTGGATTGCCCTTGCCCTGGTGGTTTTCGCCAGCTGGCGGCCTGAAAGAGTGTTGTTTGGCGCAATTCTTTTTGGTGGCATCACAATTCTTCAACTCAATGCCCAGGCAGCCGGACTCGGCATTCCCGCTGCTTTTATGTCCATGCTCCCTTACATTGCGACCATAGTTGTATTAGTCTTGATATCTCGGGACGTTGTGCGTATCCGGCTCAATGCACCAGCGTGTCTGGGCCGCCCGTTCCGGGCAGAACGATAACAGATCTAAAGACTTCACGTTAACCAACACCGGAGGAAATACGGACATGAAGAAACTCCTCAAACTAACCACAGTAATGCTCACTGTGCTGCTGAGCCTCGGCGCTGTTACGCAAGCCTCAGCAGACAAACTGAAAGTCGGCTTTATCTACATCGGCCCACCGGGTGATCATGGCTGGACCTACGCCCACGATCAGGGCCGTCTCATGATCGACAACATGCTGGGCGACCACGTGGAAACCACCTTTGTCGAAGGTGTGCCAGAGGGTCCTGACGCCGATCGCGCCATTGCCAAGCTGGCTGAAACCGGTCACAAACTGATCTTTACAACCTCGTTTGGTTATATGGAACCGACACTGAAAGTCGCCAAACGATTCCCGGATGTTAAATTTGAACATGCCACGGGTTATAAGCAAGCCGACAACGTCTCAACTTATTCTGCGCGCTTCTACGAGGGCCGCTATGTACAGGGACAGATCGCCGCCAAGATTTCAAAAAGTGGTGTGATCGGTTATATCGCTTCGTTCCCAATTCCAGAAGTGGTTCGTGGCATCAATGCATTCATGCTGGGGGCGCAGTCGATCAACCCAGACATGAAGGTCAAGGTTGTCTGGGTCTACTCCTGGTTTGATCCGCCCAAGGAAGCTGACGCCGCCAAGGTGCTGATGGATCAGGGTGCTGACATCATCACCCAGCACACCGACAGCACCGCAGCGCTGCAGGCAGCAGCCGAGCGTGGCATTTACGCCTTTGGACAGGCATCCGACATGATTCAGTTTGCCCAAGATACGCAGTTGACCGCAATTCTCGATAACTGGGGGCCGTATTATGTCAAACGAACGGTTGATGTATTGATGGGTACCTGGAGTTCAGGGGACACCTGGGACGGAATGGGCCCAGGGATGGTCGGTATGGCTCCGTTTACCAACATGCCAAGTGACATCGCCATGATGGCGCGCGAAACCGCAGAGTCGATTCGAACTGGTGCATTTCATCCATTTACAGGCCCGATCAACAACCAGGCGGGTGAGGAAGTGGTAGCGGCAGGTGAAACGGCCGACGACGGCATGCTGGCTGGAATGAACTTCTACGTCAAAGGTGTCGACGACAAGTTACCGCAGTAACTACTCCCTGATTGTTGTCTATACAGACCCGCTCCCAAATCCGGGAGCGGGTTTTCTGTATCTCAACCCATTTAGAAAAGACAAGCATCTCCCGCATTTGGATTGGTAACCTCCTGGCCATCTATGTGGACAATGTAGAATGCAGTTTTATCACTGAAAATCTGCTCATTAATTGAGCCCTCTACCCCTAAGCAAGTTGTCGCACATGGTTAGCACTTGACATTCAATACTGATAGACTAAAAGGAACTGCAAAGTATTGGCAACAGCACTAATGGAAACAGAGAATATTAATGAACTTCCGGTTCGATACACATTCGGGATAACCTGGATATAGGACAAACCTGCTTCCAAAGCACACAAGACACTTGTACCACTAGACAAACACGACACAATAATTATTCATGCCTAAGGCGCTTATTACCACCGTACCTTTTGGAGACAGCAACCGCCTTCCTCTGGAAATGCTTTATGAGGCGAATATTGAATACCTGATTAATCCCCTCAATAAAAAGCTCACCGAAGATGAGCTTGCTGAACTTGTGGATGATTTTGAAGTCATTATTGCCGGGACCGAACAGATCACTGCCAGGGTGATGGATCAAGCGAGTAACCTCAAGATGATCTCGCGCGTGGGGGTTGGGTTGGATAGCGTGGATCTGTTGGCGGCAGAAGAACGGGGAATCAAGGTTTCCTACACCCCAGATGCACCAGCACCTGCTGTTGCAGAGTTGACAGTGGGACTGATGCTATCATTACTGCGTTCTGTTCATGTATCTAATTCCAAGATGCATGATGGTCACTGGCATCGCTTTTTTGGGCGTCGTCTGGCAGAGGTAACAATCGGTATTATTGGTGTTGGTCGAATTGGAAAACGGGTGCTTAATCGCACAAAGGGGTTCGGTACGCCTAGGATTCTAGTTAATGATATGATGCCGAATCATGAACTGGATCGTCAATTCAAACTGGAGTGGGCCAGCAAAAAGAGAATCTACGAAGAAGCTGACATCATCAGTCTTCATGTGCCGCTCACTCACCAGACCAAAAACATGGTCAGGAAAAAGCATCTTCTCTCAATGAAACAGGACGCGATCATCATCAACGCAGCCCGTGGCGGCATCATCAATGAGCAAGATCTCTATGAAGTGATGCGGTCGGGACATCTCAGCGGCGCTGCGATCGATGTTTTCGAGCAAGAGCCATACGATGGATCGCTCAAGGAGATACAACGTTGCCTGCTGACTGCACACATGGGATCGATGTCTGTTGATTGCCGCACTCGTATGGAAATTGAGGCCACTGAGGAGGCTATCCGCTTCTTGACTGGGAGGCCACTTGAGGGAGTTGTTCCTGAAAATGAGTATGAGGTACAAAGGCAAGGTCTCTGAAGAAAAAAGCAGTTTTTGTTGGAGGCAGTGACTTTTTTGACTTACATGAAGCAGAATTTCAGAGTGATGCCGATTATCAGGTTATGATTTTAGATTAGTCTTACTTCTCAGTGGCTACGGCAAGATCAGCAGGATGATCTAGTGCAATTCAGGCCGTGGCAGACAGTGGAATTAAAGCATTCGGTCAGGCTTCTGACTTGATCCACTTTACTCCGGATACCCAGCTAACGGCAATCATCGATAACTGGGGGCCGTATTACATAGCCCGGACTTAGGCTGTACTCGATGGTACCTGGAGTTCAGGAAATACCTGGCACGGGATGGGACCCGGCATGGTGGTGATGGCACCGTTTACCAACATGGACGATTCAGTGAGTCAAATGGCAGCCGAGACCGCGGCAGCACTGACCTAAGGAAAACTCCATGCCTTTACTGGACCAATATACAACCAAGGTGGTGAACTCGTCGCAGCAGCAGGTGAAACGGCCGACGACGGC
>DIIC01000048.1 GCA_002420425.1 Proteobacteria bacterium UBA5680 | reverse complement strand
CCTTGTGTGCCGGTGCGGCAATGGGTGGTCTCGTTCCCCAAGCGGCTGCGTTATTTTCTCCACCGCGACTCCAGCCTGATTAACAGAGTCAACCGGATTGCAGTAGAACTCATCGAGCATCTTCTGACCCGGAGTGCACAGGCGCCGGAGACGGCCCGTATCGGTGCGGTCTTGTTTCTCCATCGGAGGGTTGTTCTTTTCGGAGAACGCCCGAGGCGGATTTTTCGCCAAGCAGCAACAAAGTACCTGAATGAAGGAACCAAGGCCACACTGGATGATGACGGGCGATTACTCAAACACCTTGATTCATACATCGGAGACCTTGAACTCAAACAGGTACATATGGGTTCGCTACTACCATACATCAGCAAGCGGAAGAAAGAAGGCGTAAAGAACCGTACCATCAATGCTGGATTGCAGGTGGTTCGCCATATCTTGAATCTTGCAGCAGATGAGTGGATGGATGAGTCAGGCAAGACCTGGCTTGATAAGGCGCCCAAGATAAAGCTGCTCCGGGAGACTGACCGAAGAAGGCCCTACCGGCTCTCTTGGGATGAGCAGGCAAGGCTTTTTAAGGAACTCCCCGCACATCTGGCTCGTATGGCCCTTTTCAAGGTCAATACAGGTTGTCGCGACTCAGAGGTGTGTGGATTGCGATGGGAGTGGGAAGTACAGGTCCCCGAAATGGGTGCCAGTATTTTCATGATCCCTGGAGACAGGGTGAAGAACCGTGAGGATAGGATTGTCGTCCTAAACCGGGTTGCAAGATCTGTCATTGAGGAGCTCCGGGGCGAACATGACACATATGTGTTCACCCACAAAGACTCCCCACTGAGATCGATCAACAACAGTGGTTGGAAATCGGCGCGCATTCGAGCGGGACTTAGACAGGTTAGGGTCCATGACCTGAAACATACTTTTGGACGTCGATTGAGGGCGGCAGGAGTATCGTTTGAAGACCGTCAGGACCTCTTGGGACACAAGTCGGGTAGGATTACAACGCACTATTCGGAGGCCGAAATAGGTAACTTGATTAAGGCCGCCGACCTGATATTTAGTCAGGATATGCAAAACTCCCGCACTGGTGGAGTTGAGACGAAATGGGGGATAGCGAAGGATCGCTATCTTATTGTTTTTTATATGACTTTTTTGGTGGGCCGTGCAGGGATCGAACCTGCGACCCGCTGATTAAGAGTCAGCTGCTCTACCAACTGAGCTAACGGCCCATAAAATGGGGTGAACGATGGGGCTCGAACCCACGACCGCCGGAATCACAATCCGGAGCTCTACCAACTGAGCTACGCTCACCACTGAAACACTTCCTTCACCAGCCACCCGGACTTAAACTGGCACGCCCGACAGGACTCGAACCTGTAACCTACGGCTTAGCATACCACTACAGTTTTCACTGCCTCCATCCTAAAACAGCTGGAGTTTGTGGTCTGGACTATATCTTCACCATCTCAGGCGGGGCACGTATAGTCTCTACGGATCCCGCAGCCATGTTGGCTCAGCCCCCTACCCGACATATCGTCCCTTCAGGGTCTCTGCTTCTAGAAGCAGCGGTTTCCTCGGTATTCCCATCGTCGCAACACGTTAAGGGTTCACCGATACAGTGCCCTCCACTACATAGGTTCTGTTTCCCTATGCAGGCTCCCAAAGCTTCACAGCCATCGACTGTGAAGCCGGCTGAAGGCCGTTGCTCTATCCGGTTGAGCTACGGGCGCAAATCATACCGATAATTATAAAACTGGTCGGGGCAGAGGGATTCGAACCCCCGACACCCTGCTCCCAAAGCAGGTGCGCTACCAGACTGCGCCATGCCCCGTTGGATCACGGGCATCGCCGCTAAAAAGCAGGCTCTGAAACCGACCGTACAGAGGCGGCGACTATACGCTCCGCCCTATTTATCGTCAACGACCCAAACAATCGGATTGAGATCCAACAAATAATCACCCAGGGGTTGGAAAGTGCCTGGAATGCCCCCATATCGGCAAGAGATGAATTTACCCACCTCTTTGTGAGGTTTCCAGACTATCAGATGTCAAAATTGGAGAGTTCCCGATAATGAGCAAAACGGCCCAAGTAGAAAAACACGCCTTCCAGACCGAAGTACAGCAGCTGCTGCAGTTGATGGTCCACTCCCTCTATAGTCACAAAGAGATTTTTCTCCGTGAGCTTATTTCAAATTCATCAGATGCCTGTGACAAGCTGAGATTTGAATCCCTGACCGACAGCAGCCTCCAGGAGGACCAGGAAGAGCCCGTTATCACAGTCAGTGTCGATAAGAAGGCCAGAACCATTATTGTCAGTGATAATGGAATCGGAATGAGCCGGGATGAGGTGGTAGAGAATATCGGCACCATCGCCCGCTCAGGCACTCGGCACTTTATCGATCAGATGCAGGGTGAACAGCAGGATGATGCCAACCTCATCGGCCAGTTCGGTGTTGGCTTTTACTCTGTATTCATGGTTTCTGAACACGTCACCCTTACCTCTCGCCGGGCTGGAGCAGCGAGTGATCAGGGAGTCCAGTGGGAATCTGATGGCAGTGGTGAGTACACCCTGGAATCAAGTGACCTCGCCCAGCACGGAACAACCATTACCCTGCGCCTTCGGGAAGATGAGAGCGAGTACCTCGATGACTTCAGGCTGCGCTCCATCATCAGCAAATATTCTGATCACATCTCAATTCCCATCCAGATGCTTAAGGCCACTGAAGAGGAGAAAGATGAGACGCCGGAGTGGGAGACCATCAATAAAGGTTCTGCACTCTGGGCACGCTCGAAGCAGGAGATTACTGAAGAGGAGTACAACAGCTTCTACACCTCCATCGGTTATGACCCGGAACCCCCGTTTGCCACCATCCACAACCGGGTTGAGGGCACTCTGGAGTACATCTCTCTTTTCTTTATCCCGTCAAGGGCGCCCTTCGACCTCTGGGATCGAGACCACCCTCATGGGGTAAAGCTCTATGTCCGCCGGGTCTTTATTGCTGACGACACCAAACACCTGCTGCCGAGTTATCTCCGTTTTGTAAAAGGGGTGGTCGACTCTGCCGACCTGCCGCTCAATGTCTCTCGTGAATTCCTTCAGCAGAACCGGGAGATCGACAAGATTCGTTCTGGCTCAGTGAAGAAAATCCTGGGTGAGCTCAAGCGCATCGCAGAAGATGACCAGGAGAAATACGCCAAGTTCTGGGCCGAATTTGGCAAAGTGCTCAAAGAGGGTGTGATTGAAGATCATGACAACCGAGACTCTCTTGCCGGTCTGCTCCGTTTCTCAACCACCCGAAGCGGGAGTGAACAGAGTGTCTCGCTCGCGGATTATGTCGGCCGCATGGCTGAAAACCAGAAAGCGATCTACTTCCTGACAGCTGAAAGTCATGAAGCCGCCGCCGCTTCACCCCATCTTGAAGTATTTAACAAGCAGAATATCGAGGTCCTCCTGCTTGGAGATCCCGTTGATGAGTGGCTGATAACTCATCTTACCGAGTATGAAGAAAAATCACTGAAATCGATCGCCAAGGGCGCCTTTGATCTCAATGATATTCAGGAGAAGGAAGACAAGGGCGAGAAAAAGGCACGCAAGGCTCAGGAGAAAGCGTTCAAGTCACTGCTTGAGAAGGTCAAGGAGATCCTTAAAGAGCAGGTCAAGGATGTCGCCCTCAGCCGTCGACTGACTGACTCGCCTGCCTGCCTGATCGCTGATGAGAATGACCTTGGGGGAAATCTGCAGCGAATCCTCCAGGCCACTGGGCAGACCGCTC
This sequence comes from Proteobacteria bacterium UBA5680, assembly GCA_002420425.1. GTDB lineage: Bacteria > Pseudomonadota > Gammaproteobacteria > Arenicellales > UBA5680 > UBA5680. The sequence continues at coordinate 20,986 of DIIC01000048.1, read as the reverse complement.
CGGAGAGCAAGCCGATCCTTGAGCTCAATCCTGACCACCCCCTGGTCTCCGCCCTGGAGAGTGATCTTGCCGAACTCGAGGATTGGGCATTTGTCCTCTATGACCAGGCGGCCCTGGCGGAAGGGGCGACCCTGACCCAACCGGCACGCTATGTTCAGAGAATCAACCGCCTGTTATCCGGCAATACGGGAGAGGTCGCCAAGAGTGGTGATGAATCAGGGGATTAAGCCTGATTCAAACATCTGATTTGTTTGGCAAGAGTAAAGCGGCCCGTACACGCTCTTTCGGCGCCCCGGAACTCCAGAACACCATGCTGCCCGGGAGTGCCGGGCAGGGGGTGAAGATCGAGAGCTACTTCAGTGCGGCCTTGGCAGGAGCGGGTTCTGTATCACGAGCATCACCCACCCAATCGAGCTCCATCTCTTCTGTCTGGACTGGATTTCCCTCTTTGTCGACACAGTTCCGGCCAAACACCACAGACTCGTTGACGACACCACTGCCTCCAATCCTGCTGTATTCAAAGAGAATACTACGTGAGATTCGGGCACCGCTCTTAAGGTGGCAGCCATGGCCAATCCAGGTGGGACCCTGAATTTCACAACCCGCCTCAATGTGACAACTGGCACCGATGTAGACAGGCCCCTCAATCTGGATATTCTCCCAGTCAATATCCACATTAAGCCCCACCCAGACACCCGGCAGCACCTCTTCACCCGGCATCGGAACATCTCTTAGCTGGCCCTGCATGAGTTGTTGATTTGCATTCCAGTAATCCGACAGCTGACCAATATCAATCCAGTTAAAGGGGAGGCGAACCGCATTCATGTGCAGTCCTCTGGCCAGAATGAGAGGGATGAGCTCACTGCCAATATCAAACTCAACCTCATCTGGAATCAGCTCAAGTATTTCGGGCTCAAAGATATAGATACCGCTGTTGACCTGATTGGAGAGCGCTTCATCTTCAGCAGGCTTCTCCTGAAAAGAGGTGACCCGACCCTCACTATCACAGACAACCACCCCATAATGCGAGACCCGATGATGGGGGACTTCATCAACAACCAGGCTTGCAACAGCACCGGATTGCCAGTGCTGTCGGACCGCAGTGGTCAGATCCAGATCTATCAAAGCATCACCGCACACCACCAGAAAGGTGTCGTCAAAAAAACCACTAAACTTCTGGATGCGCTTGAGCCCGCCTGCCGAACCTACCGGCAGGGCTTTTAGCTCACCCTCCTCGAGATGGCCCTCAAAGGAGTAGCCAATCTCCACCCCCCAGCGCCGGCCATCACCAAAATAGTTTTCAATCCCTGCTGCCAAGTGGGCTGTATTAACCATGATCTGGTTAAAACCGTGTCGCGACAACTCTTCAACCAAAAACTCCATCACGGGTTTCCCCATGATCGGAATCATCGGTTTGGGCAGTTCATGGGTCAGGGGGCGTACCCGGGTTCCCCGGCCTGCTGCAAGGATCATCGCTTTCATTCCCGATACTCTCCTCTACTTCTCAGTTGTTGAAAATCTTGAGCCCTCCAGCCCCCATTCTAGCGCGAATAGTGGCTGGGTTCCCTTTATTTTCCAGACCAGTGGGGTTTGACAGCGGGCCAACTCACCGGGGAGATCACGCCATGGTCTATTTCCCAAGCCCTCCAACAGCTGGCCAATGAGCTGTCTGCTGTGACCTTGGTTGGGATCACTTCTTGTTGAAGATGAAATCTCCCTCTTTAATTTCAACCACGATCTGGTCACCCGGCACAAAGCGCCCGGCAAGAATCGCCTGGGCCAGTGGGTTTTCAAACTGGCTTTGGATCGCCCGCTTCAGGGGGCGTGCGCCATAGACAGGATCAAAACCCGCTTCACCCAGCTTGTCGAATGCCCCATCTTTAACCTCAAGAGTCATATCTCGACTGGCAAGTCGTTGACTGAGATCTTCAATCTGAATCCTGGCAATTTCCCTGATTTGTGATTTTCCAAGCGGGTGGAAGACCACTGTCTCATCGATGCGATTGATAAACTCTGGTCGGAAGTGTTGACCGACTATGGCCATCACCGCCTCTCTCATCTGTGAGTAGTTCTCTTCTCCGACAAGTTCCTGAATGACCTCGGATCCAAGGTTAGACGTCATCACTATGACCGTATTCCTGAAGTCGACGGTACGTCCATGACCATCGGTCAATCGGCCGTCATCGAGAACCTGCAGCAGGATGTTAAACACATCGGGATGAGCCTTTTCGACCTCATCGAGAAGGATTACTGAATAGGGTCTGCGGCGTACTGTTTCTGTCAAGAACCCACCCTCTTCATAACCCACATAGCCCGGTGGGGCTCCGATCAGCCTGGCCACTGAATGCTTCTCCATGAATTCGGACATATCAACCCGAACAATGGCCTCTTCAGTATCAAATAAAAACTCAGCCAAAGCCTTTGTCAGCTCAGTCTTGCCCACCCCGGTTGGGCCGAGAAAGAGAAATGAGCCGTTGGGGCGCCGAGGGTCAGAAAGCCCTGCCCGGGACCGACGAATGGCATCGGAGACGGCAACAACCGCTTCATTCTGACCGACAACGCGCTGCGACAGGGCGCTCTCCATCTCAAGCAGTTTTTCGCGCTCTCCCTCCAGCATTTTGGAGACAGGAATACCCGTCCATTTGGAGACCACCTCTGCAATCTCCTCTTCCGAGACCGCATTTCTAAGCAATCGGGTCTCCTTTCCCTCTAATTCAGTCGCCTTGTTCATCGCTTGCACCAGCTCGGGTATACGGCCGTACTGCAACTCCGACAGGCGGGCAAAGTCCCCCGCACGTTGGGCCGTCTCGGCTTCTACTTTTGCACGTTCGAGAGCTTCCTTGATGTGCTGCACCCCCTGAACTGAGGCTTTTTCACTATTCCAAATCTCTTCGAGTTCGCCATACTCTCTCTCCAGCTCCTCGATCTCACTTTCGAGAATAGCCATGCGTTTTTTCGAGGCGGCATCAGCCTCCTTGTTGAGAGCTTCTCGCTCAATTTTCAACTGAATCAGCCTTCTATCGAGTCGATCAAGCTCTTCGGGCTTGGAGTCAATCTCCATTCGGATCCGACTTGCTGATTCATCGACAAGATCAATCGCCTTATCGGGAAGCTGTCGATCGGTAATGTAGCGATGAGAGAGGGTGGCCGCGGCAACAATTGCCGGGTCTGTAATAGTGACCCCATGGTGTACTTCATACTTCTCTTTCAACCCTCTTAAGATAGCCACTGTATCTTCAACACTGGGCTCAACAACAAGAACCTTCTGGAAGCGACGTTCAAGGGCGGCATCCTTTTCAATAAACTGACGATATTCATCAAGGGTCGTTGCCCCAATACAGTGGAGCTCCCCCCGAGCCAGTGCAGGCTTGAGCATATTGCCCGCATCCATTGCCCCTTCGGCCTTGCCCGCCCCAACCATGGTATGGAGCTCATCAATAAAGAGGATGACGTTGCCCCCCTGTTTTGCAAGATCACTGAGTACGGCTTTAAGCCGTTCTTCAAATTCTCCCCTGAATTTAGCGCCTGCAATCAGGGTACCCATATCAAGGGAGAGGAGGCGACGCCCTTTCAGGCCCTCGGGAACTTCGCTATTAATGATCCGCTGGGCCAGCCCTTCAACAATTGCCGTTTTACCCACTCCGGGTTCACCGATAAGGACTGGGTTGTTCTTTGTCCTGCGCTGCAGCACCTGGATTGAGCGACGTATCTCATCATCACGACCGATCACCGGATCCAGCTTGCCCTGCTCTGCCCGTTCTGTCAGATCGATAGTGTACTTTTCGAGTGCCTGGCGTTGGTCTTCTGCACCGGAATCATCAACCCCCTGTCCACCACGAACCTGATCAATCGCTCTTTCGACACCGCTCCTGGAAGCCTTGGCATCCTTTAACAATCGACCCAGCTCACCTCTCTCCTCAACAGCTGCGAGCACAAAAAGCTCGCTGGAGATAAACGAGTCTCCCCGTTTTTGTGCCAGCTTATCGGTGATATTGAGAAGACGACCCAGCTCATTTGAGCCTTGCAGATCACCCGCATCACCCTCAACCACAGGGAGTCGGTCCAACGCCTCACTGATCTGTGAGCGCAACAGATTGACATTCACATCGGCCAATACCAGGAGATGCCTCACGGAGCCGCCATCCTGATCCAGGAACGCTGCCATCAGATGCAGGGGCTCTATCGTCGGATGATCTCGGCCCACAGCCAGACTCTGGGCATCACCCAGTGCGAGCTGGAACTTCGATGTCAGCTTGTCCATTCTCATAACAATAACCTCAAAATCAGACCTTTTAGGGCCGCAACAGCAGCCCTGGTTCTGACTCTATAGATGGGGTTATTTCAGGCTTTGTTCAAGAGCAATCATCGCCATAGAAGAACTTTGAAAGCTCTTCTATGCAGTCAGCTTGTTGGTGCTTTTCACACACCATAGGCGATCCAGCGGATAGTTTTGAGTGGGAACGGGCAACAAGGGGGCGGAAAACACCTCCCAGATGGTGGATGCCTGAAAGTCTGACCGGATAGATGTGGACATTGCTCCCAGCAGCGAGAAAGGCAGCTCCCCTCTTCAGTGGGATTTTCCCTTCATTTGGACATTGCATTCTTCCCTGAGGAAAAATAACCACCACATCCCCGCTCTCCAGGGCTTGACGAGCGGCATAAAACGCCTGCTCCGGTCGGCTACTCCGATCGACCGGGATGACACGCATTAAATCAAGCAGCCATCGAAGCCACCAACGCTGGTACTCCTCCCTGGCAATAACGAACCGAAGGGGTCGCCTGGCAGCAGCAAGAAGCAGGAGAGGGTCGAGACCCGAGAGATGGTTGCTCACCAACAGGGCAGGACCTTCATTGGGCAACTCAATCCTCTCCCAGTGAAAACGATGGTAGTGACGACAAAAGAGGAAGTTAACCCCCGCCAACCGGTTCATCCACTGTCGCCCCCAATCGGTTGGGGCAAACCGGCCCGAGTATCTGAATCCCACCCATCCTGCGCCAACAAGAGCCAGGGTAATCGACAAAACAACCATATTCACACTTTCCTGATCTGTCATCCTCTCTACTTAAGGCTTGACTTCATTTTCCTCAAAAACAGCACAGAACCGTTTCAGTGCTGCTTTCCCAATGCGCCTTAAGCACTTTTTTGCTTCTGCAACCGCATCGTTGCCATCGGTCGAACTGATGGCAGCGAACTGTTTCATAACCACCGGCAGGCCACCTTTTTACCCTGACTGGTTGATCCGGAGGGATGGTCAGCGACCCCTCAATTTGACTCCCTCTATTTTGTGACACGTTGTTCTCCCGCTGGTGATGACACCTGTTGTCTATCTGATGTTACTGCAGCATAAGGATATAGCTGAATTGCCTGTTTTTTTCTCCTTCCTGCAGTAGACTCCACCCCAAGCATAAAACAACCAGATCGAGATGCGAATCCCCCGTGGCCTCATGACGTGGCATCTTATCCCTATCCGCCCTACACTTCACCTGCACAGCAAAGAGCAAACTGCATCCATTGAACGTTGATAGAACAGAAATAACGAGGACTGTCCAAAGCGCCTTGAGCGAGGATTTGGGCAGCGGCGATCTGACGGCCTCGATCATCGACCAGACTGCAGTCGCATCAGCCAGGCTGATTTCCAGAGAGCGAGCGATCTTCTGTGGGAGGGAGTGGTTCAATGAGGTCTATAACCAGCTTGATCCCACCATCCGAACCAACTGGGAGGTTAATGATGGCGAGACCATCAGACCTGACCAGATGCTCTGCCAACTTGCAGGGCCTGCAAGATCACTCTTAAGTGGTGAACGCACTGCGCTCAACTTTATCCAGACCCTCTCCGGAACGGCCTCTACGACACGAACGTTTGTTGAGGCCATTGAGGGTACAACCACCCGAATCCTCGATACCCGGAAAACACTTCCCGGGCTGAGGATGGCCCAAAAATACGCGGTTTCAATCGGAGGGGGGTGCAACCATCGAATCGGGCTATTTGATGGTGTCTTGATTAAAGAGAACCATATTCAGGCCGCGGGATCGATAACCCGGGCGGTTGAGATCGCTGCAAGGAGCGCCACCCCGGGTATCCTGCTTGAAGTTGAGGTGGAAAACCTGACTCAGCTCAAAGAGGCCCTCTCTACTTCAGTCAGCCGAATTCTACTTGATAATTTTAACCGCGAGACTCTCCAGCAAGCCGTTACCCTCACTCAGGGTAAAGCTGAACTTGAGGCCTCAGGCAACATCACTCTGGAGAATGTACAAAGCATTGCACTAACGGGTGTTGATTTTATCTCAATCGGGGCCATCACCAAACACCTTCAGGCGATCGACTTTTCGCTTCTTTTTTAAATCGCGCTTCCTTCCAGCAGACCCTGGATGGCGCCTGGTGTGGACAGCCTGTCGCCACACTCCGGACATTGATCAGATTCGGATACCCCGCCACCACACTGAAGTGCTATCGGGGCGGAATGCCGGTTTGGGAGCTACCGGGCCTGACAACGGTAAAACCCACCTCCTGAGTCATCAACCCGGATACGTAATGCCTCCACCCGGGGGTGATCACTCAGCCAGATCAGTGTGGCCATCCGACCGCACTGCTGATCGCGCCGAAAGGAGAAGTAATCCTCGTTCTCGGTAAAGGTACAGCCCCCCATTGAGAACAGGGCTGAGACCCCCAAACGCTCCAGCCTTCGCCTGGCCAGCCCATGGAGATCGGCGAACCAGTGGCCCTTGCGGTGAGATTCAGTAAACAGATCCTGATCTTCGTGCTGTTGGCAGAAGAGTTCCCTGACCTCATCCCCCACTTCAAAAGCACCTGCTCCAATCGCCGGTCCAAGACAGGCCATCAACTGCTCGGGGGGGGAGTGAAAGAGTGTCAGAGCACTCTCGATCACCCCAGCTGCCAACCCACGCCACCCGGCATGGAGTGCAGCGACCTCCTGTCCTCCGCGATCACAGAGCAGGATGGGAAGGCAATCCGCTGTCAAGACAGCACAGACGCGGTCAAACCCTCTGACATAGCTGCCATCTGCTTGAGGGCCTGGAGTAGTGTCAGAGCAGTCAGAAACCTTGACCCCATGAACCTGGTTGAGCCAGAGGGGCTCATCAGGAAGTGAGAAAAAACCCCTGATCCGACGACGGTTCTCCCTGACATCGGCCTCCTCATCGCCCACATGAAGCGCCGGGTTGAGTGAGGCAAAGAGACCCTGGCTCATACCACCGCTTCGCAAAAGCGAAAGGGCATGAACCTGTGGCGGTGCCGGCCAGGCGGGCTCAAGCCACTGGAGTCTGTGTTGTAGATTTGACATCTGCTCTATACCTTAAAGAGGAAGAACCGACCTGGAACGGGGGCGATCAGTGGCTGTGCTCCTGTTGATCCTGGGCAAGCATCTGGGTTAACTGACGCATATCTTCGGGCAACGACTGGGTGAACGAGAGCGGCTCGCCACTGACCGGATGCTCAAACGCCAAAGAGGTGGCATGGAGTGCCTGGCGCTTAAAACTGCGAAGAAGGTCGATCAGTTCCTGTGAGGCCTCTGGCGGAAGGCGAAGTCGCCCCCCATAGACCGGATCTCCGAGCAAGGGATAGCCTTCGTGGGCCATATGAACCCTGATCTGGTGGGTACGGCCAGTCTCGAGTTTGACTCTGATCAGGGTCGAGGTCCGATATCGCGCCTCTACCCGATAGTGCGTCACTGCCGGCTTGCCTCTCCCGGTAACAGCCATGCGTCTTCTGTCATGGGGTGAACGGCCCATCGGGGCATCAATGGTTCCACCTGCAATCGGTCTGCCATGAATCACGGCAAGATATTCGCGGTTTACCTCCCGTTCCTTGATTCGTTCGATCAAATCAAGCCTCACCGGTTCAGTTCGGGCCAGCACCATTAGCCCGGAGGTCTCTTTGTCCAGCCGGTGAACTATCCCCGCCCGTGGGAGAGTGGCCAATGATGGGTCATAGTGAAGCACCGCATTTAATAGCGTCCCTCTCATATTTCCCGCCCCGGGATGAACCACAAGAGCGGCCGGTTTATTGATCACCAAAATAGCTTCATCTTCATAGATGATATCAAGTGCTATCTCCTCTGCAACCCACTCATCTGGTGCCTCTATCTCAGGCAGAGTGACGGTTATATCCTCTCCGGGCGTCACCGGATCACGTTTCCGGGGAATTACCCCATTGACAACAACCCTCCCCTCCTGCAGCCACTGCTGCAGTGTAGAGCGGGAATAGCCTTTAAACAGACGAGGCAGAACCTTGTCGAGACGTTCTCCCTCCTGTTCTTCAGGGATTATGGCCGTCAGCACTTTTTCATCTACAGCTATTTTGGTCTTTGTTTTTTCTTGGTTCATCTTGAGCGTGTTCCTTCGGACTCTTTTGACCTACAGGAAAAACAGGGTATCCTCAATGTCCGAACAATTCTTGCATATTATCGACCCAGAGTGATGCCCCTCAACAAACAAACGATTCTCCTCCTTGCAGTAGCTCTTTTAGCCGTGGGATGCACAACCACAGCGATCGATCCGAATGAAAAAAGCCACTGGACAACAGAGCGATTCTACAAGGAAGCACGAACTGCCCGAATGGATGGTGACTACGATGAGGCGATCAAGCTCTATGAGGAGCTTGAGGCCCGGTTCCCTTATGGACGCTTTGCAGAGCAGGCTCAACTGGATACCGCTTATGTCTACTATTTGAAACGCAATGCACCACTAACCATCTCTTCAGCAAATCGTTTCATCCGTCTTCATCCCACCCATCCACAGGTCGATTATGCCTGGTATCTTAAAGGATTGGTGGTCTTTGCCTCTGACAACAGCTGGCTGGGCCGCTTTAACAGAACTGCCGACCTTGGTGACAGAGACCCGGCATTGGCAAGAGCTTCCCTTGAGGCCTTTCGTGAACTCATTGAACGCTTTCCACAGAGCCAGTATGCGTCAGACGCCCAAAATCGGATGATCGAACTGCTGGATACTCTGGCAATCCATGAGGTTCGGGTTGCCCGGTTCTATCTGAACAGAGGGGCCTGGGTGGCCTCGGTCAATAGAGCCAAATTCGTCATTGAACACTACCCTCAGACCAATAGCGCTGAAGCGGCGCTGGGGGTGATGATTGTGGCCTATACCCAAATGGGCCTGGATGACCTCGCTGCGGATGCCCATCGGGTTCTAAAGCAGAACTTCCCCAACAGCGCCCACCTCAACTAGGGGTAGTTATCCCGCTCCATCGATTAGGGAAGAACAGAGAAAATCTCAAGCTTCAGCATCAATGGGAGACGGGTTTTGGCATGCCAAAAGCATCCTAACGGCGAAAACCAGAGGTGATCGGATATCGTCGATCTCTTCCAAACGCACGCTGGGTAATCCGAACTCCCGGTGCGGCCTGTCGACGCTTGTACTCATTTCTGTCAACAAGGGCTGTCACCCGATCCACCACTTCGGGATCGAAACCCGCTGACTTGATCTTCTCAAGTGACTGGTCCTGTTCGATATACCGTTCAAGGATCTGGTCGAGTATCGGGTAGGGAGGAAGACTGTCCTGATCCTCCTGGTCTGGAGCAAGCTCTGCAGAAGGCGGTCTTTTAATCACCCGCTCGGGAATAACCTGTGAAAGGCTATTGCGATAGTCGGCAAGCCGATAGACGAGCATCTTGGGCAGATCTTTAATTGCCGCAAACCCTCCGGCCATATCCCCGTAGAGGGTGGCATAACCGACTGCCATCTCACTTTTGTTGCCGGTAGTCAGCACCATGGAGCCCCGCTTATTGGAGATCGCCATGAGGATCATTCCACGACAGCGTGCCTGAAGGTTCTCCTCAGTGGTGTCTGTTTCAGTCCCGGCAAAAAAGGGATCCAATGAAGTGAGTAGGATTGAAAAGAGGGGCTCGATTGAGACTTGGTGAATGGTGACACCGAGCAGGGAGGCCTCCTCTTTGGCATCCTCAATACTCATAGGAGCTGTATAACGCGACGGCATGAGTACCGCTTCAACCCGATCAGCCCCAAGCGCATCGACAGCAATGGCCAGAGTGAGTGCCGAGTCAATCCCTCCAGAGAGACCGAGAACAACACCGGAGAAACCGTTTTGATTGACGTAATCACGCACCCCCAGAACAATCGCCTTATAGACACTCTGTTCAAGACCGAGAACCGGGGAGAGCGCTGTGGGGACGGGTGCGACTGATTCCCGATCTATTTCAATAACACCGATCGTCTCCTCGAATTCGACAAAGCGCTGGGTAATCTCACCACAACGGTCGACGACGAATGAACCCCCGTCAAATACCAGCTCATCCTGCCCACCCACCAGATTGGCATAGATGATCGGGACGCCGACCTTTTTAGCCCTCTTGCCGACCACCCTGGCCCGCTCACCGCTCTTTCCCATATGGAAGGGTGAGCCATTCAGATTCAGGATCAGTTGTGCCCCCTGCGCTGTCAAAGACTCAACAGGTCCCTCATGCCAACAGTCTTCACAGATGGAGATCCCCATGGGGATACCTTCAATATCAACAACACAGGGCTTTTCTCCAGCTGAGAAGTATCGCTTTTCATCAAAGACCCCTTGGTTGGGCAAACACTGCTTATGGTAACGGTCAATCACCCTGCCCTCTCTGATTACCGATGCACTATTAAACAGCGCTCCTTCTGATCTACTGGGGTGCCCCACAACCACTGTAATTCCCTCCACTTCCTTGACAAGAGATGATAATGCCTCTTCAGTCTGATCTAGAAAATCCTCCCTCAGCAAGAGGTCTTCAGGCGGGTATCCACATAGTGCAAGTTCTGGGAAGAGGATCAGCTGACAACCCCATTCATCTCGGGCCTGGACAGAGGCTTCTCGAATAGAGGCAAGATTTTCACCAATTTTCCCTACTCTGAAGTTGAGTTGGGCAACAGCAATTTTTAATATCTGGGTCACGTGGGGTCGCAATTTTGAGTTCTATAGATGATATTGTGAATGAAGAGCGCTCCACTGACAAAGAAGAAGTTTCCATCAAGAGCAAAGCAGCTCATTGAAGGGGTATGGGGGCTGGCACAATAACCCTCTTGCGATTGATTTTGAATGCGATACGATTAGAGTAAAGTTGCTATCACTTTCCCGGCCATAATACTCACTGATACCGCCCTTGTAGCTGAAGAAGTTCTTGCCACCTTGAGCCCTCTAACTCTCCTCTCCGATACTCCTCTGCCCGAGTTCCCTGACCCCAACAATGCCCCAAGAGAGGGCTTGCTTGCCGTTGGCGGGGCCTTAAGGGTTGAATGGCTCCAGGCCGCCTATAGTAGAGGAATCTTTCCCTGGTACAGCGAGGGGGAACCTATCATGTGGTGGTCTCCAGATCCTCGTGCCATTCTCTATCCAGATCAAATCAGGATCAGCCGTTCACTGGGGAAGTGTTTACAACAGAACCGGTTCAAAATCACTCTCGACACCCAATTCACCTCTGTTATTCGCGCCTGTGCCAGGCCTCGACCATCAGGGGGTGTCCCAGCAACCTGGATCACTGCCGCCATGGATGAGGCCTATTCCGAACTCCATCACGCCGGTATCGCCCACTCTGTTGAAGTCTGGTTTGAGGGCAATCTGGTCGGAGGCCTCTATGGCGTCTCTGTGGGCTCTGTCTTTTGTGGTGAGAGTATGTTCAGCCAGGTCTCCAATGCCTCAAAGGTTGCTCTTGTCTTACTCTGCCGACTGCTCAGTGAGTGGGGCTATCAATTCATCGATTGCCAGCTGCCCACAGCTCACCTAATAAGCCTTGGTGCGGTGTCAGTCTCTCGATCACATTTTTTAGCGGCGCTCAAAGCGGCGGGTTCAACTCCCCCGGCCGAGAGATCCTGGAGTTCATTGGGCGAGATCAGCTGATACCTCATCTTTTTGGTGGATAGCGCTCCTCCCGTAAGGGAGGATCGATTCACTAAAACAGACGGATGTCGTGGCGTGAATTCCTGTATAATTACGTTGGTTATGAGCGCTGTTTTTTCCTTATCCAGGCTTGCTCAAACCTGAATTTAGGTGGACTGACACCCTCAATACTCATAGAATTGAAGGGTTAATTTTTGATCACAGCATCTCGCTGTACAGCAGGAATCTCTGAACAACTCAGATATTCACTCACTCACTCTTAACGTTGGTTGGATAAGTTTGGCTAAAGAAGAACACATTGAAATGGAAGGGACGGTCCTTGAGACTCTGCCCAATACCCAGTTTAAAGTTGAACTGGAGAACGGGCATGTTGTTATCGCCCATATCTCCGGAAAGATACGAAAACACTACATTAGAATCCTACGTGGCGACACGGTAACCGTAGAACTCACCCCCTACGATCTTTCCAAAGGCCGGATCACCTACCGGGCACGATAACTCCAACCCTATCGCCGGAATAGGGTGTATCTGGCCATCTCTTTCATAAATTCAAAGGACTGGACTATTTCCAGGCCTATTTTGGATTGACTTGAATGGGAGAGGCGTGATCCGGATGACCGCATTCAATAGGGCCATAATAAAGAGCATCTCTTGTCTATCTCCTCCAAGACACAGAAAATGGAACTTTCTCGATGAAAGAGGCGGTCAGTGCGGCCCAGAGAAAAGAAGGAAATTCAAGTCATTTTGGTGAAAATACCCATCTTTTCGCAGAAGTTGTGTAACTTTTAAAGAATATAGTGTTACCGGTGTAGGCCACGTAAGACCTTACCGATACCATCAGGAGGGGGCAGAGCCCGGGGATGGGGGGATCAACCGATAAAAAAAGCCGACCGGAACCGGTCGGCTTTTTTTGTATTGGTTGTATTACTCCCCACCCAATAGAGGGTTTTGGGGACATACGCTGCTATTTGATCTTTGATTCCTTGTAGATCACATGTTTGCGAACCACCGGATCATACTTTTTCATATTCAGTTTCTCGGTGACCGTCTTTTTATTCTTGGTCGTGGTGTAGAAGTGTCCGGTCCCCGCTGATGACACCATTTTGATCTTGTCTCGCATGATATATGTTCCTCCGCCCGAAAGATTCGGTTATACCTTCTCGCCACGACCACGCAAATCAGTCAACACCGTATCAATGCCTTTCTTGTCGATAATCCGCAATCCCTTAGTAGAGACACGCAGACGCACCCAACGATTTTCACTCTCCACCCAAAACCGACGATAGTGAAGATTCGGCTTGAATGTTCTACGTGTTTTATTGTGGGCGTGTGAGACGTTATTCCCGGAAACTGTCTTTTTTCCAGTAACCTGACAAACCTTGGCCATGATAAATAACTCGTTTAGTCGTTTGATGATAGGTGATCCCGTCGGTTACCCGACCAGGGGATCGCGCTTTATACCAGATTTCGACTGCCACGCCCACCCCAAAAAGCGAATTCACCCGAGCCGGGGCCCTCCTAACAACCCGAGAGAACTTAAACCGACAGACCCCTCTTCTCCTACAATCAGATGATCCAGAAGCTCGATTTCAACCAGCGCCAACGCCTCCTGCAGGCGAGAAGTTAAGGCTATATCCGCAGAACTCGGTTTTGCCACTCCGGATGGATGATTGTGGACAGCGATTACCGCTGCCGCATTGCACTCCAGTCCTCGTATGACCACCTCTCTGATCGGGACTGCCGTTCCACTCAATGTTCCCTCAAAAAGAGATTCGAAATCAATAATCTGGTGCCTTGTATCGAGCCAGATACAACCAAATATCTCTCTCCTGGAATCACGAAGCCTCAATGCAAGAAAATGATCCAACTCTTTTGCTGATTCAAACGGGTTGGTTCTTACTATTCTCTCCTTAAGAAGGCGTTGTGCCAGCTCTGCTGTTGCCCTTAGCTTGCTCGCTTTAACCATTCCGACCCCATGGTGGCTGCAAAGAGCACTCTGTTCAGCCGCCATCAGCCCCCGCAAAGACCCAAAAACCGTGAGAAGTTGCCGGGCAAGATCCACTGCACTTACAGAGGCCGTTCCTGTTCTGATTAAAAGGGCAACCAGCTCAGCATCAGAGAGCGCCTGGGCACCACGCAAGGAAAACTTCTCCTGCGGCCTCTCATCCTGATTCCACTGTTTAATGGTCATCAACCTAAACCCCTTGACCTCTGATCATTCCATCACACTACTACTCCCGGTTAGAATCAGCTTCAGTGATCATAACAATCCCAAAAATGAACATGAAAAATCAAATCCAACTAAAGATTATTGACCATCGAATTGGTGATAAATTCCCACTCCCCACATACTCGACCGACGGTTCTGCAGGGATAGACCTAAGAGCCTGTGTCGAATCGGCTGTAACCATTGAGCCGGGCGAGACCATTCTGGTGCCTTCCGGGCTTGCAATCCACATTGCCGACCCTTCGCTTGCTGCAATCCTCCTCCCCCGCTCCGGTCTGGGCCACAAACACGGCCTGGTCCTCGGCAATCTGGTAGGACTGATCGATAGTGACTATCAAGGCGAGGTGATGATCTCCTGCTGGAATCGTGGGAACACAGACTTCACTATTGAGCCTGGTGATCGAATTGCCCAGATGGTTTTTGTCCCCGTAGAGCAAGTCGGATTTGATATTGTTGAGAGCTTTGAAGCCAGCCGGCGAGAAGAGGGTGGGTTTGGTCATACCGGTCGACAATAATTAATCCTGAAAAAATGTACCCACGGTTTTTTTTTGGCTATAATATCGGCTTATATCTGACAATATTATTTTTTCTGCATCTATTGCCTCAACCTACAAAAACCCAGTCTTTATGGGGTTTTTCGAGATAAAGACAATCCAGCATCCTCTTCTTTTCGCGAAGACACTCAATCAATAATGGCCGACGAATCATCTTCCTATCTCAGCGGAATTAACGCGGCGTGGCTGGACTCACTCTATGAACAATATAGTGAAGACCAGAGCTCAGTCTCCCCAATGTGGCAGCAGGTATTTTCTAACCTCAATGAACCCGCCCCCAACTACAGGGGTGGTTATCCCCCATCACACCTCTCCGAGAGCGGTGACATCAGTGGCTCTCGGGAAAAACAGGGCGCTGTATTCAGGCTCATCAATGCCCATCGAGTTCGCGGCCATCAGGCCGCAAACCTTGACCCTCTTGGTTTAACCCTGCCCCGTAAAATTCCGGACCTCAGCGCCCAATTCCATGGCCTTGAAGAGAAGGATATGGATTCTTTTTTCGATACCGGGTCTCTGGCTCTGGATGGACAGATGAAACTCAGGGATATCATCTCGTTTGTTGGCGACGTCTACTGTGATGCGATTGGTGCTGAATATATGTATATCACCGATACAGAACAGAAACGATGGATCCAGAGCCGGCTTGAAGGGCTACCGCCCCGCCCTCACTACCCTGACCAGGAACGCAGAACCACACTTGAACTCCTGACCGCCGCTGAAGGTCTTGAACGCTATCTTCATACCCGCTATGTCGGACAGAAACGGTTCTCTCTGGAAGGGGGTGAAAGCACCATTCCACTTCTCCATGAACTTATACAGCGGGCCGGAGCATCAGGAACCCGTGAGATTGTGGTTGGGATGGCTCACCGTGGACGTCTCAACGTTCTGATCAATATATTGGGCAAGGTGCCGGCTGATCTGTTTGCTGAATTTGAAGGGAGTTATGGTGATTTTGATCTTGATACCCACACCGGTGATGTCAAGTACCACCAGGGGTTTTCATCTGACATCAATACCCCCGGCGGCCCTGTCCACCTCGCACTCTCCTTCAACCCCTCTCACCTGGAGATCATTGATCCTGTGATTGAGGGCTCGGTACGGGCTCGTCAGGAACGACGCAACGACACTGGCCGCAATCAGGTATTACCTCTCCTGATCCACGGTGATGCTGCTTTTGCCGGCCAGGGGGTAGTGATGGAGACGCTCAATATGTCTCAGGCCAGGGGCTACAGCACGGGAGGGACGGTTCACCTCATTATCAACAACCAGATTGGCTTTACCATGAGCAATCCTCTTGATGCTCGCTCAACGCTCTACTGTACTGAAGTGGCAAAACTGGTTCAGGCCCCCATTTTTCATGTCAATGCAGATGATCCCGATGCTGTACTCCAGATCGCCCGCATCGCCCTCGATTTTCGGATGCAGTTCAATAAGGATGTGGTGATTGACCTGGTCTGTTATCGTCGCCATGGACACAACGAAGCAGATGATCCAATGGTCACCCAGGCCACCATGTACAAGGCGATCAAGAAGCACCCCTCTGTACGCCAGCGCTATGCGGAGCAACTCGTGCAACGCGGTATCGTCTCTGTTGAAGAGACAGAAAAGTGGGTTGAACAATACCGAAATCAACTGGACAGCGGGGAGGTGGTTGCCAAAAACATCACCCGAATCGATAAATCCCTTTACCTGATCGACTGGTCTCCTTTTCTCGACAAGAGCTGGGAAGAGCCGGCAGATACCTCGGTTCCTCTGAATCGAATCAGCAGACTGTCGGAGTTGATGAGTAAAGCCCCGGATGACTTCGTCCTCCATCCAAGAGTTGCCAAGATACTGGCGAACAGAACAGCGATGGCATCAGGGAAAGTGCCAATCGACTGGGGTTATGCTGAAAACCTCGCCTATGCGAGCCTGATTGAAGAGGGCTATCCCGTTCGCCTCTCAGGACAAGATTCCGGCAGAGGCACCTTCTTCCACCGCCACGCTGTACTCCATAACCAGGAAGATCGAAACTCCTGGGTCCCCCTCAGAAATATCCCGGAAAATCCGAACCAGTTTCTGGTGATCAACTCACTCCTCTCTGAAGAGGCTGTACTCGGCTTTGAATATGGGTATGCCACCACCGAACCCAATACGCTCGTCATCTGGGAGGCACAGTTCGGTGATTTTGCAAATGGCGCCCAAGTGGTCATAGATCAGTTCATCTCCAGCGGCCAGGCAAAATGGAGCCGACTCTGTGGCTTGGTGATGCTCCTTCCCCATGGCTATGAGGGCCAGGGGCCTGAACACTCGTCGGCTCGCCTGGAACGCTACCTTCAGTTATGTTCGGAGCATAATATGCAGGTCTGTACACCAACCACCCCAGCCCAGATCTTCCATCTTCTTAGAAGACAGATGTTGCGCCACTATCGCCAACCTCTGGTCATTATGTCTCCCAAGAGCCTGCTTCGGCATAAAATGGCAACCTCTGCACTCGATGAGCTAACCGATGGTGGTTTTAATCCTGTTATTGGTGAAATCGACAACATCGCTGATGCCAAAAGCGTTGAGCGCATCATCATCTGCTGTGGAAAAGTCTACTATGACCTGCTGCAGGAACGGGCTACCCGCAAGCTCGATAGAGTTGCCATCCTGAGGATTGAACAACTCAAACCCTTCCCCGGAGAGTTGCTAAAGGCTGAAATTAAAAAATACCCCAAGGCGCTTGATGTGGTTTGGTGCCAGGAAGAACCCAAGAACCAGGGGGCGTGGTATCAGATTCGGCATAACCTTCAGTTCTGCCTGAATCCCCAACACTCGCTTGTCTACGCCGGGAGAGAAGCTTCGGCATCTCCTGCGGTAGGTTATTACAAGCTTCATGTACAGCAACAGACAGAACTTGTCGCCGAAGCACTGACACAGCGTCACCAACCCGTAGAAAAACCATCAAACGTTGAAAGGATCAACATCAATGTCAATTGAGATCAAAGTACCGGTTCTCCCGGAATCGATTGCCGACGCCACCATGCTGAACTGGCACAAACAACCGGGAGACCTAATCCGTCGAGAAGAGAACCTGGTTGATATCGAGACCGAAAAAGTCGTGCTTGAGGTGCCAGCCCCTCAGGATGGGGTCATTAAAGAGATACTTCGTGACACCGGAACCATCGTGGTAAGTGGTGAACCCATTGCCATTATTGAATCTGTGGATGAGATCCCACAAGCTGGTTCAGAAACAGTCGCCGACAGCGCTTCACATCAAGAGTCAGAGATCAAACAGGAGAGCCCCCCGGATCAGCCCCCGGAATCACAAACCCGCACCTCTCCTGCTGCCCGCCATATTGCTGACGCTGAGGGAATTGATGCTTCAAAAATCAAGGGAAGCGGCCGCCGCGGTCATGTGCTCAAAGAGGACCTTCTTGCCCATACCCCAACTTCAAAGGCCAGCACAGAAGAGCACAATGCATTACCCACCCACCCGCTCTCCCCAGGAAATTGGGATGACCACCCAGGCGTGCCCGCCAGAGAGACTCGCAGAGAGCCCATGTCCCGTCTGCGCCAGACTGTTGCCACACGACTTCTCCAGGCTCAGCAGAATGCTGCGCTGCTGACCACATTCAATGAGGTTGATCTTTCAGCCATAACCACGATTCGCGAGCGCCACCGTGATGATTTTGAAAAACAACACGGCGTTCGATTGGGAATGATCTCTTTCTTCGTCAAAGCCACTGTACAGGGGCTGCGGCGTTTCCCAATCATCAACGCTGCTGTTGAAGAGGATCAAATCATCTATCCCGGCTATGAGGACATTGGCATTGCTGTCGCCTCTCCTCGCGGCCTGGTGGTCCCGGTGATCAAGAATGCCGGCGCTATGAGCTTTGCGGGGATTGAATCGGCTATCCGGGAATATGGGGCTCAGGCAAAAGCAGGTTCGCTATCACTTGAAGATCTCACCGGTGGGACCTTTACGATCACCAACGGAGGGGTCTTTGGATCCCTGCTCTCAACACCCATCATCAATCCACCTCAAAGCGCCATACTGGGCATGCACAAGATCCAGGAGAGGCCCATCGCCCTGGATGGTGAGGTGGTGATTCGCCCTATGATGTACCTGGCACTCACCTACGACCACCGAATTATTGATGGTGCAGATGCCGTCCAGTTCCTTGTCACCCTAAAAGAGGCCCTTGAGGATCCCGCAAGGTTAATGCTGAACCTGTAGTTGAGAAAAGCAATGTCAAACTCATACGATCTGATTGTCATTGGTGCCGGCCCCGGTGGTTATGTAGCTGCCCTCCGAGCAGCCCAACTCGGTCTGAATACCGTCTGTATTGATAGCCGGAAGGGCAAGGGAACCAAACCGGCCCTTGGAGGCACTTGTCTCAATGTAGGGTGCATTCCCTCAAAAGCACTTCTCGAATCCTCCGAGCACTATGAGCAGCTCCAGACTCAAGGGCTTAAAAGTCACGGGATTACAACCCAAGGGGTAGAGCTCGACCTCCCCAGGCTGATTGGGCGAAAAAACAAACTGGTTGACAGACTGACAGGTGGCATCAGCATGCTCTTCAAAGCCAATGGCGTTGATTCAATCTATGGCCAGGGGAAAATAGTTTCACCAACCCAGGTTGAAGTTGTTGACCCTCTTACCGGCAAGCCCAGCCAGACTCTTACGGCTGACCACATCATCATTGCTACCGGATCAGAGCCCACCTCTCTCCCGGATGTCCCTTTTGATGGAGATCGAATTATCGATTCTTCCGATGCACTTGACTTCTCTGAGGTGCCTCGACGCCTAGTGGTTATTGGTGCCGGCGTGATTGGACTTGAGCTGGGCAGTGTCTGGAGAAGGCTTGGTTCAGAAGTCACTCTACTTGAGGCAATGCCTGATTTTCTCCCGGAAGCTGATCGACAGATCGCCCAGGAGGCGAAAAAACAGTTTATCCGTCAAGGACTGAATATCAAACTTGGGGCACGCGTCGCTTCAGCTGCACAACAAAAGGATGAGATCACAATCAGCTACTCCAGCAATCAGGAGCACCACACCGAGATCGCAGATAAACTGATTGTCGCCATAGGACGGCGCCCCTTTACTGAATCACTCCTCTCTCCAGACTCAAGCATTGCTCTTGATGATAATGGCTTTATTGTCGTTGACCCCCAGTGGCGTACGAGCGTGAGCTCGATTTATGCTATCGGTGACGTCATTGGCGGCCCCATGCTGGCACACAAAGCTTCTGAAGAGGGTATTGCCGTAGCGGAACTGATAGCAGGCCAGAAGGCTGCCCTCTCCTATGACGCCATCCCCTCAATCATCTACACCTCGCCTGAAATTGCCTGGGTGGGTCGAACAGCCCTTCAACTTAAGAACGATGGCATTCAATTTAATGAGGGCAGTATTCCCTTTGCCGCAATAGGTCGTGCTCATGCTCTGGGCAACACCACCGGTTTTGTGAAAATTCTTGCCCATTCTGAAACTGACCGTATACTTGGCGTTCATATTATAGGCCCTCAGGCATCAGAACTTATTGGAGAAGCCGTGCTGGCAATGGAATTTCAAGGGAGTTCTGAGGATCTGGCAAGGACAATCCATGCCCACCCCACACTCTCTGAAGCACTTCACGAAGCAGCTCTTGCAGTGGAGGATCGAGCACTCCACCGGGTTAACTAATGAAATCCTCTGCGCTTTCACCTGAAATATTCAAGGCCTACGACATTCGGGGCATCGTTCACAAGACGCTCACTCCCCATACTGTCCATCAGATCGGAATGGCGATCGGTAGTGAAGCCTTAGAGAGAGGTGAGAAGACGATTGTTGTTGGGCGAGATGGCCGCCTCTCCGGCCCCGAACTGGTAGATGCCCTTACTGAAGGCCTGGCCTCAACCGGCTGCAATGTGATTGATGTTGGGATGGTACCCACTCCACTGCTCTACTTTGCCACCTATGAGCTTGGTACTGGATCAGGGGTTGCGGTAACAGGAAGTCATAATCCACCGGACTACAATGGACTGAAGATGATGCTTGGTGGTGAAACACTGGCAGGTAACGCCATCCAGTCCCTTCGCCAGAGAGTGCTCGATGGCAATCTGCTGTCAGGCAGAGGGGCGGTCAGCCAATCATCCGTACTCGATGCCTATCTGGATAGGCTTACCTCCGATATAAAACTCAACAGACCACTTAAAATTGTAATTGATTGCGGAAATGGGGTGGCCGGCGTTGTTGCTCCGGCTCTTTTTAAAAAAATAGGGTGTGATGTCATCGAACTCTTTTGTGACGTCGACGGTCAATTCCCCAACCACCACCCGGACCCAAGTCAAATCGAAAACCTCACAGACCTGATCAATGGCGTTCGCCAACACAATGCCGACATTGG
>DIIC01000055.1:22959-27199 GCA_002420425.1 Proteobacteria bacterium UBA5680 | reverse complement strand
CCATCTCGAAGGGTAATTCGAGTAACAGCGGTTGCTCTGCCACTCGCCTCATCGACCTCTACCACCAAACCCCAAAGCGTTGCCGGCCCTTTTGCCACCTCAAGCCGTTCTGGTAATTTCAATATAAATCGATTAAGTGCTTTTTCGGTATTCATCCCAATCACTGAATCATAACAACCTGTCATCCCTATATCAGATACAAACGCACTCCCTCCGGGCAGAATCCGATGATCTGCTGCCGGAACATGGGTATGAGTACCAAAGACTGCCGATACTCTACCGTCAAGGTGCCAGCCCATCGCAACTTTTTCACTTGAGGCCTCGGCATGAACATCCACCAGGAGAATTTGTGGAAGCCGGTTTTCCTCCTGCTTAAGGAACCTATCCACCGCACGGAAAGGACAGGCTGTACCGGGCTGCATAAATACCGTACCAATCAGGTTTATAACCCCAATTGATATCCCGGCAGCGGTCTCGACGACGACCCAACCTTTTCCCGGATGATTGTCGGGGTAGTTGAGTGGCCGTAAGAGCCTGGGTTGACTATCGATATAATCAAGTGTTTCACGCTGATCCCAAATATGATTTCCGGAAGTAATGACGTCGACGCCCAGATCAAGGAGAAAATGGGTCAGCTCCAGGGTAATACCAAAACCTCCGGCCAGGTTCTCACCATTGGCGACCACAAAATCAAGCTTCAGGTGGTCCTGCAGAAGAGGCAACTGCTGCTCCAGGATCCGCCGCCCTGGCTTGCCTATCACATCGCCGAGTACCAGTATTTTTATGGTCATTTAAGTTGGAAAGAGGGGATGAAGTACGGTCTTAAGCGTCTATCGAAGCGGGATAAAAGTGTTGATCTGTAATTATACCGTCCAGAGTGACATCCCAGGATTTATTTTTCAGCTGGTCCACCTTCTGCAACTCATGCGCCAAGCCAATGACCCGAGGCCGGCGCCACTGCTTTTGCCTGTTCAGATGCGACAACGTACGATCATAATAGCCGCCCCCCATACCCAGACGGTTCCCTTTGGTGTCGAAAGCAACCAATGGCAACAACAGAAGGTCAAGCTCCAGAGCTATAAGAGTGTTGCGATGAGAGGTCTTCGGCTCAGGAATACCAAATCGGTTTAACTCGTATACCGCCTCTGGGTGATCCTTAGCAAAAACCATGGGCCTCCATTTTAGCTTGGAGAGTCTGGGCAGATAGCAGGATTTTCTCTGATTCTGGGCCATAGAGAGGATATAACCAGGATCAATCTCTCCATCATTGGCAACATAAAGACCCAGATGTCTGGCTCCTCGGAAGAGGGGAAGGGTTGAGAGTTGGCGCGCCAGTTGCCAGGCCGCCCTCTCCTGTTCCTCTTCAGTGAGTGCTCGCCTCAGTTGTCTTTTCTGAAGACGCAGTTCAGCTCTCTGATGATCAACGGGGCTCAATGTCTGGATGCTCGTTGTTCGAGGGCTCTAAGTGGTGCAAGGAAGATGGCGCTACCCACCTGTGTCGTGGGCCCCCTGAGGCCTTGAACCGAAAGGTCCAAGTGGGTACCGGCCCGACACTTCAGGCCTTCCACGTATAACGTGGTCTGCTCAACAGTGCCTGGAACCTGGTTCCCTATGCGAAAATTAGGTTCTAAGGGCATACGAGGACATCCTCGACTACCGCAGGCAGCGCCAAATTGTTCAGATGGCCAGCTCCTTTTGGCCTTCTACTGCCGCATCCACTCTCTTTTTGAGTGCACGCAGTCTTTTTCCTGCATCTTTCCCTAAAGCTGTTGATGATTTAACCGAGAGCATTTCATGGGTAATATTGAGTGCGGCCATAATGGCACAGCGTTCAATTCCGATAACCTTTCCGGAACCCTGTATCTCTCTCATCTGCTTGTCCAGAAACCGAGCCGCTTCGACCAGTTGGTCCTTCTGTCCCTCAGGGCACGCTACTGTGAAATCACGCCCTAAAATAGAGACATTCACATTATTTTTTCGAGAACTACCCATCAGGCCAGTCCTGAATCCTGTAGTCGACCAACAATCGTCTTCAGCCGTGTGTGCACAACTCGGCTCTTCTCCTGATGTTGTGCATTTTCTTTCATCAGGCTCTCCCTGCTTTTGCGCAGGGCCTGATTCTCCTCGGCAAGGCGTTCACTTAAGTGCACCAGGTCTTCAACACTTTTTTCCAGGTTCTTTAGGTCATCAGTCACAAAATTATCTCGCCATTTAGATGGTCTGTTAAAACCATTTGTTATTACTACATCCCACTATAGGGGTTTATTGGAAGGGTGGTCAACGCCCAAGATCCAAAAATGCTGCCAGTAAGGATAGAATACCCCAACCTTATCCACCAGCAAAGTCAATGACTCTAGACTATACAGAATTGAACTCCCAGTTGCAGAAGCTTGAGATCCAGGCCTCCCTGGCAGAGCTGCATGGCATGACATCCGGCCTGGCAGCGAGCCATCCCCTTTCCATCCCAGAAAACCGCTGGCAGTCACTGGTTCTTGAGGAGGGGATAGAGCTTTCGGGAGCGACAGATGAGCGCATTGTTTTTCTTGATCTGTTACTGAAATACTCAATGGATGTCCTGTCTGACGAGAACTTTACCTTTGAACCTCTCCTCCCGGCTGACAGCTGTGATCTCCGGGAGAGAACCGATATGCTCGCCCAGTGGTGCCAGGGATTTACCATAGGACTGTTTTATAACGGTTTTCATGATGCCGGTGACCTGCCCCAAGGGGCCAGGGAGGCCGCCGGTGATATCCAGGCTTTTGTCAGTGCCGCCCTTGATGGTGAAGATGAATCGGATGAGATCGCCTATACTGAGATTGTTGAATACCTTCGTGTGGCGGTAAATCTCATTTTTGTCGAGCTGTACCCATCCCAACCCAACTGAGAGTTCTATTATTGTGACCACTTCCATTTACGCCCGACGCCGACAAGATCTTATGCAACTTATGGTTGAGGGTGCTGCTGTTATCCCCACAGCAGCCCTCTCTCGTCGCAATGGAGATATCGACCACCCCTATCGACCGGATAGTGACTTCTATTACCTCACCCACTTTCCAGAGCCTGAAGCCGTTGCGATCCTGATTCCAAACCGAAAAGAGGGTGAATTCCTGCTCTTTTGCAGGAATTCGGACCCAGAAAAGGAGAAATGGGATGGCCCACGCATCGGCCTCACTCAGGCTGTAGACCACTTTGGAGCTGACCAGGCCTTTCCAATTGATGAGCTTGAGGACCGTCTGCCACAACTACTCGAAAACCAGAAGAAAGTGCACTGCTTTCTCGGCCGCTACCCTGATTTTGATGCCCGCCTGATCTCAGCGATAAACCAGGTCAAGGGGAAGATCCGCTCAGGGACCGGGGCCCCTTCCGGATTGGCTGACCTTGGATACCTTGTTCATGAGCTGCGTCTGTTTAAACAACCCGCAGAGGTCAAATTAATGCGCAAGGCAGCAAAAATTTCGGCCGAAGCGCACTTAAGAGCAATAAAAACCTGCAAGCCAGGGATGACCGAATATCAGCTCCAGGCAGAAGTTGAATATGTATTTCGAAATCGAGGAGGGCTCTCCTCTTCCTACCCCCCCATCGTTGCTGGAGGTGCAAATGCCTGCACCCTTCACTATATAGACAACAAAGACACCTTAAGGGATGGAGAGTTGGTTCTGATTGATGCCGGCGTTGAAGTTGACTGTTATGCCTCTGACATTACCCGCACCTTTCCAATTAACGGGTGTTTTTCTCCAGCCCAGAGGCAACTCTATGACTTGGTCCTCGCTGCCCATAAAGCTGCGGTCAAGGCGATCAAACCAGGCAACCATTGGAATGATCCCCATGTTGCCGCAACCCGGGTGTTAGCGGCCGGGTTGATTGACCTTGGGTTGATTGACGGCCCCCTAGAAATCGCTCTCGAAGAGGAGCGCTATCGGCGATTTTACATGCATCGAACAGGGCATTGGCTGGGGATGGATGTTCATGATGTTGGGGACTACAAAGTGGACGGTCAGTGGCGGGTCCTGGAACCTGGGATGGTAATGACGGTCGAACCCGGTCTCTATATCCCCGATGAAGACGACATTGAACCCTGCTACCGTGGGATTGGTATCCGAATCGAGGATGATCTCCTGGTGACCGCCAAAGGAAATGAAATATTGAGCAAAGGGGTGCCTCGGAAAGCAGATGCGATTGAGGCCCTGATGGCCTCTGGCTGACTGGGGGACAGAGAGTGAACTCCAGTCGCTCCTTTGAC
>DIIC01000055.1:19029-22566 GCA_002420425.1 Proteobacteria bacterium UBA5680 | reverse complement strand
AAGGGGGTTGATGCCATGACATTGCTCAATATCGCCGCAATTCTGACAGCGATCACTGCACTATTTGCCTGGTTTAACCAACAGTTTTTAAGCTTGCCGGCAACAATTGGTGTAATGCTGGTGGCACTTGGGGTCTCTTTGCTCCTCCTCCTGCTTGGGTCTGTCGGGCCCTTCAACCTTGGAGCCACTGTACTCACTGTCGCCCACAGCATCGACTTTGACACCACGCTTCTTCATGGAATGTTAAGTTTCCTGCTCTTTGCCGGGGCCCTGCATATCAATCTTGAGGACCTGCTAAAACTGAAGTGGGTGATCGCCAGCCTCGCTTCAGTGGGTGTGGTGTTGTCAACCCTGATGGTTGGGTCAGCTGTCTGGCTACTGCTTGAACTGATAGGCGCCAGCTTGCCCTATCTCTACTGCCTCCTCTTTGGGGCGCTGATCTCGCCGACCGATCCGATCGCTGTGGCGGCAACTTTAAAGACGGTCGGCGTATCCCGCTCCCTGGAGACCAAAATTGCTGGTGAATCACTCTTTAATGATGGTGTTGGCGTGGTGGTATTTCTTGTCCTGGCCGGCATGGTTACCAACCCCGAGTCAGTCTCTCTCACAGGAACACTGAAACTTTTCCTTCAGGAGACAGCTGGAGGTGCCCTGCTGGGATTATCCCTGGGTTATTTTGGATACCGCCTGCTACGCACCATTGACAACTACCAGACAGAAATTCTAATCACCCTGGCTGTTGCGCTTGGTGGTTATATGCTGGCCCTGGAGCTCCATGTTTCAGGCCCGATCTGTGTTGTGATTGCCGGCCTGCTGATTGGCAACCGGGGACGAACTCTGGCAATGTCGGCTAAAACCAAAGAGCATATCGATGCCTTCTGGGAGTTGATCGATGAGTCCCTCAATATGGTTCTCTTCACCCTCATCGGGCTCGAACTTCTCACCCTGGACTTTTCATTAACTGCACTGGTACTAGGCCTGGTGGCCATACCCATCGTCCTCTTCTCTCGTTTATTCAGTGTAGGTCTGCCTGTTCTTCTCCTTCGTCTTCGCCATAGCTTCAGCCCAAATGTGGTGAAGATCCTGGTCTGGGGCGGGATTAGAGGGGGTATTTCGATTGCACTTGCCCTCTCTCTTCCCGCAGGAGCTGAAAGAAGCATTCTGGTGATGGCAACCTACGTGGTGGTTATCTTCTCGATCTCGGTCCAGGGGCTCTCTCTCGGCCCCCTGCTCAAACGTCTCGATCAAGAGTGAAAACCAACTGCTATAATCTGCCCTTTCCATAAGAGCGCCATGACTCCTCACCCAGTCCTTCTGACAACGCGAGCATTGATCCTGATCTGCACACTTGACGACCCAACACTATGACCCTACCCATCGCACTGCTCTCGGTTGTCGTTCCGGTCCATAACGAAGAGGAGAACATAATCCCTCTTGCTACTGAGGTCGATGCCGCACTTAAAGGCCGCCTTAATTATGAACTCCTGTTTGTTGATGACTGCAGTAGCGATACCACTGCCGACCGCCTTTGTCTTGCCGCAGCCGCCAACCCAAGGGTCAGAGTTGTTACCCATTCCGGGCAGTCCGGACAGAGTGCCGCCATCATTTCAGGTGTCAGAAGGGCTCAAGGAGAGTGGATTGTGACCCTTGATGGTGATCAACAGAATGATCCCGCCGACATCATCACTCTGGTCAATCAATTAAATATTCCTTCAACTCCAGACAACACCGCCCTGATTATCGGCCATCGACGAAAGCGCCGGGATACCTGGCTAAAACGGGTCTCCTCGCGTATTGCCAACTCTATTCGCCAGCGCCTGCTCCATGATCTCACCCCTGACAGTGGATGTGGCCTCAAACTCTTCCCCCGCCAACTCTTCCTTGAGCTTCCCGCCTTTGACCATATGCACCGCTTTTTAGCCGCCCTGATCGTTCGCCATGGGGGGGGAGTGGTCTCAGTTGAAGTAAATCACCGCCCAAGAGTAGCCGGGCGTTCACACTATGGTTTGAATAACCGCCTCTGGACGGGAGTGATTGACCTTCTTGGTGTCATTTGGCTGCAACATCGATGGAGTCTTCCCGATGTGAGTGAGGAGCCGGCAGTGTCAGAGCGCCCGGATCAGAAAAACTAAGGCCTCTTAGCTTCCACAAACCGCCCGAGAGTGGCTGAATATTCTCAAATCAGGGCCCAAGCCATCGCTACTCCATGCAACCACCCCTGCCAGCCGGTCTGGATGGGTCTAGCCAAAAGTCCGCTAATAGTCGACACTCCACTAAACACAATACAGGCCAAGTGAATCCAGAACAGTCAGAATTCCCTTTAACCGGTATCAACACCACTAGGCCTCTTCAGGAGTAACAAATGAATGAAATTCTCTTCCAGGACTGGGGCATTACCATCACCCCATGGAAACTGATGGGTTATCTGGGGGTCCTGCTCTTTGCCGGACGCTGGTTTGTCCAGATCTATGTCTCTCATCGAAACCAGCAGGTCACCATGCCCAGCCTATTCTGGTATATGAGCCTCTCTGGCAGCATTCTACTGCTGGGTTATTTCATTTTTGGAAAAAATGACTCGGTTGGTATTCTCTCCAACCTGTTTCCTGCCCTGATTGCCAGTTACAACCTATTTCTCGACCGACGCAGTCAACGACTGCCCACTGCTGAACATTAAGCAGGGGTTCTCTTTTTGGTTCGGCCGACAATATCTCTGGCTCTCATATTTGCCAATCTTGGGCATCTCTATGTGCATATGTTTACCGCCTTTTATTTCATCATCATCCTCTCTATCGAGAGTGCCTGGGAACTTCCCTATCACCAGCTGATTAAACTTTGGGCCCCTGGCGCCCTGATGGTGGGGCTGGCCGCGCTACCGGCCGGCTGGCTGGCTGACCGCTGGAGCGCCCCGGGGACTCTTGCTCTTTTTTTTATTGGCCTTGGCATCTCTACCCTCTTTGCCGGGTTTGCATCAACACCCCTTGAGCTCCTCATCTCGCTTACAGGAGTAGGTCTTTTTGCCTCCATCTACCACCCCGTTGCCATCCCCTGGCTAATCCGCAATACTGACAGAAACCCGGGGAAGGCCCTTGGCTTTAATGGCATTTTCGGCAGTCTCGGTGTGGCACTCTCGGCCCTTGTTGCCGGCCTGCTGGTAGAAGCTTTTGGTTGGCGAAGCGCCTTTTTGCTCCCTGGACTTATCGCTCTGGCTACTGGACTGTTTTTTCTCTGGGCACTGCTCACACGGCGAATCGGTGATCGTCTGCCCAGAGAGAACCAAGCTGAATCTAAGGGGAGAAGCCACCTCTCGATCTTCCTGCTCCTGCTCCTGGTAATGTTCATTGGTGGCCTGATCTTCCAATCAACACAGACGGTTCTGCCAAAAGTTTTTGAGCTTAGGGCCAGCAACATTCTGGGCACAGGCTATGCTGAGATTGGGGTTTTAGTCACTGCAGTCTACACGGCAAGTGCTGCCATGCAGTTAGTAGTAGGCCATCTTGCCGACCGCTTTCCCCTAAAAAGACTCTATCTGCTCATGCT
>DIIC01000055.1:0-18618 GCA_002420425.1 Proteobacteria bacterium UBA5680 | reverse complement strand
GCAGAAAATCTGCTTCTCGCCCAATACACGCCGGCCCATCATCATGGACTCGCTTTTGGAGCCAAATTCACCCTCGTTTTTGGTGCAGGCCCGATCGCAGTAACGCTGATTGCCTATTTCCACCAACAGAGCGGTGAATTTCACCAACTCTTCACCCTGCTGGCACTTCTCGCTGGTCTTGGCGCTCTGACCATTGCCCTGTTGCCCAGAAAAGAGAAGGTCCGTTCCACCCTTGCCTCTTGAAATCAATCTCAAACAGCGGGCCACTCTATTGGCCCTGCTCATTGCACTGATTTGATAAACACCTTACCCTTTGGTTATGAATGGGGTCCGGTTTGAATCCAGCAGGATAACGCAGACCCCGAAGTTAACTGAACAAAGACCCTACTGCTCGTCATCAGCAGACAGTTCTTAACATTGGAACCAATACCATGGATATGGAAAAAGCCCGTTACCACATGATTGAACAACAGATTCGACCCTGGAATGTTTTGGACCAGCGTCTGCTCGATGCTATGGCAACCATTCCTAGGGAAGAGTTTGTTCCCAATGACCAGCGACAGAGGGCGTTTATGGACATTGCCATCCCGCTTGGCGATGGAGAGTTGATGATGCACCCAAAACTTGAGGGCCGACTGCTTCAGGCGCTCAATCTTAAACCTGATGACAGCGTGCTTGAAGTGGGAACAGGAAGTGGATTTGTTACTGCCCTACTTAGTTCACTGGCAGCCACCGTTACCACGGTAGAGATCAACCCATCGGTAAGTCAGGCTGCAACAGAAAAACTAACATCCCACGGCATCACCAATGTCACCTTCAAAGTTGGAGATGGTGCTCAGGGATGGCCCCTAGAGGCCCCATTTGATGCCATTCTCCTTACCGGATCTCTGCTTTCAATTAACCCGTCACTGCGCAATCAACTTGCCGTTGATGGAAGACTGGTCGCTGTGGTGGGCACCTCTCCCGCTATGGAAGCCATTCTCCTAGAACGCAAATCAGGTGATAACTACATAGAGACTTCCCTCTTTGACACTGAGCTTCCATCTCTGGAAAATATCCAGATACCGCCTGAATTTACTTTCTGAATCAAGTGACCAGGTAAAGTTATGTAAAGTTGCGGGCAGGGAAATGCATCTGGTCACAACTGTGTCAAAATAACATCATGGAAAAAAACCAAAAAAAAGAGCCCATGGTTATCAATAAATCTCTGGTTATAAAAAATAGATGTCTCTGGCTGGCCCTCTCTCTTCTGGCCACACCCATGGCCGCCCAGGAGGGGTCGATCATCGACTTGCTGTCTGCCTACCAGCTTGCTCTAAAACACGATGCCAACTTCCAGGCTCAGCGTGCAACCCATAAAGCGGTGCTCTCCGGCGTCCCTTTGGCGGAGTCAAAAAAGGGCTCAACACTGCGCGTTCAGGGCAACCTAAACCATACACAAAGCTCACGTGAGAGCGGCAACACCCCTTCCCAGAGTGACAGCTCAAATGGTGGCAGCTTCTCTCTGCAATACTCCCAGCCACTGATTAATTATGCCAACGATCGCACCCTTGAAAGTGCAAAAGGCCAGGCAGCTGTTGGTGACCTTGAGCTTAGAGTGGCGCATCAGGAGCTGATGCTCAAAGTTGCAAAACTCTATTTTGATACCCTGGCCGCCCAGGATAACCTTGAGCTGACAAACAAAGAACAAAGCGCCATTACCCGCCACCTTGAACTCGCTCGTGAACGGCTTTCAGTCGGGCTTGGCACCACCATCAATCTCTTTGAGGCTGAGGCCCGCCTTAAACTCTCTGAAGCCTCCCAAATTGGAGCGGTGAATAAGCTCAATGAGGCCCAGCTACAGCTGGCACAAGCCCTTGGCCGAAACACCCCCAACCTGAAGCCCCTGGGTGAAAACGCCCCCATTGAAGCTCCCAATCCCAAAGACCAGGGCCATTGGTTAGATCAGGCGCTTAAGGAGAACCTGGCACTTAGAATTGCTCGCAACCGAACTGCTCTTGCCAAGCAGCAGATCGGTATCGCAGAGGCGGCTCGTTTGCCCAGCCTTTCACTCAGTGCCTCGCTCTCACGCTCAACGGCAAATGGAAACGCTACGTCGCTCTCGACCTCAGGCAACTTTGGAATTAATCTTAGCTGGCCGATCTACAGCGGTGGCGCGGTTCCCGCCAGAGTCACTGAATCAACGCACCGTTATGAGGCTGCCCAGCTGCAGGAAGAGGGGATAGAACGGTCAACGGCTCTTAATACCAGAACCACCTACAATGATCTGCTGACCAACATCCGCCAGGTGGATGCCTATGAGCAGGCCGTCCGAGCAAGCGGGAAGGCGCTGGAAGCAAAACAGGAGGGGTTCAAGGCTGGAGCCAACTCCAATCTTGATGTTCTTGATGCCCAAAGAGATCTCTTTCTGGCAAGAAGAGATCTGCTGCAATCACGCTACCGCTACATTCTTAACCTGCTGAAACTCGAGAATATGGTGGGAAGGACAGATGCAACGGTTATAGAACGGATCAACAGCTGGCTGGAGAGGTAGCTGAAATTCACCCCATCCCCGTCCTGATATCGGACCAGAGCTACCCGTATTGCTCGATTTATCCTTGCACTGCTCCTGGCCGCAATGGTGGCGAATCTGGCCTTTCGGTGGCTCTTGGCTCTGCCGAAGAACAGGGGTCACAGCGCCGGATTGCCCCTTCTCAGTCATGAAGATAGGGTTCCAGAACCGCCAGGACACGCTCAACGGCTCCACGATTTTCTTCCACCATCTTCCGCCCTGCCTCCCCTGCACGATCTCTTGACTCGGGATCACTCAGATAATCGCCTACGCGATCAGCCAACTCACCTCCATCCTTAACCTGGACCCCTGCATTGTGATCGAGGGTGATGGTGGCGATCTCCTGAAAATTGAACATGTAAGGGCCAAAGATGACTGGGACCCCGGCAGCACTCACCTCAAGAATATTATGGCCACCCGTTGCCACCAGGCTCCCACCAATGAAGGCAACGTCTGCAGCTGCCAAAAACACAGCCAGTTCGCCCATGGTGTCCCCAATATAGATCTGAATACTCTCTTTGAGGGCTCCCCTCTGCTCACTATGGCGTCTCACCTCAAACCCCCCCTTCTTTGCCAGCCGATAGGCCTGGGTAAAGCGTTCGGGGTGGCGGGGAACAATGACGAGCAACAGGTCAGGGAATCTCAAATGCAACTGCCGGTAGGCTTCGAGCAGCTGCTCTTCTTCACCCTCGTGAGTGCTCCCCGCAACCCAGATATTGCGTTCCCACCCCAGCTCTCTTCGAAGCGCCTCTGCAACCTCTCGTATGCTTGCGGGCCGACGAATATCAAACTTAACACTGCCCGTAACGGTGACCTGTGTTGGCTCGGCACCCAGCGTGATGATGCGTTCGGCATCAACGCTGGATTGAACGGCAAAACGATCCACTCTGGAGAGCGCCTGGCCTGTTAGCCGGCCAAACCTCAAATACCCCTGGAAGGAACGTTCAGAGAGCCGAACATTGGTATAAACCACAGGTAGTTTTTGCTGAAAACAGGCCTCAATCAGATTAGGCCAGATCTCTGTCTCCATGATAATGGCGACCTGGGGAGCGGTCAGCTTCAAAAAACGTCTTATAACACCGGGGTAGTCGTAGGGCAGATAGAGATGATCCACTCGATGACCAAAGAGTTGCTCTACCTCCATAGCCCCTGTGGGTGTCATTGTAGTAACCAGTACAGGCTGGCCCTCAAAATTCTCCAGCAGGATTTCGAGGATTGGGCTGGCGGCCTTTACTTCACCAACAGAGACCGCGTGGACCCAGGCACGATAGGGCCCTCTCCTGTTTTCAGGAATAAAGCCAAATCGTTCTGACCACCGGCTCCAGTAATTTCGATTCCTGAACCCCCTGCCTAAGAGCCGCAGAATGACAACTGGAAACAACAGATAGAGAACCAGTCGGTAAGCAAGATACATTTAGTCCCTCCACCACAAGTGAAGTGAATTATCCGTTTTCACTCTATTGCACCCCACCCTGACGAATGAGATCACCGCTGAGAGCGTCCGTTATTGTCGTCGGAGCAGACAATTGGCCCACTCTCCCCCTAAGAATATAGTCAACCTCATCACCCAGTGTACGGCTCACCTCTTTGAATGTGGAGGCCGGTGGAAAGCCCTGGCGATTTGCACTTGTTGAAACCAGCGCCCGGCGTGCATGGCGACAGAGTGCCGCTGCACCCGGATGAGAGGTGACCCTCACTGCCACTTTAGGGTGATCACCCCTGATCCAATAGGGTGTACGGCCCTCTCCCGGGAGGAGCCAGGTGTAGGGCCCAGGCCAGCTCTCTTGTGCACGTGCGATAGCCTCCCTGTGAGAACAATCCACATAGACGGAGAGCTGAGACCAATCGGCTCCAACCAGAATCACCCCTTTATCAATCGACCGCCGTTTTATCCCCAACAAGCGACGTACGGATGGGGCGAGACGAGGGTCACAACCGAGGCCGTAGCAGGATTCGGTGGGGTAGGCAACAATACCACCCTGGGCAATCACCGCCGCCGCTTCTTCAAGGTCGCCTCTATTCAAGTTCAGGATTCTATAGTGGCCTGTAGTGCGCTGTCTTTATCTTCAACCGCCCTCGCCCCTGCAGCCCGATCTTCGGCAACCCTTCTGGCAAGTGCGGGATCACCCAGTGCCAGGATCTGGGCGGCGAGGTAGGCCGCATTGCGTGCCCCGGCCTTGCCGATCGCCATACAGGCTACCGGAACACCGCCCGGCATCTGCACGGTTGACAGGAGGGCATCCTGTCCTTTCAGTGGCCCCCCATCCATAGGCACCCCAATCACCGGTTTCAGCGTCAAACCGGCAACCGTCCCGGCCAAATGTGCCGCCAACCCGGCAGCGGCAATAAAGAGGGCACAACCCCGGGCCTCCGCATCCTTGACGTAATCATGGGTTGCTCCCGGTGTCCGATGAGCCGAAGTAATTTTCACCTCCCATCGAACATCAAGCGCACTAAGCGTATCAAGTGTGGTTTGCATCGCCCCAAGATCTGAATCAGATCCCATCAGGACGGCAACAAAGGGTTGTGTCATTGTAGTACCTCCAGGTAATCGTTATTCTGTAACGGGATCATTGTTCTCACGCGCCACAGCACGATATCCAATATCCCGTCGAAAAAACATTTGCGGCCAGTCCAGTGTATCAATGTGCCGGTATGCGTGCTCCCTCGCTTGTCGTACATCGCTACCCAGTGCGGTTACACAGAGAACACGCCCTCCATCGGTAACCACATCTTCCCCAACCAAATGGCTGCCCGCATGGAAGACCTTGACCCCACTTGGCGGCATCTGGGCAACCCCGGAAATCAGATCACCCTTTCTGGGTGTGCCGGGATACCCCCCTGCAGCAAGCACCACACCAAGGGCTATCTCAGGTCTCCAACTGGCCTCAACGGAATCAAGGTTTCCATCAAGCGCAGCATCAATAAGATCAGCAAGGTCACTCTCAAGACGCATTAGCACTGGCTGGGTTTCAGGGTCACCAAATCGACAGTTGAACTCAAGCACTCTGGGAACACCCTCCGGGCTGACCATCAACCCGGCGTAGAGGAAGCCGGTGTAATGGATGCCCTCATCAATGAGGCCACGAACTGTTGGCTCAATCACATCAGCCATTATGTGTTGGTGCATCTGGGGGGTTACTACCGGAGCGGGTGAGTAGGCCCCCATCCCCCCTGTGTTTGGCCCCTTGTCACCCTCATCTCGGGCTTTGTGATCCTGAGAAGTGGCCAGCGGCAAAACCTGCTGACCATTGACCATACAGATAAAACTTGCCTCCTCACCCTCGAGCCACTCCTCAACAACGGCCAGAGCGCCCGCTTCTCCAAAACGATTCTCAACCAGAATCTCATCAACTGCCTGAAGGGCTTCATCTACACTCATGGCTACAGTCACCCCTTTTCCCGCCGCCAGTCCATCCGCTTTGATGACGACCGGTGCACCCTGCTCCCTTATCCACTCCTTGGCTTTGTGAGGGTTGGAAAACGTCCGGGAACCCGCTGTAGGAATGTTGTGTCGAAAGAGAAATGACTTGGCGAAGGATTTTGAGCCTTCAAGCTGAGCCGCCTCCCGACCAGGGCCAAAACACCTCAGGCCAGCCTCCCTAAAGTGGTCGACAACACCCTCCACAAGGGGGCCCTCCGGACCAATCACCGTGAGTGCTATCCCCTCTTCACGGGCAAAATGGATCAGCGCCCTGGTGTCATCAACAGAGACAGGGATATTCTGAACCCCTGCCTCAAGCGCGGTTCCACCATTACCCGGGGCCACGAACACCTGGCTTACCCGGGATGACTGGGCCAACTTCCATGCCAGGGCATGTTCACGCCCCCCGGCGCCAACAACAAGCACTTTCACTCTAACCCCCCATCGCTAGTGTCGGAAATGACGCATGCCGGTAAACACCATTACGATACCGTGTTCGTTGGCAGCGGCAATCACCTCATCATCCCTCATTGATCCCCCGGGTTGGATTACCGCCCGAATACCCACCTCGTGGGCCGCATCGATCCCATCCCTGAAGGGGAAGAAGGCGTCCGAAGCCATCACCGCACCCTCAACGGCAAGGCCCTCATCCCGAGCCTTTATTCCGGCAATCTTGGCGGAATAGACCCGGCTCATCTGCCCCGCACCAATTCCTACAGTGGCGAGATCACGAGCATAGACAATGGCATTCGATTTAACGTACTTGGCCACCTTCCAGGCAAAGATGAGATCAGCCATCTGCTCGGCATCGGGAGTAGATTCTGAGACTACTTGCAGCTCTTCGCTGGTTACCGTACCCCGATCCGGGTCCTGGACCAGAAGACCGCCATCAATTCGCTTCACCTGAAGTTCCATCTGTGATCCCTCATTTTCAGAGACTTCCAGAACCCGTATATTGGGCTTGGTCGCCAGGATTGGCCTGGCACCCTCATCCACGGTTGGTGCCACAATCACCTCGATAAACTGTCGCTCTGTCAAGGTGGTCGCCAGTGCACGGCCCAGGGGGCGATTAAAGGCGATAATTCCACCAAACGCTGAGGTGGGGTCGGTCCGGTAGGCTGACTCATAGGCGCTATCGATGTTCTCTGCCACAGCCACCCCACAGGGGTTGGCATGTTTGACAATCACACAGGCGGGCTCAGAGAATGAGCGTACACACTCAAGGGCAGCATCGGTATCTGCAAGGTTGTTGTAGGAGAGGGCCTTTCCCTGAACAAAGCGAGCCTCGGTCAGAGTGCCGGAAGCGGGAGAGGTGTCACCGTAGAGAGCAGCCCCCTGGTGGGGGTTTTCACCATAACGCAGTGTCTCAAGGCGGCGGTATTGCCGGGTCAGCGTCTCCGGGAAGTCTTTTTTTCCTCCCTCTCCATCGAGCAGTCCAAGATAGTTGGCAATCACGCCATCATACCGGGCGGTGTGGGAGAATGCCTTCTTAGCCAGATTAAGCCGAGTCGCTGCTGTGACGCCACCATGGGCTTTCAACTCTTCAATCAGAAGCTCATAATCCTCAGGGTCCGTTACCACAGCCACATCAGCATGATTTTTTGCGGCGGCACGAAGGAGTGTCGGACCGCCGATATCGATATTTTCAACCGCTTCCTCAAAAGGGCATGAAGGTGACGCAACGGTCTGCTCAAAGGGATAGAGATTGACCACCACCAGATCGATAGGGGCAATACCACTTTCCCTCATTACCTTGTCGTCCACTCCTCGACGACCCAGAATGCCGCCGTGAATAATAGGGTGGAGAGTCTTCACCCGACCCTCCATCATCTCCGGGAAGCCGGTGTGTGCCGAGACCTCTCTGACCTCTACTCCACTCTCCTGAAGCTGGCTGAAAGTACCCCCGGTGGAGAGCACCTCAACACCAAATTCAGCCAACCCCCTGCCCAACTCGGCAAGCCCGCTCTTATCGGAAACACTGATCAGGGCTCGATTTATTTTACATATTTTTCCAGCTCTCATATCAGGAGAGGCCGCGTCTGAGTGCGGGTCAGTCATCTTTGTGTCACTCCGGTAAATATCATTATCTCCACCCCCACGACCATCCAGATCGATAGAACCGGTTAACTGATGCCGTGGTCGAGCAGTTTTTTTCGTAGTGTATTACGGTTGATCCCGAGTATTTTTGATGCCCTGCTCTGGTTTCCCTCGGCTCTTGCCATCGCTCTTTCAAGCACCGGGCGTTCAACCTCACGAATTACCATGGCATAGAGGTCTACCGGGTCCTGATCGTTTAAATCCTCAAAATAGCGACTCAGAGCCTGGTCAACATGCTTTGCCAGTGAATCTGGTCCGCCCTCTTTTTTTGTCTTTTTCATTGTCATGCTGCAAGTATATGGTCTGCCAACTGTCGTTGATAAAAGTCTTTGACCTTGCGACTCTGTTCTACCGACAAGGTCTCACTGTTGATCTGTCGTCTAAACTCACTCCCCCCTGGCAGACCCTTTGTATACCACGCCAGGTGCTTACGTGCGATCCGCACGCCCATCGTGTCGCCATAAAATGCATAGAGGGCTTGAAGATGTTCAGCCACGATCTGATACTGGAACTCGATTGCCGGCTCGTCAACCATCACCCCATCTTCAACAAAACGGTTGATCTGCTGAAAGAGCCAGGGACGTCCGCGGGCACCCCGTCCAACCATGATTGCATCTGCACCCGTAAAATCAAGGACCCTCTTTGCCTGTGCCGGGGTCCCGATGTCACCATTGGCAATAACAGGGATAGAGACCCCCTGTTTAACCTCTCTAATTGTCTCGTATTCAGCCTGGCCATGGAATCCGCAGGCCCGGGTTCGGCCATGAACAGCCAGGGCAGCAATACCCTCCTCTTCAGCCAGTTTTGCTACGGCTACGGCATTTCGACTGTTTTCGTCCCAGCCTGTTCTTATCTTGAGAGTAATGGGTAAATCACACGCCTCCACCACTGCGCCAATTATTTTTCTGACCAGTGATTGATCGCGCAGGAGGGCTGAACCCGCCTGCTGGCGACAGATTTTTTTTGCCGGACACCCCATATTGATATCGATGATATCTGCCCCATTATCAGCATTGAATCTGGCGACAAGTGCCATGGCGCGGGGATCCGCTCCGGCTATCTGTACTACTCTGGGCTTGGCCTCTCCCCGATGGTCAATTTTTCGCTGGGTCTTTATTGACCCATAGAGCTGGGCGTTGGCAGAGACCATCTCGGAAACAGCAAAAGCTGCACCAAAGCGACGACAAAGCTTGCGAAAAGGCAGGTCCGTAATTCCTGCCATCGGAGCCAGTACAACACGGACTGAAAATGGATATGGCCCTATCTGCATCACTAAAAACTACTCAAAGAAGGTTCGGGGCTTATCGCCACCGGCTAAAGGGAGGTGGATGATACCGGTTTGGGGCGTCGGTAATCTACTCGGGTTGACACTTTTAGGGAATCTTGTCGGATCCCCATCACATCTGAAGGTGTCGCTCTGCCCAACGCTCTGTTCACAAGGGTGACAGCCTGCCCTTCGGCAAGGCTGTGTCTAAGGGGCTTCCTTGTCCCCCTCAACCAGGATCCAGCCCTCTTCCTCTTGGACAGTGAATTGATAACACTCTGAAAAGGCATCGATAACCTCTGACTCCTGGCCAGCAAGAATTCCCGACAACAGTAGCTTGCCCCCGGGCTTGACACGACTGTCAATCTCTACGGCCAACGATACCAAAGTTGATGCCAGAATATTGGCGACTACAATATCCCCAACTACAGCCATCGGAAGTTCATCGGGCAAGAAGAGGTGGAGGCGTTGCGTGAGACCATTACGTTTCGCATTTTCCCGCGCTGTGGTGAGTGCGCGGTGGTCAATATCCGAACCCCAAACAGTGTCAGCCCCCAACAACAGTGCGCCCAGTGCCAGAATTCCAGAGCCGCAGCCAATATCCACCACTGCGGCCCCGGCCAAATCTGCGCTTAGTTGATCCAGCCGCTTAAGACAGAGCGCCGTCGACTGATGAGTGCCCGTTCCAAAGGCCAGGCCAGGGTCGATCATCAGGTTAATGGCCTCTGGATCTGGAGGGGGACACCAGCTTGGGACCACCCATAGATGCTTGCCTATTTGGATAGGGTGAAAGTGTTCAAGCCACTCGCGCTCCCAATCACGCTCTTCCAACGCTTCCATCCTGGTGCTGTGCGCCTGGCACCAGGCAGAGCCAAGTCTCACTCTCACCTCTTCAACAGAGAGTTCTCCAGGAAAGAGCCCGGTAACCATGACTCGATCCCAGGAGGGAACGGTTTCAGGGTCACTGACATAAGAGGGTTTCTCACCACCATTCTCCCAGGTCACTGCCACTGACCCCGCTTCCTGCAGCGTAGCCTCTACAGATTCAAGCTCATCTCGCTCAGCAAGCAGGCGAACATTGAGCCACGGCATCGGGTTTGAGAGATTATTCGTTCAGCTTTTTTTCAAGATAGTGGATATTCAATCCACCTTCCCGAAAAGCTGAATCTTTCACCAGTGTTCGCTGCAGTGGAATATTGGTGTTGATGCCTTCAACCACCATCTCCTGAAGCGCACCGTACATCCGGGCGATAGCTTTGTGTCGATTGTTCCCATGGGTAATCACCTTGGCAATCATCGAATCATAGTAGGGTGGAACGGTGTAGTTGGCAAAGATGTGTGAGTCCACACGCACCCCCGGGCCTCCCGGCTGATGATACTGTGTGATCTTGCCGGGTGAGGGTAAAAAGGTCTCAGAATCTTCAGCATTAATCCGACACTCAAGAGCATGACCACGAATCTGAATATCATCCTGGGAAAATGAAAGTGGCTCATCGGATGCCACCGCAATTTGCTCACGCACAAGATCAAGCCCGGTAATCATCTCGGTCACCGGATGTTCGACCTGGATCCGGGTATTCATCTCAATGAAGAAGAACTCACCCTGCTCATAGAGAAACTCAAAAGTACCCACTCCTCGGTAGTCAATGGTCTTGCAGGCCTCGACACAGCGCTGCCCTATCTGTTGACGCTGCTCCTCCGTAATACCGGGTGCAGGAGCCTCTTCAATCACTTTTTGGTGGCGTCGCTGCATCGAACAATCTCGTTCACCCAAATGAACGGCGTTTCCATGGGCATCTGCCAGAACCTGAATCTCAATGTGGCGGGGTGAACCCAGAAAGCGCTCCATATAGACGACATCATTATGAAACGCGGCGAGTGACTCTGCACGTGTCAGTGCAACAGCATTCAACAAGGCCGCTTCCGTATGGACGACGCGCATGCCACGGCCACCCCCACCTCCGGATGCCTTGATGATGACGGGGTAACCGATGTTCCGAGCAATCTCTATGGTTTTCATGTCATCGTCATCCAATGACCCTTCGGAGCCAGGAACACAGGGTACACCGGCCTCCTTCATTGCCCTGATGGCAGAAATTTTATCCCCCATGAGGCGAATGGTCTCCGGCTTTGGACCCACAAAGATAAATCCGCTCTCTTCTACCCGTTCTGCAAAGTCAGCATTTTCTGAAAGGAACCCATAACCGGGATGAATGGCCGATGCATCGGTCACCTCTGCAGCAGCAATTACTGAAGGAATATTGAGATAGCTCTCCCCTGCCGGGGGGGGGCCAATGCAGACTGATTCGTCAGCAATACGAACCGTTTTTGAGTCTCTGTCTGCCTCCGAATGGAGGGCCACAGTATGAATATTCAGTTCACGGCATGCTCTAAGGACGCGCAGTGCGATTTCACCGCGATTGGCGATGACCAGTTTTTCTATCTTCACAGCTTAAACTCTATCCTATGATAACCAGAGGCTCGCCATACTCAACAGGCTCGCCATTGGTCTTAAGTACTGCACGCACTGTACCCGACCGATCGGCTTCTATCTGGTTGAACATCTTCATCGCCTCAATAATACAGAGGGTATCGCCAGTTTCAACCTGGTCACCCACCTTAACAAAGGCCTCAGCTTCAGGTGTTGATGCCGTATAGAAGGTGCCTACCATAGGTGAATTGACACTATGGCCGTCCGGGACTTCGGGCTCGGCAGCTATAGTGGCCCGCTCTGCTGCTGAAGGAGTCGAAGCAGCTGGTGTTGATGCAACTGGCAGGACAGGAGCCTGAGCAAACACTGCTCCCCCACGACTCAGTCGAATCGACTCCTCACCCTCATGGATCTCAATCTCAGAGAGTTCTGAGGTCTCCAGGAGCTCGATCAGCTTTTTTACTTTTCTAATATCCATCTCTGTCTCTCCTCATTTTTCCTTGCCTACCCATAAAGCTCTGGCTTCCGCTCACCCACAAGGTTGAGGTTGGGAACATCTATTACTCTTGTTTGCCGCCCTTTTTCTATGGCAGTGGGAGCGCTCAGTGGCCCTATCGGGGCCCCGGAAAGTTAGGCTATCATTCTGAAGAAATATGGAGATAAAGTCCAGATCAACGCAAATCTTGCTCATTAGTTGCATTTTCACGACAAAACAGCCCCCGGATGGAATCACCAGAATCGAGGCAACGGCTTGATGACACTTAGAGGGTGTGAACGATCAACCAGGCCCGATGTATGACTCAATCAACGCCTCAATCTCACTCTCTCTGAACATTCCCAGCTTGCGTTCAACGATATTGCCCTTTCGATCTACCAGCAGGCTATAGGGGAGGCCTTGCCCCCCCCCAAAGCGGGCCATCAACCCAAGCCCATCCTTCCCGGCGATCAATGAGGGGTAGTTGATTCCGACTTCATCTCCAAAGCGTCTTACCGCATCAACTTCATCTATGGCTATACCGACAACCACCAGTCCCCGCTCCTGCCAGCGACTATAGAGGCTGGCAAAGAGAGGAATCTCCTGGCGACAGGGTGTACACCAGGTGGCCCAGAAGTTGATCAGCTGAACCTTCCCCTGCCATTTTGAGGGCGGGTGGACAACCCCCTCAACATCCTTAAGAGAGAGCAGCTGGCTGACAGGCGGGAAGCTCTCTTCTGGCTGAGTCAGGGTTGACCACCAGAGCCCGATCCCACCCCCAATGGCAAACGTAGCCACAATAAGGAGCAGTCTGTACCTGAGAGTTGGAGAGGCCGACAAGAGACTACCTGAGCTGGCTGATGAGCTGATTAAACTTGCCGACAGAGA
The DNA here is from genome assembly GCA_002420425.1 of Proteobacteria bacterium UBA5680. Classification (GTDB taxonomy): domain Bacteria; phylum Pseudomonadota; class Gammaproteobacteria; order Arenicellales; family UBA5680; genus UBA5680. The sequence goes on along the minus strand of DIIC01000055.1, from coordinate 5,488 downwards.
GATACCCATACCGCCGCAGTCTAATCTGCTCCTCGCCTGCAGGGTCAAAAAAGAGCATTGCCGGGGGGCCAAATACCCCGAAGTGCCGCTTGATCTCCTTGGTAAGGGGATTCCCCGGATCAGTCAGGTCTACCTGTAGCGCTACAAAGCGCTCCAGGCCACCAAGTACGGTGGCATCTTTGAAGGTTGCCTCCTCCATACGCAGGCAATCGATGCACCAGTCGGCATAAAAGTTGAGCAAGAGAGGCTGGTTATTTCGGCTTGCCGCTTCAAGCTCTCGCTCCAAGGTGGCCATGTCGGGAACCTGGGTAAAGAGTTCATCACGATCAATATTCTCTACGGTGGGATCAGATCCGGAAAGGAGTTCCAGAGGGAGAGGGTTGAGGATGTCCCGTTTACCGGCGAACCCCCCTACAAGGGCCAGCACCCCCCAGATCAACAGCACTATACCTACCCCTTTCCACAACACTTGCCATCCTCTCTTCTCCTTTGGGAGCGCCTGTACCGCCCCCAAAAATACCCCTGTAATAATAAGAAGAGCACCCCAAAGAAGCAGCACCGGTACTTCAGGTATGGCCCCAAGAAGATAGATCGCCACCCCCAGGAGCATGACACCAAAACTCTGCTTTACCCGATCCATCCAGGCCCCTGCATGAGGTATCAGGAAGCCGGCGCTAAAACCGATAACAACCAGAATGAGGCCCATCCCCAGCGCCATGGAGAACATGGTCAACCCCCCAAGCACCGGATCCCCCGCTGCAATCGCTATGCTGAGCACGGCGATTAAAACGGGTGAGACACAAGCCCCAACAATTAGGGCGGAGAGTGCCCCCAGAAAGAAGACCATGCTGTAAGAGCCGCCCATTCCCCGGGTTCTGCCCTCAAGCCGGGACTGAATGGTGCTTGGCATCTGCAGGTCGTAGAGACCAAACATGGAGAGTGCCATGATGACAAACAGCAGACTGAGGCCTCCGATAGCCCAGATATTCTGGAAATAGGCCTGCAGCTGCTCTCCCGTCAATCCGGCCACCACTCCGGCAACAGTATAGGTCGCAGCCGTCCCCAGAACATAGACGATTGAGAGCGCTCCACCACGTGCTCTGGTCAGCCTCTCTCCCTGGCCGACGATGACGCTGGAGAGAATCGGAATCATCGGCAGTACGCAAGGGGTAAAGGTGAGCAAGAGACCCGCCCCAAACGCAGCCAGCATATAGACCAGGAAGGAGCCCGTTTCTTCAGAAGCCTCTGGATCAACTGGCGCTGAAGCCGTGGCTTCAACAGGGGGGAGTGTCAGGCTGATCTTACGCTTGATGGGGGGATAGCAGATGCCGGCCTCTGCACACCCCTGATAGGCCAGGTGGAGAATAACTTCCTCAGGCCCGACGTGAGCCCGCTCAAGAGGCAGATTGATCTCCACACGCCCATGGTAGATCTCCATCAGGCCGAAATACTCATCCGTTTTCTCCTCGCCCGGTGGAAGCTCGGCACTACTGAGGGCCGCCGTCCCCCCTTCTATGGTGAAGCCCATTTTACTGCGATAGAGATAGTACCCCTCTGCAATCTCAAAGATGACCCTGATCGCATCACCCCCGGGGGCGGGTATTGCCTGGACTGCAAAGGCATCATCCTCATTAAGAAAAGAGTCCTCCGGAGCACCTATACCAAGCAACTTCTTCAAATCAGTCACTGAGTTGCCCACCGCTGGTTGAGCCACTAGCCCCACCAACGGCAGGGCGAGGAGCAGCCAGGCCAGCAGATATTTGACGCTTCGGTACATCAAACTACTCCATCTCTTCTACTGAAGAGGCCAGCCAGCCAAGATAGTCCGGTAGCCCTGCAGTTATATCCAGCCCAATGATTTCGGGCAGCTCATACTCATGTAGTGAGAGCAGCCTTCGTTCAAGGGCAGAATACTGTTCTGCAGTGGTCTTGATCAGAAGGAGTGTTTCACGTTCACACTTCACCTCACCCTGCCAACGATAGAGTGATGACATTTGAGGAATGATATTGATACATGCAACAAGCCCCTCCTCTACAAGGGGCCTGGCAAGAGACTCGGCCGACTCCTGATCGGCACAAGTGGTCAACACCAGCTTATAGTGCTCTGCTTGCATCAGTGAATCCAGTTACTAAAAATTAATTTTTCCATCATAAGTGACGAATACTACCCTCTTTCCATTCCATGGGTCTTTACAGCCACCTCTTGCCAGAAACCGGCAACCCAGGGTGATCCACCCCCTCACCAACTGTTTGGAAAGAGCTAGCCCGCCAGTGCTACTGCCAGCTCAGTGGCTGTAGTGGCGTTATTGAGAATGAGAGCGACATTTGTCTTTAGCGTCTCCCCCCCTGAGAGGGTTGACAGCCGCCGAAGGAGAAAAGGGGTTACCGCCTTTCCGCTGATCGCCTGCTTTTTTGCCTCGGCAAGAGCCTGTTCGATCCAGGCCCTGACCTGATCTCCAGCCAGCGCCCGCTCAGAAGGAGGGGGAACAACAAGAATTTCACCTCCCCCCATTTCCAGCTGTCGTCGAGCTTGAATGATCTCTACCATCTCCCCAATCTCATCGATATGCTGGCGCAACTCAATTCCAGACTGAGCCGAGAAAAAAGCCGGGAGCTCACTCACCCGATAACCCACAAGGGGCACCCCCAGGGTCTCAAGCATCTCAACGGTTGCCGGAAGATCAAGGATTGACTTAGCCCCAGAGCAGACTACGGTTACTGCAGTTCTGGAAAGTTCAGTCAGATCAGCCGAAATGTCCATGCTCTCTGACCACCCACGATGCACTCCACCGACTCCACCGGTTGCGAAAACGTCGATCCCGGCGAGCCGGGCACAGATCATGGTGGCTGCAACGGTCGTCGCCCCGGTCACCCCTCTGGCAACCGCACTGCCAAGATCATCCCTGCTCAGCTTGGCAATTTCAATCACTGAAGCCAGTCGCTCAAGGCCACCCTGGTCCAGGCCCACACGGATCGTGCCCTCAATAACGGCTATCGTCGCCGGCACCCCGCCACCAGAACGTACTCGAGACTCTGCCTCCATGGCACAGTTAAGGTTGTCAGGAGCAGGCAGGCCATGGCTGATCAATGTGCTCTCAAGAGCAACAACAGGGTGTCCCTCGGCCAGCGCCGTCTTCACTTCCGGGGCGATCTCTAACGCTCTTGCCATCTTCTCAGCCTCTTGATTTGATCCTGGTTTGCCAAGACCGGTTCTATTCAAAGTTCTTGATCTGTTCCCAGCTCAGCGGGGCAGTAGCCTGGGTTGACCCGGCAACAACACTCGCTGCATTAACCCCCCAAGCCGCCGCCTTGTTCGCACTCTCACCCATGGCGATTGCCGCTACGGCAGCCGCAGCAAAAGCATCACCAGCCCCTGAGAGACTGCTCGCCGCGTTGAGCGGCGGGGAACATACCACCCCATCGTCGATCGAGGTGGCCCAGGCGGCCCCCTCTTTGCCCGCCGTTACAAAAGCCTGCTCTACACCGCATCGAGTAATCTCCCTTGCTGCCCTTCTGGCACCATCAAGAGAGTGATGCGCTCTCCCTAACAGCTCTCCCGCTTCTGCCAGATTGAGCACAAGCGTGCCTATCCCTGGGAGCACTGAACCAAAGCGAGAGACCTTGGCGGGTGAGACAGCAACAGCAATCAACCTTGACCTCTCACCAACATCGGCAAGGTAGGCTATCCCAGATTGAGGAAGATTGCTGTCGATACACCACAGGTCCCAGGCAACGATGTGATCATGTCGATATTGCCAATAATCCTTATCAAGCTGGTCGTAGAGCGCCATATCAGCAGCACCCACCACTACTTCACCCTCTGGGCTGAGGATGGTCGTATAGGTTGCACTTCCCCCCTCCCGGTCAACCTCCACCAAAGCGTCATCTACCCCTGAGTCCGCCAGATAGCGCTTCAATTCGGCGGCAGAGGAGTCACCACCAATACGGCTGGCAAGGCCCACGGAAAGACCCAGCGATGCCAGGTTAACCGCCACATTTGCAGCCACCCCACCAGGCGTTTGACTGGTAGAGACCGGATTTGACTCACCCAAAGCCACAGATGACAAGCTCTGCAGCGTCAGATCCCAATGGAGTGCTCCAAAACAGAGCACTGAAGGCTTTCTATCTGCCACTTTATCTTGATTTCCCAGTTACCTCTACGGGAGGCTCTTAACCGGTTTTGACTCTCTCCATCTCCTTTCACTTCAACCACAAGCCGATGAAGTACTATTATTGACCACCACGAGATTACTATCTCCTCGCCACCCGGCTTGACCCAAGAGATCCTCTCAAGGGATATTTACGAATCACCAGAGCAAAGCGGGTAACCCGCTAATGATAACAGGGGAGAGAGTAACAGATGGTCAATTTCCACTGCCTAGGGGCAGATCTGTGAGCAGAAAAAAAGTAATCCTGGATTGTGACCCAGGCCATGATGATGCTGTCGCCATCCTCCTCGCCCTGGCCTCGCCAGATGAACTGGAACTGTTGGGTATCACCTGTGTCGCTGGGAATGTCCCTCTCGCCCTGACCCAAAAAAATGCTCTTCTTGCCTGTGAGCTGGCAGGGGCGCGACGAACCCGGGTCTTTGCCGGCTGTTCACGACCGATGGTTCGTCAACTGGTTACTGCAGAGGCTGTCCATGGTCAATCAGGCCTAGATCTCCCCGGTGGTAAAACTCTGCCTGAACCCGGCATGAAGCTGGAACCGATGCACGCTGTCGACTTTATCATTGACACCCTGCTCACTTCTCCACCAGGTACCATCACTCTTTGCCCTACCGGGCCTCTAACCAATATCGCCATGGCGATGGTGCGAGAGCCGGCAATTGTTGAACGGATCGCGGAAATCGTCTTCATGGGGGGTGCCGCCATCACCCCAGGCAATGTAACGCCCGCTGCAGAATTTAATATCTATGTTGACCCCCATGCTGCAGCGATCATCCTTCAATCTGGCGTACCCCTGGTGATGATGGGTCTGGATGTGACCCATCAGGCACTGGTGACCGAGAAACGCAAAGCGGCGATGCGAGAACTGGGAGGGCGGGCGGCCCGGACTGTTGCTGATCTGATGACCTTCTACTGTGCTTATGATATTGATCGCTACGGAATGGAGGGTGGACCTCTTCATGACCCCTGTGTCATCGCCTATCTGATCGATGAGAGTCTCTTTACCCTCAAACATGTCAATGTTGAAGTGGAGACCGCTTCCCCTTTAACCCTGGGTGAGACGGTGGCCGACTGGTGGATGATCACTGATCGACTCCCAAACTGCCTGGTCGCTGAAACCGTGGATGCCCCAGGGTTCTTTGCTCTGCTGAGTGAGCGCTTGGGCCGACTGCGATGAGCGTTCTGGTGTTCGGTTCCACAAATGTGGATCTGGTTATGCGTCCGACCCGTCTGCCGGCACCGGGAGAAACCGTACTCTGCAGCAGCTATCAAATGGTCCCCGGCGGCAAGGGGGCCAACCAGGCACTGGCCGCCCGCCG
>DIIC01000043.1:92535-120491 GCA_002420425.1 Proteobacteria bacterium UBA5680 | reverse complement strand
CCGGATGTATCAGACCACTTCACTCTGCCAGTTGGCCTTGAAATGGGACAATTCATGTCAACTACCCTCAAACCACGTATTCAACAATCATGCAGAGTTAGCGGCTTAGCGTGCCACTACCATCGATGATGGGGAGCAACTTGGTAACAGCGTAATCAACCAGTTATTTGTGTCGTTCAATTACAAGGAGTTAACTGATGAATAATCGATATGAGGGCGGCGATCTGGTCGTCGAGTCGTTGATTAACCTTGGTGTCAAACAGCTCTTCTCGGTTTCCGGCGGTCCACTCAACTCCATCTATCACGCGGCCGCGAGCAAAAAACTGCCGATTGTCCACGCCCGACACGAGGCTGGTGCAGGCTTTATGGCCGAAGCTGTTTCACGCATCACCGGTATCCCCGGGGTGGCCATGGTCACCCTTGGACCCGCCGTGACCAACTCGGTGACCACTGCCTTCATGGCCCAGATGGCGGGCACGCCCCTGCTTATCATCGGGGGCCAAGGCAACACCAAGGACTTCGATCGTGGTGCTGAGATGCAAGCTAAGCACGTGCGTATCATGACACCGGTCACCAAGTTTTCGGCCCGCGTACTGCATACCGAGCGTATACCGGAGTACATCGAAATGGCTTGGCGACATATGTGGGCCGGCCGCCCGGGCCCGGTTTTTCTTGAGATCCCTATCGATGTACTCTCAGCCCCGGTCGAACCACAGGCGCCGGCGACGGGCGTGGTGGCCCGCAGTGCCAGTCTCTCGCCAGAGACGGCAAAGGAAATCGAGACCGCCCTGGTCAAGGCCAAACGCCCCATCCTGGTGATCGGCGATGAGGCCCGCTGGGAGGTAGCCTGGGGTCTAAACCCGGCCAACTTGCAGCAAGTCATCGAGCGCCACGGTCTGCCTTTTTCCTCTTTACGCTATGCCCGTGGCCTGGTCGATGAGCGCCACCAGTTATGCCTGGGGCCGGCTTGCGTTTTTGCCCACAAGTCGCTGCAGCAAACGTTCAAAGAGGCCGACTTGGTATTCCTTCTGGGCCACCACATGGAATCCGATCTGGATTTTGGTGCGGCCGTGAGCAAGGATGCTGTGGTTATTCAGTGTTACCCCGACGTGGAATATCTGGGGCGTAACAGGCATTCCAACATCGCCACCCCGGCAGGCGTCAGGCCGGTTGTTGATTTGCTGCTTGACTTGGCGCCACTGAAGATAGACCAGGCATGGGCGAAGAATGCCGCCGCCGCCTGGCGTGCTGATCGGGCGGGACAAGCAGGCAACGATGGCGCCGATGCACCACTTCATCCAGTGACAGTGGTCGATGCGGTGGTTGACGCCATGCCGGCGGAAACAGTCTACGTGAGTGGTGCCGGTAACGTCGATTTCTGGACCGATGGGCGCATCCAGGTGCGGGCCCCTAACTGCTACATCAAGGGCGGCCAGGGAGGCACCCTTGGCGCCGAAGTGCCCTATGGTATCGGTGCCCGAGCGGCCGACCCGAAACGCCCAGTAGTGATCCTGGTTGGCGACGGTGGCTTTGCGTATCATGGGATTGAACTCGATACCGCTGAACGCTACGGCCAGCCAGTCATCGTCGTGATCATGGACGACCAGGGTTGGGGGTGTATTGCTGTCCCGCAGCAACGCGAGTATGGGAACTGTTTTGAGACTGAACTGCCCCAGCGTGACTGGCCAGCCTTTGCCCATTCGCTGGGCGGCTTTGGCATGCGGGCGGAGACAGTGTCAGAGATCACCCAGGCTATTACCACCGCGCTTGATTCGGGCAAGCCGGCCATCGTCCACGTGCCAGTGCGCCGGGTCTTGAGCCCGTTCATGGACGTTGTCGGATTCTGACAGAGAAAAGAGTTGATCCATCCAGGACAGCATGATGGACTCAAGCAGCTTGCGCCTGACCGTGCAACAATCAGCCTTTAGCCTGGCTGTAAACCAACGGGCTCTCGGTCAATGCCGCAGTGGGTAACGACCGAATTCTTCTACCGCATCAACCATGGCCAGAATATTCTCCGGTGGCACATCGTTCATGACGGTGTGCACGGCTCCGATCATAGTGCCGCCACCGGGACCGAGGAGGTCGATCACCCGGCGCACCTCCTGACGTACCTCCTCGACGCTGCCATAGGGTAAGACACGGTGGCTGTCGATACCGCCGCAAAAAACGATATTTCTGCCAAAGCGTTTTTTGAGTGCCGCAAGATTCGACATTTTGCCGCTGGAGGTTTGGATGGGGTTCAGGATGTCGACCCCGATGTCGATGAAGTCCTCAATCAGCGGGAAAACATCACCACAGGAGTGAAAGAAGATCTTGGCTGAGGTGCGTGCTTTAATGAAATCGATGAAATCGGCATGAATGGGCATTAACAAGTCACGGTACATTTGCGGTGAGATCATCAGGCTCTCCTGGGTGCCCAAGTCGTCGCCAATCTTGATGATGTCGACGTTGTCGCCCAGTTCGTCAAGGAATCGCCCCATCAGCGTCTTGCAATAGCCGGCGATTTTCTCAAGCAACGCCCTGGCAAAGTCTGGATACATGGCCATGTTGAGTAGAAAAGCCTCCATACCCTGCATGGCGTGGGCTCGCTCGAACGGAAACAGCAGCCAGGGTGTGGCCATGATCGCATATTCATTCTGCACTGCCAGTCGGCGGGCATCGTCAGCGACATGGGCTACACGACTGGGATCGCTCATGTCGGGCCAGTGGGGGTAATTCTCCAGTTCCTCAATGGTGGTAGCGTCGATCAGTGGGTGTATGCCCGGGAACCAGTAACCCGGATTCACCTCGACCTGGCCAGAGCCCCAGGAGTCGATACAGTCATCGTGCGGCGCTCGATTCTGATTGCGTCGGCGGGTTGCGACGGGCTCAAGGTCCAATACCCCACGCACGTCGCTATGCAGGCGTGCCATGGTGGCCTCGTCAACCTCGGCGGTACCAAGTTCGGGCCATTGGTAGAGGAACTTGTCCGGGGCATTGATCCCGGCAATGCGTTTAATTCCCTGGTAGGGCTGCATCTTGATACCCGTGGCGTTGCTCACTCCGATCACGATGGGCACCCGATCGGGCTCTTCGTGATTAAGGACCGTCAACACCCGGTCGCGCGACGTCATAGACATAAACTGGCCTCTGGCAGATCGGAATTCATAGGGCTGCTACTCACTATTAGCCCCGGGATGATACCACGGACCTGAAGATTTCAGGCCCTGTAGACCAAAGCTGCACGCAGTACCTGGGCAAGGCTGCTCAAGAAGATTTACGAGGTGGATCCCCTACTATACCTCCACTGAGGCGGTCAGATGCGTTTCCTTGCGGTTAGAGAGGTCGCCCCGGTGATCGAGCGGATCCAGGGTCAGATCGGGGAGTGGGGCTCAAAGGCCGGGACTTCCATTTTTGATGCTGCCGTTGGTCACTTTGTTCACGACCCCGACACCCCCGTCAACGACAAGTCCCATTCACACTGTCAATCCCAGATATTTCGATCCAAACTATCCCGATGAAAAACCTGACCCTTGCCGTTCTTCTTGGAAGTGTGGGGACAAGTTGGGGTGCCCCAAAGACCATGAAATTGGTACGCGATAGCTGATAGAATTAAATATTTCCTATTTCTCTGTCTTCAGTTTTTAATATCAACAAGAAGGAATTATTATGAGTGTATTAGACATGGTGATCTGTCCGCGATGTATCGAGGAACACCCGGAGATGAGAGAAGACCAGAGCGTCTTTCAAAAACATAGCTGCCTTGGTGTTGCGGTAGTTGAGGACAAAGACGGTGTTATTGGGGTAGTAGTGAGGTGTGAAATACATCAAATCATGTGCGATGCATTCAAGATCGACCAAGATCGCCAAGACCAGATTAAGGAAATGATGAGGAGACAGGCGGACGAAGAAAGGGTAGAGGTGTACTCCTCACCTTGTTCTCTGGATGAAGTTGATCGGTAATTACTTGGAATATTCAACAAAACAAATTTGACTATTGGAGTGGTCAAACACGATTGTGTGTTGAAGATACAGACCCTTGGCCCAGGGGGCCACATCTGCTGAAAGCAAATTCCTATCCCTCAAAAGGGACCGTTCGGGGTCAGGGATTACCCTGCTCTTTTATCCTTTTCTGGCATTTGGCATATCGACTCCAACCGAACCCGGTTTGCCCTGAAGAAGTGATGATTCGGAGTTACTTCTGACAACTACTCTTATGTAGAATATGCTGATGTCTGGCTTATTTCGTATTACCTCCCCTGTCTTGTTTGGTTATTTCCCCCTTGGGATAACCTTCGGGATTCTTTTTCAGGACCTCGGTTACCCCTGGTACTCCGCCACTCTGATGGGCCTTGTTGTCTATGCCGGAGCGGCCCAGTTTATGGCCATTGGTCTTTTGACTGCCGGAGCCGGTCTGCTGGAAGTGGCGCTCTCCACCTTTCTTCTCAACTCCCGGCATCTCTTTTTCGGCCTCTCACTGCTTAAACAATTCGGGCAGTGGGGGTTTCGAAAGCTCTATCTCATCTTCGGCCTCACCGACGAGACCTACTCCCTCATCACCACCCTCTCTCTTCCAGAGGGAGAGAAGAGGATTAATCTTCTGTTCCGGATCACGGCTCTTAATCAGTTCTACTGGGTCGCTGGATGTACTGTTGGCGGTTTTGTCGGTGGTGAACTGCTTTTTAACACTGAGGGGATGGAATTTGCCCTGGTCGCCCTCTTTGCGGTGCTGATGATCGAACAGTGGAAGCGTATACGGCGGTTTATTCCTTTCCTGGTTGCCGCTTTTTCAACTCTATTGCTCTTCTGGCTCTATCCTGAGCAACTGCTTGTTGGGGCAATGGTGCTCTCAATATTGTTGCTGTTGATAATGAAGCAGGATCAGGAGCGGGGCGATGTCTGAAATCTCTGATCTGCTTCCTGTCATTGCCGTAATGGCTATAGCCACCTTCCTGACCCGGCTGATCCCATTCATTGCCTTGCATGCTCTTGGCGACAATCCACTGATGGCCTATCTTGCCCGGGTAACGCCTCCTGCCATCATGACCATTTTGCTTCTGTTTAGTCTGCATGGGTTGAGTTACTCCGGGAGTCGCGCACTCTATGCGCTGGTGGCGATCACCCTTACCCTGGTGGTCCATGTCTGGAGAGGTAATGCCTTTCTCAGCATTTTTTCAGGAACTTTCCTCTATATGGTGTTGATTCAGAATTCAGCCTGACGCCGGGACAATACTCTACCTGGGTGATTGTGCTGTCGTCGACGGAGGACTCATGGTGGCGGGCAAAATGGGGGCCGGGGGAGGAGATTCGGTAGTGGTGACCGAAGAGGGATATGAGATACTTATTCCGTACCCACATCGTTGACAATACTTTAATGAGGTGAGCAATGGAATCAAGGTCGCCTGATGCAATTATTATTGGTGCAGGAATTATCGGCAGCTGTCTGGCACTGGAGATGGCAAGGCGGGGCTGGCAGACTTTGACCCTCGATAAGCTGCCAACAGCCGGTTACGGATCAACCAGCGTCTCCTGCGCCATCATCCGTACCCATTACTCTACCCTGACCGGCACTGCGATTGCTTATGAGAGCTACCATCGATGGAGAGCGTGGGGAGAGTATATCGGCACCGCTGATGAGGAAGAGCTTGCCACCTTCCGGCAGACGGGTTGCCTGGTATTGAAGACAGAAGGAAATCACGATCTGCAGCCAGTACTTGGTCATACAAAGAGCCTGGGAATCCCCTGGGAGGAGTGGGATCAAAAGAAAATCCTGGATCATCTCCCTTTTCTTGATCTCAACTGCTTCTCTCCGCCCAGACAGCCCGACGCCCCCGGTTTTGGAGAGCCTTCGGGGGGGCAGATCGCAGGGGGGGTCTATTTTCCTTTTGCCGGGTATATCAATGATCCCCAGCTGTCAGCACAAAATGCAATGATGGCTGCAAAGAGAGAGGGTGCAAAGTTCAGGTTTAATGCCGAGGTGACTGCGGTTGATTCGAATCATGGCCGGGTCACCGGTGTGACGTTGACAAGTGGTGAACAAATCAAAGCTCCTGTTGTGGTCAATGTGGCAGGGCCCCATTCGTCAAAGATCAACCAACTGGCAGGGGTAGATGGGCAGATGAGCCTCTCTACCCGGGCCCTGAGGCAGGAGGTTGCCTATGTTCCCTTTCTTCCCACATACGATGATGAAGGCACCAGCACTATCTATTCCGATAATGATGTGGGTTGCTATCTACGCTCGGAGGTGGGAAATAAAGTGCTGATCGGGAGTGAAAACCCGGCCTGTGATCCAATCGAGTGGGTGGATCCTGACACCATGAATGAGAATCTGACCGATCAGGCGCTCTCACAGGTGATGCGAGTAGCACAGCGTATTCCCGAGCTTGGAATCCCACGCCATCTGGGAGGTGTGGTTGCCTGCTACGATGTTACCCCGGACTGGATTCCGATCTATGACAAAAGCGATCTTGACGGTTTTTACCTGGCTATTGGCACCAGTGGCAATCAGTTTAAAAATGCACCTGTTGTCGGCGAGATGATGGCTGAGATGATTGCAGCAGGGGAGGATGGTGTTGACCTTGATCGGAGTCCATTGGAGTTCCGCCTCAGGCAGCTCGACAGGACCATCGATACCGGCTTCTTCTCCCGCAACAGAACAGTCAATGATGAAAGCAGTTTTTCAGTTCTTGGATAAGGATCTCCAGATGCTTCATTTTGCTCAATCACAAGATTCTGATTTCTCTCGGCCTTAAGCAAAAACAGCAATCGAGTTAATACTGATTGAACTGCCAGCCCACTTCTTGCTTGATCACCAAGTGGTAGATGAAGCCCAGGTCACACCTGTACAGTCGTTTGCCGGATTATTTCAAATCCATGTAAAGAAGAGGAAGAAAAACACAGAGAATCAGATTGTCTTGTTGGTCTGTGATTGTTCCGTGGCAGATGGTGTGGAGGCCATACTGTTATCTGAAGAGATGGAATCAGGAAGACCGGGAAAACTCTGATAGTGGGCCCGCTTAGCCTCCCAGCGAGCGGTATAGAGTGTATTCAGTATGATTCCACTGACCAGGCTGATGAAAGCCAACAACATGATCCCGCTTGACACGATAGCCATCGGGATTTGGGGAACCAGGCCGGTTTCTAAATAGGTGAATAAAAGTGGAATCGAAAAGACGACTGAGGCAGTGGCAAAGAACAGGAAGAGTAGGCCAAAGAAGATGAAAGGGCGAAACTCTTTGAATAGAGAGATGATGGTTAAAAAAATGCGCGCACCATCGCGGAAAGTGTTGAGTTTGCTTGAAGAGCCTTCAGCACGTCGGTAGTAGGGGGTTGGAAACTCGGCGACAGGGAGTTTCATTGCCAGACTGTGAACAGTCAGTTCTGTTTCCACTTCAAAACCGGTCGATAGGGCTGGGAAAGTTTTTACAAATCGTTTGGAGAAAACCCGATAACCAGACAGGATGTCTGTAAAATCAGAACCAAAGAGGAATCTGACAAATTTTGAAATGATCACATTACCAAGCCGATGGCCTGGTGGATAAAGGTTCAAGATTGCTGAGTCAAGGCGAGCGCCGACCACCATATCAAGCCTCTCGTCGACCAGCTTGTTTATCATCTGATTGACGCTGGGAACATCATAAGTTCCATCCCCATCGACAATGATGTAAATATCGGCATCAATATCGGCAAACATCCGTCTGACAACGGCTCCCTTTCCCTGAATCGACTCATGGCGAACCACGGCGCCCGCATCTGCCGCAAGCTCTGAGGTTCTATCGCTTGAGTTGTTGTCGTAGACATAGACGGTGCTTGCGGGAAGCTGCTGTCTGAATTCGGTAACCATCGAGCTGATGGTGATCTCTTCATTGAAACACGGAATTAATACTGCGATGTTCATCATCTCTTGATTATAAGGAGAATTGTGAGTGAAGTAATTTGCCGGCTGTGGGTCAGTGGTTGATTCAGTATAAAGATAAAACAGAGTTCTTCAAAGAACGCGCGGCGTTATTCGGGAATATAGATGACAAATTCCCTGATCACTTCATTGGAATAACTGTGCCGGGTGATTGATCTGCCGAGCAGGGTTAAATTCCTTGCGATCAACTTTTCCGTTTGAATTATGTTTTCAGCACATTCATCCGGTTTACACAGTAGTGCAATACCTTTAGCAGATTGCAATGATTCTTCCGTAATCCACTGATTACGCATTGGTTTCTTGATGGAGAAAGGCAGAGGATGATTTGACAGATAGAGGGATAACGCTCCACCCTTGTCATAGAATTTGGTGATGATAATGTCGGGCAGGTTCTGATGCTTGGAGAGAAACAGTGACGAGATGTCGCTGGCTGTTTTGTCCCAGTCAATCCAGTCCTGACTCCGATCGCTGTGACTCTCTACCAGTGAGTGAAGGCTTCTGAAAAGAATATTCGAGAAGATGATTGAAACCACGACAAGGTTTACCGCGAAGGCAACAGCCAGCAGTCTGTTGAGCCTGGTTGTGGTTAACTGAGCAGAGAGGAAGTTGGCGCCCAGAATGAAAATGCCGATATAGCCAAAATTGAGCCACTGGATGTCCATGTGACCGCCGGTCGATGCTGAGTAGAGAAACAGAATGAAAGGAACCGCAAACAGCGCCAACCAGAAAATCGTTAATCGCTGGGCATGATAGTTCATTGTCCAGAACGCTTTTCTGCAGAACAAATACCAGAACACCGGAACCAGTATCACACCATAAGCCACCTGACTGATGAGATAGACACCCGCTGATTTGATATCGGTCTCATTTTGAAAACCACGGTTGATTTGATAGAGAAATGACATCCACTCGGTTTCAATATTCCATAAAATATAGGGAATGGTGATAGCCAAAGAAATCATCGGTGCGGCATAGGTTTGCCATTTGAAAAAATATTTCCTGTTTGCAGGTACTAAAGCGAGAAACAGCACTAAGGCGATATAGAAGAATATCGTCAGCAGTTTAGACAAGAAGGCTAACCCCAGTACGGCTCCGATGATAAGCAGGTAGTTCTCATGGGCCTTCTTGTCGTCAGAGTTGTTATTAAATAGCTCTGCAAGAAGAAGCGTGAAAATGGAGAAAAAAAGCATCATCGGGGTTGTTATGTGAAAAAGCAGTACAACCGCGAAAAAATAGGGTGATGAAAGCAATATCACCAAAAAAACAAGCCCGACCCTCTCCGAATATAAACGGACAACTGCCAGATATAGGATGAAATAGGTAGTCTCCCACATGAGAATCGGGGCGACTTTCAGGAGGATCACCGGGTCTGAAAAGAGCAGTCCAAAATAGTGAAGCATCCATGCCACCATTGGCGGGTGTTCAAGATATCCGTTGAACATGACTCTTGACCACACCCAGTGATCGGCCGCATCAGGATGGATGGAAAGAAAACTGAACAGAACAGCCATGACGCATCCATGCGCTGCAACAATGCACAATGCGTAATAGTGTTCTTTTGGGTATGTGGCTTTCATTGATACAGTGAGCATTCGCTGATGGCACCTATTGCCCGTGATATTCCCCCTATGATTATGGTCATTCGGGTTTTTATCGTGTTGACGGGGTTGATTTTATCACGGTTGAAGATCTTCGAATGCCTGCCGCCATGGGGTGACGGTTGTGATCGACTGCTGGAGGGGGAGTGCCATGCTCCGCATTTTCTCAGGCACCCCACGTTATTATGATCATGGTGCAGAATGAACTGTTGAGATAAAACCTGTTTTAGGTAATGCCAATTTGTAGCGGAGGTGATCAGGGTTTGCGCTGCTGCATCAGGTCTTTGATGTATTTTGAAAAACAATGCGCAGATCACGGCCAAACTGGCGTACGTCATCAATTTTAAAGCTGTGCCGATCGGTAATGCGGCGTATTTCAGGCATTATAAACATTCCACGGCCATCACTCCCAAGCACGTCGGGAGCCATGTAGACGATAAGCTCATCAACAAGATTCCGGGAGAGAAATGACCCCGCCACGTCAGCACCGGCCTCAACCATCACTTCGTTGCATCCTCTCTCTGCCAACAGATCAAGCAGAGCGCCAAGGTCAACCCGGCCCTCTTCTCCAGGAAGGCCTGCATGGAGCGTCTCTGCGTTAAAGCCGCTTATCTTTTTGTCCACAGAGTCAAGTGTCGCAATAAGAACGGGCCCTTCCGCAGTAAAGAGCGACGACTCGGGAGTGAGGTCCCCATTGCCATCGAGTACAACCCGAAGCGGCATGGTCACCGGCTGGTCAAGACGGGGGTTCAATCTTGGATTATCGGCAATCACCGTACCAAGGCCGGTGATAATGGCACAGCTGCGGGCACGCAGGCGATGTACATCCTCACGGGCAGGCTGTGAAGTAATCCACTGGCTGCTCCCGTCTGCAGCAGCAGTTCGGCCATCGAGGGTGGCTGCCAGTTTAACTCTTACCAGTGGTCTGCCGTGTTCCATCCGGTTGCAAAACCCCGCATTAAGAGCCTGCGCGGCCGAAGCCCCCGGACCGGTTACCACTTCGATGCCTGCCTGCCTGAGTTTTTCAAGGCCTTTGCCGGCTACTTTGGGATTTGGATCTTTCATGGCTGCAACAACACGACTGATGCCCGCATTGATTAATGCCTCAACACAGGGGCCGGTTCTACCGCTATGGCTGCAGGGTTCCAACGTAACAAAAGCCTCCGCACCCTCTGCCCGGTCACCTGCCTGAGCCAGAGCATTGATTTCAGCGTGGGCCTCACCGGCACGGATGTGCCACCCTTCGCCGACAATCTCTCCCTCACGCACCAACAGACATCCCACCCGGGGATTGGGCTTGGTGGTATAGAGCCCCCGCTCGGCCAGTTGAAGGGCTCTGGCCATATAGGCTGAATCCTGTGAGGGTTCCTTCATTGCATCAGGTCTGTGGTTTGAGTGAAAGAGATGATCCAATGATGATACCTGAATGAAGAATTAACAAGCCTGAGTACAACAGGGCAGGTGAAGCCTTTGCGTCAAGTCTCCCACATGCAGATACAACCCTATTGAGAGCGAACAGCAGAGTGCTGTGACCGTAGAATCAGTTGGGCCAGGTCATCACCCCTTCTAACAGGTGATACAGAGCCTAAGGGCATCATAGATAGCAGCATGGATATTGCGTGAAGCGACGGCATCACCAATCCGAAAGAGTTGGAATTTGCTATCAGGATTGGGCTTAAGCCTCTGTGGTGCGATGTTGATAAGTGCCTTAATATCGACCTCTCCAAGATTGATGCTCAAAGGTTTAAGATCAAAATAGAGTTCATCTACCGGCAAGGTGCCCTGTTCAATAAAGAGATGATCCACTCTTCTTAAATCAACTCGATCTGAATAGTCAGATCCAATAGCAGCCACCAGTTGGCCCTCCTCCCGCGTTATTCCCATAAGCCGTTTGTTGAGGGTGAGAGTGACCCCGGATCGGTCAAAAATTTCAGCGTAGGCCACATGGTTTAATCCACCAATGTCTGCAGCAAAAAAGCGTTCCGGTGTGATGATTTCAAGATCGCCACCCGATAGGGCGATCATCTCTGCCGCAGCCAGACCAGGGTGTCCCGCATGATCATCGTAGAGCAGGATTCTTCCTTCAGGTTTGACCGCTCCGGTCAGCAGCTCCCAGCAATCATGGCTGAGCTCTGATCCTGAAATCCCTGTGGAAAAGGGCAGGCCACCTGTAGCGATGATGACCAGGTCGGGCTGTTCATTGATAACGGTGGCGCTCTCTGCAAGCGTGTTAAAGCGAAAATCTACCCCTGCTTTTTCACACATCATCATCCGCCAGTCGATGATGCCGAGGAGTTCCCGACGACGAGGAACCTGTGCCGCAAGGCGCACCTGCCCCCCCGGTTCTGATGCCGCTTCAAAAACGACCACACCATGACCTCGTTCACCCAATACCCGTGCCGCTTCAAGTCCTCCCGGCCCGGCACCTACCACAACTGCTTTCTGCCCGGGGTGTCCACTCCTTGGAATCTTATGGGGCAGGGACTGCTCACGACCGGTTGCCGGATTATGGATGCAGAGTGTCTCCCGACCCTCATAGATTCGGTCCAGACAATAGGTAGCGCCGACACAGGGTCGAATTTCGGCCTCTCGGCCCTCCTTGATTTTGTTGACGATATGGGGGTCCGCAATATGAGAACGGGTCATACCGACCATGTCTAACTTACCTGTGGCAATGGCATGTCGTGCAGTAGCAACATCACTGATACGGGCGGCATGAAAGATCGGTATGTTGATCTCCTCTTTCACCTCTCCACAAAATTCAAGATGAGGTGAAGCGGCCATGCCCTGTATAGGGATCACCCGTGAGAGAGCTCGGTCGGTATCGATATGGCCCCGGATCAGGTTGAGAAAGTCGACTTTTCCACTTGTGGCCAGTCGACGAGCGATCTCAATCCCTTCTTCCCGGGGCAACCCAAGGGACCAGTCCTCATCAGCGACCATGCGAATTCCGATGATATAGTCATCACCCACACGCTCTCTGATGGCGTCAAGAACGCGCCAGGTAAAACGAAGCCGCGAGTCGAGTGAGCCGCCGTATTCATCCTGACGATGGTTGGTCGCTGGGGACCAGAAGGAGTCGAGCAGGTGGCCATAGGCCTCAATCTCTATTCCATCGAGGCCGCCCGCTTTTAGTCTTTCTGCGGCTGAGGCGTAGTCTTCAACCACCCTCTCCAAATCCCACCCTTCAGCCGCCTTGGGAAATGCACGGTGCGCCCCCTCCCGGATCGGGGAGGCACAGAGCAGTGGAAGCCACTCACCCTGGCCCCAGTGGCTGCGTCGCCCCAGGTGAGTGATCTGCATCATGACGGCTGCACCATGGGCATGACAGGCATCGGTAAGCTCACTAATCCAGGGGACAATTTCGTCCTGATAGGCACAGAGGTTGCCAAAGGCCTGAGGGCTGTCCGGGGAGACAACGGCAGAACCCGCTGTCATGGTTAGGGCAAGCCCCCCCTTTGCCCTCTCCTCGTGATAGAGACGATAGCGCTCTTTGGGCAGGCCGTCTTCAGAGTAGGAGGGTTCATGGGCGGTCGACATTATTCGGTTGCGCAACTCAAGATGCTTGAGGCGAAACGGTTTTAAAAGCGGATCCTGGGTCATCTTTTTTTTCTCTGGATTTTTTATTTTCAAAACAATGCTTGTTGCTCCGGAGATCGATCAGAGAGAAGTTAAATAAAAGAGTAGCACAGTAGTGTCGGGTACAATTGTTGTTGTGTCGTTGTGGATGAAACTTATGTCTCAATCACATTGGATCGCTCGCACCCTATACACCGCCTAGGCCGTTCATGGAGGTGCGCCCTCATCTTTTTGCCAGTGATAAAAGCATCCAGGCCATTAAATCCACTGGTGACTTACGGTGCAATCGCCAGATAATGATGCTATATAGTCCTGACAAAGTCATTCTGAAGCAGGGTGACCCGTCGTGGACCACAATTTCAACCCTATCACAAACATTAAACTAAATTAGAAGAATCGTCTAATATGTTGAAAAAATTGGGAATATCAAACGCATTTATCCCTGAGCTAAGGAGATCTCATCTCTTCAGTTGTCTAGAAGAAGAAGCCATCAACAAGATGATTGCGACTGCAGAACTGATTCGGCGGCCCTTGGGAGATATGCTCTTTCATGCGGGAGACAAGGCTGAAAAATTTTACATTGTCCATACTGGAACGGTAAAACTTTTCCTTCTGGCTTCTGATGGTGGTGAGAAGATCATTGAGATAATTCAGGCGGGACGATCTTTTGCAGAAGCGGTGATGTTTATGGAACAGAATCGCTACCCTGTCAATTGCCAGCTGCTTGAAGCGAGTGAAATATTGGCATTTGATAATGAAACGTATGTCTCTATTCTTCGTTCTTCTCCAGAGGCCAGCTTCTCTCTGCTCGCTGAGATCAGTCGTCGACTACACGGAAGGCTGGTCGAAATTGACAACCTCTGCCTTCATAATGCGACATACAGGTTGGTTAACTATCTGCTTTCACAGATCGCTACTGATGCTGAAGGGGCCCCTGGAATACACCTTGCTATTCAAAAAAGTGCAATTGCTGCACGGCTCTCCATTCAGCGTGAAACCTTTTCACGAATCCTGGCACGCCTGAAAAATAGCAATCTGTTAAAAGTAAGTGGAAGTAATATCCAGGTAATTGATATTGAGGGTTTGAAAGCTTTGCTTGATGAGTAGGGAAATGGCTGAGGAGACGGTAATTGATGTACAGGGGCTGGATCCACCTGAGCCTATGGAGCGTATTCTAGAGGCACTTGAAATACTGGGCCCTGATGCGGTCTTGCGAGTAAAGATCCACCGAGAACCCTTTCCACTCTATACCATCCTTCAGGACTCTGGTTTTGAGTATCGGATCGATCCCGGATCAGAATCCCTGTTTGAATTAGTCATCACAAAAAAGACCTAGGTCAAACCCCTGTTCTTCAAACCCCGGAAGTGAGCGCAAACACAATTTGCCATGAGAAGTGCGGTGATATAACCTCGCGCTCTCCGGAGAGGTGACCGAGTGGTTGAAGGTGCTCGCCTGGAAAGCGTGTGTACGTCAAAAGCGTACCGAGGGTTCGAATCCCTCCCTCTCCGCCAATATATTATATAAAATAATCAGTTATTTGTTAGATAACCATTTGCCCAACAAAAAGCCCATCATAAATAATATAGTGGGCTTTTTTATTATCAATGTGATATCAGTTGGCTATTAATAAGAGACAGCCCTCTAAGCAGTATTTTGTGATGTAACCAACAACCTTTCTTGTGGGTTAAAGAAGATATCTATTAGTCTCAAACTCCAACTTAAAGGAATAGGCAGAACAAAAAGTGTACCACCAAGCTTCAGGTTGATAATCTTTTCACAATGAAAGAATCACAAGACTTAGAACTATATTTTCAGGGCTTCGTGACGCCAGTTTTTTCGTTACCGGATTTACCCCTGGCTGAGGAGCCGCACGTTGGCCGCTGGCGCGAATACCTGCGAATGCGTCATGACCGTGACATCTTCGCGTCTCTCCAGGAAAGGCTGCCACAACTTTGCATTCCCCAACACCCAGGGATCTCTGCGAGCGCGGCATACGCAGCGGTGATGAAAAGGGGCGCCCTTTTTTCCGCGACCGATTTCAATGGCCGACTCACGCTGGAGCGTCCAGACCTGCTCACCCTCGAGATTCACAGCCATTTCGCCGGCGCACTGCCAGTGCTGGCGACCACGCACCGCGAAGATTTCGTGCGACTGGTGAATGCTATTGGTAACCGCTGTGAGCCCGCCACCATACCAGACGGCGTTCACGCCAAGTGTATCGGTGGTATCAACAACTGGGATCGGGTGAACCTACTGCATGATCTTTGGAACAAAGGCCAGGTTTTCAAGGTTCCCGGTGAACGCTGGGGGGCAGCATTACAGAGGGTGGCGAAAGAAGAGCCGGAAATAATCCGTGATCGTGTGGTGCTGCTGCACCAGGCCCCCTACGGTAGCGTTTGTTATAGCGATGTACCGGGTATGCCTGACGCAGCCACGTGGCTGGCTGCTTCCGGCAAATTGCGGATTGAACACGAATTCACTCACTACGCCACCAAGCGAATTCATGGCCAGATGCACTCGAACATGCTTGATGAACTGATAGCGGACTGTATGGGGTTTACTGCATCTCTGGGTGCTTTTTCCGCACCCCTTTTCAGACGCTGTATGGGTATCGACGACAAGGCCCGCATACCCCAGGGTGCCAGGGCCTGGGAATACCTGCAGGGGCTTTCGCAGGCCGAGGCAATGGCAGTGGTAGATTTAACCCTGAAAGCGGCGGAGCACCTGCAACGGGCGCTCACTATGCGACCCTGCCCGGCCGGTCCCGGGCTAGTGCTGGGGTTGACCTCACTGACGCTGCCGCAAATGGCGGCAAGCGATGGAGTCGAAATCATTTCTTCTACACTGGATCGATTTGCAGGAGAGGGGTGAAATGGCTATACATGGTTTATCTAAAACAGACAACGATAGGGTTCTGGGCATGCTGATGACGCCAGGCATTAAAGCGGTCGAAAGCAAATTGCTGTCCCTTTAGAATTTCATTGACATGCAAGAAGTTGACCTATACCCACCTCTAAAACACTTTCTCACCCAGCAGGGATACGAGGTAAAAGGTGAAGTGCAACATTGCGATGTGATCGCAGTTCGGGGAGACGAGCCTGTTGTGGTCGTTGAACTGAAATTATCAATCAATATGACCGTTGTGTTGCAGGCCGTCGACCGACTGCAAATTTCCGATGCTGTATATATTGGTGTGCCGAAGGGCATTGCGATACTGAAGAAACAGCGCAAACGGATCGTCAAGCTCTTGCGTATGCTTGGTCTCGGTCTGATGGTGATAGACCCTGCTGCAGCGCAAGGTAGTGTTGATGTTTTGTGTGATCCTGGTGAATACAAACCGCGTCGGGCAAAACAGAGAAGGCATCGACTGCTGGGTGAGTTCATGCATCGGGTCGGCGATCCCAACGCGGGTGGTAGTACTATGCGAGGTGGTATCATGACAGCCTATCGCCAGAAGGCCCTGGCGATTGCCGAATACTTGCAAAAACACGGCGACACTAAAGCAGCTGTTATCGCGCAATCGTTGGCCGAGCCAAAAACCAGAGCGATTCTATATGACAATGTCTACGGCTGGTTCGATCGCCTGGGCAAGGGCGTCTATACGTTGTCTCCGCGTGGAAAAATCGAGTTTTCCAAGTGGTTAACTCATGATCAAACCGCAAATTGAACTGACTATCAAAAGGTAATCATTGGGCACGAGCCACCGCTCTCTGTAAAAAATATGACCTCACATGCCTTGCAAGCCAACCGCATCGTGCTGCACCTGGTGCTCGCGCTCGGGGGGTCGCTGCTGATACTGGGCGGAATGTACTACGCCGCATCCCATGCCGGTCATGATATCGATCCGGCACAGTTGATCGATGCGATCAAAACCAGTTCTCCCAAGCTGTTCCTGGCCTATGTGGTGATCTCGCTGCTGGGTATCGTGTTCCGTGCCTGGCGTTACCGGGTACTGTTGCAGGCCAGCGGTGAATCCAGTATCCCCGGTTTTCGCGACATGACCCTGATTACGGCGGTGCGCAACATGACGGTCGATCTGCTGCCCGCACGTCTGGGGGAGTTGGTGTTCGTGGTTCTGCTGAAGAGTCGGGCGGGGACACAGGTGTCTGCGGGCCTGTCCGCACTGCTGTTTTCGACTCTGCTGGATATCGTCATTCTGGCACCGATCACCATTGCCATCGGCCTGATGGTGGGATTTCCGAGCAAACAACCCTATCTGCTGGCCCTGATCGCCCTGGTGGCCGCCCTGGGTTTTATTGTCGGCCTCAAGTTTGTTCTGCCGCTGTTGCATGGATGGTTCGAACGCTGGGCGCAACACCGTAATCGCGTCGTCAGCAAGCTGTTTGATTTTGTGTTGTCGATTACGGACGCCGTCGAGGCCACCATGAAGGCGAGGGTTTTCGGTTCGGTTATCAGCCTGACCCTGCTTATTCGCCTGCTCAAATATATCGGTCTCCTGTGTCTGTTCTACGGGCTTGCGCAGGGCAATTTTCCGGAAATGGCCGAGATGTCCTCACTCAAGGTGCTGGGGGCGATGATGGCCTCGGAGATGACGGCCTCGATGCCGGTGCCCGCACTGATGAGTTTCGGTACCTGGGAACTGGGAGGTATGACCCTGTTGGCCTTTTTCGGTGCAATACCGCAGGCAGCGCTACTGACTCTGCTGGGTGTGCATATTCAGACCCAGGCCCTGGATTACGGGATTGGGATCGCCGCCTTCCTGGCCCTGTTTCTGCTCAACGGTGGACGCGTCGGGCAGACCCTTTCCGGCCGCCGCCGCAACACCCTGCTCGCGGCGGTATTCGCCGTAGCCGCTGCAGCACTGGCCTGGTTTGCTCACGACAAAGCGCCCAATTCGCAGAGCCTGTCGGAAGCCACAGCAATCAGCATCACCCGCCCGGCAGGTTCGCCATTACCTGCTTGGGTTGCTTCGCTGGATGGTTTTATCGTATGGAGCTCAAACCGCAGCGGGAACCACGATATCTGGTTGATGAATTTACCGGATATGCATATACGGCCCCTGACCACGCATCCGCATACCGAGAATTTTGGGCGAATTTCTCCCGATGGCCGCAAGGTCGTCTTCGCACGCTCACACAAGGAGTGGCAATCGCTGCGTGATGAAACCCCCTGGGATATATGGATGCTGGAGATAGGAAGCGGGAAGGAGAAGTTGATCGCTCGGTGGGGCATGTCACCCTCCTGGTCGCCTGATGGAACATTCATTATTTTCAAGCGGGACGGAGGCCAGACGATGGCCTATGATCTGGTCAGCGGCAAGGAACGGGTATACTACGAAAGCGGCAGGGATGTGTTTATGAAAACGCGCGTCAACATGGAAACTCCTTCGATCGGGGAGGGCAAGCGTATGGCATTTACCTATCGAAGCCGGGGCCAGCCGACCAACGTAATCCGTGATAAAAATGACAAGTTCACCGTTGTGCACCGGGATTCCTGCCAGGTGCTCTGGGCACCATCCGGTGATTATGTGACCTATATACAGAAGGGTGGCAGGCAGATTAATCGGATCATGCGGTATGATCCCGAAACGGGGAAGAAAACCCAGTTGCTCGATCTGCCCGGTGATTTCAGTCACGAGTACTTCGCACGACTGAGCGCCAACGAACGCTTCATGGTGCTGGCGGCGTCGAGCGGAGATCATGAGCACGACCTGGCCAACTATGAGCTGTTCTTGTGGGAGGTCGGATCAGATCCTGCGGGGGCCGAGCGCCTGACCTTCAATACCAATAACGACAGCTGGCCGGATATCTGGTTGCACTAGGGGTGATCGGGGGCTTCGGCCAATATCAAATTTGATGATATAAGACATTCAGAAATAATTATAACCAACTTGGTTGAGTGCCAAGGTCTCGAATACCATCAGGTTGAAGTGGCGTGTTCAACAATTGAGAGTAGTTTGTCGACGTCTTTATCCCGGGTATCCCAGGCGCAGACAAAACGAACCACTTCGTCTTCATTCAGATCAAACCCGGCTCTCTCCAGCTCTTCTATAGCTATCCTGGGCAGGCGGACAAAGACTTCATTGGCTTCAGTCGGATAAGCCAATTCAACTCCGTTAATAGTCTTCAGCCCTGCACTCAAGCGCTCAGCCATTGCGTTGGCATGAGCTGCATTTTTGAGCCATAAATCGTCACTCAGGTAGGCGAGCAGTTGCGCCGAGACAAAACGCATTTTTGAAAGCAGCTGACCAGAGCGCTTGTGCAGAAAGGGTGTCATTTGGGCATCATCTTTGTTGAAGAACACGAGAGCTTCAGCACCCATGCAGCCGTTCTTGGTTCCACCCAGGGAAAGAACATCGATACCTGCCTTCCAGGTCATCTCTGCCGGTGTCACAGCCAGGGCTGACATGGCATTGGCAATGCGCGCTCCGTCCATATGCACCTTGAGCCCATGGTGACGCGCAACCATGGTGATGGCTTGAATTTCATCCACCCTATAGAGGGTTCCAGACTCGCTGCTCTGGGTAAGGCTGACCGTTGAGGGTTGGGAATGGTGTACATCGCCCTTACCGATGATAGCGTCCTGGAGGCCTTTGGCGGAGAGCTTTCCATTGCTGCCCGGGAGGGGGATCAGTTTGGCCCCGCCGGTATAAAACTCAGGTGCATTGCATTCATCGGTATTGATGTGTGCCAGTTGATGGCAATAGATTGTCCCAAAGGGCGGTGTTATGGATGCCAGGGCCAACGCATTGCAGGAGGTGCCGCAGAGAGTGGGAAAAACCACAACCTCGCACTCAAAGAGGTCACTGAGTCTGGCTTTCAGTCTCTTTGTCCAATCGTCGTCTCCATAGGAGGGCGCCGTTCCAATGTTGGCATTTTGGATGGCGCTCATGACATCGGGGCAAACGGCTGTCACATTGTCTGATGCAAAGAGTGGCATTTGGCTCTCCCTATTCTGAAGTGGCAATGATGTCGCCCATGAGGCGACTTTTTATAAGCCGGTGATGGTGTTCGGCAGTATTAAGACAGGTGGAATTCTGCTTCATTTTCTCTGGCCTGTATTCTCTGTTTTTACAAAGCGGTCATCGGATGATTTGCTTCCATTACAATGGTGGCAGATGCTTTCAACATTCAATTGTACGCAAAGTATTGCCGATCAAGATAATACAATATGAGTCGCGGCATCGATTTCACCACAATTCTATTAGTGATCTGGAGATCTCCAATTAGAGAAACCCAACTTTAAAGCAGTCGCAGAAAAAAAAGGGTCATCACTGGTAGGGCCGGATAGGGTGAACCCTTTTCTTTTGCTATCCCCATTCCTTGCCGACTGTGGGTGGGTTGGCGGGACTGGTCGATTCAAAGGCACCTCCAATGCGGGCAGCCATTAGCCCTTATGATTCGGTTGTCTGCAGACTCACCTTGCATGGCC
Source organism: Proteobacteria bacterium UBA5680 (assembly GCA_002420425.1). Classification (GTDB taxonomy): domain Bacteria; phylum Pseudomonadota; class Gammaproteobacteria; order Arenicellales; family UBA5680; genus UBA5680. The sequence continues at coordinate 100,024 of DIIC01000043.1, read as the reverse complement.
GTAATGGTGGTGGGCTGGGATTTAAACTATACTATTATGTGGTTTTTTAAAGGGTTATTTCTCAATGCGAAACGATCGGGTATCACCCACTCTCGAATCTCCTCCAATTGATCGTTCTGACAACACTGAAGATCAAGAGCCCAAATACTCCTCATGGAACCCTATACGCCTGTTCTGGCTAGGATTGGGGTTTTTCGCTGTCGCCTTGGGAGGGGTTGGCATTTTTCTTCCCGGGCTGCCAACCACGATCTTTATGATTATTGCTGCCGCTTGTTTTGCCCGCTCCAGTCCTCGATTTGAGAGGTGGGTGCTGGAGCTTCCCACTATCGGAAGAATGGTGCGAGATTACCGGAGAGGGCTAGGGATGCCGCGAAAGGCCAAGATCTCGGCAATTCTGACCATGGTGATCTTCTGCGGGTTGAGTGTGGGCTTCTTTATTGAGCCACTGATGATCCGTATTACTGTTGCTCTTTTTGGTCTGGTTGGTGTCTGGTATGTGGGCTGGCGGGTACCCACTCGTGAACAGGTGCTCAGCGAGGTTTCTCCAGAAGAGACCTGAACAATTACCCCACAAACTTTTGCTTTTTTCACATTTCCTGCAGGTTATAATAAAAGCCAGTTTACAGTTCTGAAGTACCTTATTTGAATTTTTTTCAGGTGCTTTTTCTACGAGAAGTAACTCATGATTACTGTTGATCAGTTATCCAAGTCCTATGGAGATGGGACTAGGGCACTTAATGATGTCTCCCTCGAGATTGAACAGGGAGAGATTCTTGCTCTTCTGGGTCCGAACGGAGCTGGCAAGACAACGTTAATCTCAATCATCTGCGGCCTCGTAACACCAACAAGTGGAAGGGTCACAGTGGGTGGTTACGATATTATTAAGGAGTATCGCAAGGCTCGGTCTCTTATCGGTCTGGTGCCCCAGGAGCTGCCGACAGATGCTTTTGACACCCCCTGGAACAGCCTGCGGTTAAGTCGAGGCTTGTTTGGAAAAAGGCCGGACCCAGACTACCTTGAAAAGGTGTTAAGAGATCTCTCTTTATGGGACAAAAGAGAGAGTCGGATCATGACGCTCTCAGGGGGGATGAAACGCAGACTGCTTATCGCCAAGGCGCTCTGTCATGAACCAAAAATTCTCTTTCTTGATGAACCCACTGCAGGGGTGGATGTCGAACTGCGTCAGGATATGTGGCGGATGATGAATTTACTGAGTGAGCAGGGCGTAACGATCATACTTACGACCCATTATATTGAAGAGGCTGAGGCCATTGCTGACCGTGTGGGGGTGATTAATGATGGTCAGCTGCTGCTGGTTGAATGCAAGGAGACGTTGATAAAGAAGATGGGACAAAAGTGCCTGTATATTGATCTCATCGAAGCCATACAGGCTCTGCCTGAGAGTCTGGCCCGGTTTGGGCTGGAACTGCTACAAGGAGGCTGGCGCCTTGCATTTCGTTATAGTCGGAGTCAAGACTCAAATACCAATGAACTTTCTGCAGATATTCCAAGCTTGCTTCAGGAGATTGCAAAAGCGGGATTAACCATCAAGGATTTTCATACTGAGCAAAGTACGCTTGAAGATATTTTTGTCAGTCTGGTGAGGGAGCCATCATGAATCTTCATGCTGTCTTTGCGATCTACCGGTTTGAGATGCAGCGGACATGGCGTACTCTTACGCAGAGTATTGTTTCACCTGTCATCTCCACCTCTCTTTATTTTGTTGTTTTCGGGGGTGCAATTGGGTCACGAATTCAGGAGGTTGATGGGATCGCCTATGGTGCCTTTATCGTTCCTGGGCTGATCATGTTGTCGTTGATGACCCAGAGTATCTCCAATGCCTCATTTGGAATCTATTTTCCCCGTTTTTCCGGCACTATCTTTGAAGTACTTTCGGCCCCCGTCTCCTTCTGGGAGGCAACGATTGGTTATGTGGGTGCTGCTGCAACCAAGTCAATTATCATTAGTATAATCATCCTTGCCACAGCAGGTTTTTTTGTCCCCTTGAATATTGCCCATCCCGTATGGATGGTTGCTTTTCTGATCCTGACGGCAGTGACCTTCAGCCTCTTTGGTTTTTTGATTGGGATCTGGGCAGATGGCTTTGAGAAGTTACAGCTTATCCCTCTCCTGGTGGTGACACCACTGGTTTTTCTCGGAGGTTCATTCTACTCCATAGCGATGCTTCCGCCAGCATGGCAGACGATTACCCTGTTCAATCCTGTTGTCTATCTGGTCAGTGGTTTCCGCTGGAGTTTCTATGAGATTTCAGATGTTTCAGTGGGTCTGAGCCTCTTCATGGTTCTGCTGTTTATGACATTCTGCCTTATTTTGATCGCCTGGATTTTTCGAACCGGTTATCGCCTTAAGCCATAGGGATCGACGCTTTCAAATCACCTCTGCCCCCAAGGGGGGTGATGACAGCATGAGTCACGCTTCATGTGAGGTGGTGTATCATGCTGTTGATAATGGATCCTCTGCTTATCTCACTCTTCACCTCTGGTTTTTTGGCTTCAACCCTGCTGCCGGGCGGTTCTGAAATCCTCTTTATCGGGCTCGCTTCTGCAGCCAACCATGACCCCTTTGAACTCCTCCTTTATGCTTCTCTTGGTAATACGCTGGGGGGGATCTCTACCTGGGGTCTTGGGTGGCTGCTCTATCGAGGTGTTGGCGATCAGTGGTTGCGCGGGCGGTTGAAAATTGACAACAAGGCCGGCCGGCGTATTCGGACTTACGGCACACCACTGCTTCTGCTGTCATGGCTGCCGTTCGTGGGTGATCCAATATGTCTTGCCGCAGGGTATCTCAATACTCGGTTCTTCCTTTCGCTTTTTTTTATAATGACTGGAAAAACAATACGTTATGCATTGCTCTTGACGCTATCCTGAAATGTTATCGGGGTCAATTGATGATCAGACTAAAATAGTGCTTAGTGATCCTGTTCACTCAACGGTACAATGTTACTCCCCGGCAGGTTGGTCGGGTTTTTTACGTTGATCAATGGCGGCAAAGGCCGGCTACCAAGGTGACGAGAGGTTGTGAACCCGGTCAGGTCCGGAAGGAAGCAGCCGTAACAGCTGTATCGGGTACCCTGGACTGGCTGGTCTGCGCCGCCACCCGTAACTTTTTTCACACTACGATATAAGCAATACCCAGAATTATCTCAATGAGTTACCTAGCATTAGCCAGAAAATGGCGTCCCCGGGCCTTCTCTGAAGTAGTTGGTCAGGAACATGTGGTTTCAGCATTGATCCATGCCCTCGATGAAAATCGACTCCATCATGCTTTTTTGTTTGCTGGAACCCGAGGAGTGGGCAAGACAACACTCGCTCGGATATTTGCCAAGGCACTTAACTGTGAGCAGGGGGTCAGTTCGTCCCCATGCGGAGCGTGTCCTACATGTCAAGCAGTCGATGAGGGACGCTTTATTGATCTGATAGAGGTTGATGCGGCATCACGGACAAAGGTGGACGACACCCGGGATCTTTTGAGCAATGTACAGTATACCCCGACACAGGGACGCTATAAGGTATATCTGATTGATGAGGTGCATATGCTGTCGACACACAGTTTTAATGCACTGCTTAAAACACTTGAAGAGCCGCCCCCTCATGTAAAGTTTCTTCTGGCCACTACTGATCCACAAAAATTGCCTGTGACAGTGCTCTCCCGTTGTCTCCAGTTCAATCTCAGAGCGCTTCAACAAGCGGCAATTACTGATCAGCAGATCAAGATACTGGAAGCAGAAGAGATAACGTTTCAGCCATCCGCGATTGATATTTTGTCGAGAGCGGCCGCAGGAAGTTTGCGCGATGCATTGAGCCTCCTCGATCAGGCTATCTCCCACGGGGGAGGCCAGGTAGAAGAAGAGAGAGTACGGGCAATGCTTGGGATGATTGAGGATAAGGTGGTTTTTTCACTGTTGAATGCCCTGGCAGACCGAGATGCCGAGAAGTTGATGTTGGTTGTAAAGGAGATGGCTCAAAAAACTGTGAGCTTTACTTCCGCACTTGATGATCTCTTGCTCGGGCTTCACGATATCTCTCTCTATCAAAATAACCCGCAGCTGGTTGAGGAGCTCGATCGGAATCATCCGATCTCATCAGAACTTGCCGGGAAGTTTGGTTCTGAAGATGTACAGTTGTTCTACCAGATTGCATTAATCGGCAAGCGAGATCTCCCCCTTGCTCCGGATCAACAAAGCGGATTTGAAATGGTCTTGCTTCGAATGCTGGTTTTCAGTCCGGACCCACTGCCGGAGGCGTTGAGTCATACCCCTTCAGCTGGGGCTGGGGCAAAACCAAAAGGCGCACCCAGGGAAGTAAAAAGGACTGAAAAAAAAGCTCCTGTTAAAGAGAAGAAGACACAAAAAAACAAAGAGATAATTGCTGAATCAGAGGTAGTTATGGAACAAGGTTCCAGCACGAGTGTGCCCCATGATACTGACTCCTGGGAGCGCTTTGTTGTGGATGCTTCCCTCTCTGGGGTGGTGCGTGAACTGGCTATGAATATTGCCCCCGTCTTTGATCCATCAAAAGATCAATTACGGTTAATGCTCGATAAGGCTCACCAAAATCTTTTCAGCAAGGGGAGAGCTAAAGAGATCAATAGGGCCCTCACTGAGTGGTTGGGAAGAAAAATTACAGTTGATTTTCAGATCGATGATGTCGTTGCCCAATCACCAGCAAAGGAAAAGAGAGATAAAATCACAGCTCGTCAAGAAGAGGCTGAGCGAATCATTGATCAAGACCCCAATATCGCTGAACTGAAAAGACGATTTGATGCCACTGTTATTCCTGGCACAGTTCGTCCCTCGGAAAATTAGAGAATGGTGAGTTAATTATAGAGGAGATACAGATGAAAGCTGGCATAGGTAATATCATGAAACAGGCCCAACAGATGCAGGAGAATCTGAAAAAAGCCCAGGAAGAGTTAGCCAATATTGAAGTAAAAGGTGCTTCCGGTGGTGGCTTGGTTGCCGTGACAATGACCTGCCGACATGACATCCGAAAGGTCGAGATTGATGAGAGCTTGATGGGTGATGATCGGGAAGTGCTTGAGGATCTGGTGGCGGCGGCTGTTAATGATGCAGTAAGGAAAGTGGAAAAGACCTCCCAGGAGAAAATGTCCGGTCTGGCCAGTGGAATGGGAATTCCAGGGCTGGGGGGGATGAATCTCCCTTTTTAAACCGTGACCACTCATTCTCAGACAATTGACGTATTGATGCAGGCGCTTAAACGCCTGCCCGGTGTCGGCCCTAAAACAGCACAACGCATGGCCTTTCATCTGCTGGAGCGAGATCGGTCCGGCGCTCTTGAGATATCTGTCGCCCTCAAACAAGCAGTTGAAGCGGTCCTCCATTGTGAACGCTGTAATAATTTTTCTGAAGAACTGCGTTGCCTGATATGTACTTCATCCAAACGTGATGCCTCTGTCCTGTGCATTGTAGAGACTCCGGCAGATCTTGATTCCATTGAGGAGGCGGGAGTCTATCAGGGGATGTATTTCGTACTTATGGGGCATCTCTCTCCCATTGATGGAATCGGGCCCGAAGAGTTGGGTATTGACCGACTGACAAAACTGCTTGAGAGTGAAGATATTGCGGAAGTAATCCTGGCTACCAACCTGACAGTTGAAGGGGAGGCAACCGCTGACTTCCTGGGTGATCTTGTCGGTTCAAGAAGTATCTCAGTCAGTCGACTTGCTCGGGGTGTTCCTGTTGGGGGTGAGCTTGAGTATATGGATCAAGGAACTTTGCGGCAGGCCTTCGAAGGTCGAAGGCTCCTGCATTCAATTTGAAAGAGAGGGAAAATGTTTTGTATTCAAACTGAGATACCGCAAGAGATATGTGAGATTGATGATGAGTTAAAGGCGATTTATCACAGTAAGGATACGGTGTGTATTTGGGTATTCAAGACAAGGGCAGATAGAAATAGGTTTATGGATGAAACTGCTGGAATGCTGAAAGATAAAAGAGAAAAGCATTTTGAATCTTTTTATAGATAAAAATTTATTAACTCTATACGGCAAGCAACTTGCATTGCATGCTTGATCGAGCTGGAAGCCATACCGGCACAATTGTATTACAGGCGATAAAACGCCTGATATTTCCAGGATTAAATCTGTCATGGGGCTAGAATTTATTGAAGGTAACGAAGCTATTGCTCGCGGTGCTTTAAAAGCTAATTGTGATTTTTTCGCAGGCTACCCAATCACGCCATCATCATCGATTTTGCATCATATGTTGAACAAACTGCCTAGGGTGGGTGGTGTGGCAATCCAGGGGGAAGATGAGATTGCATCTATTGGCATGTGCATTGGAGCTGCTATGGCCGGAGCGAAAGCACTGACGGCAACAAGTGGACCTGGAATTAGTCTTTACAGTGAGAACATTGGTCTTGCTATTATCGGCGAGACACCCTTGGTCATTGTTAATGTGCAACGCCAAGGACCAGCGACAGGCGCTGCTACTAAAGGTGCTGAAGGCGATATTCTCTTTACACGTTGGTGCACATCGGGTGGTCAGCCGATGATAGTTCTAAGTCCTGCCACAGTGTCAGAGGCTTATGAACTCACTTATCGAGCATTCAATTTGGCGGAGCAGTACCGAGTTCCAGTATTTTTGCTTACCAACAAGGAAGTCTGTGTAACGCGAGAGAGTGTGGATTTGGAGCGAGTAGAACTACCACAGCTAGTGGATCGCACACGAGTAGCGATAGGTCGCCCATGTCTTCCATATCGGTTCAAAGAGCTACACGAAGCGCCCGAATTTGCAGATATAGGTGGCGACCAAATCACTCGATTTACGACATCCAGTCATGACGAGGCGGGGTACCTCACCACTAGCCCTGAAGTCATTCAACGAATGATTGATCACTACGCAGCTAAGATTGAGAGTGCCGAAGAGGATATCGCGCTCGTCAAGCAAGATATCGAAGCAGACGCCGAGACGCTGATGATCAGTTATGGCATAACCTCGCGTTCTGTTGCCGTAGCTGTCAAAAAGATGCGTGAACAAGGATACAAGGTGTCATCGCTTACCGTGCAATCTCTTTATCCGGTACCAACAACCACACTCAGAAAAGCTCTAGTGGGCATCAAGAGGGTAATTGTCCCCGAGATGAATATGGGGCAATACATCCAGGAGATTCNNTCCAGTCATGACGAGGCGGGGTACCTCACCAGTAGCCCTGTAGTCATTCAAAGGATGATTGATCACTACGCAGCTAAGATTGAAAGTGCCGAAGAGGATATCGCGCTCGTCAAGCAAGATATCGAAGCAGACGCCGAGACGCTGATAATCAGTTATGGTATAACCTCGCGTTCTGTTGCCGTAGCAGTCAAAAAGATGCGTGAACAACGATACAAGGTGTCATCGCTTACTGTGCAATCTCTTTATCCGGTACCAAGAGCCATACTCAGTAAAGCTCTAGTGGGTATCAAGAGAGTAATTGTCCCCGAGATGAATATGGGGCAATACATCCAGGAG
>DIIC01000043.1:0-92231 GCA_002420425.1 Proteobacteria bacterium UBA5680 | reverse complement strand
GGGGCAATACATCCAGGAGATTCAGCGCTTGATTCCTGCAGAGGTCAAAGTCGTTGGAGTAAACAAGATGGATACCACCTTAATATCGCCTGATGAGATTATTGAACGAGGAATCTTGTCATGAGTGCCGCTATTGATACTTATTTGACCAATGAGATCGGTCCGCTACCTTTCTGTCCTGGATGTGGGCATGATCCCGCTACTCAAAGCGTTGGACAAGGCGCTTGTTAAACTGCAACCGGATCCGGACAAGACTGTTATTGTGACCGATATCGGTTGTATTGGGCTGTCTGATCGATACTTCACCACACACGGCTTTCATGGCCTCCACGGTCGTTCGATAACCTATGCGTGTGGTTTGAAGCTTGCGCGTCCTGAACTTACTGTCATCGTCCTGAAGGGGGATGGCGGCTGTGGGATAGGCGGCACTCATCTGTTGAATGTGGCACGCCGTAACATCGACATCACGCTGTTGGTGGCCAATAATTTCAATTACGGAATGACGGGCGGGCAGCACTCGGTATCGACGCCACTCGGTGGAATTACTTCGACAACACCAATGGGTAATCTCGAAGGCGTGATGGACCTCTGCGGAACCGCCATCGCTGCAGGTGCTGGATGGGCCTATCGTGGTACCACCTTTGATAAGGACCTCCCCGACCGTATCGCGGAAGCGATAACCCAAGCAGGGTTTTCAATGCTCGATATCTGGGAAATGTGCACCGCCTACTATCTGCCCCGCAATGAACTGAAAAAAAAGGATCTGGTTGACATCATGGGTCGGAACAACCTCAAGTACGGCCTAGTGGCCAACAATCCTCGTCCAGAATACGGCGCTCAATACCGCGCGACATATGTGGACACGACCACTCCCGAAAGCAAACCACGCACAATTGAAACCAAGTTTAGCAACAACGTCACGCGACAAACCGGCATCGTGATAGCGGGTAGCGCAGGCCAGAAGGTCCGCTCGGCCGCGGGATTGTTGGCGCAATCTTCGATGTATTCAGGGTTGAGTGCTACGCAGAAGGATGACTACCCCATTACAATCATGACCGGACATTCTGTCTCGGAAATAATTATCAGTCCTGAGCAAATTAATTACACAGCTATCGACACTGTTGACTACTTTGTTTTGGTATCGGAGGACGGATTAAAAAAGACAAAGTCCCGCATTGAACAACTTCCATCCACATGTACACTATATGTCGAAAAATCTCTCGAGCTGCCACACACAGATGCAGAAATTATTCGGTTACCGTTAATTGCTACTGCTAAGAAAGTTAATCGTCTATCTATTGGCATCTTAGCTCTGGCAGCACTCGTGAAAGACTCCGATATTATTAATCTAGATGCATTCGCCGAAGCGATAACAGCATTCCAAAAACCGGCGATAGCAGAGATAAGTTTGAGAGCACTGGAGGCGGGTTCAGCGCTGATTCAGGGCAGACAAGAAGTGGAACCAATAATAGTTAGTTCATGATGGACTGTGCACAACAATATCTTCAACCAGGTAATAAAATTGTCAGACAGATATTTACTTTGCCTTTTTCAGATTGTAATGCCGAATAGTCCAATCAGAATGGAACTTGTTTACCAGGCCCGCTCTTCAAGCAAACCCTGCCTCATCTTGAGTTATTTTTGACCCGCAGAGCGGACTGGCATTGAATAAATTGCTTATTTTTTAATTACTTACAGTTAGTAGGGATTAACACCACCCCTGACCTCGTTTTTTCTATTTACGGAGAGTATAGTCTGGTTACCATCAGGCACTATTTGGGCTGGTGTGGCATGGATAAGAACTTCGATAACTGTCTTTTCACTACTCAGTAAACGTACAGAAAAAATAAATAGTCTAGGAGGAAATATGGTATATACAAAAAAGCATCCTGCCTTGTTGATTATGGGTATTATTTTTGTGGCAATTGCTTATCTCGCTGATTCAGGCGGTATATCAGGATTGATCGATTACCTGAAGGCCGGTAAATATGCCGGTGAAATGGTAGGTATGGGCTACGCCTTTGGTGCAGTTGCCGTTGTTGTCGGGCTCTGGCACTTGGCTGGTAGTCATGAAGAAGGTAATTTAGACTACTACATGTCCACAGTTGCTGGCGCGATATTTATCCTGCTGGTGGCGATGCTGGTTCGCTGGTATCTGGCGCCATTGGTTGCTTTGATTAGTACTGGCCTGGGGCCGGTGATGGGCGCTAAATACCTGCATCAGGTGCTCGGACTCAATTATGTCGTACTGGGTATAGTCGCCGGTATCATCATCGTTAATGTTTTCAAGATCCCTGAGTGGGCCGAAAACGGTGTTCGTCTGTCGCGATTTGGCCTGAAAACCGGTGTTATCCTGCTCGGTACTTTGTACAGTCTGGCGGAACTCCAGTCACTCGGTAAGCTATCCGCTATTATGGTTGGCTTTTTTGTACTGGGTTCGGTGGGGTTGGTACTGTTTCTGGGTAAGCGGCGTAATATCCCAAGTTCCATGGGCGGTGTTCTTTCAGCCGGTATGGGTGTCTGCGGTGTGTCCGCGTCGGTTGCAGCGGCCCCGGTAGTGCAGGCCAAGGCTGTCGAAATCGCCTATACCATTGGTACCATTCTTATCTGGGGTGTCGGCTGTATGTTCCTGTTCCCGGTTATCGGGCATATACTGGATCTGGGTCATATTCAATTTGGTGCCTGGGCCGGTACCGGTATATTGAATTCTGCGCAGGTCGCTGGTGCGGCATTAGCGTATCAGCCAGACGGCATCGAGACGCTCAAGGTAGCCGAGATATTCAATATTACGCGTGTGCTGTTCTTGCCGATAATCGTTTTATGGTTAGCAGTCTGGTACGTTAAACAGGAGGGTGGAGAAACTACCCAACAGGTTAACGTCGGAGCCGTGATATTCGAAAAATTTCCAGTATTCGTGCTGGGCTTTATCCTCATGTTCGCGTTGTCATCTACTGGTGTTTTTGCGCCTGCGCAGCATTACAAGGGCAAGTATTTCGACAATAACGTCAAGCAATCGATGTTGCTAAAGGATGATCAGATCTCAGCGGTCAGCTCTGAAATGGGCAAACTGCAAAGAGACGACCGCAAGCAGGCGCTCAAACGCATGCTTGATAACCGCAAGGTTATGACCATCGACGATGAGACTGTTATCCGCGGTATCTATAATGCTAAGGTCCTCTCCAAGGACGCCAACAAAGTGCTTAAAGGGGCGACAAAGGCAGTTAGGCACACCGCCAAGAAGATCAGCAAATTCAGGCAGTGGATTACTCTGTTGTTTGCATTTGGTTTAACCGGTCTTGGTATGCAAATAACTTTTGCATCGATGAAACAGGCTGGCGGCCAACCGCTTGTAATCGGCGGTATCGTCGGAACGACTAAGGCGGTGCTGTCACTGATTGTGATATTATTTTTTGTCAGTGAAACTATTTAACGGGGGATCGAGAAATGACAGATCAACAACATGATTCGCAGGACACCGACCTGCAAGAAGAAGCGGATGCCAAGTTCCATCGCGGCTCCGCATTGTCAATATTCCACAGTGACCGTGCCGAGGATTTTATCGCGCTGCTAGCAGCGATGGCAATAGCCCTTGGCGTTTACATTATGGTCCCATAGACTGTGTAGCACATCCAGTGCACCTGGCGCTCTTAATGGGCGCCAGGTTTTTTTATTTTCTGAATTCACCCGACGGGTGTTCAGCGTTAACAGTATTCCTTGAAAGTTAAAAAAATAATTCTTGCCAGTCACGGTACGGATGGTGCCCGCGCAGCCGAGCTGGCAGCTATCGATTTATGTGTCGAAAAAGGCGCCAGCCTGCACCAGCTTCTGGTGGTGCCGGATTTCTGGAAAGGAATGATGGGGGACGACTGGCTCAATAACGCAGTTACCCAGATTCGATTTGGCAACTATGTGGAAAGTCAGTTGGCGCAAGAAGCCGCAGCTGAACTGGAGCGTATGACACAAGCCTGTGATCAGGCTGGTATTAATTACTCGAACACGGTGCGCCTGGGCAAACCGGCGATCTGTTTGTTAGATGTTGCCGGGCAGGATGATTTTGGTCTAGCTGTTATTGGTTCACCGCGACCCAAAGGCGTTGAGGGTTATCGCTCACGCATGGATCTGGAGCTGTTGGCTCGCTCGCTGACCATGTCATTGATAGTAGTTCCTTACCCGAAACCATGAGTGAAAGCTCCGTTCCAGACAATGAAGATTCTGCCTGGGTCAGTATCGATACACCTTTTAATACCAAAGAATTACGCGCATTTCTGGACGATATAGAACGCTTATATCGAATCAATTCGATGCTGGTGTTTGATAGCTGGCAGTTAATTAACGACAAAGAATTTAGCTTTAAATTAAAAAATCTGAGCAATGGCAGGCTGCTGGAATCAGCGCTCAGCATAGATAGCTCGGATGATGGTATCAAGGTTAGCTACCAGCAGGGCCTGCGCACTTCTACCAGTTTCCATGTTGAACCAAAGGACGACGGCAACTCCAGACTGATCGTCACTGACGACTATTCTGGAACCCCGGCGAGTGAACGCGAACAGCGTATCGATGAGGTGGACAAAAGCCTGGTCAATTGGGGAAACGACCTGCACGGCTACCTGCATCGATGGAAGCGCTGGTCATGGGTTCCCGGCTGGCCATGGTATATGCGCAAAATATGGCAGCCGATGAAACCGATGGCACGTCGTATTACCTATATCTTGTATGTGGTCACAGTGGCAGAAATGATCCTGTTCCTGCTGGTATTTACTGTGTTTCGGTTGGAACTGAGTAAGTATCTCTATTAAAATTCATGCAGTACTGGATTACCTGGTTGAAGACGAAGCCATCACCGAGGAGTTTGCCCACCGGCTCCTGGCCTGGAAGCACTCAGGATTTTCTGTTGATAACACAGTCGGTGTTGGAGCGAACGATCCGCAAGGCCGCCGCCTTACTCAGATTACATCTGTTTTTTTATAATAATACTCCCGATTGAGTACCCCGCACCAAAGGAGCAGATTATCCCGAGATCTCCATTCTTGAGATCAGCATTATAGAGATGAAAGGCGATGATGGATCCAGCAGAACTCGTGTTTGCATAGTGGTTGAGGATGACAGGAGCCTCTTGTTCCGTTGGCTCTTTTCCCAGCACTTTTTTTGAGATCAGTCTGTTCATCGACAGGTTCGCTTGGTGTAACCACATTCGACTGAGATCTGAAGTTTTGATGTTGAGCTCACCCAGATGGTCAGTGATCAACTGTGCCACCATCGGGCAGACCTCCTTAAATACTTTTCGTCCGTTCTGTTTGAAGAGTTTGTCCGGCTTTCCAATGCCAGCAGGATCGCAGCGATTGAGGAAGCCAAAATTATTACGAATATTGTTTGAGTATTGGGTGCTTAGCTTGGTGCCGAGTATCTCCCATCGATGGTCAGAGAGCGCTTCACTCTCCCTCTCTAGAATAATCGCAGTACAGACATCGCCGAAAATGAAGTGGCAGTCACGATCTTCCCAGTCCAGATGGGCTGAGCAGATCTCAGGATTGACGACCAACACCCGACTTGCTGAGCCTGAGATAATCGCATTATAAGCGGCCTGCATGCCAAAAGTGGCAGATGAACATGCCACGTTCATATCATATGCAAATCCTTGGGCCCCAATCGCCTCCTGAACCTCTATTGCCATAGCGGGGTAGGGGCGTTGCATATTTGAACAGGCGACAATAACGGCATCAATCTCTCCACCTTGACGATTTGCACCTTCAAGAGCCTGCTGAGCGGCGGCAACCGATATTTCGCACTGAAGTGACTGTTGATCATTGGTCCTCTCTGCTATTTGTGGCGCCATCACTTCGGGATCGAGGATGCCCCGTTTGTCGATGACGTAGCGTTTTGTGATTCCGGACGCCTTCTCAATAAACTCTACGCTCGACAGTGGTATGGCTTCTAGATCCCCTCGTCCAATTTGATCGTGATGTGAGGAATTGAACCGCTCAGCATACTTATTGAAACTCTCAACCAACTCTTCATTGGTGATCAGTTCGGCGGGGGTGAAGAGGCCTGTACCGCTTATTACAATAGTAGGATTATTCATAGTGAAAATGGCGTCGAATCCGAGTTCGGTTTGCTACCGTTATTGACTTTCATACTAACACGCAATTGATGTTGGCGATTGCAATGATCTGTAAGCTGGTTTTTACTTGCCAGACAAAAGAATCATATTTGTTCATCTCTCTCGACTGCGATATTGTGCAATGTGTAATGGAAATTGCAAGGTACAACGATGATCAGAACGGTTAACACAAGTTTCTCCACTATGCGCTGGATGGCAGTGATGGCAGGGTTGGGATTCAGTGTTCAGTGTTCAGTGTTCAGGCGCTCGCTCACACACCGAGGCCCTGGTGAGTGCAACCACTCCAGGATTAAGTTATTCAAATTGTTATGAGAGATGAGATGAAAGAAGATGCTGAGGGGACCGTTGAGCCTGTAGCAGGAAAAGAAAACCTGATCTGGATCGATCTTGAGATGACAGGCCTTGATCCTGATAGCGACAGGATCATTGAGATTGCTACGATTATTACCGACAGCAACCTTGAAATGGTTGCTGAAGGCCCTGTCATTGCACTCCATCAGTCCAAAAGCAGGCTTGATGGGATGGATGAGTGGAATACGCGCACCCACTCAGCGACCGGTCTGGTTGACCGGGTTCGCCAATCTCAGATAAGTGAACAGCAGGCTGAACAAATGACGCTTGATTTTATTAAGCAGCATGTTCCCAGGGGGGGATCACCTCTTTGTGGGAATTCAATTTGCCAGGATCGAAGATTTCTCTATCGGTATATGCCTGAGCTGGAATCCTATCTTCATTATCGCAATCTCGATGTGAGCACTCTGAAGGAGTTGGCCAAACGCTGGAATCCGCAGGTTCACGATGCTTTTGTCAAAAAAGGTGTTCATAAGGCTCTTGATGATATTCGTGAGTCGATCGAGGAGTTGCGTCACTACCGAAGTCGGTTTTTACGTAATAGTTGAGTTCCCAATAATCTCTATCGTCATCACAAGCTCTTCTGAAGAGAGTGGCTAGAGATGTTGGTCGAGGGCCCAGAGAGCATGTTCACGGACAATCTCAGAGGGGTGCTGGCTTCTTGACTTGAGGGCATTGAAGATCTGATCTGATGGTGGGGCATTACCCAGGGCAACGGCAATATTTCTTAACCATCTGATGTGGCCGAGTCGCCTGAAGACTGAGCCCTCAGTTCTCTTTAAAAAGAGTTCCTCTGACCATGAAAAAAGTTCTACCAGAGTGGAGTGATCAAGTTGATGGCGTGGGAGAAAGTCCGGTTCATCGGAAGTTTGAGCAAACCGGTTCCAGGGACAGACCAGCTGGCAGTCATCACAGCCATATATCCGGTTGCCGATGGAAGAGCGGTATTCAATCGGGATAGAGCCGTGAAGCTCAATCGTCAGGTAAGCGATGCATCGTCTGGCATCAAGTTGATAAGGGGCGACAATGGCGGTGGTCGGGCAGGCTTCAAGACATCGAGAGCAATCACCACAGTGTGGTTGAACAGGCTGATCTGGAGGGAGAGGGAGGGTGGTGTAGATCTCACCAAGAAAAAACCACGAACTACACTCCTTACTGAGCAGATTGGTATGTTTGCCCACCCAGCCCAGGCCGGCCTTCTCGGCGAGAGATTTTTCGAGCACCGGAGCACTGTCGCTGAAGACACGATGGCCACATTCACCTACCTCAGCCTCAATTCGTGAACTGAGTTTGGCAAGTCGCTTTTTGACTGTCTTGTGGTAGTCACGACCAAGTGCATAACGGGCAATATAGCCTTGTTCAGGGTTTGAGAGTGATTTCTGTGCAACTCCAGTGGTTGTAGAGAGGTAGTTCATCCTGCAGATAATCACGCTCTTGGTCCCAGGAATCAGCTCAGCAGGGCGGGATCTTCTGATCCCGTGTTTTTCCATATAATCCATCTCGCCGTGAAAACCCTGTGAGAGCCACCCATTGAGCTCATTTTCTGCCTTGCCCAACGCGGTGTTAGAGAAGCCAATAGATTGAAAACCGAGCGCTCTCCCCCAATGTTTTATTTTGAGGGGGAGATCATCCGGATCTTTCAGGTTATTATTGGTTTGTTTCACATTCACAGAGCACTATCATACCGGTGATGACAGATCTCTCCCACATCAACCCAAAACTTCATCTTTTCACTGCGGATCAGGTTCGCAGGCTTGAATCGATCGCTATTGATGAGTTTGAGATTTCTGCTTTAACACTGATGGAGAGAGCCGGTGCTGCTGCTTTTTCAGTGCTCAACCGCCATTGGCCAGACCTTAAACGTCTTGTTGTCGTCTGTGGCCCGGGAAATAATGGTGGGGACGGCTATGTAGTGGCCCGCCTTGCTGTTGAGAGTGGAATAGAAGTTACCCTGGTGGGGTACTCAGAGCCCAAGAGTGATGAAGCGCGAGAGGTTCGTGATCAGGCCGAGAAGGCAGGCCTTGAGCTCCAGCCGGCGACCACTGAAGCTCTCTGTCGGGGTGAGGTTATTGTTGATGGCCTGTTGGGCTCAGGTCTCACCCGCCCTCCCGAGGGGCCGGTGAGGGAAGTCATCAGTCTGATCAACAAGTGCGGCACCCCAGTGCTCTCGCTGGATATTCCTTCAGGGCTTGAGAGTGATACCGGCGCCACACCGGGGAGAGTGGTAAAAGCGGATGTCACTGTTACCTTTATTGGATTCAAGCCTGGATTATTTACCGGTCGTGGACGAGAGTTTTGTGGTGAGTTGCATCTTTCAGCGCTCGAAGTCCCCCAACAGGCCTATGATCGCGTCACCCCAACGGCACGATGTCTGAGTGATGATCAGATAGCCGCTTCTCTTCCCCATCGACCACAGGATGTCCATAAGGGTCAGGTCGGACGGCTGTTGGTTGTCGGCGGAGATATCGGAATGTCAGGGGCTGTCACTATGGCAGGTGAAGCGGCATATCGGGTAGGGGCCGGTTTGGTGACCCTTGCAACCCGGCGAGAACATGCGGCACAGATTGGGATCCATCGACCAGAACTGATGACCCGGGGAGTTGAAGACAGAACAGCACTTGGAGTGTTGATTGATGAGGTTGATGCGGTTGTCGCCGGGCCGGGACTTGGAAACGGGGAGTGGGCCGCTGAGATGTTGGAACAGCTCCTGGAGTGCGACCTCCCCCTGGTTATCGATGCTGATGGATTGAACCAGCTGGTAAAGCTTGGAGGCCACAACAGTGCTCATTTGCAGCGTCAGAACTGGATCTTAACGCCTCATCCCGGAGAGGCAGGAAGACTGCTCGACTGTGTCAGTGGTGAGGTACAAAATGATCGGTTCGCTTCAATGGAGGCCATTCTCAGGCGATTTGGTGGGGTCTGTGTGTTGAAAGGTTCAGGGACACTGGTGGGACAACAAGAGCAACTTCCACTGTTGTGTCAGCGTGGTAATTCCGGAATGGCATCTGGAGGTATGGGGGATGTACTCTCAGGAGTGATCGGTGGTCTGCTGGTTCAGGGAATGACCCCACTGAACGCAGCCTCGGCGGGGGTGTGGTTACATGCTCTGGCGGCTGATTCCAGTGCTGAAGAAGAGGGTGAAATTGGGATGGTGGCACTCGATCTTATGGCTGGAATCCGGCGGCATCGAAATCGTCTTGTCGGCCTGGAGTCGGATTTGGGCAAGACCGAATGAGGGTGGTGGGTGAGTCAGAGATGGTGGCGTTGGGCCGTCGTTGGGCCAGGTGCCTGCAGCCAGGAACCGTTGCCTCATTCAGAGGTGATCTTGGTGCAGGAAAAACCACCCTTGTAAGAGGGCTGTTAGAGGGGCTTGGCTACAAAGGCATTGTTCGGAGTCCAACCTTTACCCTGATTGAAAGCTATACAATTGCCGACATATCAATCCACCACTTTGATCTCTATCGTGTTGAAGATCCAGAAGAACTTGAACTGATTGGCTGTCGTGATTATCTCAATAACCAGGATATCTGCCTTGTTGAATGGCCTGACAAAGGGGGGGATCTGTTCTCCAGTCCGGCCATTGCTTTTGAAATCAGCCATACAAAAGAAGGCCGTGATGTGGCGTACCGGTTGTTTAGAGATGATCCGTGTTGGACGGAAAATGAGGGCTTGTAAGAGTTGAACTCAAGAATCTCTTTCATCGTCTTGTTGGTGGTGCTTCTTGGCTGGGGAGATATTGCCTCTGCAGATTCAGTCTCGTTGACCAATCTGCGGTTTTGGCACGCGCCAACCCGAACTCGTCTGGTGTTTGATCTGGATGGGCCTGTCAGATACAAAGTATTTCGCCTGGAAAATCCTTCACGACTTGTGGTTGATTTTGATCGGGCACGCTTTAATGGCGAACTTCCTTCAAACCAAAAAGCCGGACCCTTTATTAGCAAGGTAAGAAAGGGGGTGCCTTCGCCGGAGAAGTTGAGAATTGTCCTCGACCTTGATTTACCGTTAAAGGCCAGCGTGTTCTCTCTCCTGCCAAATGATGTTTATGGTTATCGGTTGGTGATTGACTTAAACCGCATCGCAACACCTGTGGCCCGCGCTGACCCCTCTGGAAAATCGTCGCAGACCACTGAAGGAGATGCTGGTGATTTTGTGGTGGTGATCGATGCCGGCCATGGCGGTGAAGACCCGGGTGCCATTGGTTCACGCCGAACTAGAGAGAAAAATGTTGTATTGGCTATTGCCAAAGAGCTCAAGCAACAGTTGGATGCCCTTCCAGGAGTAAGGGGGGTGTTAACCCGAAAGAGTGATTACTACATCAGCCTGCGCAGGCGCACCACCCTGGCAAGAAAATATAAGGCTGATATTTTTATCTCTATCCATGCCGATGCTTTTCCCAAAAAACAAGTGAGAGGGTCCTCGGTCTTTGCACTCTCTCGTCGCGGGGCCTCTAGTGAGACAGCCCGCTGGTTGGCGAAAAAGGAGAACTCGGCCGACCTTGCGGGCGGCGTCAGTATCGCTGATAAGGACGATCAGCTCGCAGAGGTCCTTCTTGACATGTCAATCACCAAGACAATCAATGACAGCATTGTGCTTGCCTCGAATGTGTTAAAGGAGCTCGCAAGAATTGGAAAGGTGCATAGCCGATATGTTGAGCAAGCTGGATTTGTTGTTCTTAAATCACCGGATATTCCATCGATTCTGGTAGAGACGGCTTTTATTACCAATCCGACCGAAGAGAAGTTGTTAAATTCAAAATCCCATCAGAAGCAAATTGCAGGGGCAATCCGCAAAGGGGTTCAGCGTTATATGAGACTACACGCCTCCAACAGGAGCGGATAGCTTCCCCTGGAATTGAATGGGCACAGGTACTAAAGAGATCAGTAATGACAATCAATAGACCGATAATTCAATTGGAGCCGCAACTGGTCAACCAGATTGCTGCAGGAGAGATTGTTGAACGTCCTGCTTCGGTGTTGAAAGAGCTAATGGAAAATGCATTTGATGCCGGCGCCGACAAAGTGGCGATAACGGTTGAAGAGGGGGATGTAGGCTCACTCACAGTGACAGATAATGGTCGCGGAATTCCAAAAGAAGAGATCAGCCTGGCTCTTTCAAGGCATGCCACAAGCAAAATCAAAAGTATGGAAGAGCTTGAGGGTGTGGCGACCATGGGGTTTCGAGGTGAGGCACTTCCAAGCATCGCTTCTGTTTCACGGCTTAAGCTAAGCACTCGCATTGATGAAGAAAAAACAGGTTGGGAGCTCAATCTGGAGGGAGGGGAAGCGCTGGCGCCCATGCGACCGGTTGCCCGGATATCGGGGACCACCATCGAAGTCAGGGATCTTTTTTTCAACACCCCTGCAAGACGAAAGTTTCTGAGGAGTGAATCAACCGAGGTTCGACATCTTGAAGAGGTCGTCAGGAGGCTTGCGCTGAGTCGTTTTGATGTCGATATTGAGATCGCTCGGGGGAAGAAAATCACCCGGTATAAGGGAGCAGCAGAGAGTCCACAAAGGCGCATTCGCGAGGTGTGTGGCCGGGAATTTTTTGAACAAAGTTTGCCAATAGAGTTTAATTCCGGAGCCATCCACCTCTATGGCTGGGTAGGACATCCTACCTTCTCCCGCAGTCAGCGTAACCTCCAATATCTCTATGTTAATGACCGAAATGTATCGGATCGCATGATCTCTCATGCCGTGCGACGGGCCTATCAGGATGTTCTCTATCACGGCAGACATCCGGCCTATGCTCTTTTTATTGATATTGATCCAAAAAGAGTTGATGTCAATGTGCACCCAACAAAGAGCGAGATTCGTTTCAGAGAGGGGCGAGCCGTCTATGACATTGTTTTCAATGAGATCGAGTCGGTTATCTCCCAGCCACTCTCAAAGAGAAGAGAGGGCGAGCGGGAGGGTGAATCAACCCCTCGATTCAACCCTGCAGGAGGAGGGAAGGGGGCCTTCAGGCCAACATCAATGCACCATACCCCTGGTGCCCAGGGGCATCTGAAGCTTGAGGTAAGAGAGGAGCGGGCCCTCTATAGTGATCTTCTGGGTGGTAGTGATGCAGAATCAGATTCAGCCCAAACTGATGGCGAAGGCATACCTGTTTTGGGGTATGCATTGACACAACTTCATGGTGTTTATATTCTCGCTCAAAATAGTGAAGGCCTGATTCTTGTCGATATGCATGCCGCTCATGAACGGATCACCTATGAGAGATTAAAAAGAGCCACTGCTGAATCAACGATGCAAGTTCAGCCTCTACTGGTTCCAATAACGTTCAGGGCTTCACCTGCTGAAGTCGCATTGGCAGAAGAACAGATAGAGGTCATCACCAGCCTGGGATTTGATCTCTCCCAACTTGATCAGCAGACGCTGGTGGTACGTCATGTTCCTGCTCTGCTGGGCGATACCGATATTCCTTTGGTGCTCCATGACCTTCTCTCTGACCTGGCAACCCATGAGATGACTCAAGAGGTCGACAAGCGCATCAATTCGCTACTCTCAACTATGGCTTGTCATGGTTCAGTCAGGGCAAATCGTGACTTAACCATTCCAGAGATGAATGCATTGTTGCGGGTGATGGAGGAAACTGACAAAAGTGATCAGTGTAACCATGGCAGACCCACCTGGATTCAGGTGTCAATGGAAGAGTTGGATGGTTGGTTTAGTCGAGGGCGTTAAGCTCTGGCCGGATGGTAATAATGGATGAATCACCATTGGTAATCTTCCTCATGGGTCCTACGGCATCTGGGAAGACTGAACTGGCGCTCTCGCTCTATCGGCAATACCAACTGGGCCTGATTAATGTTGATGCCTCACAAATCTACACCGGGATGGATATTGGCACAGCAAAACCAGACAGGGCCCTGCTCAAACAAGTGCCGCACTCTCTTATCGATATCCGGGATCCCGCTGAATCTTACTCGGCAGCTGATTTTCGGCAAGATGCTCTTGGTGCAATCTCAGCTATTATCAAAGAGGGAAAAACCCCACTTCTGGTTGGGGGCACGATCTTCTATTTTCATGCATTGGAATATGGTCTCTCACCACTCCCTCCGGCAGATCCTGAGCTGAGAGCTGAAATAACCAAAGAGGCTGAAGATGTGGGGTGGCCGCAATTGCATGAGCGTATTGCTGCAATCGATCATGAGGCCGCAAAAGCAGTTCATCCTCATGATGGACAACGTATACAGCGGCTTATAGAACTCTATCAACTGACCGGTGAACCCCCCTCTCAACTCAGGGCCAGGCAACAAAGATCACCACTTCCTTTTCGGATCCTGAAACTGGCTATTTTTCCTGAAGACCGGGAGACCCTTCATCGCAGGATTGAGAATCGGTTCGATCTGATGCTTCGGGAGGGGTTGATTGATGAGGTCAGGATGTTGAAAGAGCGGAAAGATCTATCGATGGAGATGCCGGCAATGAAAATGGTTGGATATCGTCAAGTCTGGGAGCACCTCGAGGGATTTTTTGGTTATAATGAGATGCGCTTGAGGGCTATTGCTGCGACACGACAACTTGCAAAGCGCCAGATCACCTGGCTGAGAAAGTACCAGGGTGCAGAATATGTAGATGGTGATAATCAGATTCTTCTACAGAAAGCCTCTTGCGAGATTGATAGAGCGATTAATAAATAACTATATTAATCAAAAATAAAAAACTAAATCCAAAACAATAGGATTATAATTACTACAACCACAAGGGAGACAGTTAATGGCTCAACAGAAAGCCGCAGCTCTTCAGGATCCTTTTCTTAATGTATTGCGTAAAGAGCGTATTCCCGTTTCTATTTTCCTCATCAACGGCATCAAGCTTCAGGGGCATGTAGACTCGTTCGATCAATTTGTCGTTTTGCTGAGAAACTCGGTCAGCCAGATGATCTATAAACATGCAATTTCAACCATTGTTCCGGCAAAAGCAGTGAAACTGCCCATGGATGATGATTGCGAAGATGAACCGGATGAAGGAAATAGTTGATCTCCACACGCTTTGAACACCCTGTCGGGAGGGGAAATCCGAAGCCGAGTTCTTCCTGATGCAAAACCGTGCTGATCTGGCATTGGGAGGTGCCGCCCGTGAATTTGGTGAACAGAGGGATGATTTTCTTGATCGGGCGGTCCTGGTTCACCAGGGCCGCTCAGACAGCAATAATCCCCTGTTAGAACTACGTCAGTTGGCGGAGTCAGCGGGGGTTGAAGTTGCTGCTGAAATAATCGGCCGGCGGGAGTCACCCAATCCTGCGACGTTCATCGGCTCAGGGAAGGTCGAGCAGATAAAGGATGAGGTGGCGCTCTCAGAGGCCAGTCTGGTGGTCATCAACCATGCGATAACACCTCTTCAGGAGAGAAATCTGGAACGAATCCTGGAGTGCAGGGTCCTCGATAGAACCCGCCTGATTCTGGATATCTTTGCTCAACGAGCCGTTACCCATGAAGGGAAACTGCAGGTTGAACTGGCCCAACTGCGTTATCTCTCTACCCGATTGGTCCGTGGATGGACCCACCTGGAGCGGCAGAAAGGGGGAATTGGCCTTAGAGGGCCAGGTGAGACACAGCTGGAGACGGACCGCAGGCTGATCGGTAAGCGTATCAGTACTCTGGTTCGTCGACTTGAACGTATTCGACGCCAACGAGAGCTGAGACGACGATCCCGTAGAAAGGTCCCAGTACCGACAATTTCATTGGTGGGCTATACCAATGCAGGAAAATCAACACTCTTTAATCAATTAACGGAAGCCAATGCCTTTGTTGCTGATCAGGTCTTTGCCACACTCGATCCGACAATGCGGCGTATTGATGTAGAAGGGTTTGGTGAGGCGATCATTTCAGATACTGTAGGGTTCATTCAGGATCTTCCTCACGGTCTGGTCTCCGCCTTTCATGCGACCCTTGAGGAGGTGAGCCATGCTGACCTTCTGATTCATGTGGTGGATGCGACTGATCCTGATCGTGGCGAGATGATGGCTGCAGTCAACCAGGTGCTCGATGAGATTGATGCCTATCAAATCCCCACCATCATCGCCTATAACAAAATCGATCTGGGTGGGAGGGCCGCTGATATTGAACAGGGAAGAGAGGGGCGTATCCAGAAAGTGTGGCTTTCTGCAGTAAGCGGAGAAGGTATGCCCCTCCTCCTGCAGGGGATAGCAGACCACCTGGGCTCAGACCGGCGACATTTTCGACTTCGCCTCCCTGTTTCAGCCTCCCGTCTGAGGGCTTCGCTCTATCGGCGGGGGAGTGTGGTGACTGAGGCATTTACCGATGAGGGAGACTCCCTGCTCGAGCTCAAGCTTGATTCCGGGGATATTGGATGGCTGGAGCAGCAGGAAGAGCTCAACAGCGACTCCACCCTCGAGAGTGTTGCCGCAACAACTCAGGGGTAATTATTTCTACGATCATGTTAAACTTAGCGTGTTTGGCGACAAATGTAGGTCGTGATCTTATAAGCTCTAGAGGAATCTAATCAATGCCATGGAATCAACCTGGGTCTGGTGGTGATAACGGCCAAGACCCGTGGGGAAACAAACGAGGGGAACAGGGGCCTCCTGATCTCGATGAAGTTATACGAAACCTCCAGAAGAAGTTCGGAGGACTCTTCGGGCGTCGAAACGGAGGGGGTGGTAATGGGAGTGGCCAATCCGGGGGTAAGGGTCTGCCCTCTCTTCCAGGTAAATCAGTTCTAATGGTTGCAGTGGTCATAATCCTTGGGGGATGGGTAGCCAGCGGCTTTTATACCGTAGAACAAGGTGAAAATGGTGTCGTCCTCCAACTCGGAAAGTTCAAAGAGACTACCCAGGCAGGACTCCATTGGCGGATTCCCTACCCGGTAGAGACTGTAGAAGTCATCAATGTCCAGAAAGTAAATACGGTGGAAGTGGGTTATCGTGCCAACAATCGTACACGACAGGCAACCTCTGTATTACGTGAAGCGTTGATGCTGACCAAGGATGAAAACATCATTGATATCCATTTCGCCGTTCAGTTTGATGTCAAAGATCCCACACGACTTCTCTTTAATGTATCCGAACCCGTCGCAACTGTGGTTCGGTCAGCAACAGAGAGTGCCGTACGCCAGATCGTCGGGCGTAACACCATGGATTTTGCCATTACCGCGGGTCGTGCCGAGATTGCCCAGGAGACAAAGGTGTTACTACAGCAGATACTCGATCGTTATCAGACCGGCCTCAATATCAGGGCAGTAGAGATGCAGAATGCACAGCCTCCCTCACAGGTAAAAGATGCTTTTGATGACGCAGTAAGGGCGCGGGAAGACGAGGAGCGGATCAAGAATGAGGCAGAGGCTTATGCCAATGACATTATCCCTCGCGCCCGTGGTAAGGGGGCCAGGATTGCCCAGGAAGCAGAAGCTTACAAGGCGAGTGTTGTAGCCCGGGCCAAAGGTGAGGCCTCACGATTTGAACAGGTGCTTGCAGAATATCAAAAGGCGCCTGAAGTCACACGGGATCGCCTCTATCTTGAGGCAATGGAGGAGGTGCTGGCGAACTCCAGCAAGCTGATGATTGATCAGAAGGGGGGTAATAATGTGATCTATCTGCCCCTTGATCAGCTGATGAGACAGCGTGCTGGCCAGGGTGCTGAATCAGGATTCACCCAATCTCTCTCCACATCCTCTTCAGGAAGTAGTGATTCAACAACAGACAGCAGTCGAAGCAGAGGTAGTCGCTCAGCACTGCGTGAGCGGGGGGATAACTGATGAGTACCAAAAGTGTATTGGGATTGTTGGTTCTGGTCATCACCGCCACTCTGTTATATGGATCTATCTATACGGTGGATGAGCGCGAAAAGGCTCTGGTCTTCCGCTTTGGTGAGATTGTAAGGTCAGACGATATGCCTGGAATCCATCTCAAAGTGCCCTTCATCAATAATGTGAGGTACTTTGATGCCCGGATCCAGACCATGGATGCCGAACCAGAACTCTACATGACCACTGAGAAGAAAAACCTGGTGGTTGACTCATTCGTCAAATGGCGGGTAAGAAATGTCCCCAAGTATTATGTGACAGTGGGCGGTTTGCCCACCAATACTCAAGCCCGCCTCGCTCAACGAGTGAATGACAGCTTAAGGCGTGAATTTGGCCGACGTAATGTCCAGGAGGTGATCTCTGGTGATCGTGCTGAAATAATGAGTGTTGTCAGAAAAGCGATTGATGATGAGGCCAAGGAGATTGGCATCGAGGTAGTCGATGTTCGACTAAAACGTGTTGATCTTGATCCTGCGGTAAGTGAACGCGTCTATAGTCGTATGGAAGCCGAGCGCGCCCGGGTTGCCAAGGAGTTGCGTGCTCGAGGTGCAGAGGCGGCAGAACGGATTCGAGCAGATGCCGATCGACAACGGGAGATAACAGTAGCAAATGCAGTCAAAGATGCAGAGATTCTAAGAGGTGAGGGCGATGCTGAGGCAACCGCCATTTTTGCTGATGCATTCTCGAAAGATTCAGAGTTCTACCGGTTTTATCGAAGCATCAATGCCTATCAAGAGACCTTTCGTGAAAAGAGTGATCTGTTGGTGGTTGAACCCAATTCTGAATTCTTCCGTTACTTCAAAAAGTCAGATGGAGCTATTGATCGTTAGCAGCTGAAGGGGGAATGATGGATTGGCAGAATCTGCTGACAGCGCTGGCACTCATGCTGGTGCTGGAAGGAATCATCCCTTTTCTGAATCCCGGAGGCTTGCGGCGGGCATTTGATCTTATGAACCAGCTTTCAGATTCACAACTTCGATCAGTTGGATTGGTGTTGATGGTGGTTGGCGTCTTGCTTCTCTACTTCATCAGGTGAATTCAGATGAATGGGCTGAGGAACGACCCGTCATCACCATGAGGAGCCTATCTTATGATGAATTTAAATCGGTGGGTATTGCCGGAAGGCGTTGAAGAACTTCTGCCTGATGAAGCGTGGCGAATGGAAATGCTTCGGAGCGAGGCATTAGGGCTCTTAAGCTCTTCCGGTTATGAACTCGTGGTACCCCCCCTTATCGAGTATCTTGATTCCCTGCTTACCGGAACGGGCGAGGACTTGGAGATCCAGACCTTCAAGGTTATAGATCAGCTGAGTGGGCGAACCATGGGGGTAAGGGCTGATATGACTCCACAAGTGGCACGCATTGACGCTCACACCATCAAGAATGACAAGGTGAGTCGTCTCTGTTATGTGGGCCCAACACTGACCACCCGCCCTCAGGCCCCGGCGGGAACCCGAGAGCCCCTTCAGTTGGGCGCAGAGCTTTTTGGCTGTCCTTCACCTGAGGGAGATGGTGAAGTCATCCAGCTGATGGTCGACATCTTGAAAATGTCCGGAGCAGGGAGTATTCATCTTGATCTGGCCCATGTTGGCGTTGTCCGCCAATTGATGGCTAAAGCAGACCTTGAAGCAACCACACAAGCCGCACTCTTTGATGCACTGCGGAGAAAATCAGAACCGGATATTCAGCTCCTGAACAGAGAAGGGTTGTTATCCGACCACTGGAGTGAGTGTTTTATTGGCCTTGTTTCGATGCATGGACCGATTGAGCAACTGACTGAGATTACCGCCCCTCTGAGCACGCTTGAACCACCCATCAGGGCGGTCGATGAGGTGCTTACAACCCTTAAGAGAGTGGCCGATCTGGTGTCGGTTCTGCTGCCTGATATAGCCGTTGGTTTTGACCTCACAGAACTCAGGGGTTATCGCTATGAAACGGGTGTGGCCTTTGCCGCCTATCTTGAAGGAGAGGGCGAGGCCATCGCACGTGGTGGTCGTTATGATGATATCGGCGAGGTGTTTGGCCACCCTCGTCCCGCGACCGGATTTAGTACAGATTTAAGACGCCTGCTTCGTGCAGGAGGGGGGGGACAAAGAGCGGATTTAGATGTCATTTGTGCCCCCTATGGAACAAGCCAGGCACTTCACACTGCAATTTTGAAACTAAAAGCCGAAGGTAAACGAGTTGTCTATGTAATGCCGGAATCTTCCCCGCAGTCAATGAAAACCATCGGCAACCATCAACTGATCGAGATGGATGGCAAGTGGCAGGTCATTCCACTTCAAGAGTGATTAAAGTAACCCGCTGATGCTAAAGGAATTAATTCAAAGATGAGCGGAACAAATGTGGTAGTGATCGGAACCCAATGGGGGGATGAAGGCAAGGGCAAGGTTGTCGATCTGCTGACAGATCGCGCCTCCGCAGTCGTTCGCTTTCAAGGCGGGCACAATGCGGGACATACCCTGGTCATTGATGGTGAGAAGACCGTTTTACATCTGATTCCCTCTGGAATTCTGAGAGATGGAGTAATGTGCCTGATTGGCAATGGGGTGGTCCTGGCTCCCGATGCGCTCTTCAAGGAGCTGGCCATGCTTGAAGCAAGCAATGTACCCGCCCGTGAACGACTTCGCATCAGTGAGGCGTGTCCTCTCATCCTTCCCTATCACATCGCCCTGGATCAGGCTCGGGAGTGTGCTCGTGGAAAAAAAGCGATCGGCACAACAGGCCGTGGCATCGGCCCCGCCTATGAAGACAAGGCCTCTCGAAGAGGAATCCGCCTTGGCGATCTTTTCGATCCTGACCGTTTTGCTGCTCGTCTTGGCGAGGTAATGGAGTATCATAATTTCACACTCACAGCCTACTTCAAGACAGATCCAGTTGATTACCAGGAGGTGCTTGATGGCTCACTGGCGATGGCTGAAGAGCTAAAAGTCCTGGTTGCCGATATTCCCTTTCTTCTGCACCAGTACCATCTTAAAGATCAGAATATTATGTTTGAGGGAGCACAGGGGACGCTGCTTGACATCGATCACGGGACCTATCCCTATGTTACTTCATCGACCACCACCGCGGGTGCTGCCGCTGCGGGAAGTGGTTTTGGCCCTCGACACCTTGACTATATCCTTGGTATTACCAAGGCCTATACCACCAGAGTAGGTTCGGGACCCTTTCCCACAGAGCTCTATGACGGAGTGGGTCTTGATCACCCGGCAGGCCGCCATATGGCAGAAAAAGGTCATGAGTTCGGGGCCACCACAGGGCGCCCTCGGCGTTGTGGCTGGTTTGATGCCGTTGCCATGAGGCGTTCTGCTCAGATCAACAGCCTGTCGGGGCTCTGTATCACCAAGCTGGATGTTCTCGATGGTATTGAGAAGCTGAAGATAGGGGTGGGCTACCGTTATCAGGGTGAACTCCGTGATACCCCTCCGGTCGGAGCTGATGCCTTCTCGGAGTGTGAGGTTGTCTATGAAGAGATGCCGGGCTGGAGCGAGTCTACAGCAGGCGTTTATGACTATGATCAATTGCCCGAGGGCGCAAAAAACTACCTGAAGCGACTTGAGGCCCTGTGTGAGGTTCCGATTGATATTATCTCGACGGGACCGGACCGAGTTGAGACCATTGTTATAAGAGACCCCTTTGGGTAAAGGTATCCCAGAAGAGAATATCTCATTTCGAGCATATTGAGAGACTTTATAATAAGGAGTCTATTGTGAAGCAGATCAGCTGGGGTGATTTTGAACAGGTTGAACTTCGAGTGGGGGTGGTTGCAGACGTCAAGCCTTTTCCCGAGGCCAAGAAGCCGGCTTATAAGATATGGGCCGACTTCGGGGAGGAGATCGGGGTTAAGAAATCAAGCGCCCAGATCACAGACCACTACACCCCAGAAGAGTTGATTGGACGCCAAATTGTAGGGGTGGTCAACTTCCCTCCCCGGCAGATCGGTCCTTTCATGTCGGAGTTTCTGGTGACTGGATTTATCGATAGTGGGGGTGCGGTGGTTCTGGCGAAGCCAGAGCGGCCAGTACCTTTGGGTTCAAAGTTGTGCTGATAGTAAAATTTTTCGTGTGGAAAAGGAGAGGTTG
This sequence comes from Proteobacteria bacterium UBA5680, assembly GCA_002420425.1. Lineage (GTDB taxonomy): Bacteria > Pseudomonadota > Gammaproteobacteria > Arenicellales > UBA5680 > UBA5680. The sequence goes on along the minus strand of DIIC01000043.1, from coordinate 70,912 downwards.
TGTTAATTTTTCGTCTTGGAGGCTCAAATAAGGTTCCAGAAAAAGAGAGCCAGTCTGAGTTAACAAGATAACACTTAATTATAGGAGGAAATGGAAGATGAATTTATTGTCCAAATATGCAGCTACAGGAATCGTCTTGGCTGCAATCACAACAAGTCCCGTCTCTGCGGCGGGCACGCATCCGGTGACCGGAGAAGCACTGGCCGCTGATCAGACATTCACCTACCGATTGCTCGATGAGCACAGTTCGGTCGATCCTCAGATTGTTGAAGATGTGAACGGTTCTGAACTGGTTCGAGATCTCTTCGAAGGGTTGATGAATCAAAATGCAGCGGGAGAACTGGTTCCCGGCGTAGCGACCCATTTTGAAACCAACGATGCCAAGAATGTCTATACCTTCCACCTGCGGGATAATGCCAAGTGGTCTGATGGAAAACCGGTTACGGCTCATGATTTTGTTTTTGCCTGGCGCAGACTGGCTGATCCCGAAACCGCTTCACCCTACTCCTGGTTTGCCGATCTGATGTCGATCGAAGGGGTGGGCCCGGTAATGAAAGGGGAAGCCTCTCCCGACACACTCGGCGTCCGCGCAGTGGATGATCATACCTTGGAGGTGCGTCTGACGGCTTCACTGCCCTATTTCCCGGCAATGACGACCCATGCAAGCACCTTCCCGTCACCGAGCTGGACGATCAAGGCTCATGGCAAGGAGTGGACAAAACCAGGGAATATTGTCTCAAATGGTGCCTACATCCTGACAGAGCATGTTCCTCAGGAGCGGTCCGTGCGTGAGCGTAATCCAAGTTACTGGAACAATGGAGCCACTATTCTTGAAAAGGTGGTGTCACTTGTCATCAACGATGAAAATACGGCACTGACCCGATACTTAGCAGGAGAGCTCGACAAGACAGAAATTCCTGCCGGCCAGTATCCTCGGTTGAGCAAAGAGCATCCAGACCAGGCAAAGTCCTTTCCGCGTCTGTGTAACTACTACTACACCTTCAACCTCTCCGATTCAGGGCCCAAGGCATTCAAGGATGTAAGGGTGAGAAAGGCGCTCTCATTCGCGCTTGACCGTAACATTATCACTGACGATGTCTTACAGGGTGGTCAGTTCCAGGCCTATACCTTTACTCCGGCGGCAACCGCCAACTTTGATGTTCCAGATGTTGACTTTGCCGGCCTGACCCAGGCTCAGCGGGATGCCAAAGCGACTGAGTTGATGGCGGCTGCGGGTTACGGTTCCGACAACCCACTCAAGTTCAAAATGCTCTACAACACTTCTGAGGGTCACAAGAAGATTGCTATCGCCATGACCCAGATGTGGAAGCAGAAGCTGGGTGTTGAGATTGAGTTGGCCAATATGGAGTGGAAGACCTTCCTCGATGTCCGTGGCAAGCAGGACTTTGAACTGGCTCGAGGGGCATGGTGCGGTGACTACAACGAAGCCTCTACCTTCCTTGACCTGCTGACCTCACAGTCCGGCTACAACGACGGCAAATACAATAATGCTGAGGTTGACAAGTTGATGCAGGGGGCCAAGACCATGTCCGATCCCAGCGGAAACTATACGCGTGTAGAGCAGATCCTCGCAGAGGAGATGCCGGTGATCCCGGTCTATCACTACACGGGTGTCTTCATGCTGAACACTGCATTGAAGGGCTGGCCGTTCGGCAATGTGGAACAGAACTGGTACTCACGTAACCTCTATAAGGTAGCGGAGTAATTCGACCCTAAGATCGGGGCACTGCTACAGAGTAGTGCCCCGACTCTTTTTCCAACGGGGTACACTCCCGGTTGAGTACTAAAGAAGGTCCTCCGCAATGCTGAACTATGTGATCAGGCGGATTGCCATAGCACTCCCTACGCTGCTGATCCTGATAATAATCTCATTCCTGCTGATGCATGCTGCACCAGGAGGCCCCTTTACCTCTGAGCGACCTCTGCCCCCACAGGTTCTGGCCAATATTGAAGCCAAATACGGCCTTGATCTTCCGATCTGGCAACAGATGGTCAACTACACCTGGGGCATTCTGACCGAGTTCGATTTTGGTCCCTCATTTCGATACAAGGATCGTACCGTCAACGAGATTATTGAGCAGGGGTTTCCGATCACACTCACTTACGGGTTCCTCTCATTTATTGTTGCCGTTGTTGTCGGCCTCTCCCTCGGGGTTATTGCGGCAATTCGACAGAACAGCTGGATCGACTACATCGCAGTGGGAATCACTATTGGTGCACAGGTTCTTCCCAACTTTGTGATGGCCCCCCTGTTGGTGATCACCTTTACCCTGTGGTTGGGGTGGCTGCCCGGAGGAGGGTGGTCAGGTGGGGAGTGGCAATATCTTGTTATGCCGGTGATCGCCCTCTCAACCAGCTATATGGCCTCGATTGCCCGCATCACTCGATCCTCCATGCTGGAGGTGCTAAACACCAATTTTATCCGGACGGCCAAGGCAAAAGGGCTTCCATACCGTACCATCATCCTGCGTCACGCCCTGAAGCCGGCAATGTTGCCGGTGATCTCCTATCTTGGTCCCGCTTTTGTCGGCATGATTACCGGTTCTGTGGTCATCGATATCTACTTTTCTACCGGGGGGATGGGCTATTTTTTCGTTAATTCGGCTACCAATCGCGATTATTCCGTGATGATGGGAATCACCATACTTTTTGGTGCCTTGACGATACTCTTCAATCTTGTGGTTGACCTGCTCTACGCCTGGATCGACCCAAAGATTCGTTATTGAGGTTTAAGATAATGTTTCCGGGAGAGAAAAAAGTCGAAGCCATGGCCGAGCATCTCTCCACCCTGGATGAAGTAAAGGGCCGCTCCCTCTGGGGAGATGCACGGCGTCGTTTTATGCTCAACCGTGCTGCTATTACCAGTCTGGCTATCCTGGTGATCATAGTCCTCTTTTCGTTGCTGGGCGCTCACTTCTCTGACTGGTCCAATGAGGAGATCGACTGGGCTATCCTCGGGATGGTGGCTGAGAAAGGACAGCCCTCACTAGAGAGTGGTCACTTCTTCGGGGCGGATGAAATGGGCCGTGATCTCTATGCACGTGTTGTGCAGGGCACCCAGATCTCCCTCATGGTGGGGGTGGTGGGCGCCATGATCGCTGTGATTGTGGGAACACTCTACGGAGCCATCTCAGGCTACGTGGGGGGGCGAACAGACCAGGTGATGATGCGAATCGTTGATATCCTGATGTCAATCCCCTACATGTTTGTGCTCATCCTCCTGTTGGTTGTTTTTGGACGCTCTATCATCATGCTCTTCATTGGGATAGGCCTCATCTCCTGGCTCGATATGAGTCGTATTGTACGAGGCCAGACACTGGCCCTGAAGAACAAGGAGTTTGTCGAGGCTGCCCGCTCAATCGGTGTTCCGGGGTCACGGATCATCCTCCGGCATATCATCCCCAATCTGCTCGGTGTTGTTGTTGTCTACGCGACCCTCCTGGTACCAAATATGATCCTGACAGAGAGCTTTATCTCTTTTCTTGGCCTTGGTGTTCAGGAACCTAATACCAGTTGGGGTGCACTCATATCGGAGGGGGCTGGAACCATCCAATATGGGGTGGAGTGGCAACTCCTCTTCCCCTTGGCCTTCTTTGTCGTCTCTCTGTTCTGTTTCTACTTTATTGGTGATGGGTTGCGTGATGCACTCGATCCAAAGGACAGGTAGGGGCATGAGCCTTCTGGAAGTATCCGGCCTCTCGGTTGAATTCGATACCCCCGAAGGGGTGGTTCGGGCTGTCACCGATCTCAATTTCAAAGTAGATAATGGCACCACTTTGGCTATTGTCGGTGAGAGCGGTAGTGGCAAGAGTCAGGCAGTCTTCTCCCTCATGGGGTTGCTGGCACACAATGGCCGGGCTAGCGGCAGTGTAAAGATGGAGGGTGAGGAGATGCTGGGGCGAAGTTATGCCGAGATGAATCGTATCCGAGCCAACAAGATCTCCATGATCTTTCAGGATCCGATGACCAGCCTCAACCCCTATATGCGAATCTCAGACCAGATGGCCGAAGTGTTGGTCTGCCACAAAGGGATGAGCAGAACCGATGCCATCAGGGATTCGATTGAGATGCTTGATGCGGTAAAGATCCCATCAGCAAAAGAGCGTATCCGAATGTATCCTCATGAGTTTTCGGGGGGTATGCGCCAGAGGGTGATGATCGCCATGTCACTCCTCTGCCGCCCCAGACTATTGATCGCAGATGAACCCACGACAGCGCTTGATGTGACCATCCAGGCGCAGATTATGCGACTCCTCGGAGAGATTCAGCGTGAGTTGGGCACTGCAATTATCCTCATTACCCACGACCTCGGTGTTGTTGCCGGTCATAGCGATGAGATCCTGGTGATGTATGGGGGGCGAGTAATGGAGATGGCATCAACAGGTGAACTCTACCGCTCACCTGCCCACCCCTATACCCAGGGGTTGCTGACCGCTGTGCCCCGTCTTGATCATGATGACGAGAGCCTGACAACGATACCCGGTACGCCCCCCAATATGATGGAGCTGCCCAAAGGGTGTCCTTTTTCTGAGCGCTGCCAATATTGCCGTGAACGCTGTCTTGAGGCGATCCCTGTGCTCACTCCACTGGCCCACCATGATCGTCACCTGAAGGCGTGCTTTGCAACAGCTGGGGCTTTAAGATGAGGCTCTCTCCGCTGATGCGTATCGATGACCTCAAGGTCTATTTTAATGTCTCCCCCCAGGGGGCAATGCCGTGGACAAAACACCATACTCTCAAGGCCATTGATGGGGTCAGCTTTGAGTTGGAAGGTGGCGAAACCCTTGGCATTGTGGGTGAGTCAGGATGTGGCAAGTCGACGCTGGCACGAGCTATCACCCGCATGGTTCCGGTAGAGTCGGGTGAAGTGGTCTTTCTGGGGAGTGATCTTCTAAAACTTGATAAACAGGCCCTTCGGGAACACAGAAAACGGATACAGATGGTTTTTCAGGACCCTCTTGCCAGTCTTAATCCAAGGATGACGGTCGGAGAGATAATAGCCGAACCCCTGAAGACCCATTTTCCAACGTTATCGGCCTCTGAAGTAAAAGAGGCGGTCAGAGAGGTGATGTCGAAGGTGGGTTTGCTCTCCAATCTTATTAATCGTTATCCCCATGAGTTCTCCGGGGGGCAGTGCCAGCGTATCGGTATTGCCCGTGCGCTCATACTCAAACCAAAACTGATTATTTGTGATGAACCTGTTTCAGCACTCGATGTCTCAATTCAGGCACAGGTCATCAATCTTTTAAAACAGCTCCAGGATGAGATGGAGCTTGCACTCATCTTTATCGCCCATGACCTGAGTGTAGTAAAACACATCAGCACCCGGATCTTGGTGCTCTATTTGGGTAATATGGTGGAGTTGGCTGACAGTGCTGATCTCTATGCTCAGCCACAACACCCTTATACCCAGGCGCTTATTTCGGCAGTACCGATCCCTGACCCGGAGATTGAGAAAACAAGGGAACTGATCCTGATTGAGGGTGACCTGCCATCACCTACCTCGCCACCCTCTGGTTGTGTTTTTCACACCCGATGCCCACATGTCAGTGAACGGTGCATAAATGAAAGGCCAAAGCTGAGAAATGTTAATCGGGGCCACTCGGTTGCCTGTCATCTGGTTTTATGAGCATCTTGACAGATGTGTAAAAAGGATTAATCTGCGTTACACTCGCTTCCCACTGGGGGTCCATAAAAGGGATATTCAGAGACGGAGGGAGAGAACGGAATTAAATCACAAGAAAAAGTCCTTTTAAAACAATGTTTTTTATAGTTAAAGATACTTTGTGATGATCTTTTGATTTGGTGCCGAGGAGAGGACTTGAACCTCCACGGGGTTACCCCCACCAGCACCTGAAGCTGGCGCGTCTACCAATTCCGCCACCTCGGCATAGGTGTTCCGTAAAACGGAGCATCGGAAGGCCGGCAACTCTAACCAATATCCCATTTTAATGTCAACGAAAGCTCGTAAAAAGAGTAAAAAAAAGCAGCCGTTCAAGCCTTCGACGGCCACACGAATGCCCTCTATCCGATCCACACAGATCATCGACCTGCTGGCGAATGCAAAGCAGCCGCTCACACTTACTGCTTTGACCAAGGCCCTTGGGCTAAATAAAGGGCAGGAGAACTATAAGCTCACCAGAGCACTCGATCGTTTGTGTAAAAAAGGCAAGCTCATCTGTGATCGTCGGGGTCGCTACTCACTCCCCCAGAAACTCGACATGATTCAGGGCAGTATTGTTGGCCATCCCGATGGGTTTGGCTTTCTTGCCACAGGGGAGGGAGATGATCTTTTTCTCTCTCCTCGTCAAATGCGCAAGGTACTCCATGGGGACCGGGTGCTGGCCACTGTCAGCCGGGTTGACCACCGGGGTCGGCGTGAGGGACGTATTGTCGAAGTGCTTGAGCACCACAACCGTGAGGTAGTCGGTCGTTTTATTGAACATGATGGGATTGGTTTTGTCGCTCCTGATGATCGCCGTTTGATTCAGGATATTGTGGTTTCCGGTCAGAAAAGGAGAAAAGCAAAGCCGGGTGAGATTGTGGTCATCAGGATTATCCGTCAGCCGACTGACAGGCTCCCCCCCTCCGGTCATATTGTTGAGATTCTTGGACAGGAGATGGCGCCGGGAATGGAGACTGAAATAGCCATTCGCAAGCATGGCCTCCCGGTGGGTTGGCCGGCCGATGTTATCGCCAGTGCAGATAAAATTTCTCAACGGGTTGAGAATAAGTCGCTTGCCGGCCGCCTTGACCTTAGAAAGACGCCCCTGATTACCATAGATGGTGCTGATGCCCGTGATTTTGACGACGCTGTCTTTGCCCAGAAAGAGGGCAAAGGGTGGCGGTTGCTGGTGGCAATTGCCGATGTGGGGCACTATGTACAAACGGGATCAGTGCTTGATCGTGAAGCCCAGGAGAGAGGCAACTCTGTCTACTTTCCGGATCGGGTTCTCCCCATGCTGCCGGAGAGACTCTCCAATGGCATCTGTTCTATCAACCCTGATGTTGACCGGCTCTGTCTGGTCTGTGAGCTCCTTATCACCCCGGGGGGGGGAGTCAAGCACTATCAGTTCCATGAGGCGGTGATGCGCTCGGCCGCCCGACTTACCTATGATGAGGTGGCCGCCATTTTAGTGGATGGAGACCGGGTTACACGAAAAAAGCGGAAGAAGATTCTTCCCCAGCTGGAAACCCTCTACAGTCTCTATCAAGCATTGGCTCGGGCAAGAGGGCGACGAGGGACTATCGATTTCGAGATCCCTGAGCCGGTTATTGTTCATGACCATGCCGGAAAGATTGAGCGCATCGATCTGCGTGAGCGTAATGATGCTCACAAGCTGATTGAAGCTTGCATGCTGGTGGCCAATGAGTCAGCTGCTCACTTTCTTGCCGAGAAGAGCGACCAGGGTATCTTTCGCAATCATGATGGTCCTGAACCGGACCGGCTGGAGGATCTGCGAAAGTTTCTGGGCGTTTTTGGCCTGAGTCTGGGTGGAGGGGCAACCCCTCATGCTGCTGACTATGAGAAAACAATCAGAAGTGCGCACTCCCGACCGGAACTGGCCCTTGTGATCCAGACCATGATGTTGCGATCACTCTCTCAGGCCGTCTATGCAACAGAGGAGCGAGGCCATTTTGCCCTCGGTTATGACCACTACACCCACTTCACATCGCCCATTCGACGCTATCCGGATCTTGTTGTGCATCGTTTGATCAAATCAATCCTGAAAAAAGGAAAGAGTAGGAAAATCAAACATTTACCTCAAATAGCTGAGCATTGTTCTATGACAGAGCGACGAGCCGATGACGCTACTCGGGATGCAGTGAAATGGCTGAAGGCGGAGTATATGCTCGATCGTATCGGCGAAGTCCACCACGGCGTGGTAACGGCAGTGACCAATTTTGGTCTCTTTGTTGAACTTGGCGAACTCCATGTTGAAGGGCTTGCTCATGTCACTGCTCTGGGAGAGGACTATTTTCACTTTGATCCAGTCCAATACCAGCTCACCGGAGAACATACAGGGAAGACGTTTCGACTGGGTCAGAACATTGTTGTCAGAGTAGTACGGGTTGACCTTGATGAGGGTCGAATTGACTTTGAACCAGAGAGCCCAGTCTCAGGTGGCAGAAAAAGAAAGGCAAGGCGGAAGCGATGAAGCGCCCCCTTGTTTATGGGATTCATGCGGTAGAGGCGCTGATCAAAAGAAACTGTGAACAGGTGGATGAGATCTGTGTCTACGGTGAAAGTAGGAACCGACGCCTCAAAGGGCTGATTGCCGAGTGCCAGAGAGTAGGGCTCTCAATCAGACGAGTTGAACGTTCACATCTTGATACTCTCTCAGGGGGGGAACGACATCAGGATGTTGTTGTTCTGCTGAATTCAACCGCTGCAGAAAAACTCCCCCTGGAGCAGTGGCTTGACAGTCTCAATATCCCCCCCTTTGTGTTGATTCTCGATGGGGTTGAAGATCCGCACAATCTGGGCGCGGCTCTGCGCTCGGCGGATGCTGCAGGTGTTCAGGCCGTGATTATTCCCAACGACAGATCCGCCCAGCTCACTGGGGTTGTCAGAAGAGTGGCCTCGGGAGCAGCGGAAGCCCTTCCCCTCTACCGGGTCAAGAATCTGGTCAGGACAATCAAACTGCTCAAACAGAGGGGAATCTGGGTTATCGGTGCAGCCGAGGAGGGTGAGGAATCGCTCTATAGTGTTGATCTGGATGGGCCGCTTGCCGTCGTCCTTGGTAGTGAGGGGAGAGGGCTTCGTCGATTGACCCGGGAGCAGTGTGATCGGCTGATCAATATTCCCATGGCAGGGAGTGTTTCAAGCCTTAATGTCTCTGTTGCAGCAGGGATCATTCTCTATGAGGCAGTTCGACAGCGAAACCACTTGGAGTGATCTTCAGGCGGTCTGATTAAATCATTCCCCCTGGTTGGGGTTGATTTGCTTCTCTTGGAACTGACAGAGTTCTTGAATAGTACAGCTGCGGCATCTTGGTTTTCGCGCTGTACAGGTGTAACGGCCATGCAGAATAAGCCAGTGGTGGGCACCCATCTTGAATTCATCAGGGACTCTTTTCATCAGTTGGTCTTCCACTTCCCTGACATCCTTTCCTGGTGCAAGGCCTGTTCTGTTGGAGACTCTGAAGAGATGGGTATCGACAGCGATGGTGGGCTTCCCAAAGGCGGTATTGAGAATCACGTTAGCTGTTTTCCGCCCCACTCCAGGCAGTGCCTCCAGCTCTTTTCGGGATGCTGGAACCTTACTCTGATGCCGCTCAATCAGGAGTTGGGAGAGTTTGATGATGTGTTTGGCCTTGCTGTTATAGAGGCCTATGGCCTTGATGTGTCCTTTTAGTCGTTTAACGCCAAGCGCTATCATTGCTTCTGGCGTATTGGCTTGTGGAAATAGGGTCTTTGTGGCTCGGTTGACGGAAATATCCGTGGCTTGTGCAGAGAGAACAACAGCAACCAACAACTCATAGTGAGAGTTGTATTTAAGTTCAGAGGAGGGAGCGGGTATTGCGTCCCTGAGTCGCTCAAAGAGCTTTGTTCGTTGTTTGGGTTTCAATCGTTGTCCCCTTTTTGGGTTAACAACAGACGTCGTTTTCGAACCCGGCTGACCGCTTCAAGTATTTCATCTCTAAGCTCTGAACTTTCTGAAGTCGAGAGAGTTGATGATTGAAGTTTGTTTTTTTCGGCCTCTTGGCTGAGGCGAAGTTTCCTTAATCGGTAACGTTCTCTGGAGCTCATGGCCTCCTCTGCTGTGTACTCCTTCCAGAAGCTACCCCTATCCGCCTTTGGGGTTGGCTCAAGGAGGATGCAGTCTACTGGGCAGACTGGGAGGCAGCGCTCACAGCCAGTACAAAATGAGATAATGACAGAGTGCATGTATTTTGCCGCACCGACAATGGCATCAACCGGGCAGGCCTGGATGCAAAGTGTACAGCCTGTACAATTAGGCTCATCAACCACAGCGTATTGTCGCTTAGAGGCAGTTCCAACCTCGCTACTAAGGTTGATGGGATCACACCCTGAGAGTTTGGCCAGCCCCCCGAGCGTGACGCTCTCCCCCGGAGGGCAGAGATTGATATTGGCCTTCCCGTCGGCCATTGCCTCAGCATATTCGAAACAGCCGGGATACCCGCATTGGGTGCAGTGGATCTGGGGCAACCAGCGATCAAAATCTGAGGTCGTCGGCAGGCTTGGTTCCATGCTGTTGATGGGTGGCGTCGTTAGGGTGAAGCCCTGGCCTTAGCTGATGCGCATTCCTGGTTCGGCACCCTCATCAGGAGAGAGAATGTAGAGACCACTCTCATCCGAACTTGCTGCGAGAACCATCCCCTCTGATACCCCAAAGCGCATCTTGCGGGGGGCGAGATTGGCAACCATCACCACCATCCGACCAATCAGCCTGGCTGGGTCATAGGCAGATTTGATTCCAGCAAAGACATTCCGGGTCTCCCCACCAAGATCGAGAGTGAGACGAATTAGTTTGTCGGCACCTTCAACAGGGCCGGCATCAGCTACCAGGGCAACCCGAAGATCGATTTTGGCAAAGGTATCGATTCCTATCTCTTCTGCAATGGGATTTTTCGCCATAGGGCGGGAGGGTTCTGTGGAAGCACTTTCTGCTATTTCTGCAGATTCGTCGGTCATGTTATCAATGTCCTTTTGTTCAACTCGCTTAAGTAGATGACGAAATGGAGTGATTTTGTGGTTATGAAGTGGTGTAGAGACGCTCTCCCAATCTCCCGGTTGTGAGATCGAGGTGTTGAGAAAGTTCTCCACCCGAGAAGAGAGTGAAGGGACAACAGGTGAGAGCCAGGTCATCAGAACCCTGAAGAGGTTCAGTCCCTGGGTACATATTGCCTGGAGTTGATCACTCTGCCCCTCAGTTTTTGCAACTACCCAGGGCTCCCGGTCGCTGATGTATTGGTTGGCTTCATCGGCAAGCGCCATAATTACGCGCATTGCCTTACTGAACTCCCGATTCTCATAACAGAGAGCAATCTGTTCAGAAGAGGCCGTTATCCGCTGGAAGAGATCGTTATCATCGAGCACTGGGCCGAGTTCATCATCAAAACGTTTATGGATGAAGCCAGCACATCGACTGGCAATGTTGACTATTTTTCCTACAAGATCTGAATTGACTCTGAGAATGAAGTCCTCAAGATTGAGGTCAATATCCTCAACCCGGTGGTTGAGTTTGGCAGCAAAATAGTAACGCAGATAGTCTGGGTCAAGATGGTTGAGATAGGTTCTCGCCATAATGAAGGTGTTTCTGGATTTCGACATCTTTAGCCCGTTAACAGTGAGGAAGCCGTGGGCAAAGACGGCTGTCGGTTTCCTGAAATTGGAGCCGTGCAGCATCGCTGGCCAGAAGAGGGTATGGAAGTAGAGTATGTCCTTACCGATGAAGTGATAGAGTTCAGCCTCTGATTTCTCTCCCCAATAGCTCATAAAATCCATGCCGTGAGCATCACAGTAGTTCTTGAAACTGGCCATGTAGCCGATTGGGGCATCCAGCCAGACATAAAAATATTTGTCGGGATGACCAGGGATCTCAAAGCCAAAATAGGGGGCATCTCGCGAAATATCCCAGTCCTGAAGTCCTGCAGAAAACCACTCCTCAAGTTTGTTGCGGACTTCCGGTTGGAGATGACCTGCCCCTGTCCACTCCCGAAGCATGCTTTCAAAGTCACCGAGTTGTACGAAGAAGTGTTCAGACTCCCTCTCTACCGGCTTTGCACCGGAGATAGCGGAGACCGCGTTCTTGAGCTCCACGGGTGAATAGGTGGCGCCACAGACTTCACAGTTGTCCCCATACTGGTCACCGGCGTCACACCTGGGGCATTCACCACGGATGAAACGATCAGGAAGAAAGATATTCTCCTCAGGATCATAGGCCTGAACGATTGTTCTTCGTGCGATATGCCCCGCCTGATCGAGAGCACAGAAGATCTGTTCGGCAAAGCCTCTGTTCTCCTCAGAGTGGGTAGAGTAGTAGTTGTCAAAGGCGATATTAAAATCGGCAAAATCAGCCTGATGTTCTTTGCCGATTCGTTCTATCAACTGCTCAGGAGTGATCGACTCATCACGGGACTTGAGCATAATCGGGGTGCCATGGGCATCATCTGCACAGACATAGAAACACTCATGCCCACGCAGGCGTTGAAATCGCGTCCAGATGTCGGTCTGAATATACTCCACCAGGTGGCCCAGGTGGATGGGCCCATTGGCATAGGGCAGGGCACTGGTAACCACTATTTTTCGCTGTTTCAGAGTCATATATAACTGTCGGTTGGTGGCTCCACCCGGGTTGGGTGGTATTACCGGAAAATCGCACGCACTTTACCGATTTTATCCCCTCTTAGCCACATCGGATCCAGGTGGAGTGGTAAAGTGTGGTCGGCCGTACTTTGACAGCGAGGGTTTCTCAAGAGAAACCCTATTAAGACAAGGGGTTATATCTCTAAATGGTGGCATGACTTTCAGGGGCTGAATGTGTAGCATGGCGCCCCGAAAATAGTAAGCATCAGGGATGGCCTGATGCTGTTCAATATTGAACACCCAACTCTACCCATAGGAAACCGCAGCAGGTAAAAAAATCATGACAGAGATTAACAAAGAAATCGTTGAGAACGCCTTAAGACAGATCATTGATCATAATACAGATGAGGATCCGGTCAGCTCGAAGAGCGTGAAAAAAATTGAGATTGAAGGAGGACGGGTGACGATAGATCTTACCCTGGGTTATCCGGCAAAAAGCTGGACAGATGAGTACAGCAGGCTGCTTGTTGAAAAGGTTGAATCTCTGGAAGGTGTTGATAGTGCGGTGGTGAATATAGGCTGGGATATCGTTACTCACGCAGTACAAAAAGGGGTCAAGCCTATCCCTGGCGTTCGAAACATGATTGCCATTGCTTCTGGGAAAGGGGGAGTGGGCAAGTCTACTCTGGCGGTCAATCTGGCACTGTCACTCTCTGCAGAAGGTGCTTCGGTAGGGCTCCTTGATGCTGATATCTATGGTCCAAGCCAACCTCGTATGCTGGGGGTCAGCTCACAACCCGAGTCCAGGGATGGCAAGACCATGGAGCCATTAAATAGCTATCATATTCAGGCCATGTCCATTGGATTCCTGATTGATGAAGAGACCCCAATGATCTGGCGCGGGCCGATGGTGACCCAGGCGTTAGAGCAGTTGATGCGAGATACTCGCTGGGATGACCTTGATTATTTGATTATCGACCTGCCTCCGGGTACTGGCGATGTCCAGCTCACCCTGGCCCAGAAGGTTCCTGTTACTGGAGCCCTGATTGTTACCACCCCTCAGGACATTGCCCTGCTTGATGCTCGAAAAGCATACAAAATGTTTGAACAAGTGGAGATTCCAGTGATTGGCTTGGTTGAGAATATGAGTACTCATGTCTGTTCAGAGTGTGGCCATGAGGAACATATTTTTGGGAAGGGGGGCGGAAAGAGATTGGCCGAAGAGTATGGTGTTGAACATCTGGGCGACGTCCCGCTCGATTTGAGAATTCGCGAAGATGTGGATCTTGGAAAGCCAACAATTGTGGCAGACCCTGAAAGCGCTATAACAAACAACTTCAAGCGAATTGCTCGTCGAGTTGCCGGAAAGCTCTCGGTTCGTTCGAAAGATTACACTGAAGCATTTCCATCAATTGTGATTCAGAACAACTAACAACCATTAGATACTGCCATCCCGTACCCAAGCTATGGTGATATCAGATAGAGAGAGTGTGGTGGTGTGGGAAATTCTGGGTCTTTGTTAAAATCTACCTTGAAAAGGTGACTCAGGGTATGCTCCCCTATGATCACTAACTAATGACGGCAGAGGGATAATGACCATTAAGTCGGACAGATGGATAAGAAAAATGGCTGATGAGTATGGCCTGATAGAACCTTTTGAACCTGGTCAGGTTAGAGAGATTGATGGCAAGCGGGTTATCTCCTATGGAACATCCAGCTACGGGTACGATATCCGGTGCGCCCGTCAATTTAAGATTTTCACCAACATTAACTCAGCGATGGTGGATCCCAAGGAGTTTGACGACTCCAGCTTTGTTGATTTTGAGGGAGACCTCTGCATTATTCCTCCCAACTCATTTGCTCTGGCACGTACGGTTGAATATTTCAGAATTCCCAGAAACATCCTGACGATCTGTCTCGGCAAATCGACCTATGCCCGTTGCGGCATTATCGTTAATGTGACGCCCTTTGAACCTGAGTGGGAGGGTTACGTTACCCTTGAGTTTTCAAATACAACTCCTTTGCCAGCACGCATCTATGCCAATGAAGGCGTTGCCCAGGTCGTCTTCTTCGAGAGTGATGAGGAGTGTGAAACTTCTTACCGCGATAGAGGTGGAAAGTATCAGGGTCAGAAGGGCGTTACCCTCCCAAGAGCCTGACCATGTACGAAGGTACAACTACCGATGCCGTTGATGAACTTGATGAGATCATCGCCTGTGCTGAAAGAGTCAATCGCGACGGCTCGGTAGAGTAGCCTTATCCCTTATTGGCATGGTCTACTGATAAACCGCTCACTGAGGTAAACTAACGCTATGGCAGGTAATTCAATAGGTCAGCATTTTCGGCTTACAACCTTTGGCGAAAGTCACGGGCCGGCTATCGGTGGTGTTGTTGATGGCTGCCCGCCAGGAATTGAACTCACTGCTTCTGACCTTCAAAAGGACCTGGATCGACGGCGACCAGGGCAGTCTCGTTTTACCTCCCAACGAAAAGAGAGTGACAGGGTTGAAATTCTCTCAGGTGTTTTTGAAGGGAGGACAACGGGCACTCCTATAGGGCTTTTGATCAATAACGAAGATCAACGATCTGCTGATTACACCAATATCGCTGATCGTTATCGGCCAGGGCATGCTGATTACACCTACGATAAAAAATATGGGTTTCGTGATTACCGGGGAGGGGGTCGCTCTTCTGCCAGGGAGACGGCTATCCGGGTAGCCGCTGGAGGGGTGGCCAAAAAAGTGCTGGACACTCTCTTTGGTGTAACGGTAAGGGGCTATCTCGCCCAGATTGGTGAGATCACGATCAGCTTCGACAGTTGGGCAGAGGTTGATAAAAACCCATTTTTCTCACCTGACAGCCAAGTCGTTGAAGAGATCGGTCACTATCTCAAGGCGATTCAAAAAGAGGGTGATTCAGTGGGTGCGCGGGTCAATGTGGTTGCTGATGGTATTTCTCCGGGGTGGGGCGAACCTGTCTTCGACCGGCTGGATGCTGATCTTGCCCATGCCATGGTGGGGATCAATGCGGCAAAAGGGGTTGAAGTGGGTGCAGGGTTTGATTGTGTCCGCCAGCGTGGTTCAGAACACAGGGATGAGATTACTCCTGATGGGTTTCTCTCCAATCATGCGGGAGGCATCCTCGGCGGTATCTCAAGTGGCCAGGCGATCACCCTGGGGGTGGCCTTCAAGCCTACCTCCAGTATTCGCATCCCCGGGAAGACGATTACCACTTCAGGTGATCCGGTTGAGGTGGTTACAACCGGTCGCCATGATCCTTGCGTAGGCATTCGTGCTGTACCTATCTGTGAAGCAATGACAGCCATTGTTCTGCTTGATCATGCTCTTCGTCAACGGGGCCAGGCCGGAAGCGCCGACTGACATTAGCCACGCTGCTGGTTGGTATAGATTACTCTTGACGATCACCGTATTCGCCGGCAATCCACTAGCCAGGCTCTCTCTCTTCTATTTTCTCTGGTTTGGGTCACTCGGTGTGTTGATCCCCTATTGGACGCTCTATCTTAAAGGGAGAGGCCTGAGTTATGACGTCGGCGGGGCAGTTGGGAGCTTATTGAGTGGCTACACCTGGGCCCATTTTGGTCCTGAGGACACCTTTGTGATAAGCGGCTTCTTTGCTCTGTTGGGTGGAGCAGTTGTCTGGGCTACTCTTTCTGGTCGAGGAGAGGGGTGACGGTACAACGCAACCCTTGGTTACTTACTCGCTTCAGTTCATAATTCACCCCTTGTTCCGGGATTATCTCCCGGGGTGATGGATTGAGCAGTTGCCTTCTTGCCTGAAGGGCGTCAACTATCTGGAAAAGAAGAGGTGGGTAGTGTTGTCGTTGAGGTTCTGTCTCAGATTTGGTGGTCATTTTTTGTTTGAGTCAAGTTTAAAGGGTGCGTTTTGAATAGAGTCGGTTTTGTGGGATGGAGAGGGATGGTGGGATCAGTACTCATGCAGAGGATGCAGGAGGAGGGTGATTTTGACCTCATCAGGGAGACAACCTTCTTCTCGACCTCTCAGGTGGGAGAGCCAGCACCACTGTTTGGTGGAAATCAGGGTCATCTGGTGGATGCTTTTGATATTGACGCGCTAAGGGAGATGGACGTTATCATCACCTGCCAGGGGGGTGGTTATACCAGCAAGGTCTATGGGCCCTTGCGGGAGTCAGGTTGGTCGGGCTACTGGATCGATGCGGCATCAACCCTGCGAATGGATCATCACAGCATCATCATCCTTGATCCGGTCAACCGGTCACAGATTGATCAGGGGCTTGAAGAGGGGGTCAGAGCCTTTATCGGTGGTAATTGTACCGTCAGTCTGATGTTGATGGCCCTGAGTGCTCTCTTCCGGGAGGGGTTGGTTGAGTGGGTCTCCGCCATGACCTATCAGGCGGCTTCCGGAGGCGGTGCTCAGTATATGCGTGAACTTCTCAATCAGATGGGTGCAATTCATAGTGAGGTCAAAGATGAGTTGAACAGCACCTCATCAGCAATACTTGATATCGACAGCCGGGTGTCTGAGTTTATCCGCAGTGACCGTTATCCAGCAGATCAGTTTGGGGTTCCTCTTGCGGGCAGCCTGATCCCCTGGATTGATACCCAACTTCCCAATGGTCAGAGCCGTGAGGAGTGGAAAGGGGGGGTCGAGGCCAACAAGATTCTTGGTAGTGAAGACAATCCCATTCCTGTTGATGGATTGTGTGTTCGAATCGGCTCAATGCGGTGCCACAGCCAGGCATTCACAATAAAGCTGAATCGAGATCTGCCAATCAGTGAGATCGAACAACTCATCGATGGCAGTACAGCCTGGACCAAAGTCATTCCCAATGATCGGGATCAGACGATGAAGGAGCTTACTCCGGCAGCCGTCAATGGGAGGCTGGAAATTCCGGTGGGACGGTTACGCAAGCTTGCAATGGGAGGTGACACTGTTGCTGCTTTTACCGTGGGCGATCAACTCTTGTGGGGTGCGGCTGAGCCGCTGCGCAGGATGCTGGGGATACTTCTGGGGAGATAACCCCTCGGGCAAGATGAACGTATTGGGATGAGATAAATAACTCACTCACTCACTCACTTATCCCCAGGAGGGCATGGCTCACTATGAGTCTTGAGGGTTCTGGTTCACTATCCTGAAACCGGTCACCACTATGATCTCTGCGACACAGGCTTCTCAACCCTGGTCCTAATGAGGTGATTAACCTTGTCGCCTTGCCTCCTCATCTGTCATTCTTGGCCTTTGGACCAGGATATATCGATAACTTACCAGTGGGAGAGTGGATTGCACCAATTGCAAGCGCGCAAAGGGATCATGCTTATGTTCCTTGCCATGCAGGTGGTTCCCATTATGGATGGGATTGCTAAATTTCTCAGTATGCGCTATCCCGTTCTCGAGGTGGTCTGGGCACGCTTCTTTTTCCATTTTCTGTTTATGATCCCTGTCGTTCTTTGGGTTCATGGACCGAGAGGGCTAGTGGTGAACAGACCCTGGTTACTGCTTGCAAGAGGTGGGCTGTTACTCATTGCCACGCTCTGCTTCTTTACTGCGATTACTGAAATTTCCATTCCCAGTGCGCTATCACTCCTCTTTGTCTCCCCGATTATTGTAACAATTGCCTCTGCACTGCTCCTGGGTGAACAGGTTGGGATACGGCGGTGGATAGCCGTCCTGATCGGTTTTGTTGCAGTAATCATTATCTTCCGCCCTACAATCGGTTCATTCCACTGGGCCTCTCTGCTGGCACTTGGAGCAGGGATTGCATATGCCTTCTATTTCCTTAGTACACGTTGGCTTACCGGAAGGGCACCTCCCAGGGTTATGTTGATCTATCAATCCATGTTGGGAGCAGTGGTGATGAGTATCATGATGTTCTGGGTTTGGGTCTCCCCCACACCGACAGACTGGATACTGATGGCGGCTCTTGGGGGTATTGCTGCCGGCGGCCACTACCTGATCATCAAATCATTTGAATTTGCCGAGGCTTCACTGCTCGCACCTTATGGATTTAGTGAGATCATCATGGCCACTGTTGTGGCTTATATTGGTTTTGGGAATTTTCCAGACCCGTGGACCTGGCTGGGTATCTGCTTGATCATTGGGGTGGGTATTTTTCTCTCACTCCCACCCTCTGATCGAGTGCAGTAGCGGCTATTTAGCCACTGTTTTCATATTTATCCCTTAGGTGGCCTGAGTGCAGCTTCCAGGGAGCGGACATAAGAGAGCACACTCTCAACCAGGGACGCTGTGGCATCACCGTTATCATCCAGCCCCGCTTCAATTCGATTGACCAGGGCTGAGCCGACAACGGCGGCATCACCGATATTGCCCATCATCGCCACGTCCTCAGGAGTGGTGATGCCAAACCCAATAGCAATGGGCAGATTTGAGTGTTTTCGAAGTCGCTGGATCGCATCCTCAACATCGGTGCCTGCTGCTGACTGAGTTCCGGTTATTCCGGTAATAGAGACGTAGTAGATAAAACCGCTTGAGTGGGTCAGCACCCGCTCAAGACGTTGATCACTGGTAGTCGGGGCGACCAGTCGAATCCAGTGGATTCCCGCTTCACAGGCCGGCAGGCAGAGTTCACTATCCTCTTCGGGAGGGAGATCGACAATAATCAGGCCATCTACTCCAGAGTGCCTGGCATCATTGATAAACCGTTGTGAGCCGTAACGATAGATTGGGTTGTAATAGCCCATCAATATGATAGGCGTATCTTGGTCGGTCGCTCGAAAATTCTTAACCATTGAGAGTGTTTGTGTCAGGGTCATCCCGTTAGCGAGTGCGCGCTGGCTGGCCGCCTGAATGGCGGGGCCATCAGCCATCGGATCTGAAAAGGGCATCCCAATCTCAATAATATCGGCGCCTGACTCAGCCAGGCCTCCCAATATCTGGGCAGAGGTCACCGGGTCTGGATCACCGGCGGTTATGAAGGTGACCAACCCCCCACGTTGTTGACTGCGCAGCATTTCAAAACGCCGTTCTACTCTGGATGCAGTTGTTCCGCTCATACCTCGACCCCGAGAGCTTCGGCAACAGTGAATATATCCTTATCCCCCCGCCCACACATATTCATGACAATAATCTGTTCCGGATCCATCGAAGGGGCACTCTTGATCACCTGCGCGAGGGCATGTGAAGGCTCTAGTGCCGGAATAATCCCCTCAGTGCTGCAACAAAGCTTAAAGGCTTCCAGTGCCTCATCATCGGTAACAGCCTGATATTCAACCCTGCCGACATCTTTTAGCCAGGCATGCTCGGGCCCTATTCCAGGGTAGTCAAGACCCGCAGAGATTGAGTGAGCTTCAGTGATCTGACCATCTTCATCCTGAAGAAGATAGGTGCGGTTTCCATGTAAAACACCGGGTTCACCTCCGGTGAGGGAGGCAGCATGCTTGTTGGTATCAACCCCGAGACCCGCTGCTTCGACCCCGATGATTCGAACCTCCTCGTCATCAAGAAATGGATGAAAGAGACCAATCGCGTTCGAGCCACCACCAATGCAGGCGATGAGAAGATCAGGGAGGCGACCTTCTGCCCTTAATATCTGCTCCTTGGTCTCTCTTCCGATAATGGATTGGAAGTCACGCACCATAGCCGGGTAGGGGTGAGGGCCCGCTACTGTTCCAATAATGTAGAAAGTATCATCAACAGTCGCCACCCAGTCACGCAGTGCTTCATTGAGGGCATCTTTGAGAGTGCCCGAGCCACTTGTTACTGGTACCACTTCAGCTCCGAGCAGCTTCATTCTGAAGACATTGGGGGCCTGGCGTTCAATATCCTTTGTACCCATATAGACAACACAGGGGAGGTCAAACAGGGCGCAGACGGTTGCCGTAGCAACCCCATGCTGGCCGGCTCCCGTTTCGGCAATGATTCGACCTTTGCCCATTCTTTTGGCCAGAAGAATTTGTCCAAGGGTGTTGTTGATTTTGTGAGCACCGGTATGGTTGAGTTCATCACGCTTGAAATAAATTTTTGCACCGCCCAGGTGTTGACTCAAACTTTTTGCATGATAGAGAGGACTGGGTCTCCCAATGTAGTGGTCAGCGTAGTAATCAAACTCTTTTTGGAAGTCTGGATCTTGTTGGGCAAGGTTGTATGCGTTTTCAAGTTCAAGGACGAGGGGCATCAGTGTCTCCGCGACGAAACGGCCGCCATAGATGCCGAAATGCCCGGATTCGTTTGGACCAGAACGATATGATTCAATAGGATCAGCAGGTGTTAATTGGGAAGTCAATGGCAGTTACCTTGAGGGAGGTGTTTTGTTTGGGTCTAAACAGGTGGCCAGAAAGTTTTTTCAAGCCTATATGGTGTTATTTGTAGAGTTAAGCCAAATTATAGCGGATTTGTTGATGAGTTGGGTTAAGGTTGAGTTATGAAAGGAGATGGATTTGAGATTTGCCGCTTCGATTGAGTACGACGGATCACTGTTTTGTGGCTGGCAAAGCCAGCAGGGCGTGCCTACGGTCCAGGATGCCGTTGAAAGCGCACTTACTTCAGTTGCCGACCAGCCGGTTAAAGTCGTTGCTGCAGGTCGGACTGATACCGGGGTCCATAGCATTGGCCAAATCATCCATTTTGATTCGCTAGCTGTTCGTACCGAAGACGCCTGGTTGCGCGGAGGAAACACCCATCTTCCCCCCGGGGTTTCGATCATCTGGGTAAAGAGCGTTGATGATCACTTTCATGCTCGATTTGGAGCAATTGAACGTGCTTATCGCTATATCATCCTTAACCGCCCGGTCAGACCCAGCCTCTATGCGCGAAAAGCAGGTTGGGATTATCGCTACCTCGATTGTGAAAACATGCAGCAGGGGGCAGCCTGTCTGGTGGGCAAACACGATTTTAGTTCATTTCGGGCGGCCGGGTGTCAGGCGAGTTCACCTTGTCGTCATCTAAGGGTGCTTGATATTCATCGTCACGGTGAGTGGGTCTGGTTTGATGTCGTTGCTGATGCGTTTTTGCATCATATGGTGCGCAATCTGGTGGGAACACTCTCTAGTGTGGGTGCCGGATTACACCCCCCTGGATGGATCAGGGATGTTCTGATGAGCAGAGAGAGAAGTGTTGCAGGGGTAACGGCAATGCCGGATGGGCTCTACCTTGTCAGGGTTGATTATCCAAGTCAGTTCAAACTTCCTCCTCCTGCTCCGATCTGCCGGTTCTGGTAGACTGAGGCCAGGGAAGGGCAAAAATACATTCAGGGCTCAACTCTGTGAGCTCTATTTCTACCCCAGGGATCTCTTTTTGATTAAGTGATTCCTTATTCAAATCCGGTATAAGGTGGGATGTGACAGTTAGAGTAAAAATATGTGGAATCACCTCAGTTGAGGATGCACATGCGGCTATTTCAGCAGGTGCTGATGCTATTGGCCTGATGTGTTATCCACCCAGCCCAAGATATGTAACTCCTGAGTTGGCACGGGCAATCACACTTTCTGCCGCCCCTTTTGTGACTGTTATTGCCGTTGTTGTAGACGAGCACCCTGAAGAACTTAAATCACTTCTAGAGGTGTTGCCTGTGGATCTGGTTCAGTTTCATGGTGATGAGAGGCCTGAAGAGTGCCAGGCACAGGGACGGCCTTATATCAAGGCTCTGCGGATGAGGGAGGGTTTTTCTATAGACCACGAGGTATCACGCTATACTGATAGTCGTGGGATACTGTTGGACACCTATGATCCCAGTCTGGCAGGAGGGACCGGCATGCCGTTTGCCTGGGATCGGGTTCCGGCAACATGTGAAAAATCGATTATCATTGCCGGGGGCTTGAACCCGGGAAATGTTAGAGAGGCAATCGCTGTGGCACACCCACAAGGCGTGGATGTCAGTAGTGGTGTTGAGTCCGATAAGGGATTAAAAGATTCCGAACTAATGAGACAATTCGTAGCAGCTGCAAAAGCGGGTCGTTAAATGGCTGGAGGTAGACAATAAAATGAGTTGGTTTGAAAAACTGATTCCACCCAAAATCAAACCTGGGGACAAACGGGGTGTTCCTGAAGGATTATGGACTCGTTGTGATGAGTGTGGAGGAGTTCTCTATCGGGCAGAGTTGGAGCGCAACCAGGATGTCTGTCCAAAGTGTGATTTTCATATGAGAATCAGTGCCCGTCGCCGTCTTGAGCTATTCCTCGACAAAAACAGCCTGAGTGAGTTTGCCGAACAGGTTCGGCCCGTTGACGCTCTGAAGTTTAAAGACAGTCGACGCTACCGTGATCGATTGAGTGAAGCGCAGAAAAAAAGTGGCGAGAAAGATGCTCTTGTTGTTGGCAAGGGGCTGCTTAAGACCCGCCCTTTGGTGGTTGCTGCCTTTGAGTTTAGTTTCATGGGAGGATCCATGGGTTCTGTGGTTGGCGAGCGTTTTGCGAGAGCAGTCAGGCAGAGTATTGAAGACCAGGTTCCGCTCGTCTGTTTTTCAGCAAGTGGTGGTGCTCGAATGCAGGAGGCTCTGTTGTCATTGATGCAGATGTCAAAAACCACCATGGCGCTGACTCAGCTTTACAAGAAGAGATTGCCCTTCATCTCAGTATTAACCGATCCTACCATGGGCGGTGTTTCGGCCAGTTTTGCGATGTTGGGTGATGTCATCATCGCTGAGCCTCGAGCACTGATCGGGTTTGCCGGACCAAGGGTCATTGAGCAGACTGTTCGACAGACCCTGCCTGAAGGGTTTCAGCGAGCAGAATTTCTCCTTGAACATGGTGCCATCGATATGGTCATCGATCGACGACACCAGCGTGAAGAGATCTCCCGGCTTCTCGAGACTCTCAAGCCGATAAGCAAAGACGATCAGATTGAAACTCTTGATGAGATTCCATTTGATGTGATTGATATCGAACCCGAAGAAGTTGTGATAGAAGCCAGGATTGAGCCAGAGAAGGAAGAGGGTTAGCCCTTATTGACGCTTGGCAGGGTTTAATTATGCGCAGCCTTGAAGATTGGCTTGATTTCACCAGCAGCCTCCATCCGGTTGAAGTTGACCTCGGTCTTGACCGGGTCCGTGAAGTTGTTGAACGACTATTACCTGGGGGCCGGCTTCCCTTTCCTGTAATCACTGTTGCAGGAACCAATGGAAAGGGCTCCTGCGTAGTCATGCTTGAGAGTATATTGGTGGCTGCGGGTTACAGCGTCGGTTGTTATCTCTCCCCCCATCTGGTCCGTTTTAATGAGAGATTCAGGGTTTCTGGCCAGGAATCAACTGATTCAGCACTGGTTTTGGCCTACAGAGCAGTTGAGAAGGCCAGGGGATCCACTTCCCTCACCTACTTTGAGTTTGCAACGCTGGCCGCTTTCAATCTCTTCAGTACTCAAAAGATTGATGTTGCCATTCTGGAGACGGGCCTTGGAGGGCGATTGGATGCAGTCAACTCGGTTGATGCCGATGCGGCTTTGATAACCAGTATAGGCCTTGACCATACAGCTCTTTTAGGCACAACCCGAGAAGAGGTGGGGAGTGAAAAAGCAGGCGTGTTTCGCCCGGGACAACCCGCCGTTTGTGCCGATCCGGATCCCCCGGTAACGATCCATCAAACGGCTGAGACTATCGGAGCCTCTTTATGGCAGGTAGACAAGGATTATGGCTATTCATTGGTTGAGGGAGGATGGCAATGGTGGTCTTCAGGTGAGAACCCCTGGGGGCTAAAGGGGAGTGATGTTATCCCCAGGCCGGGCCTGTCAGGCGAACACCAGATTGGGAATAGCGCCGCTGTGGTTGCACTGTTGTCGACAGTTTCGAAGGAGATTCCGGTTGGTCGCAGTGCCATTATCCAGGGGTTGAAAACAGCCTCACTGAGGGGGCGTCTGGAAATCATCTCCCACTCTCCTGAAGTCATTATTGATGTAGCTCATAACCGGGATGCGGCAAAACAGCTCTCCTGTTTCCTGCAGGAAAGACATAAGCGATGGACAGTGGCTGTTTTCTCAATGCTTAGGGATAAGGCGATAGAAGAGGTGGTCAAGGCGATCGGCGACTCAATTGATCTTTGGATTGTTGCCGGTATTGATGATCCTCGGGGATTAGAGAGCGAATTTCTCGCTCGAGTCGTCAAGCCGCACATTGAAAAAAAACCCCTTTATTGCCGTGAATCGGTTGCTGAGGCTTATCTATTGGCACATCAATTAGCTGATGACGGCGACAGAATTGTCGTATTTGGATCGTTTCATACTGCGGGTGCTATACTCGCCCTGCCAAAATAGAGCTTTCAGGTTATTCTTGCCTAATGCCCAATAGCACCCAAAATAAAACACCTGAATTTGAATTCAAACATCGAATTGTCGGTGCGATTATTCTTATTGTGCTCACTATTTCATTCCTTCCAATGATTCTTGATGGTAACCGACAGGAACTCACAGCAAAGAGTTTGAATGAGTCAAGCTCAGGCAATAATCTCCAGTCCTCAGAGAAAAAGCAGGTCTTTGTTTCCACCATCAGGCCGGTCGTTAAACCCACTGAAACAAAAAAGAGTCAACAAACTGCAGTGGAGGCAGTGTTGGAGAAATCACCGGCAAACCAGGAGGAAGATGTTATTGAAGGGGGCAAAATATCAGTTGCCGAATTATCAATCGACAAACCTGATTCGACTCAGAAACCCAAATCAGCTGAATTAGAGCAATCAGTTGGGGAGAAGCCCGCGCCAACCCCATCAGCATCGACAACAATCACTAGAGATGGATCAGTTGAGGGGGAGTGGATTATACAGATCGGTCTCTATGGAAAGAGAGAAAACACTAATCGCACCCTTGCCAAACTAAAGAAAGAGGGATTGAGAGGATCAGTCTCACAGATATTGTACCAGGGTAAAGAGGTTGACCGTGTCTGGATTGGTCCCTATCCAACTGAAAAGGCCGCTGATGCAGTAGCTAAAAAGTACCAGAAACAGTCCGGGGAAAAAGTCCTTGTCAAAAAACGCTAACACTCTTTATTGTTAGATCAAATTTAAAATGGATTTAACAATGATAAAAATGCCACTCGATATTTTTGACCTTGTGATTATCGGGGTTATTCTCTTTTCTGCAATAATCGGTTTGTTTCGAGGGTTCATTCGCGAAACCCTCTCCCTGGTCTCCTGGATTCTTGCATTTGTTGCCGCATTTAACTATCGCCTCGATATTATCTCTTGGTTTGACGGAATAATTGACAATCAGATGTACCAGCAGATAGCGGCCTTTGCGCTCATCTTTGTGGCCACTCTGCTGTTAATCTCAATTATCAGTCATCTGATCTATCGATTGATGTCTTCAACAGGTATTACAGGAATAGATCGAGTGCTGGGCCTGATTTTTGGATTTGGGCGTGGGGTTCTGCTCCTCGGGTTTTTTGTCATTATTAGTCGTACAGTTGGATGGTCTGATGTCTCCCGGTGGGAGACATCACAACTGGCGGGTTACCTTGATCCCGTTGTTGAAATCCTTGCTGAGTTCATTCCAGAAGACTTGCCAAAGACCATTAAAGGGGAGTAGTGATTTCTCTACTTTATTTAAAGACAAGTCTATTTGCCACAGGAACTTCTGATTCAGTCAGAGGTTCATTCACTAACAGCGAGGAGTGCTGAACGATGTGTGGCGTTGTTGGGCTGGTGGGCCCTCATCCCGCTAATAGGGTAATCTACGAAGCACTGACGGTCGTTCAGCATCGCGGTCAGGATGCTGCCGGCATTTTGACCAGTGATGGACGTCAGGTCTATCTGCGAAAAGACAATGGGCTGGTACGTGATGTCTTTCATAATCGCCATATGGTTCAGCTCAAGGGCAATATGGGGGTCGGCCATGTCCGCTATCCTACCGCAGGATCAGATTCCAAAGCAGAAGCCCAACCTTTCTATGTTAACTCCCCTTTTGGATTGGCACTCGGTCATAACGGCAATCTGACCAATGCTGACCATCTTCGCAATGAACTTTTTCAAGAAGGCTTAAGGCAGCTGAACACCAGCTCTGATTCTGAGATTTTATTGAATGTACTTGCCCATGAACTCCATGAGGTTATGGGTGGAGGTCGAACAGAGTTGACCCCGGAAGACCTTTTTAGATCTGTCAGGGGTGTCTTTGAACGATGTCATGGCGCCTATGCGGTAGTGGTACTGATTGTTGGTTATGGGTTGCTGGTTTTCAGGGATCGGTATGGAATACGACCATTGATTTATGGAACCATGAATGATGACAAAGGGGTTTCACACCTGGTTGCTTCTGAGAGTGTTGCGATGGATGTTCTTGGGTATCAGATCGAACGTGATATTCGACCGGGTGAGGCACTCTTCATTGATCTTAAGGGGAACGTCCACTCTCATCAGTGTGTTGAAGAGGTTTCTCATAATCCATGTATATTTGAGTTTGTCTATCTGGCAAGACCCGATTCAATCATTGATGATATTCCAGTTCATCGCACCCGTCTGAATATGGGTGAGCGACTGGCAAAAAAGGTGCTCCGAGAGTGGCCAGACTACGAAATCGATGTGGTCATTCCGGTTCCTGATACAAGTCGTACTGCGGCTTTGCAGATGGCTTACGCCTTTGGGGTTAACTATCGTGAAGGCTTTATCAAAAACCGATATATGGGCAGGACATTCATCATGCCAGGCCAGGCAGAGAGAAAACGATCGGTGCGGCAGAAACTAAATGTCATCGATCAGGAATTTGCCGGAAAAGCGGTTTTGCTGGTTGATGACTCAATTGTCAGGGGGACGACTTCAAAACAGATTGTTCAGTTGGCGAGGGATGCAGGTGCCAAAAAGGTCTATTTCGCCTCAGCGGCACCTCCTGTCCGCTATCCCAATGTATATGGAATCGATATGCCATGCTCCGAGGAATTTGTTGCCCATAATCGAGAAGTAGATGAGATTGCTCTTGAGATTGGAGCGGACAAGCTGATCTATCAAGATCTGGAGGATCTGGTCGCTTCTGTCAGGGAGTGTAATGCTTCAATCACTGAGTATGAGACCTCCTGTTTTGATGGTATCTATCTAACCGGGGATGTAGGCAGTGAATACCTGGAGAGGGTTGAGAACTCCCGGCGTGATTCAGTAAAGTCGGATCAGAAGCAGAATGAACTTGATAATACCGAGGTGTATGCCTGTCAGTAGCTCTGAACCAGGAGGGCAGGGTCTGCTGTTTAAGCCTTCTTCAGGAAAAAGCCGCTCTCATCGAGTCGGATAAAACTGGCTTCAGGAGACCAGTCTCCCAGCACCATTCGGGTCGCTGGTGAGCCATCAAGGTCAAAATGGTGGGTTTCTGGCCGATGAGTGTGTCCATGGATAAGGGTGTGAACCCCATTATCCAGCATGATCTCTTCAACACTATTTTGATTTGTATCCATGATAAAACTTGGCTTTTTCTGTTTCAGATCTTTACTTTGAGATCGAAGATCAAGCGCAAATTTCTGCCGTTGATCAATGGGAAGCTCAAGAAAGTGGTTCTTCCAATCGGCATTCCGGGTCTCGCTGCGAAACTTCTGGTGGGCCGTGTCATCAGTGCACAGGAGGTCGCCATGGGTGAGCAGGATCGAGGTGCCATTAAGCATCACCCGGGAGGGGTCATCAAGGAGATGACAACCGCTCTCCTTGGCAAAGTGATCGCCGACGAGAAAATCACGGTTTCCAGGTAGAAAAAAGAGATCAGTGCCTCGATCAGAGAGTTTGCTCAAGATCTTGATAATCGACTCGTGTCCAAGCCGGAGTGCTGCGTCATCACCAATCCAGTAATCAAAAAGATCCCCAAGAATATAGAGTGCCGAAGTTTGTGGCTCCAGGGAGTCGAGGAATTGGATGAAATTATCCTGGATATCAGGTTTTTCTGGTGTAAGGTGCAGGTCAGAAATGAAATAATAGAGTGATGACATGAAAATAATCTCTGTTGCGGTGCCTTCAATTTGCTTGGAATATACCTTACGGTACTTCTGATCTGGTTGTGGATGCAACCCTGTTAATGATTTGTTTAAGATATTCCGATTCACCTCATAAAACAAAGACCAACCTTCAACGGGTTGAGGGTTCTCACTGAGAAAAATGATAAAAATCTACAATACGCTGACTCGACGTAAAGAGAAATTGACTCCCCGGATTGCGGGTGAGCTGGGAATTTATGTCTGTGGGATGACCGTTTATGATTATTGTCACTTGGGTCATGCCCGTGTTCTTGTGGTCTTCGATACCATTGTCAGATACTTAAGGGCAACTGGACTAAAAGTAAAATATATCCGCAATATCACCGATATTGATGACAAAATAATTCAACGGGCAGCTGAGAATGGAGAACCTTTTAATCAGTTAACAGATCGTTTTATTCGTGCAATGCATGAAGATTGCCTCTGGCTGGGAGTGTTGCCTCCAGATGACGAGCCTCGGGCAACTGCTCATATTGGGCAGATCCTGCAGATGATTACAACCCTGATAGAGAGAGATTTCGCCTACAGTGCAGCAAATGGGGATGTCTACTATCGGGTACGACAATTTCCACAATATGGCAGGCTCTCTGGAAAAACCATTGATCAGCTCCAGGTTGGAGCACGGGTAGAGCGTGATCACTCAAAAGAGGATCCACTTGATTTCGTGCTTTGGAAAGGGGCAAAGCCGGGCGAACCATGCTGGGAATCTCCATGGGGTGAAGGACGTCCAGGCTGGCATATTGAGTGTTCGGCGATGTCTACCCACTGCCTGGGGAACCATTTTGATATCCATGGAGGGGGTATGGATTTGCAGTTTCCCCACCATGAAAATGAGATCGCACAAAGTGAAAGTGCCAGCGGAGAACATTTTGTCAATCTCTGGATGCACAACGGTTATGTTCAGATTGATCAGGAGAAGATGTCGAAATCGTTAGGCAACTTCTTCACTATTCGTGAAATTCTCAAGACTGATAATGACCAGGAGCGGATGGGTGAGGTAATCCGCTACATGATTCTTGGAAGTCACTATCGGAGCCCACTCAATTTTTCTGATTCCGCACTAAAAAGTGCAAAATCGGCATTAACCCGACTCTATCTGGCACTGGAAAAAACTCAAAGAAAAGAGAGTGTAGGATCTCTTGCCGCCGATATACCTGGCCAGTTTCATCAGGCAATGTCAGATGACTTCAATACTCCGGGCGCCCTTGCCGCACTGTTCGAGCTGGTTAGAGAGGTCAATCGGGCGATTGATGATGGTCGCAGAGGAGAGGCAAAAAGTGCCGCAAATGAACTTAAGTCACTCGGGGCGCTTCTTGGGATCCTACAGCAGGATCCCGGTCGGTTTTTGGGTTCTGAGGGTGCTGCTGAGGGGGCGGTGGATGGAGCTGAAATTGATCAGCTGGTGGCTGATCGAAACCAGGCCAGAGCTGACCGCGATTGGCAGAAAGCGGATCTTATCCGTGATGACCTGCTGAGCAGGGGGATCCTCCTTGAGGACGCGCCGGACGGCTCTACACGCTGGCGACTCGCCTAGGCTGGATTTGATCAGAATTTGGGCCTGATTGCACTTTGCCACACACCTCTCCGATGTTTATACTACATCGCCATTTTTTACTCGTTTCATCAGTCCCGAAGAGGGCGGTGGAAGAAACGATCAAGAGGTAAAAATCTGTGAAATTGTCGGGTGCAGAAATTTTAGTTCGCTGTCTTCAGGAAGAGGGGATTGATACGATCTTCGGTTATCCAGGAGGTGCAGCGTTGCATATCTATGATGCAATCTATCATCAGAAGCAGATAAGGCATGTATTGACCCGACATGAACAGGGGGCCACTCATGCGGCTGACGGTTATGCACGGGCAACTGGAAAACCAGGGGTGGTCGTCGTGACTTCAGGCCCTGGGGTAACCAATACAGTGACGGGTATTGCCACAGCCTATATGGATTCTATCCCGCTCGTCGTGCTCTCTGCTCAGGTCCCCAAACAACTCATCGGTGATGATGCCTTCCAGGAGGTTGATGCAGTAGGAATTACCCGTCCCTGTGTAAAACACAATATTCTGGTAAAGGATATTGACCAGGTGGCATTGGCAATAAAAAAAGCATTCCACATTGCTTCAACAGGTCGTCCTGGGCCTGTATTGATTGATATACCAAAGGACATCACTGCGGAAAAAACTGAATTTTTCTATCCTGAATCAATAACCATGCGTTCCTATGCGCCCAGGGACAAGGGCC
This sequence comes from Proteobacteria bacterium UBA5680, assembly GCA_002420425.1. Lineage (GTDB taxonomy): Bacteria > Pseudomonadota > Gammaproteobacteria > Arenicellales > UBA5680 > UBA5680. The sequence goes on along the minus strand of DIIC01000043.1, from coordinate 40,507 downwards.
ATCCAAAACAGATCAGACGTGCTCTGGATCTCCTGCTGTCAGCAAAACGACCGATAATCTATTTTGGTGGTGGAATTATTCAGGCCAATGCCCATCAGGAGTTGATAGAACTGGTGCGTATGCTTGGTTACCCCTGCACCAGCACCCTGATGGGACTGGGTGGCTATCCGGCAACAGATCAACAATTTCTCGGCATGCTGGGGATGCATGGAACTTACGAATCCAATATGGCAATGCATGAATGCGATGTCTTATTGGCGCTAGGCGCCCGATTTGATGATCGGGTTACAGCCGAAGTTTCAAAATTCTCTCCCTACGCAAAAATTATTCATGTCGATATTGACCCCTCTTCGATAGGAAAAAATGTAGCTGTTGATGTTCCTATTGTCGGTCATGTCAAAACAGTGATACAAGAGATCATAAAGGGGATTAAACAGCGCGGAGATAAGCCAGAAGCAAATGACCTTGCTACCTGGTGGAAGCAGATTGACGCCTGGAGGGAGAAAGACTCACTGAGCTATGATCGGGCAAGTGATCAGATCAAGCCCCAGTTTGTGGTAGAGAAGCTTTGTGAGATAACGGGCGGCGATGCCTTCGTCACATCTGATGTTGGACAACATCAGATGTTTACTGCTCAGCACTATCTTTTTGACAAACCCCGCAGATGGATCAATTCTGGCGGTCTTGGAACGATGGGCTTTGGCCTCCCTGCCGCAATTGGAGTTCAACTGGCACATCCGGACTCAACGGTTGCATGTGTCACCGGAGAGGCCAGTATCATGATGTGTATTCAGGAACTCTCTACCTGTCGTCAATTCGATCTGCCTCTCAATCTCATCTGTCTCAATAATCGCTATATGGGAATGGTCCGACAGTGGCAGGAGTTTTTCTATGATAGCCGGTATTCACACTCCTATATGGATGCACTACCGGATTTTGTCTCTTTGGCGGAGAGCTTCGGCCATGTGGGCATCAGAATAGAAAAACCGGGTGATGTTGAAGGCGCACTTCTTCAGGCTATCCAGGATAGAAGCCAACTCTATTTCCTCGATTTCATTGTCGATCAATCTGAGAATGTCTACCCGATGATTGCTGCAGGTGGAGGACACAACGAGATGTATCTCAGTCCGGGTACTGGAGATATTCCTGAAGAAAGGGAGCTTGCCTGAGTTATGAAACATATCATCTCCATACTGATGGAAAATGAACCTGGTGCCCTGTCGAGGGTGGCTGGCCTCTTCTCTGCCAGAGGCTACAATATTGAGTCGTTGTCAGTAGCCCCAACAGAGGATGAAACGCTCTCACGCCTGACTCTGGTAACATCAGGGGCCGACTCAGTCATCGAACAGATAACCAAACAACTGAACAAGCTGGTAGATGTTGTGCGCCTGATGGATCTGACAGAGGGCTCCCATATTGAGCGAGAACTGATGTTGGTCAAGGTTCAGGCGGTTGGTGAATCCAGGGAAGAGGTGAAACGTATTGTTGATATTTTCCGTGGACGCATCCTGGATGTGGGTCAGGCGCAATACATCATAGAGATGACAGGGACAAGTGAGAAATTGAATGCATTTATCAGTGCTCTTGGGATAACTGAAATAATTGAAGTTGTCCGATCAGGGGTTTCTGGTGTGGCTCGGGGGGATCGATCCCTTCGCGTTTAGTGGAATTGGCGTTGGCAGCATTAATTGAGCAGCAGAAGCGCACACAGGTATCAGGGTTCCATTTAATTATTGACGCAGGATTAATTTTCCTGCAACTAACTCATGGAGAAATACATGAAAGTTTCATATGATAAAGATGCCGATCTTTCCATAATTCGCAGCAAGAAGGTGGCTGTAATTGGTTATGGCTCACAGGGGTTTGCACACTCCAACAACCTCAAGGATAGCGGTATTCAGGTTGTTGTCGGGCTTAGGGCCGGATCCAATTCAATAGCGAAAGCTCAGGCGGCGGGACTTGATGTAGCTGAAGTTGGAGAGGCAGTAAGAGAGGCTGATCTCGTCATGGTATTAACTCCGGATGAACTCCAGGCTAAGATTTATAAAGAAGAGATCGAAGATAATCTGGCACCTGGGGCCGTATTGGCCTTTGCTCATGGGTTTAATATTAACTTCGGCTTCATTGAGCCAAAAAGTGATATTGATGTCATCATGATTGCCCCGAAGGGCCCTGGACACCTCGTTCGTTCAACCTTTGAGGGCGGTGGCGGAGTGCCGTGTCTCGTTGCTGTTGAACAGGATGCTTCCGGCGAAGCACTCAATATCGCACTAAGTTATGCCTCTGCTGTGGGTGGAGGCAAGGCTGGAATTATTGAAACAACTTTCAAGGATGAGACTGAGACCGATCTGTTCGGGGAGCAGACCGTTCTCTGCGGTGGTACCACATCACTAATACAGGCTGGTTTTGAGACCCTGACAGAGGCGGGTTACCCGCCTGAAATGGCCTATTTTGAATGCCTTCATGAACTTAAGCTGATTGTTGATCTAATTTATGAGGGCGGTATAGCAAACATGCGATATTCAATTTCAAATACTGCTGAATATGGTGATCTGACCAGAGGCCCAAGAGTGGTCAATGAACAGACCAAAGCAGAGATGAAAAAAATCTTAGAAGAGATTCAGTCCGGTCAATTTGCCCGTGAATGGATGGAAGAGAATGCCTCGGGCGGAGGACAGTTCGCTGAGTTGAGAGCAAAAGGTGAAGCACACCCCATTGAGGAGGTTGGTACCCGACTGCGGGGAATGATGCCCTGGATAGAAGAAGGCAAGATTGTTGATCGATCAAAAAACTGATTTTTTGTAGATTGCCTCATCCCGATGGCACTCCCAGGACGTATTCTGCTGGCGCGAGAGGGTTGGGTGCATTGCCTTCTGGCACTGCTTCTTGCAGTAATGGTCCATTGGTTATCGGGCCCATGGATGGCGGCTCCGTTTTGGCTGATCCTGGGCTTTGTTGTTCAGTTCTTTCGGGATCCTCATAGAGACATTCCTGATATTGAAAATGGTGTCATTGCCCCAGCAGATGGAAAAGTAGTCTTTCTGGGTGAGGCCGAAGACCCTTTTCTCTCTCGTAAAGCATTCAAAATCAGCATTTTCATGAATGTCTTTTCGGTTCATGCCAATCGTACTCCAGTTGGAGGCAGAGTAAAAGAGATCTGGTACCACTCAGGCAAATTCTTTAATGCTGTTCTTGATAAGGCCTCAAAGGAGAATGAAAGAAATGCAGTTTGGGTCGAGGATGAGAATGGACGTGATGTGGTTTTTGTCCAGATTGCCGGTCTGATTGCCCGTCGGATATTATGTTATTCGTCTGTCGGCGATCAACTGAGAGCCGGTGACCGTTATGGTTTTATTCGATTCGGTTCCAGAGTAGATCTCTATCTCCCGTTCGGTGCTCAGGCCGAGGTTTCTCTGGGTGACACGGTTTATTCTGGGAGTGATATCATTGCACTCCTGCCTCAATCCATTTAGAGGGTATTTTTCTGACTTAAACTGCTGATGACTATGCCACCCAATCCAGAAACTCCGGTCGGCCAGAAAAAGGGCCGACGGCGGGGAATCTATATTCTTCCCAACCTGTTCACCACTGCAACGCTGTTTGCCGCTTTCTATGCGGTCATCCGGGCTATTCATGGAGATTTTTCGGTAGCCGCAATTGCCATTCTTATCGCCCTCGTCATGGATGGTCTGGATGGGCGGGTTGCCAGATTGACCAATACTGCGAGTGATTTTGGAAAAGAGTATGACAGCCTGGCGGATGTGGTTGCATTTGGTTTGACTCCGGCACTGGTGGTTTATCAGTGGGCCCTCTTTGGCTTTGGCAAGATTGGCTGGCTCTGTGCTTTTCTCTATGTCTCAACAACGGCATTGCGCCTCGCCCGGTTTAATGTGCAACCGGCAAAAGACAAACGCTATTTTCAGGGGCTGCCCTGTCCAGCCGCCGCCGCTGTAATCGCCACTTTCGTTTGGCTTGGTACCGATATAGATTGGAGTGACAAGACAATGGGGTGGTTTGCACTCGTCCTGACTGTTTCTTCAGGCCTGGCAATGGTGAGTAATCTGAGATATCGCAGTTTTAAGGAGTTTGATGCCAGGGGAAAGGTTCCTTTTATGGCCCTTATCGTACTTGTCTTCGTATTTATGTTGATCTCATTTGATCCTCCGGTTGTTCTTTTTATGCTCTCTTTTGGCTATTTGGCCTCGGGACCAGCTGTAACGCTTCTCGGTATCAGGAAAACAAGAGCAAATCGGGCGAAGGAAGAGTAGTCACTTGCCCTTGACTCCTGAAGCGGGCTTGCCTAAGCTCAAGCGCATGAGCTGCCAATCTGAACAGAAACTTCTCAATACTCCAACCACTGGTCGGGGGCTGACCCTGCATACTCTTCTGCTCCTGCTGCGCCGTCTGGCGCTATAATTTCATTCCCATATCTTTAGTTTTATCCCTCTCTCCATGACAACAAGATGGAGGTAAGAGGATACTTTATCTTTTCTATGCAGGAAGAAGACCATGAATGACCAATTGATTATTTTTGATACCACACTACGAGATGGTGAGCAGAGCCCCGGCGCTTCGATGACCCCTGAAGAAAAAATTAGGATTGCCAAAGTGCTTGAGAAAATGAAGGTGGATATTATTGAAGCCGGATTTCCTGCGGCCAGCCCTGGTGATTTCTCCGCCGTTAAGGATATTGCCGAGTCGATAACCGAGAGCACCATTGCAGGCCTTGCCCGTGCTGTTGAGGGAGACATCGATAGCGTCGCAGAGGCCATAAAGCCTGCTCGCTCAGGTCGAATTCATACTTTTATCGCCACTTCTCCCGTTCATATGAAAGAGAAGCTGAGAATGGAGCCTGATCAGGTCATTGAACAGGCTGTCTGGGCAGTAAAGCACGCATGTCAATATACCGATGATGTGGAATTTTCTCCTGAAGATGCCGGGCGTTCCGAGCCTGATTTCCTTTGTAGAATCATAGAAGCAGTTATCAAAGCGGGAGCGACAACAGTCAATATCCCGGATACCGTCGGTTACAATGTTCCGGAACAGTTCGGCGCCTTGATTGAAACCCTTATTAACCGAGTTCCTAATGCTGATAAAGCAGTCTGGTCTGTTCATTGTCACAATGATCTTGGCCTTGCCGTAGCCAATTCACTGGCTGCAGTAAGAGCAGGAGCTCGGCAGGTTGAATGCACGATTAATGGGTTGGGCGAGCGTGCAGGCAATGCCTCTCTTGAAGAGGTGGTGATGGCAGTCCGTACCCGTCGTGATCTTTTTTCTTGTGATACTTGTCTTGATGCCACCCAAATCGTACCCGCGAGTCGACTTGTTGCCTCGGTAACAGGTTTTCCGGTTCAGCCCAACAAGGCTATCGTAGGTGCAAATGCTTTTGCCCATGAGTCTGGTATTCATCAGGATGGGGTGATCAAGAAGAGGGAGACGTATGAAATTATGCGTGCTGAGGATGTGGGCTGGAGCGCTAACCGAATGGTGTTGGGAAAACACTCCGGTAGGAATGCATTTCGTCAGCGATTGCTTGATCTCGGGCATGAATTCAAAACAGAGGAGAGTCTGAATAAGGCGTTTTCTCGTTTTAAAGTCCTCGCTGACAAGAAGCATGAGATTTTTGATGAGGATCTTCAGGCGCTGGTCTCTGATGTAAGCAGCAGCAAGACGACTGAGTCACTCAAACTGGTGGCGATGGAATTCTCCTCTCAGACGGGTGAGACACCTCGTGCAGAGCTGACTATATCAATAGCTGGAGTGGAGCATTCTGCCAAGGCGACTGGAAGTGGGCCTGTCGATGCGGCATTTAAAGCGATAGATCAGATGGTTGATATAGAGTGCCATCTTCAGCTCTACTCGGTCAATGCCATCACCAGCGGTACAGATGCCCAGGGCGAGGTCTCGGTGCGGCTTGAACAGGATGGCCGTTTTGTCAATGGACATGGGGCCGATACGGACATTGTTATCGCATCTGCGAAGGCCTACCTCAATGGGCTTAATCGGCTTGTTGACATCAATGACCGTCGTCACCCACAGACGGATACCCTGATTTAATGAACCTGAGTCAACGTCGACAACTCTACCTTCAAAGAATGGGTATCCAGAGTTGGAGCGAACGCCACCTCTCGCCGGTTGATCACACAGAGGGCCAAAGATTGCCTCAATCGGAAGAGAGCGAATGGGGGAGCCTTGAAAACCAGGTTCTCTCCTGTCTCCAGTGTCCGCTCAACACCAATCGGAAACAGCCTGTTTTTGGAGTAGGTGACAAGAGTGCCGATTGGCTTTTTGTCGGTGAGGCGCCCGGAGCGGAGGAAGACAGACTGGGTCTTCCGTTTGTTGGCAGAGCAGGCAAACTGCTCGATGCTATGTTGTTGGCAATCGGTTTTGAGCGCAACGAGGTCTATATCGCCAATGTTCTTAAATGCCGTCCACCTGGAAATCGAGACCCGATGGGAGAAGAAGTTACCCGGTGTCTGCCTTTTCTTTTTCATCAGATTGCCCTTATAAAGCCAAAAATCATTATTGCAATGGGTCGTTTTGCTGCACAGGCGCTATTGGAAACCAATTTGCCGATTAGCCAGTTGCGTGGTCATGTCCACCATTATGGTGATTCCTCTGTTCCTCTTGTTGTCACTTACCATCCTGCTTATCTTCTTCGTTCACCAGGGGAGAAACGAAAAGCCTGGCAGGATCTCCTTTTGGCATTAGAGGAAAGCAAATAAAACCTTGAGGTGATCGGTGGGGGGTTTTCTGTTTTCAGTACGATTGATGATCTCCGCTGATCTTTCCCAAGTGGGGCAGATTGAAGACGACGCTTATCAGTTCCCCTGGCCACTCCAACTTTTTCGAGAGTGCCTGCAGGCACGAAACCATGTCGTTGTTGCAGTCAGTGAGGACCAGCCCTCTAAAGTCAGAGGGTATGCACTCATGACTTCTCATTCCGATGAGGCTGAAATTCTAAACCTTACGGTAGATTCAAAATTTCGATCACAGGGGATTGGAGCGCAGTTGTTGCAACATATGATTACCCAGGCAAGAACTGATGGGGCGAGGCAACTCTTCCTTGAGGTGAGGGAGTCAAATGCATCTGCCAGCAGGCTTTACACCCGTTTCTTTTTTAAACAGGTCGGGAGAAGAATAGGGTACTACCAAGGTAGTGAGGATAGAGAGGATGCACTTGTTATGGAGCGTTCTCTTGATCATTGATTCATCAGGTGATGATTACCCTGCCAGCGATCAACGCGTATAGACCACAAGTTTTTGTCCAGGCATGAGAAGGGCCTTTTTATTGATACGGTTCCATTTAGTGAGCTGGGCTATTTGCACTCGATATTTCTTTGCAATCTTCCAGAGTGAATCTCCTCTGCGAACTTTATGTGTCTGCTTCGTCAGGGCGGGCTGAGAGTTATTTTTTGCTGCCTGGCGAGTAGCAGATTTTGCCGGAATGGTTAGACGCATTCCTGGCTTAATCAGGGTTTTGGTAAGGTTGTTTGCCTTTTTGATGCTCTCAATTGACGATCCATACCGTCTGGCAATTTTCCACAGAGAATCTCCCCGATGAACCTTATAGGTGATCGGCTGAGAGATCTTGATCGGCGGGGTTTGGTTGTTCAACATTGCTGTAGTGGCATAACGCTGGCCAGAGAGTGGAATAAGCAGGTGTTTGCCTTCACGAATCAGATCGCTTGTAAGTCGGTTGGCGCTCTTTATGGAATTTATCGGGATATTGTATTGTCTGGCGATAACGCTAAGACTCTCCCCGCCACGAATTTTGTGTCGGGCCCATCGCATTCGCTTGCTCATGGGTAGTGCTTTTAGGGCGGTCTCCATATTGTCAGCCTGGGCAACAGGCAGGAGTAGATGATGGGGGCCGGCGGGGTCTGTAGCCCAGCGACTGAAGGCCGGATTAAGGGCCGAAAGTTCCTTGTGCTGGATTCCGGTCATCGTCGCCGCAATTCCAAGGTCAATCTGTGAGCCTACATCAACAGATTTAAAATAGGGCTCATTGGGTATCGTTGCCAGGGTGATACCAAAGCTGTCCGGATCAGCAATGATCTTGCTAAAAGCCACTAACTTAGGGATATAATTCTTTGTTTCAGAAGCTAGTTTAAGATGTTCGTAGGTTGCGAGACGGCCATGTTTGCGATTATAGCGGACCGCTCTACCCACTCGCGATTCACCGGCATTGTAGGAGGCAAGGGCAAGAAACCAATCCCCTTTAAATAACTTATGCAGATATTCAAGGTAGTTAAGAGCCGCATCTGTTGCCGCCACAACATCCCGGCGCCCCTCATACCACCAGTTCTGTTTAAGCCCGAATTTGCGACCAGTGCTGGGTATAAACTGCCACAGCCCTGCCGCTCGAGCCCGGGAATAGGCACTGGGGCGGAAAGCACTCTCAATGGCAGGAAGGAGTGCAATTTCCATTGGCATATTCCGGCGTTCAACCTCTTCAACAATATGGAAAAGATATCGCCTGGCGCGCTCGGTCAGTCGCAATACATAATCAGGTCGTTTGGCATACCACTGCTCTTGGTGTTGAAGATAGGGACTATTGAGTTTAGGGAGTTTCATACCGGCTCGGATTCGTTCCCAGATATCTTGATAGACGGGAGGTTCTGCCAGTGCGAGTGTTTCCAGTGTCTGCTTTTTTGGGGGGGGATTCCAAAAAGAGCTGGTAAAGAGTGTAGTTATTGAAAAGGGCTCTTCTTTGTTGTCGACATCCGGGTGCGCAGCCATTGTTGTGGTAGCCAGCTCCTCCTCTGATTGGGGTTTTGCAACTACAGATTTAATTTCAGGGCTGGCTTCCTTCTCGACTGATTGTATCGCGGGCTCTGTAGGTTTTTTCAGCGGTAAACTGGACTCTGACTGAATGGTCGTCAGAGTACACCCTCCCAGAATGAGGGGAAGGATGAGAAGAACCCCCTTAAGGGTTGTTGAACATCTGTTTTGGGTGTGGTCAGCCATGGTGGGCTAGATGGTAAGTGTCACAGGTTTTGAGGTCAATTCGAATTAGCCGCTGGTCGCGGTTTTAATCAAATCAAACCCAAATCAGGATGATCTCTGCCACCCGGCATCGATCTGAAACGCTCCGCTGCCATACCATTGCCACTGAGATCCAGGATGCCAACATCAACGCTTACAACCCCTGGCATCGATAACCTATTCGGCCGTTCGCTACCGGACCCATTGATTGTGTGATCAGATAAAAACCATGAGCTTAATAGACCTCACGGTATACCCTAAACCAGTGAACAGTCCCACACCACTGGCATAATCTGTTTACCAGCGGATCACGAGTTATAACTATTTGGAATAGAAAAACAATTGTCTGTTATTGTGCTTTTTTCTCTACCCACACTGTCGTATCCTTTACACTCTGCAAATAAGATTTGAGACCGGTGGCGACAGAGGATGTCTGAACGATCCCCCTACAGATGGTTTAACTCCAGGCTTGGAAGGGACCTGATGAAGGCTGAGCGCGGTCAACTTAGTGCGATGCTGCCTGATCGCTATTTCCCAGTCACCCTTCAGATTGGATGCAGTGGAACGCCGGAGTTTGTAGACCTTATCGATTGTGAACGTTGTGTTCTGGTGGATATTGAACTGCCGCGTGAACTTAACGGCCTTAAGGTGATAGCCGAAGGATCTGCGCTCCCTTTCGGATCACGAAGCAGTGATCTGGTATTGTTGCCTCATACTCTGGATTTTAGTCCCCATCCCCATCAGCTTTTAAGAGAGGTTGTCGAAATATTGGTGCCCGAGGGTCTTGTTGCCCTGACTGGGCTTAACCCGTATAGCCTTTGGGGAGGGTGGCGTTGGACCCGACAGTGGCGTAAAACCCCACCCTGGAATGCCAATTATTTTTCTCCCAGAAGGGTTCAGGATTGGATGTCTCTTCTGGATTTGGAGATCGTTTCAGCCTCATTAATGGAGTATCGTCTCCCGACTGTCTCATGGGGGATTCGCGACAGGTTGGGTTTTCTGGAAGTTGCGGGCGCCCGGTGGTGGCCTGGGATGGCTGCGGTCTATCTGATTATTGCCCGAAAGAGAGAACTCGGGGTGCGACCACAGGGGCAACGAAAATCCCGTCATCGTCGTTTGGCAACGGGTTATGCCGGGACGATGGCAAAAAGTTAAAGAGGTGTTGATTTGGGCAGGTCCCTGTTCAGACACCAGGAGCTGAAGGATTTTTATTGATGAAAAGTGTGACTATCCATACTGATGGGGCCTGCCGGGGAAACCCTGGCATTGGTGGCTGGGGGGCATTGCTCTCCAGTGGGGGCCATCAACGTGAACTCTTTGGAGCAGCGTTAGAAACAACTAATAACCGGATGGAACTCACCGCGGCAATTAAGGGTCTTGAGGCCCTAAATCAACATTGCAGGGTCACCCTGGTGACAGATTCCCAATATGTCCGAAGAGGGATAACCGAGTGGCTCAAACAGTGGAAACTAAAAGGATGGAAAACCAGCTCTCGAAAGCCTGTTAAAAACAAAGATCTATGGCAGAGGCTTGATGATTTGGCCTCTCAACATACGGTTAAGTGGAAGTGGGTGAAAGGCCATACCGGGCACCCCGGTAATGAGCATGCGGATGCTTTGGCCAATCGTGCAATTGATGAATATCTAGAAAAACAAGATGATTGAGGAGTCAGGAGATGCGTCAGATTGTTCTCGATACTGAGACCACAGGACTTGAAGTAACGCAAGGCCACAGGATTATTGAGATTGGTTGTGTTGAACTGGTAGACCGTCGAATCACGGGTTCAACCTACCAGACTTATATCAATCCTGATCGAGAGATCGATCAAGCAGCTGAAAAAGTCCATGGCATAACGACCTCTTATCTAGAGGATAAACCTCGGTTTGCTGAAATTTCCGGGGCCCTGATCGACTATCTGGAGGGGGCGGAACTGATTATCCATAATGCCGATTTTGATGCTGGTTTTCTAGATGCTGAATTGAAACTGATCAGGCCGGATTTTCCCGGAATCGGATCAATCTGCAGTGTGCTGGATACGCTTGCTCTTGCACGACAACTCCACCCAGGTCAGCGATGCAGTCTGGACGCCCTGTGCAAACGCTACGAGATCGATAATTCATCCAGGGTGCTTCATGGTGCAATGCTGGATTCTCAGATCCTGGCAGAGGTCTACCTGGTCATGACCGGGGGGCAGACCAGCCTGCTTCCTGAGCTTGATTCCGGTTCCCTCTCAACCGCTAAAAACAACAATCAGAGTTTGGCTGGGGTGCAAACAAAAACAAAAGTCATCTATCCCGATCAAAATGAGCTTGATGCACATAATGAGTGGATAAAGAAGCTTGAACAGGATTCAGACGAAGAGCCACTCTGGAGATAGAGTGGTTTATCAAAAGCGCAGTGTGTGGGCAGGCTAAAGCAAGTTTTTCAGTAAAACAGCGCTCAGTGTCAGCAGCACGATCACGATCATGCTTCCCGTCATCCATGTTTTGCTGAGTTGGCCATCGGGCCCATGGAGTCGGCGTCCGGCAACCTCCAGTCTTCGAGATGAATAGACCCACAGCCGGTGGGCGATCTCTGCGAAGCGTTGATAAGCGGAGACCAGGTTGCTGAATTGGGTGGGCACCAGCTTTCGGTATACCCACTCAAAATCAAGATTTATTGACCTCAGTTCGGGAGGATAGATGCCGGAAAGTTTAAGCCAGACAAAGGCAAGAGCAGAGAAAAAGAGAAGCTGTAACTGGGCGATAACATGGGTGTTATCAAACGGGAGATAGCTTACTGGAAAAGGAAGAAGATCATAGAGAATCCAGGGGTAACTGCCGATCCCGATACACAAGAGTGCGGCCAGCCCCATGGCAAACAACATATTTGTTGGTGCTTCCTTCACCCTGATTCCGGCATCGTGTGAGAAAAAAGCGAAGAAGGGAATTTTGATCCCTGCATGATGGAATACCCCTGCCGAAGCAAAGAGCAAACCGATCCATACCCAGTGATAGCCCTCTTCCAGGGCAGCGGCCATGACCATTGATTTACTGACAAACCCGCTAAAGAGAGGAAATGCCGAAATTGATGCTGCACCAATGAGGCAGAATGCGGCTGTTTTGGGCATGCTTTTATAGAGTCCACCAAGATCGGAACCATTGATTTTGCCGGTTCTGAACAGGACTGCTCCCATCGTCATCATCAATAGACTTTTAAAAATAACATCATTAAATGCATGTGAGATAGCACCATTAATGGCGAGTTCTGTCCCAATCCCGATCCCACAGATCATAAAACCGATCTGGTTGATCATGCTGTAAGCAAGGACACGACGAAGATCATTTTCGATAACAGCATAGAAGATCGGGAAACAGGTCATGGTGACACCGATGTAGATCAGCAGTTCAGTCCCGGGAAAACCCCTTGCCAAAGCGTAAACGGCAACCTTGGTGGTGAATGCGCTTAAAAATACCGTGCCTGTGGGTGTCGCTTCCGGGTAGGCATCTGTTAACCAGTTATGGAGGAGCGGGAAGGCGCTCTTGATGCCGAAGGCGAGAAAGATAAGCCAGCCCGCCGTTGATGTAAGGCCAATATGCTCAAACAGAAGGGAGGATGAGTCGTTGAAATAGACAATGGTCCCGGCCAGAAGGAGGACTCCCGAACCCACCTGAAAAATCAGGTAACGGGTTCCTGAACGGAAGGCACGAGGTTCCCGACGAGCAAATATGAGCAGTGATGAAGTTAGGGCAAGGAGTTCCCAGAAGATAAACAGGGTAAGAAGATCTCCAGCAAATACGGCCCCTATTGCACTGCCAGCATAGCAGAGCCCGGCAATATGCTGCATCCGGTCCTTGAGATGGAGTGAAAAAAGAATCCCCAAAAATGCGGCAATATGAAACAGGATCCCAAAGAGATAACTCAGCCGGTCAACCCTCACAGGGTTTAGTGTAAACCCAAGAAAAGTGAGTTCAGTGGTTGTACCGAGTTCCCATCCCATTAGATTGATGAATCCAAGGAGGGGGGTGAGGAGAAGGGGGATCCAGCGATAACGAAGAGGGGTCACCAGCACCACTAGAGCGCCAAGGAAGAAAGGAAGTCCCGGATGGAGATCAGCGATTATCATAATAGTCTTCACTTCGCATCAGAAAAAGCCGCATCACTTTGGCAATCAGGACAAGCAGGACGCAGGCTACAAAACCAAACAGGGCATAAAAGCCCCAGAGTGTCTCCCAGGGGTGAATAGTATGACGGTGGAAGATGAAGTCAGCCAGAACCAGACCTGCACACAACATAAAAAACAGTCCGATCCCCCATCTCAGCCTGCTGGAGTGGGAGGAGTCGTTAGGGTTTAAAGAGGTCTCTTTATGTTGATTCATTTGTTGATCGATGGTTAAGGGAGGTGGATAGAGCTTGCCAGTTGATAGAGTGTATCCGGCCAGAAGAATAAGAACAGACACCCGGCGGCAGTAAAGGTTATGGCCAGTAGTATAGGGGCTGGTGCTTCCTGAAAGTGGCTCTTGTTGTTGCCGGATGATCCTAAAAAGGCGTTCAGAGGGATGGGCAACAGGTAGGCAATATTCAGCAGCGAACTCACCATGAGGATGCCCAGCAGCAGCCATTGACCACTCTCAACGGTTCCCATGGCGAGATACCACTTGCTCCAGGTGCCGGCGGCTGGAGGCAGGCCGATAATGCTGATACTGGCGATAAAAAAGGCAGCCATTGTGAGCGGCATCTGGCGACCAAGACCCGATAGCTCGCTCACCTTTGTTTTATGTGTGGTCACAAGAATGGCTCCAGCACAGAAGAATAGAGTAATTTTCCCAAATGCATGGGTCACCATATGCATCGCACTTCCGGTGAGTGATGCTGAATTAACCAGCAGTGCTCCAAGAACGATATAGGAAAGCTGGCTGATTGTTGAATAGGCAAGACGACGTTTTAGATTATCCTGGCGCAGAGCAATCAATGAGCCAATAATGATTGTGGTGGCGACTGCGTAGAGGAGGAGTTCCTGGCTCCAGGCAGAATTTACAAGATCAAATCCAAAAATAAAGATGACAACTTTCAAGATGGTGAACACACCTGCTTTGACCACGGCGACGGCATGTAACAGCGCACTTACCGGTGTAGGTGCAACCATGGCAGCGGGTAGCCAGCGATGAAAAGGGATAAGAGCGGCCTTACCCACTCCAATCACATAGAGCCCGAGCAGGATTCCACCTTGGGATGGGGTGATATGGCCAGCCAGTACTCCACCAGGGCGGAAGTCAAGGGTGCCCGCCAGAATCCAGGTCCAGACCATCGCAAAGAGCAGAAACCCTACCGAGGTGCCCACCAGCCAACCGAGATAGGTTCTTCCGGCCAGTCGCGCTTCACGGCTCCCTGAATGGGTCACCAGTGGAAAGGTGGAGAAGGTGAGAAGTTCATAAAAGACAAAAAGGGTAAACATGTTTGCACTGAATGCGATTCCAATTGCACTGCTTATCGCAATTGCAAACCATATGTAGAAACGGGTTTGATGTGATTCATCATGATGGCGCATATATCCTATTGCGTAGACAGTGGTGGCCAGCCAGAGGATGCTGATCAGGGTGGCGAAAAGAAGTCCAAGCGGCTCAACAGCAAGTGCAATGCTGATGCCGGTAACAGGTGCCGCCAGAGTGGTTGTCTCAAGTGGAGTGGTTCCAGCGCTGTGAAGTTGGATCACAAGAAGGAGCAATACAAGCCCGGCTCCCAGGCTGACTGTCTCCCTCCAATTGGGATATCGATGGAGAAGCAGCATCAATGGGGTGGCTGCGAGTGGTGTCAGCATCGAAAGGAGGGCGATATTGCCGCTCTCAAGTTCGGGAATCATGGCGTTCCTCCGAGGAGAAGCAACGCGGCCTTTTCTGCAACCCCTGCAGTAAGTCGAGTATCAATTCCAAAATAGATATTGGCACCAACCAGGATCCAGGTCGGGATCAACAGCGAGAGTGGGGCTTCATTAACCACCGGCGCTTCTGATGATTTGTGGTGAAAATAGGCGATTTCAATAACCTTCCAGAAATAGATAATCGCAAGCAGTGATCCCAGTAGAATAATAATAGCCAGCCACATCTGGTTGGCCTCCACAGCACCCACCACGAGGTACCATTTGCTGACAAACCCAACAGTCAATGGTAGACCAATCAGGCTGAGCCCGCTGATCAGGAAGGCGGCCATAGTGAGGGGCATGGTTCGCCCCAGGCCTGTAAGATCGGCAATCCTGAGACTTCCGGTACGGTAGAAGATCGCCCCCACTGCCATGAAAAGCGCTCCTTTCATCAGTGCATGATTAAACAGGTGCAACAGTGTTGCCGTGAGTCCACTAAGCGAGACCAGGGTGATTCCAAGCACCATATAACCGATCTGGGCAACGCTCGAATAGGCAAGCAGTTTCTTTATATTATCTTGGTAGATTGCAACTACAGAACCAATCAGAACAGCAAGAACCCCGAGGGGAAGGAGAGCCTGGTTGAGGGTGAAGAGATTGAAACTGTGTTCGGCACCAATAACCGTGAACAGGAACCGGAGCAGGAGGTAGATGGCGACTTTGGTGGCCGTTGCAGCAAGGAAGACAGAGACTGCGGAGGGGGCCCAGGTATAGGCATTGGGCAGCCAGAGGTGGAGAGGGAAGATGGCGGCCTTAATCGCCAGGCCGATCAGAAGAAAGCCAATAGCAGCATGAAATGTCCGGCTCTCGGTGTTTTTGCTTAGCAGGATGGCAAGGTCAGCCATGTTGAGGGTGCCTGTCATGCTATAGAACAATCCAATGGCAATCAGGATAAAGGTGGCCCCTATGGTTCCTATTACCAGATAGCGGAAGGCAGCAGTGAGAGAGCGGCGATCGGGACCTAAACTGATCAGCAGATAACTCGAAAGTGAGGAGATCTCCAGAAAGACAAAGACATTAAAGGCATCACCGGTAATCGTCATCCCCAGAAAACCAGTCAGACAGAGCAACCAACCTGCATAGAGGAGTGGTAGTTGTGCAGAGTTGATTTCGTGTTCGAAACTGGTGCGTGCATAGAGAAGTGAAAGGGTGCTGATTGCAGTTACCAGAAGCAGAATGTAGCCATTCAAGGTATCTACACGATATTCGATGCCCCAGGGTGCTGCCCAACCTCCCAGGGCGTATGAGAGCGGGCCTGTCTGTAGTGTAGTCTGGAGGAGTAAAAAGGCGATGATCAGAGTTGCCGAACTGATGGCCACTGAAAACCCCCAGGCCAGTACGGGTCGACGCAAGAGGAAACACAGAGGAGCTCCCATCAGCGGGATAACCACTTGCAGTGCTGGAAGATGGTTGTCTATGCCCAAGAGGGTCACTCCTCCTTCTCCTCTTCCAATGTTATGGTCTCTTCATCAACCGCACCAAATGCATCCTTGATACGGACAACGAGAGCGAGTCCGAGGGCAGTTGTTGCCACACCGACGACAATTGCTGTCAGAATCAGGACATGGGGCAGTGGGTTTGCATAGAGGGTATGAGATTCTGACAGGATTGGAGCGGTCCCATTGGCGATTTTCCCGAATGAGATATAGAGCATAAAGACAGAAGTCTGAAAAATATTCAGACCAATGAGGGTCTTGACCAGGTTGTGGCTGGCCATAACGGTATAAAAACCGATCATCATCAGGGTGATGACAATCCAGTAGTTATAGAGCCCCAGATTGCTCATCCCCTCTCTTCCCGATTAAAACCAGCAAAGGCAAAAAAGAGCAAAATCATGATTGCAGCGACCGTGGTACCGACTCCTAACTCTATTAGCAGAATTCCGAGATGTTGGCCCTTTGTAGGCTCAGCAGCGAGAACGCTGTAATCAAGAAATTGACCGCCCAGAAATATACCCGTCAGACCCACTCCTCCATAGAGAAGCACACCCAGGGCGGCGAGCACGCGTAGAACTGAGGGTGGAATGACGGCCATTGCCTTATCGAGGCCGAAGACGATGCCATAGAGAATGATTCCGGAACCAAAAATCACTCCTGCCTGGAAGCCGCCACCTGGACCGAAATCACCATGAAACTGAACATAGAGGGCGAACAGCAGTATGATGGGAATCAGCAGTTTGGTAATTGTTCTGAGTATATGGTGATGCTCCATCACTCCTCCTTATCACCACTTTTGGTTCGCTCTTTTTTGCGTCGTCGGCCCCCAAGGAGTGCTAATACTCCAATACCTGCAGTAAGGATGACGGTTACCTCTCCCAGGGTGTCATAGCCGCGATAGCTTGCGAGGACAGAGGTGACCACATTGGGAATGCCCACCTCTTTCATGGATTGATTGAGATAACGCGGAGCAACGTGGAGGTGAGAAGGGGCCTGACTATCTCCTACCGGTGGTATATCAATAGAGGCGTAGATCAACACGCTTCCGGTGATGATTACAACAATCAGCGGAGCTACTTTATGGTGAGTTCCTGCTTCCTGTCGGGCGCCAGTGAGGGCGAGAGTGGCAAGAGCGAGAATAGTGGAAATGCCGGCACCTACTGCTGCTTCTGTGAACGCCACATCCACGGCATCAAGGGCAACAAAAAGACCGGCCGAGAGCAGGCTGAAGGCACTAAAGAGCATAACCGAAGCAAAAAGACTTCGGAGCAGGAGAACCCCAAGTGCTGTAATAGCAAGAAAGGTAAACAGAACAATATCAATCAGGTTCTCTATGACGATTTTCCTCCTGAAGAGGGAGTAGAACTCGGTTTGAGGCCTGAATGAAGAGCTGATTTAGCCAATGCATGAGTTGAAGTCGGGCTCGTTAGCCAGATAAAGATAAGGATCATAGCCAACTTGACTGAAGGCTGGGTAAAGCCTGCTTGCAGACCCAGCCCAAGGAGAGTGAGTGCCGTGCCGAGGGTGTCGGCCAAACCTGCAGCATGGAGCCTGGTATAGAAATCGGGGAAGCGAAGCAGGCCAATTCCAGATCCAACAAGGAAGAGGGCGCCGCCAAGAAGAGCAGCCCAGCTCAATAGATCAACTAACCACTGAACCATTATCGATCCTCTCTCTTTTGGCCCAGGGAGGTGAAATCCCCGTACTCAAAAAACCGCAGAACAGCAATCGTGCCGATAAAGTTGATCAGTGCATAGACCAGGGCGATATCAAGGAACTCCGGCCTCCCTGTTAGAAAGCCATAGACAGCAATAAAAAGGACTGTCTTGGTTCCAAAACTGTTGACGGCAAGAATACGGTCAAAGACCGTAGGGCCTAAAAATGCCCTGACCAGAATCAGGGTCATGGCAATCAGGATTGCAATCATACCGGCGACAAACATCATCTCAATCCTCTGTCTCAGCCACAGGGTGATCTCTCCCTGTCTCTATGCGTGAAACGTGTCGATCGAGTTCTCCTTTGTGCAGGTCGTCTCCATAGTCACGACAGAGGCAGTGGACATCGATTGAGGTGTCATCCACTTCAAGTGAGATAGTGCCCGGGGTGAGTGTGATCGAGTTGGCATAGATGACCTTTCCAAGCTCAGTCTCCTGGGTGGCAGTGACTCGTGTCAGGGTAGGGCTGATGGGCATCTGGGGGTGAAAGACAAGCTTGATGACCTCAATGTTGGATTGAACTATTTTTCCAATCAACACCACCCAGAAGTGAAGAAGTCGCCAGGGGTTAAAGTGAATAGGGTGTCCCTCATGGTCAACGATATCCATTCTATGGGCAATCCATACGACCAAAGCAGAGGAGAGAGCACCGAGACTCAACAGCAGCGGATCGGTCATGGCCGATAGCAGGAACCAGATTCCTGCCAAAATCAAAAAAAGACTGATATTCAGATGCATCGTCTCATACCCAAGTGGTGACCAGAAGGGGTGTGACCGGTAACAATGTGGTAATTGTGAAGCAGGCAGTACCCCACACCACTGTTGAGTAACAACAATTCTCTGTTACTCAACAAAACGGATAATCCCGTAATTGGTATGGCCACTTTACCATGTTGTTTAACCCTGTCAACATCTTATATATCATTAGTAAGCCACTTATCTGACCCTGTAGGACTCGACTTCACTAATCATTCGAGGCCTGTCATGTCACCATACATCAGTTATAGACTATTGTTCCATCAGTATTATATGTCAATCTCACATAATTCATCCGGTTTTGACAACGCCCCTTTTTCAGCCCTTCGACCGGCTTGGCAACCGGATCGGCGGGGCCAATAGACGAACAACTCCTTGATCTCACAAAAAACACGCGCACAATATAAATGGACTTACCAATTTACCACTGATTTCGTACTCTGCAGTCAGCGTTTGCCATAAGACCAATAAATTCCTCGTCATTAGCCAGATATTATTTTCATCATTAAGTGCATCGGCCGGCGATGGTTATCTTTTATCATTCTCGCCTCTTTTTGACCATCCCTTTACCTCTGTAAGATGGTATCGTGCTTTGTCCAGGTGTTGAGTGTTTTTTGTTTGAAGGATTGATATTAATCCTTTGCTACCAATAGCAACCAGTTAAAAGCGAATGAGGAGTTGGTGTTATGTCAGAGGTGAAAACCTATCCCGTATCTGCTGCGACAGCAGCAAGCGCCCATCTTACTGATGCCCAGTATCAAAAGATGTATCAACAGTCGATTGATGATCCCGAAGGTTTCTGGGCTCAACAAGCCGATGAATTTGTGACCTGGTCTCGCCGATGGAATAAGGTTATGGATGTAGATTTTCACCAGGCAAAGATAACCTGGTTCGATGGCGCGACACTGAATGCCTCTTCAAACTGCCTTGATCGCCATCTGGAGACCAGAGGTGACCAGGTGGCTATCATTTGGGAGGGTGATGATCCTTCGATAGATAGAAAAATCACCTATCGCGAGCTTCATGCTGAAGTCTGTCAGTTTGCGAACTCGCTTAAATCACGGGGTGTTGCCAAGGGGGACCGGGTCTCCATCTATATGCCGATGATTCCAGAGGCTGCTGTAGCAATGCTGGCATGTGCCCGTATCGGTGCAGTCCACTCTGTAGTATTTGGCGGTTTCTCCCCCGAATCACTCAAAGACCGGATTCTGGACTCTGATTGCCGGGTTGTTATCACCGCTGACATGGGCCCGCGGGGAGGCAAAAATGTGGCATTGAAAGATAATGTGGACAGCGCTCTTGAGAGTTGCCCTGATGTCCATACGGTTGTCGTGGTCCAGCATGCCAAAGAGGAGGTGGCCTGGCATGATCAGAGGGATGTCTGGTACCACCAGTTGATGGCAGAGGCGTCAACCGATTGCCCGGCAGAAGAGATGAGTGCAGAAGATCCGCTCTTTATCCTCTATACATCAGGTTCAACTGGCAAGCCCAAGGGTGTATTGCATACGACAGGGGGATACCAGCTCTACACGGCAATGACCCACAAATATGTCTTTGACTATCATGAAGGTGATATCTACTGGTGTACCGCAGATGTGGGCTGGATCACGGGCCACTCCTATATCATCTATGGACCACTTGCCAATGGCGCCACCACACTGATGTTTGAAGGGATTCCCACCTGGCCTGATGCCAGTCGATTCTGGCAGGTGGTCGATAAACATCAGGTTAACATTTTCTATACAGCACCCACCGCAATCCGGGCATTGATGGCTCAGGGCGATGAGATGGTGAGTAAGACCAGTCGTTCCAGTATTCGATTGCTGGGTACGGTAGGAGAACCGATTAATCCAGAAGCCTGGGAGTGGTACTACAGGGTTGTAGGGGATGAGCGATCTCCTGTGGTTGATACCTGGTGGCAGACTGAAACCGGCGGCATACTGATTACTCCGCTACCCGGTGCAACAGACCTCAAACCGGGTTCTGCAACACTGCCCTTCTTTGGGATAAAGCCTGCATTGGTTGATGAGCAGGGTGACATTATCGAGGGCGCCGCATCGGGTAATCTGGTGATTACTCAGAGCTGGCCGGGACAGATGAGAACAGTCTATGGAGACCATGAGCGGTTCTTTGAGACCTATTTCCAGATGTACCCGGGCTACTACTTTACCGGTGATGGAGCTCGTAGGGATGAGGACGGCTACTACTGGATTACAGGCCGGGTTGATGATGTGATCAATGTTTCAGGCCATCGAATGGGTACCGCAGAAGTGGAGAGCGCTCTGGTCCTGCACCCCTCTGTTGCCGAGGCGGCTGTTGTCGGCTACCCCCATGATATTAAAGGGCAGGGTATCTATGCCTATGTGACTTTGATCAAAGATATTGAACCCTCTGATGAACTCCGCCAGGAGCTTCTACAGTTGGTTCGAAAAGAGATAGGACCGATTGCAACCCCAGATGTAATCCAATGGGCACCTGGACTTCCCAAAACACGATCTGGAAAAATCATGCGACGTATTCTAAGAAAGATTGCCGAAAATGAGCTCGATAATCTGGGTGATACTTCAACTCTGGCAGATCCCTCTGTGGTCGATCATCTGATCGAGAACCGAGGAAGGTAGTCCGGATTTTCTACTGACTCCATGTTCATTGATGGGGTTTAGTAGCGCTCCCCCTCCTGATCTTCCAGGAGAGGGCTCTTGTCCCACCATCTCTTGATCTGAGGGCCGTTCCATCTTGCCGTTAATCGACTGGATGGAGAACACCCTCTCTGCTTTACTGATCTCCTCACTTAGCATCAGGTGGATAGGGGTAATAACATCTGGTGCGGATTACTGGGATGCTGCTCGAAAGTAGAGATAAAGTATGTAGAAAAAAACTATATAAAAAGTATTGACAATATAGATAAAACAAATATAGGATGTTTCTGTCTAGATAGTAGTTCTATAAGGGGAGCAGGGATGAAAGAGTTCTATCAACCGACAACCGGAGTTGATACCGACAGATTGAGGCTTCGGCTCATCAGGGCTTGGCAGCAGTTTCGTTTCTCAGCAAAAGGTGCAGACCAGGATTACTGGTATCGACGTTGTATGGAATTGCGCAGCGCCCTTGAAGAGGCCAACTCAGGACATACACATCCAACTGTTTCGCCAGAATAAGAGAGATTCGGCCAGTATAACCGAGTTAATACGGAGGGTTAAAGTGATCAGAATAAAACCTTATAAACGTGGGGGATGCCTTCTCTTGTTGTCGATTGCAGCAGCTGTGCTCCTCAGTGGTTGCCGTGAGGGAGAGGAGACAAATACGTCAGGTGGCGCCGGAACTCCTCCAATCATGTCAGAGGAATCGGAAGAATCAGAGGAATCAGAAGGATCGGAAGAATCAGAGGAATCAGAGGAATCAGAGGAATCAGGGGAATCAGAAGGATCAGAAGGATCAGAAGGATCAGAGGGTTCTGGTGGTTCATCATCGACCACAACCTATAGTGGCACAGTAGTTGGAGAGCTGACCATCAATCCCTACAATATCGTTCTGAATGATGATTTTCCAATCCGCTTTGATATCTCTTCGAATGATCAGGTTACTGTCTATGTGGATGATCTCTCACCGGTTACTGTGCCACTACAGGGTTCTGGCTTCAGTTATACTGTTACCCGGTCCTTTACCGGGTTAGGTGCAGCGACCTGCAGCTCGACAGTGAGCGGGAGTGGAACCCTGAGCAGTGATCAGGTAGTGGGCAGCTTGAGTGGCAGCCCCACTTGTTCAGATGGTCTTACTGGTACAGTATCAGGCAACTACACTGCCTCCAGGTCATAGAGTGTACTCCAGCAGGGTTGAGTTATCGTTGTAGTATGGTTGTTCCATCATCCAAGAGCTTTAATCCAGTCACCTGGGTCGCTTCACGCCCCCCTTTCGGCAGCCTCTATGCGCTCGCCAAGCATCTTGAAGTGACCTATCCGAGTGCGCTCTCTTGGGTAAAGAACAGGGCATTTCCAGCAAAACGAGTTGCTGAAATTGTTGAGCTGACGGGATGTGCACCCTACATTCTCTCTCCCAATACCCACCCTCAATGGATGTTTGAGAAACAGATATATACTGAGCCATCAAGAAAGGAGTTGAATGCTTTTTCCAAACTGCAAAGCGAGGCAAAAAAAGGGAGGGCCAACGATTTGCAGGAACTCAAGCGTCTGTTAAAGAAATACGGTCCTGAACTTTCAGAAAAATAGAGGCCCCCCTTCCTGAATGCAAATCTCTTGCGGACGCTGGCCGAGGAATTGTCCCATCCTTATCTGAATCGGTATGATCTGGACATATTTTGGTCAAGAGCAATTATCCTGATGACGTTATTGATGACCGCATTCATGATAGGTTTTCTCGGTTCAATCCACTGTGTTGGGATGTGTGGCGGAATTGTTGGTCTTTTGGGGACTGGTATCCAAGAAAGAGGAGGCAGATCACTCTACCGTCATCTTCCCATGTGGATCGGCTATAACTGTGGGCGGTTGGCCAGCTATACCCTTGCAGGGGGTCTTGCCGGTGTACTTGGGGTTTTTGCCCTCTCCCTCTTTACTCCTCATCGCGCCCAAACTCTGGGGCTTATGTTTGCAGGTAGTTTTATGGTGTTACTGGGCCTCTACCTTACTGGGTGGTGGAGTGGAATTCAGTGGCTTGAACGAATCGGAGGAGAGGTCTGGAAATTAATTGAACCTTTGGGAAGACGTTATATTCGGCCTCAAAAAGCGGGTCAGGCTGTTGTTCTTGGAATGGTATGGGGTTGGCTGCCGTGTGGCCTGGTCTATTCTGCACTGGCATTATCATTGTCAGCCGGATCGATTGTTGGAGGGGCTCTGGTGATGGTTGCATTTGGGGTGGGCACCTTGCCGATGCTGTTAGCCATGGGGGTATCGGCAGACCGGTTGTTGGTTGTTCAGCAAAATAGCCGTTTTCGGTTACTTGCTGGCGTGCTTGTTATCTCTATGGGTCTTCTGACCATTTTTGGATTGATTCATCCCATTCATCCCGGTTCTATCGCTACGGTTCACTCCCATTAAACAAAAGAAAGTCGATCCCCCCTTAGGCTTTAATATTCCTTAATAGTGAGGAGGTGGGGGTTCACTTTGGGCGGACGAATAATCTGATGACAAGAGTGCTTTAATTCTCTCTTGAGTGTGACGGAGCTGCTCTTGCAAATCTCTCATCTCCAATTGGAGATCGGCGACAACTTTATTGAGAGTCTGTATATGGTCTTCCTGAAAGGCAATACGGGATTCAAGGTCTGCTATATGTTGTTCTGACATTTTTATGGGCATCTTGGTGGTTAAGCGTTATCACTGATTGATTCGAGTTCTTCCCAGCGCGAATAGGCCAGATTGAGTTTATCATCGACTTCAGCAAGTCGGGAGGTGGCTTCAGAAACCTTGTTGTCAGAGTGTTGATAAAACTCAGGGTCAGCCAGGCGCTCCTGCAGAAGAGATTGCTCATTCTCAAGTTCATTAATATGGCCGGGGAGTGCATCAAGCTCCCTTTGATCCATGTAGCTGAGTTTCTTTGAGGGTTGCTTTAATCGTGGCCTGGAGTATTTTAGAGAGCTTGATTGCGGCTTGCCGATGGGAGGTAGAGCCGGTCGCTGCCGGATCCAGTCCTCATAACCCCCAACATACTCATTTACTTTTTCGGGCTGATCGAAAACCAGGGTGCTGGTAACGGTATTGTCAAGAAAACGCCTGTCATGGCTAACCAGAAGCAGGGTGCCACGATAATCAAGAATGAGTTCTTCAAGCAATTCCAGTGTTTCAATATCAAGATCATTGGTGGGCTCGTCAAGGACCAGTGCATTGGCAGGTCGGGCAAATAACATGGCCAACAATAAACGGTTGCGCTCACCCCCAGAGAGAGAGCTCACAGGACTTCTTGCTCGTTGTGGAGTGAAAAGGAAATCCTGAAGGTAGCTGATGACATGCCTGGTTTTCCCATTGATAGTGACATGGTCAATCCCGCGTCCAATGTTCTCCTGAACTGTTTTTTTCTCATCAAGCTGGGTGCGAAGTTGGTCAAAATAGGCGAGCTCAATGTTGGCGCCCGTCCGGACTTTTCCGGACGTAGGAGGAAAAGCACCTGTAAGGACGCCAAGCAGAGTTGATTTACCAATACCATTTGCACCAATAATCCCTACGCGGTCACCACGCTGGATGAGAATCGACATCTCTTTGAATATGACGTTATCTCCCCAGGCATACCCGCTATTGAGACATTCAACAAAGAGACGGCTGTGCTGGTTGCCCTCCTGCAGCTGCATTTTTGCACTGCCCGGCCGGTCTCGTCGTAAGCGACGCTGGTCTCTAAGTTCAAACAGTTTATTCACTCGACCCTGGTTACGTTTGCGTCTGGCCTGGACGCCTTTCCTAATCCAAACCTCCTCTTCGGCCAGTTTTTTATCAAAGCGAGCCTGAGCCAGCTCTTCGGCCTTGAAAAGCTCTTCTCGTCGTCTTAAGTAGTTATTAAAATCGCCTGGCCAGTCAGTGAGTTTGCCGCGGTCAAGATGGAGAATTCGAGTGGCTATTTTTTCTGCAAGAGTACGGTCATGGGTTATAAAGAGAACTGTTCCGCGAAAATCGACCAGAAAATCCTGAAGCCATTCAATTGAGTCGATATCGAGATGATTTGTGGGCTCATCGAGAAGAAGAAGGTCCGGCTCCACTACGAGTGCCCGGGCAAGGAGGGCGCGTCGTTTCATTCCACCAGAGAGTTCTGAAAATTGGCCCTCAACATCGAGGCTGAAGCGTGAGGCCACTTTCTCAATTCTGTGGTCAATAACCCAGCCATCGTGACTGTCGAGTTCATGCTGAGCCTTTATCAGGGCATTACTGTCGAGAGGAGTACTGCTTGAGGTGATCCGGTGATAGCGGGAAAGCAGTTTTCCAATATGGCCTAATCCGCCAGCGATAACATCGTAGACAGAGTCATTCAGGTCACTGGGTATCTCCTGTTCAAGCGAGGTGAGCTTAAGGTTGTCGCTGTGCTCAATCGTGCCGTCATCGGGTGTGATTTGTTGAGCAAGAATCTTGAGTAGTGTGGATTTTCCACAGCCATTCCTTCCCACCAGGCAGGTGCACTCACCTTGCTCGATTGTGAGGTTAACGCCGACCAGGAGAGCATGATCCCCAAAAGCATGGTGTAGGTCATTTGCACGTAACAGAGGCATAGAAAGAACATTGCAAAAACAGAATGGGCGGACTATACCGCGCTCTTGATAGAGGGTGAAGCGGTGCTGATTCAAATATCACCATAATCCCGACACAGCCATGGCTGCTCAAACGAGATCCGGGGAGGGACAGTTAGCGGCTGGAAACTGAATTGCTTGATGCGATTTTCGAAATCAGAGTGTCGATACCACTGCTGTTGGCAATCGGGGAGTAGCTATTCCGATAGGTGATAATAAGGCTAATGCCATCAATAGAGACGTCATAAATCTTCCACTTCTTTGATTTGTTCTGTTTCAGTGCATAACGGATTGGGAGTTTTTGGTTTTCACTAAGCAGGACATCAGTGGTTACCAGTATTCGGCCCTTGCTTTGTGATTTGGCGGGGTGATGGTGAATTTTTCCTCCCTCATAGTTAACCAGTGCAGTCCCATAGGTCCTGATCAGCAGGTTGCGAAATTCAGCAACAAATCGGTGTTGTTGTTGGAGGCTGGCCCGCTTCCAGTTCCTTCCAAGGACCAGTCGAGACATGCGCTCAAAATCGAAGTAAGGTGAGAGCACTTTCTCAATCTCAAGAGATAACTGATTTGGGTTCTTGTCTGGAGAAGCCTGGTTGCTGATGATGAGAGAAGTGACATCGGAAGTTGCTTTTTGTACCACCTCTTGTGGTGACAGATCAGCATAGGCAGAAGCACCTCCAAACAAAGATGACAAAAGGAGCGACAGCAAGAATTGACAGATGGGTTTGTTTTTGATCATTATTATATGATGTGCTGATTTAAATTTACTCTATTCTTGCAGTGAAAGAGGGCTATCCCAAGTGATGAAAGTGTAGATAAAGTGGTAATTGAATGATGTGATGCTGGTCACACTCATCCGGTCATTGGTTGCTTTTTTGTATGCTTTAAGATCAGGCCTATTCTTCAACCCCAGGTGTGCCCTCATTCAGGGCTTCCGGCAGTGGCGGGGAGAGCGGATATTGGCGAGGAGTCGGCAACAACCGGGTACTCCAAGCCAGCAATGGTGTGATCAGCTGCCAGCTTGGCTGGAGAGAGGGTTCACTTTTCCTCGATGGGAACGCTGGTTTGTTCGCCCCAACTCTGTTTGTCAGTGAGGGTGTGAAAGGGGCTTGCTGAAGATCTGTTGCGCTTTTTGACGCCATCACGTGTTTGTAATTGGTGGTATTGTATCTGGAATCGCCCAGTCTCAATATGTGGGATTTATTAAAGGTTCTTGTAAGAACCATTCTGGCTTTTGCCGATAATGGAGGGGATATGAAAGGTTTTGGGCTGTTGCTGATGCTTATCGCGCTTGCTGTTGGGGGATATCTGGTGGTTAAGGAGTACCAACCCGGTTCTGCAGGCGGGGCAAGCAAGATCAATTCAATTAAAAGAGCCGGGGATGCCGCCGAGCAGGCTCGCCAGGCCACTCAGAAATTGGATAGAGCCCTGCAGCAGGCGACAGAGGGCAGCCAGTAACTCATCTTCTCTCTTGACTGTTCTCTTAATGTTCTCTACTCTTGAGTGAGAACATTAGGAGAACATATTAATGGCCATTCTTACCCGGGCTCAGCGTCGCACCCTTGATTTTCTCTCCCGTTTTATTGGTGAACGGGGAGAGGCCCCTCTTCTTGATGAGATCGCCAGAGGCATCGGAATCCACTCTCGGGGGGTCGTCCATCGCTACCTGAAAGCCCTTGAAGAGGCGGGGTTGATTCGTATTCACCCCCGGCGCCATCGGGGTATTGAACTGATGGGGGGCAGGGAGAGTGTTCTGGCTCTCCCCCTAGCGGGCAGGATAGCCGCCGGTCAGCCCATTGAGGCGATAGAGGGGCAGGAGAAGATCAGTCTCGCTGACTTTTTTCTCGGTCCCGGACGCTTTGCCCTGCGGGTAACCGGTGATTCGATGGTCGAGGCAGGCATTCTTGATGGTGATACGGTGATCATCAAGGCCTGCCAGACTGCCGAGGAGGAGGCCATTGTGGTGGCGCTTATTGATGGAGAGGAGGCCACCCTGAAGCGGCTCAAACGGGAGCGTGACGGTTCTATCACCCTGCTGCCGGAAAACCGGGCGTTGAAGCCGATGCACTACCCGGCGGAGCGGGTTGCCATTCAGGGGGTGGTGGTTGGACAGATGCGCCGGTATGAGGGGTAGGCAAAAGGATCCGGGCTAGCTATGTGCGGCGGCGTACTCTATCTTCTCGATGGGAGGACAGTAAGGACCTACTTCCCCAATCCCAAGGCGCAGCTTCCCGTAGTGAGGCGTGATGGCGCCTCGATGGCCGTTCCCTGGGGGCGGCGCAAGCAGCAATCGGGGAGGCTCCCTCTTGGGGGGTGGGCCCGGCTTGACTCTATCCACAGCGGTCGTTGGGATCGCTGGTTTCCACGTCCGGTGAAGATCCGGGTGCTCGCTTTCATGGAGAAGGATATCGAGGGGACCAGCCACTGGTTTGATCTGGTGGAGGGCCAGTGGATACAGGGATTGCTCGCCCATGATGGTGATCAGCAACGGATCTATGTGGTGACCATCAAGCCGGAGATGGAGGGGGCGGTCCATGATCGCTGGCCACGAATTCTCTCCGCCTAGGGTGATGAAGAGGGATAAAAAGAGCGGGGGGTGGTGGCAACGGGCTATTGTCCTTGTCGATATGAACGCCTTTTTTGCCTCCATTGAACAGCTTAAAAACCCGGAGTGGCGGGGACGTCCGGTGGCTATTACCAATGGTCGGGTTGGTACCACTATTATCACCTGCTCCTATGAGGCACGGGCTTATGGGGTGAGGACCGGGATGCGCCTCAGGGTGGCACGAGAGCACTGCCCGGAGCTGATCCAGGCACCCTCCCGTCCTGAGATATATGCCCGGATCTCCTCCCGGATCATGCGCTCACTGGAAGAGATTACCCCTGAAGTGGAGGTCTTTTCAGTGGATGAGGCCTTTCTTGATATCACCTCGGTACAGCGTCTTCACGGTAGCCCGGTGGAGATTGCAAGGAGGGTGAAGCGACAGGTGCTGGCGGCTTCCGGTATTCCCTGTTCTGTGGGTCTCTCCGGAGACAAGACCACGGCCAAATATGCCGCCAAGCTGAACAAGCCGGATGGCTTTACTGTTATCCCTCCCTGGGTGGCAAAAGAGAGATTGGAGGAGGTTCCGGTCACCGAACTGTGTGGAATCAACCGGGGTGTGGGGGATTTTCTTGCTGCCCATGGTGTAACCCGTTGTGGCCAGATGGGCCGTCTTCCGGTCTCTGTGCTGGCCGCCCGTTTTGGAAATCTCGGGCGACGAATCTGGTTGATGTGCCAGGGCGAAGATCCGGAGCCCATTATCACCCGGGTGTCTCCTCCCAAGACCATTGGTCATGGCAAGGTGGTGCCGCCGGGAACCACCGATCGCCAGACTATTGAGACCTTTCTCCACCACATGAGTGAGAAGGTGGCGGCCCGCCTGCGGCGTCATCGTATGGAGGGCCACCGGCTCTTTATCGGGGTGCGCAGTGACCAGGGGTGGATTGGGACCAAGCAGCGGCTGGAGAGGCCGACAGATGATGGTCAGGTGCTGTTTTACTGGTGTCGCCACTTTCTTGACCGGCAGTGGCGGGGGGAACCTCTGCACCAGGTGCAGGTGACGGCACTCTCTCTGGCTCCTGTCGGAATGCAGCAGAGCCTGTTTGATCTCTCCGGAACACGCCGGATGGCGCTCAACAGCGTTCAGGATCAGATCAATGGCCGCTATGGTGAGTTTGCTATCGCTCCAGCTACGCTCCTTAAGCGTTCACAGATGCCCAATGTGATCGCCCCCTCATGGAAGCCTGAGGGAGTGCGGGAGACGGTGTTGTAGCTAGGGGTGATAT
This sequence comes from Proteobacteria bacterium UBA5680, assembly GCA_002420425.1. Taxonomy (GTDB): domain Bacteria; phylum Pseudomonadota; class Gammaproteobacteria; order Arenicellales; family UBA5680; genus UBA5680. The sequence continues at coordinate 10,669 of DIIC01000043.1, read as the reverse complement.
TTCGGAAACATAGAACAGACCAGACCAACCCCCCAATTGTACCTAATCCCCCATGGGACTCCTAGCCGAGTAACTCTTCAACAGTATAGCAGATTTCCACCAACAAATAGCGAGGATGCTATTAAGGTTTCTAAGGCTGTTGGAACGGCTAATCAACTAGGGTAGAGGATGCGATTTAGGAACTCGTACATCAGATCGTCGATCTTCCGACCGTCAGTGGTTGTCTGTTCCAAACCTCCGATGTAAGGGAATCGGAGGGTGTGGAGTTCGTAGGTGATCCCGGCAGCCGTGGCCCCGTCCACAATGCTGAGGGCACGGTGGTGGGTACTATCCTTTAGTATTTTAATGGATTAAATACTATGTAAGGGGACTTGTTTAGTAGCGGGTCTCCTCCAAGTAATTCAACAACCGGATATCAAATCCAAACTCCTTAAGATTGTTGTGTCCTGCGCCTTTGATAAACCAGGAGGTCTTCGGCTCTGGCGCCGCATCAAAGACTTTTTTTCCAAACGACACGTCTATGATGTCATCCTGCTCTCCGTGCATCACCACAATGGGAGAGGTAATCATATTTATAATGCCAAGCGTTTCGTAGCGGTCCCGAACCAACCATCTGGCAGGAAGAAACCAGTAATGCCGTTGCGCAACATCAGCAATCGAAGTGTACGGGGCTTCTAGAATGACCGCAAAAAAATGGTGTTCCGTCGCTACCTTCACCGCGGTACCACAGCCCAGGGATTCGCCGTACAGGATTACCTTTTCGTGAGGTATTTTCCTACTGGCCAGGAAATCGAGTGCGGCCCGGGCGTCGAAGCTTAATCCTGCCTCTGAGGGTTTCCCCGGATTGCCACCGTATCCTCGGTATTCAAGAAACAAGAACCCGTAACCCGCCTCCAAGATTCTGCGGAATTTCTCTACCCTGTGCCCGATATGCCCAGCATTCCCGTGAAATAAGAGAAACGTGTTGCCATCACGGGAGGGATTCGGTCGTCTAAACCAGGCTGTCAGTTCGAGCCCGTCTTCAGTCTTGAGTTTTACCTCTTGCAGCCCAATTGCTGGATACTGGGATAGGTCAAGTTTTTCATTTGACGGAAAATACAGAAAAGACCTCTGCAATAAAAAGAGCACCAAGATCAACAATGCATACAGAACTATGCAACTTGACAGTAAGGAGAGTATTGTTTTTGTCATTTCACGTTTCAGGCCAATAGACAGGGAGTGTTTACGTTGTCAACTGTTCTAATGATTGCGCCCTCGACTAATGAGTAGTGACCTGTCCGATGGTTTAGTCCAGCTCTTGTAAGAGTGTAGTCAGTATACTGCATGATGGGCGGAGAATTTGGTAAGGCGGTTGCGATAATAAAAGCCCCACTTCGGCGGGGATTTTCTTTGTCATCCAGGACATTTTATGCACGTCGGAGCTCCACCTGTCAGTTCGAGAAGACAGTCGTTGGAATCGACTCGGGCGGGTACTGTGTTGGCTCGGTGTGCACGATTACCGGATGATCAGTATCACCGGCAGTTTTGGCAGTGGCAAGGTCGAGAAGCGCGAGTGCCGTTGGTGTCAGAAATTGTCGGTGCGCCAGAACCGATGGCGCACGATTTTTTCCTGACTATCGGCTCATCCTGCAGGGCACGTTCTCAGTACTCTCACACCATCACCTGAACGGGTCTTCAACCTGGCGCACCAAATTGCTGTGTTCTGGCTGCAGGCTGTGGTGCTGACGACGATCCATTTGTGTAGGCAGATCTAACGATTCGATAATTCTCCAGAGCGTGGTGCGCCGGTGTGGCTCGGTGTTTAGTTGGCCTTGAAATGTTTTGGTTGGTTTCAGAGGTGTCGGGCTGTATCCGGACAATGCAGCGATCGCCTGACTTCAGGGCTGGATTCGCCGTGTAGGCATAATCCCCGGAAACGTCAGGGCGGACAGTGCGTAAAGGGATAGGGCCAGGATCAGTACCAGTGTGAACCCGAACTGAATGGCAAGCATGGTCGCCAGCACTGCACTCACCACCGATGCGCAGCCGTTGATTGCCCAGGCCCAAGGTAGAAATGCAGGTTGAGTGCTCGCCACCCGAGCGAGGGCGAGTGGTAACGGCAGGCCCATGCAGAATGCGATCGGCGCGACCAGTAAGATCGCCATCACCAGCTTGGTCGTGAGAGTACGATCGGCGAACAGTTCAAAAATAGGCCCGAGCACTGCAAGATAGATCGACCCAACCAGACCGATTCCGATCACCGCCAAAACCATGCCTGCAAGACTCTGGCCCTTGCGGATCAGACGGTTGGCCAACAGGCTGCCGAGTCCGGCAAACATCAAGAAGGCGCTTAGCACCGCGACGGCGGCATAGAGCGGATGGTGCAGGAACAAAATGAAACGCTGAATGAAAGCCATCTCAGTAAACAGAAAGGCAAGTCCTATGGCACCGAAACAGGCCACCAACTTCAGTTGGTTGAGGGGTAACGGTACCGACCGAACATGTCGTAAAAGGGTCAGCGGCACCATTACCAGCAGCACACTGCCTACGAGCGCCTGCAGTAGCGTCACCCCTTATCCACATCAATGGAGAAACCAGTCCCGTAAGCGGCATCAGTTTCAATCTCATCCGTGGTCCGGCATGACCTTTTGCGATCCCCCCGGCTGCGGTTGCTCTACCCGCCGTAGTAGCGCACCCGATGTTCGCCCCAGTCCGGGACGTGCTGGAGAAGAAGTTTTAGCCAGGCGGCCCCCGGCATGATCTAGAAATTGCGTTTCAGGCAGTTCTTTTAGAAGACCAACAGCTTATCCGCCTCGAGGGTCTTCGCGGCCAGCTCCTTCATGGTGCTGCGCCGGGCTCCCTCTACAACATCCTCATCCTGGAGTCCGCGGGCATCCATGCAGGTGCCGCAAAGGAGAACCTCACCCTTGCGCATGGCCGCATTCACCATCAGTTCCAGATTGTAGTAGCCCTGGGGAACCGATTGTCCCGAGCGGGCGCAGCTGACGGCATCGGCCATCAGGAATACAGTGACCTCCGCGCCCGAAGAGAGCGCCTTGGCCATGCGCAGGCCATTGAAGCTACGTTCGGTCCCATAGGGGGGATCATTGAGGATGATCAGAGCTTTCATGTTTGACTCCTTAGGTATAAAAATCGCCTGATAGAGCGTGATAGTGGCCTAGCGGTAGCCAGCAAGGCCAGATTAAAGGGTGTTTTCTGAATCACGATCTACTGCTGCCCTCAAATTAAAGCCATGTTGTTAAACCTCCAACAAGAGGGGGTTGATCAGTTGCATAACACACTGAGTGAGGGTTAGAATATATGAGTAAATACACATATAAGCAAGTACTCATATCAAAATGATTGACTACGGTGATCTCAATGCCCTCTCAAGGTTCTACCAGTTACTGGCGGAGCACAACCGTCTGTTAATACTCTATTCGTTGGGCCTTGAATGCAGACCAGTCTCTGCGATCATTGCTGATACAGGGTTGAGCCAGACCAATGTCTCTTTCCATCTTCGCAAGTTGCGTGAAGCTGGCCTGGTGCGCGGTGAAAAAAACGGTTCATTTGTCTTTTACTGTCTGCCCGATCCTGAACTGCTCGATCTGTTGAATCGGTTCAGAGAGTGGCATGAACCTGCAAATACCGATCATTAATAACAGTTGATTCAGAGCGGGCTCAGACAACAACTCATAACCGGGAGAGAAACATGGCTCATACCGTAATCATTGGTGCGGGAACAGGGGGGCTGCCGGCCGCCTACGATATCAAGAAGTCAATGGGGAGAGGGCATGAGGTGACAGTGATCTCAAATACCCCACTCTTTAACTTTGTCCCCTCCAACCCCTGGGTGGCGGTGGGCTGGCGGGATCGTCAGGACGTCACTTTTGAGCTTGAAAAATACCTGGCCAGGAAAAACATCCGCTTCATCGATAGTGGGGTATCGAGGATCAACCCTGATGACAACTCCCTAATAGTGGGGGGTGGGGAGGAGGTTCGGTATGACTATCTGGTCATTGCCACGGGACCTGAGCTCGCTTTTGATGAGGTTGAAGGGCTGGGGCCGGAGCACCACACCCACTCTGTTTGTACTCTTCCTCACGCTGAGGAGGCTTACCGGGGCTGGCAAAAGTTCGTTAAAAATCCAGGGCCGATCATTGTGGGAGCAGTGCAGGGGGCCTCCTGCTTCGGGCCCGCCTACGAGTTTGCCATGATTATGGATACCGACTTGAGAAGGCAAAAAATCCGTAATCAGGTGCCCATCACCTTTGTGACTTCAGAGCCCTATATCGGTCATCTGGGGTTGAGTGGGGTCGGTGACTCCCGGGGGATGCTGGAGTCAGAGATGCGCAATCGGCATATCACCTTCTATACCAACTCACGGGTGAAGCGGGTGGAGCCGGAGAAGATGGTGATTGAGCAGTTGGATCACAAGGGTGAAGCGATGGATGAAGAGGAGTTGGGCTTTAGCTATTCAATGATGATTCCAGCCTTCAGAGGGATAGAGTGCGTCAGTGCCGTAGGGGAAGAACTGGTCAACCCAAGGGGGTTTGTCAAGGTCGATGAGTTCCAGCGCAATCCCGCCTGGAAAAACATCTACAGCCTCGGCGTCTGTATTGCCATCCCTCCGGTTGAGGCGACCCCGGTCCCGACCGGTACACCGAAGACCGGCTACATGATTGAATCCATGGTGACAGCCGTCGCCCACAATATCGTTCATGATCTGAATGATGAGGAGCCCGAGGCAGTGGCCTCCTGGAATGCGTTCTGTCTCGCTGATATGGGCGATACTGGGGTGGCATTTATCGCTGTTCCCCAGATTCCGCCACGGAACCTCACCTGGTTCAAGAGAGGGAGATGGGTCCACTGGGCGAAGGTCATCTTTGAGAAGTATTTTATCCGCAACATGAAAAGAGGGAGCACCGAGCCGCTCTACCAGAGGCTCGCCTGTCGGCTGATGGGGCTTAACCGGCTCAGATGAAAATGAAGATAGAAAAGCAGGGGCAATGGAGGGACTCTGATCTTCCTTGTAGCACCACCATTAATTTTCTCCCAGGATCTCTTTACCGCCAGCCGGCATTAATAGAGTGAAGATAGAAGGTTAATTTCCATTTTCAGTTTTAGGGTAGGTTACAATCCCATCTCGATAAATAACTAATGAGAGCATGTGATGAGTAGTGAACCGATACCCATGGTTGAGGTTTGGCGTGGAGATCGGGTTGAATCACTCCATCGGGGACATGCGGTGATCACAGACGCCAGGGGGGGAATCATCGCCTCTTTCGGTGATCCTGGAAGGGTGATCTACCCACGCTCCTCCTGCAAGATGGTCCAGGCCCTTCCTTTGATCGAGTCCGGAGCGGCCGATGCCTTTGCTCTTAGCAGTGAAGAGCTGGCGCTCGCCTGTGCCTCCCACCAGGGGTCAGCCCTCCATGTCACCGCGGTAAGCCGATGGCTTGACCGCCTGGGGTTGGGTGAAGCCGATCTCAGGTGCGGCCCCCAGAAGCCCGCAGACGGGAAGACCGAACACCAGCGAGCATCAAGAGGAGACCCTGTTGGCCAGCTTCACAACAACTGCTCAGGAAAACACGCCGGTTTTCTCACCCTGAACCGCCATCTTGGGGGTGGGCCTGAATATATTGAGCCGGACCATCCGGTTCAGCTCCTGGTTCGTGACGCTTTTGAGGTGATGACCGGAGAAGAGATCTCCGGGATAGCCATCGACGGCTGTTCCGCCCCCAATTTCGCCACCTCACTGAAGAGCCTGGCCACCGCCATGGCGAGAATGGCCGATCGCTCTCAACTGAGCCCCCGGCGTGCCAGTGCCGCCGAGCAACTTCTATCGGCGATGGCCGATCATCCCCAGCTGATTGGGGGTACCGGAAGGGCCTGTACCGAACTGGGGACGGCTCTTGAGGGACGCAGTATCGTGAAGGTCGGTGCCGAGGGGGTCTTTGTAGCCATTCTCCAAGAGAGCGGGCTTGGGGTTGCCCTTAAGATCGAAGATGGAGGGAGACGTGCCGCAGAGGCGGCAATAGCCGGACTTCTGGTCAGGCTGGGCGAACTTCCTGAAGAACACCCGGCTGTTCAGAAGAGGCTCTATGCCCCCATCCTCAATCGTCGGCAGATCAGCACCGGGACGCTTCGTCCCCATGAGGGGTTCTATCAGGGGGGATGTTCCCTGCTCTGATCGATGCTCACCGATCAGACCGAAGGAGGTGTGGATTGTGGTCATCAACAGCGGCTGCGATGGATCGGTTTAAACTGCTCTCACTCACGCATATCGTGCTGGAACATCTCCCCAATGGGTTTTTCTGCAAGCACTCTCCGCGCCTTGGCGTAGGCGGGGTCATGGGCGAATATAAGGCAGCCGTTACACCCCTTTCCGCAACAGCCATCAATCCCCAGCTGGGGGCCGCGTCGCGGAGCCTCTTTGGGGTTGCTCTCCATGGTTTTGAGGTATTCTGAACGTCTTTTTGTGAGTACATTCTGGCCAAATCGTCCAAGCTCAACATTGAGGGCGGTTTTGTCCATCCCCATGCGGCTCTTGTCGACAGGGTTGAGGTGCCGCTCCTTACGCAGGACAGTTCCCACCGGCAGTGCATCAGATGCACGTTCTGGACCAAGACGGTCGAAGACAGAGTAGGGGATATAGAAGTATTGATCTGTTCCGCCGTGGACCACCTCACGGACCTCACCGCCAGCGGCCAGGGTGAAGTCATAGAGCCGAAGCAGAATGGGTTGGGTCCAGATGGGAGAGACAAACTCAACAACCTCCCCGGCGATCAGTTTGTTACGTGGCGCTATGACAATACCCTCTGCATCCCTGGTGTGAATAATCCCCGCAAACTCTGAGGTGGAGAGTGAGGCATCGCTGTGATAGTTGTGCCCGAGGTCGGTCAGCCGTCCCTCATGAAAAGCGAGGGTATAGCCCCGGTTGGGAAGGGCGTTGAGCTCGTTCATATAATGGGCAGAATTCCAGCTCTCCGGGTCTCGGTACCAAGCATCGATCGCCATTCGGTAGGCTCGTGTGGTGATCGCTACATAGTAGAGACTCTTGTTGCGCCCCTCGATTTTAAGCGAGTCAACACCAATGCTGAGCAACTCATCAAGCTTCGGCATCAGGCAGAGGTCCTTGGAGTTCATGATGTAGGAGCCGCGGCGATCTTCAACGATGGGAAGCAGTTCACCCGGGCGACACTCCTCTTCAAGAAAAAAATCAAAGAGGTCCTCGTTCTCCTGGTTGATCTCAAGTTCCTTGAGCGTACCATCCTTAAGCTGGAGGTGGACCTTGTAGGTCCATCGACAGCTGTTGGCACAGTTTCCCTGGTTGGCTCCTCTCTCCGCCATAAAGTTAGAGAGCAGGCAGCGGCCGGAGTAGGTCATGCACATGGAGCCGTGGACAAAGGCCTCCAGCGCGATATCGGGGCAGTGTTCTCTGATCTCTCTTAGCTCCTTGAAGCTCACCTCCCTAGCAAGAACACACAGAGCAGCACCCTGTCTCTCCCAGAACTTGACGGAGAGCCAGGAGCAGACATTGGCCTGGGTGGAGATGTGGAGGGGGAGTTCGGGAGCCTGTTCCTGGACCAATTGGAAGATCCCGGGGTCGGCGACAATCACCCCATCCGGCTGGACCTCATTCAGGGTCTCAAGAGCTTGGGGCAGGCGCTCGATATCATCGTTATGAGAGAAGAGATTGAGAGTGAGGTAGACCTTGCGTCCCCGCGCATGGGCATAAACGATCCCCTCTGCCACCTCCTCCAGGGTGAACTCGGAGCGACTGCGTAGAGAGAGGTCGGGGGTGCCCAGATAGACCGCATCGGCACCGTAGTCGATGGCCGCCTTGAGTTTCTCAGGCGATCCTGCCGGAGCGAGGAGCTCGGCACGGGGAAGTTTGGTCGAAGGCTGGGTCATTACGCGATTTGCTCTTTTTGATTCTGTTCAGATGTCATCCCGTTGAGTCCAGTAGAGTAGTCACATTGTCACCTGGATTGAACTACTTTCCTCTCTCTTCAGATCACTTGATATGGCGAAGGCAAACCCAATCGTTATTCAAAGACATTTGTTTATTTATAACGCAAAGAGAAAAAAGCAAGAAATAAGAGTAATGATCGAATATTACACTTTGATTAACAAAGATAATGGTGGGCGGTACTGGGATCGAACCAGTGACCCCTGCCGTGTGAAGGCAGTGCTCTCCCGCTGAGCTAACCGCCCTGAAAAACAACCATTTAAGTTAACCTTTTATCACTTATCCGCATAGATATCTCAAGCGATATCATGGTTCAATTTTACCATACAGTTGGAGGATTATGAGTCTCATTACACTGTAATTACGCACGGCCCCGCTTCGGCGAGGCTTTTTGTTTTGTATCCCCCAATCATATGCAGGACGGGCAAGGCGGCATCTAATAGATCCGCACCAAACGCAACTGGCCATCACAGTGGGGGCATATAAGAGAATCCATCTCGTAGATCTTCTTGATCAGCTTTACCGAGGTACTGCAGGCAACTTTTAAATTATCATTTTCATTAGTGATCATTAAGTTGTAAAGAAATCAAATACATTTGCAATACGTGAAGATGGCTGATCTTTATAAAATTCTGTGTAGGAACATTTTGAGCATGAAACAGAAGCATACTTTTTATTTTGCACATTAAAAATTTTAGTCCAAAAGCTTCCCGCTACTCGCATTTCGCCTATTTCATATTCTTTTTGATTACATTTTGGGCACACCCAATTTTCATGTTGCATAATCTGGATCCTTTGTTTTTAAGGTTATTTAAATAAATTTTTAATTAATGTTATTTCTGGGAATAGTATACTTAAGGGATGGGAATTTGCATCTTTGCAGATGCAGAGTCTTGGGCCTTCAGCAGACCTCTTTACAAATCATTCCTTGTCACCGCTGCCGCCAGCAAGCCGGCATCAAATAGACCCGCGCCAAAGCCACAAGAAACGGTAAATGAGACGATCCCGATAAATTTCAGATTTCACACCACCGTCTTTTACATTAAAATCGGTCGCCACACTTGATTTCAGGATAGCCCATGACCGTCCGTACCCGATTTGCTCCGAGCCCCACTGGCCACCTCCATATTGGTGGTATCCGTACCGCACTCTATTCCTGGCTTGAGGCCCGACGACATGGTGGTCAGTTTATCCTCAGGGTAGAGGACACCGACCAGGAACGCTCCACCCAGGCTGCTACAGAGGTCATCCTGGAGGGCATGCACTGGCTTGGTCTCGATCCTGATGAGGGCCCCTTCTTCCAGAGCCAGCGCTTCGACCGCTATCGTCAGGTCACTGAGCAGTTGCTTGATCAAGGAAAGGCCTACCACTGCTGGTGTTCTCAGGATGATGTCAATCAGATGCGTGAGGAGCAGCGCAGAAGGGGTGAGAAACCCCGTTATGACCGCCGCTGTCGCGACCATCCTAATCCGCGCCCAGGTGTTGAGCCGGTTGTCCGTTTTCGCAACCCCATCGACGGCAGCGTAGTGATCGATGATCTGATCAAGGGGAGGGTGGTGATCAGCAATGAGGAGATGGATGATCTGGTCATCGCCCGCGGCGACGGTTCACCAACCTATAATTTTGCTGTAGTGGTGGACGATCTTGATATGGAGATCACCCATGTCATTCGCGGGGATGACCACTTTCTCAACACTCCTCGACAGATCAATATCTTCCACGCCCTTGATGCGCCCTTGCCCGCATTTGCCCATGTACCGATGATTCTGGGTGATGATGGCCAGAAGCTCTCAAAACGCCATGGGGCGCTCAGCGTGCTGGAGTATCGTCGTGAGGGCTTTCTACCAGAGGCCATTCTCAACTATCTGGTGCGTCTTGGCTGGTCTCACGGCGACCAGGAGATCTTCTCCATTGAAGAGATGACCTCACTGTTCAATATTGGAGCAGTCAACAAGGCGGCCTCTGCATTCAATACTGAGAAGTTGATGTGGCTCAACCAGCACTACATCAAATCGACCCCTCCTAAGAAGCTGGCACTGCTGCTCAAGCCCCTCTTTGAAGAGCAGGGTGTCGATACCTCGACAGGACCGGCTCTGGCCGAGGTGGCCGAGGCTAACCATGAGCGGGCAAAGACCCTGATTGAGATGGTAGAGAAATCGGGCTACTTGTTTGAGGATTTTGGTGAGTATGACCCCAAAGCGGCACAAAAACAGTTAAAGGCGGGCATTCGTCAGCCGCTTGCTTCACTGCGCCAGGCACTTGCCGGTCTGGGTCCGTGGGAGAGAGAGCCCATTCATGAGGTCGTGACCACTGTTCTTGAAGAGTTTGATCTTAAGTTTGGGAAACTCGCCCAGCCGGTGCGGGTGGCACTGACCGGCTCTACCGTTTCCCCCCCAATCGATATCACCCTGGTTCTGGTGGGTCGCCAGCGGTCACTCGACAGGCTTGACAAAGCGCTGGCTTATATCGATGGGATTGAATCAAATTCTTGACCAGATCAAAAAAAAACCTTACATTACGCGCCCTTCGGGGCCGTAGCTCAGTTGGGAGAGCGCTACAATGGCATTGTAGAGGTCGTCGGTTCGATCCCGTCCGGCTCCACCAGATTTACCGACTTTTTTGTGATGATTACAGATATGTCCCCATCGTCTAGTCGGCCTAGGACACCGCCCTTTCACGGCGGCAACAGGGGTTCGAATCCCCTTGGGGACGCCA
>DIIC01000029.1 GCA_002420425.1 Proteobacteria bacterium UBA5680 | reverse complement strand
TCAACTTTAACATGGTTAAAACATAGGCAGGATTAACCGCCTTAACCACTTAACCCGCCTCACCAGCTCCTGCCGGTCATCAACCGGTGGGGGTCAGGGGATAGCGAGATGCCTTAGGATGTGAATGTAGTAGCGTCGTATTCCTCCCTTGCGGCTAACCTGACCAGCCCTTGATACAACGTAAAACTCACACCCGTTTGTCCTCTTCAGTACTGGGATCATCCATCATTAAATGTGATCGCGATCACAGGCTTTCAATAGTTGCACTTACCTGTGTGATGATCATCACATCCCTCTTGTGACTTTTTACCCAGAATGGCGGCACTGGAATAACCCAGTTAAACCCTTAACAGGAGAAATTGCAATGACAAACGAAATGAAGACAACTGAGATGGATCAGATTGCCGGTGGCATATCACCAGTGCCGGTGCCGACTTCTATGCCGATACCCGATAACTTACGTCGCAGGCATTCAATCATCGATCCAATTTTCGATGCGGCACAACTCGTAGAACCCGGTGGCCCTTCCCCGGAACCCGGCCCGGCCCCTGTTTCCCGGCGCCGGTAGTAAGACAGACCCAACAACGGCTAAGGCCGTACTCTGAAAGACCCTGCCTGTGCAGGGTCTTTCTTTTCCTCACCCACGTCATGCAATAGAAATGCGCAATAATTTCTTGCCCTAAACACCCTCTAATTGCGCCTATAATCCTGCTGTTATTTGTTGTAACTGAATAAGAGCATGCATCACCAGAAAATAAGATGCTGATTTCTTCTATTTTGATCTGCTAACAACCCGAATCATTTATTCTTCCGTCAGACTTCGTTGTATTACACAATATTGCCCCACTCAGATTTGCCTTAAACAGATTTGCCCCAGTCAGATTTGCCCCAGTCAGATTTGCCCCACTCAGATTTACCACACTCAGATCTGCCTCAGACAGAGTTGCCCCATCAAGATTTGCTTTGGTCAGATTTGCCTCAGAAAGATTTGCCCCAGTCAGATTTGCCCCAATCAGGGTTGCCCCAGTCAGATTTGCCTTATACAGGTGTGCCCCAGTCAGATTTGCCCCAGATAGATTTGCCCCAATCAGAGTTGCCCCAGTCAGATTGGCCCCAGTCAGAGTTGCCCCTTCCAGATTTGCCCCAGTCAGATTTGCCAAAAACAATGATGAATGAACCAGAATTGCTTTGGTCAAATCAACCTTAGACAGATTTGCCATTAACAAATTTGCTTCATACAGATTTGCATCAGTCAGATCTGCATCACTTAGATCACAAGATGGGCAATCACCAATTGCTTTTAGTTTCCCCAAATCCTTCTCATCATACGCACCTGCCTCCCAAGATAAGCACAGAAGAAGCAGGCTGAGGATAGAGATAGATTGTTTATTCATCACAACACGAATGGGCATGAGCCACTCCACATTTATAGCTCTAGTATCAGTAATCACAGACCATTCCCATAAACCTACCACTTAAGTTAACCCCAGACCAGAACTTAGCCCAGTCTTCTGGCCAAGTCCTCCGGGGGAGCGGCGTTTACAAAAATAGGTGATTTCACGGCTGGGAGTCATACGACAAAGAGGATCATTGTGTCACTCAGGTCAATCACCAAAGAGCCACGAGTAGCGTATGGAGCAAGCTGTCACACACCATCATTTCAGATCACTTTTGGTCCTATGGCAGATGAAGTGTAGGAAGCGGGTTGGTTTATAGGGAAGATAACTTTTACGATGGAGTAGCGTCGTATCTCTCCCTTGCGGCTGACCAGCCCTTTTGTGAGCTACACCCCGATTCGGTTTAAAAGCTGCGGGCGACCGTGAAGTCGGCGAGATTCAGGAGCGCCTGGAGATAGGGAGAGTCGGGAATTGCGGCAAGCGCCTCTTTGGCCCTTGCTGCCTGCTCTTCAGCGCGGCGCGAAGTGTACGCAAATGCACCTGTTGATTCAATAATCTCAATGATCTGGTCAATCTCCTCAAGCTTGCCAAATTCTATCGCCCCACTGATCAGGCTGCGTTGATCGGAACTACCCTCTTTCATCGCCTGAATAAGGGGAAGCGTCGCTTTACCTTCTGCCAGGTCATCACCGATGTTCTTGCCGGTCTCCTCACTATCGGAGTGGTAGTCAAGGAGGTCATCAATCATCTGAAATGCCGTGCCGAGGTGCTGCCCATATCGTCCTACGGCATCCTCAGTCTCACGGCTCTGGCCGGCGATGACGGCACTGATGCGGGCGGCTGATTCAAAGAGCCGGGCTGTCTTGCGATGGATGGTCTTGAGGTATTGGGCTTCTGTCGTTTCAGGATCATTGCAGTTGAGAAGCTGCATTACCTCACCGGTAGCGATCGCATTGGTTGTTTCGGCCATGATTTCCATCACCCGCATGTTGTTGACCTCAACCATCATCTCAAAGGAGCGGGAGTAGAGAAAATCACCGACCAGAACCGCCGCTTCATTTCCCCAGACATCATTTGCTGTGGCCATGCCTCGTCTGAGGTTCGAACTGTCGACCACATCATCATGGAGCAGGGTTGCTGTATGGATAAATTCGATCACTGCTGCGAGGGTAATGTGGTCATCACCTTCATATCCGAGGGCTCGTGAGGTAAGAAGAACTGTCACCGGGCGGAGTCGTTTTCCTCCCCCACCAATAATATAGGAGCCCATCTGGTTGATAAGGGCAACATCCGATTCCAGCCGGGAGAAGATCTCTTCGTTAACAGCATTGAGGTCAGACTCCACATGAGAGGCAATCTCATCAAGCCTTTGATGAGGATCATTTCTCACCAGGCTTTCAACCTCAGAGTTCAGCGTAGCGGGCTCGGAAAGAGTCATAATTTGGACGATTAGTGGTCAAAAATGGGAAGATATTGCAATATTTGGGGTAAGAATGCCGGGAAATGCAAAAACTATCAATTAGTTTAGGTCTGTAGATTGACCCAGAACGGGTCCAACAGTAAAATCACGCGCCTTTACAGCTCCCCGGTGTGGGTGTAGACAAGTTTTGGAGTAAATCAGATGTATGCGGTAATTCAGACGGGCGGCAAACAATATCGCGTGTCCGTAGGCGATAAACTCAAGGTTGAATCCCTTGAGGCAGAAGCCGGATCCACCATTGAGCTTGATAATGTGCTGATGGTTGCAGACGGTGAGGACGTACAGGTGGGTAGCCCCCTCCTTGAGACCAAGGTGACCGCCAAGGTGACCGGCCATGGTCGCGGCGAGAAAATTCTGGTCTATAAAATGAAGCGCCGGAAGAACTACCGCCGGACACAGGGGCATCGACAGAATTTCACTGAGGTCGAAGTGCTCAGCATCGGTGATAAAAGCTGATCCAATTAGAATTGAGGTAACCACTCATGGCACATAAAAAAGCAGGCGGCAGTTCAAGAAACGGTCGTGATTCAGTTTCCAAACGGCTCGGAGTCAAGCACTATTCGGGCGAGTACGTTGTACCGGGTAATATCATTGTTCGTCAGAGGGGAAGCACCTTTCACCCCGGACGAAATGTCGGCATGGGTCATGACTATACCCTCTTTGCCAAGGCAGAAGGTCGGGTGATCTTTCAACAGAAAGGCCCCAGGAACAGAAAAATGGTGAGTGTCGTAGCCGACTGAGTGCGTGCCATTATCATTTTAGATAAGGCCCCGCTCCGGCAACGGTGCGGGGCTTTTTTTTTGGTCAGATTATGAAATTTGTTGATGAAGCAACAATAACGGTACATGCCGGAAAAGGGGGCAACGGCTGCCTGAGTTTTCGGCGTGAGAAATATGTTCCCCGTGGCGGACCCGATGGCGGTGATGGCGGCAGGGGGGGCAGTGTCTATCTTCAGGCGCGATCCGGGCTCAACACGCTTGCCGATTTTCGGTTCACTCGCTCTTTTGTTGCTGAGAACGGCAAGGGGGGAAGTGGTCGCAACTGTGCCGGCCGAGGTGGTGATGACGTCATCATACCCGTGCCGGAAGGCACTTTGGTTGCGGATAGGGATACCGGTGAATTGATTGGCGATCTGATCAAGGATGGTGATCATCTCCTGGTCGCCCAAGGGGGAGATGGTGGTTATGGCAATACTCGCTTCAAGAGCAGCACCAATCGTGCCCCCAAACGAACCATATCCGGGCGGGGCGGTGATTTGCGCCGGCTCGACCTTGAACTCAGGGTGCTGGCCGATGTCGGTTTGCTGGGCCTGCCCAATGCAGGGAAGTCCACACTCCTAAGAGCTGTCTCACAGGCGCGCCCGCGAGTTGCGGATTATCCCTTTACAACACTCTATCCCCAGCTTGGAGTGGTTGCCTTGGAGCAGGGGAGGAGTTTTGTCATTGCTGATATACCTGGGCTTATTGAGGGTGCAGCAGAGGGTGCCGGATTAGGGATTCAGTTTCTCAGGCATCTTGAACGAACCCGGCTGTTACTGCATCTGGTTGATATTGCCCCTTTCGACCCTGAGTCGGATCCCGTTGTGGCAATCCGCACCATTGAGAGAGAGCTTGAAAAATACGATACGATATTGGCCGATAAAGATCGTTGGTTAATACTCAACAAGGTTGATCTGCTCTCTGAAGAGGCTGTTGCTGAGATGTCAGACCGACTGGTTGAAGCGCTTGAGTGGAAGGGGAGGGTATTTATGGTCTCAGCGATATCCGGTCAGGGGTGTCGACCGCTTGTTGGTGAGATACTGGCCTGGCTTGAGGAGAGGGAACGGTATAGTGACGAGGAGAGGGATGATGAAACAACAGATTGACTCAACACCAGGGGGTGATCGCTGTTGTTGGGTTGTCAAGATTGGTTCTGCACTTTTGTCCGATACGGTAGTTGGCCTGAATGGTGATGCCATCCGGGATTGGGTGGAGCAGATCGTCAATCTGCGCCGGTCAGGGCTTGATGTGGTTCTGGTCTCTTCAGGATCGATCGCTGAAGGGATGCAGAGGCTTGGGTGGAAAGAGCGCCCCCATGCCCTCTATCAACTTCAGGCTGCCGCCGCTGTGGGCCAGATGGGACTGATTCAGGCCTATGAATCGGCTTTTCAAAAGCATGGCCTTAAGACCGCCCAGGTATTGCTGACGCACGATGATCTTGCGGATCGTCAGCGTTATCTTAATGCCAGGACGACTCTTCGCACTCTGCTGGAGCTGGGTGTTATTCCAGTGGTCAATGAAAATGATACGGTTGTCACCGATGAGATCTGCTTTGGTGACAACGATACCCTGGCTGCCCTGGTGGCAAATCTGACAGATGCAGATCAGTTGATAATTCTTACTGATCAGGAGGGGCTTCATAACAAGGACCCGAGACATCATCCTGATGCAAAGCTGATCTCAACAGGGATTGCCGGAGATCAAGGACTAGAGGGTATGGCAGGCCCGGGGAGTACACTCGGTCGTGGGGGGATGTTAACCAAGCTCAAGGCGTCAGCAAAAGCGGCGCGCTCGGGTACCACTACCATCATCGCCCCGGGAGGGCTTGACCAGGTGCTTGAAAAATTGTTGAGTGGAGAGGCGATCGGCACTCGGCTGGAACCCCAGCACAGTCGACTCGCAGCACGGAAACAGTGGCTTGCAGGGCATATGCGGTGTTCCGGATCACTGACTATCGATCAGGGTGCGGTTACCGTACTGAGAGAGGCGGGAAGAAGTCTGCTTCCTGTTGGGGTTACTGCTGTAGACGGGAAGTTTTCCAGAGGGGAGGTGGTTGCCTGTGTGGATCAGAACGGCAAAGAGGTGGCACGCGGGCTGGTGAACTACAGTGATGAGGAGGCTCGGAAGATAATTGGTTTTTCAAGTGATCAGATTGAAGGGCGTTTGGGATATGTGGATGAGCCTGAACTTATCCATCGGGATAATCTCTGGGTCAATTGAGCCAGGAGCATGAGCAGTGAGAGAGACAGATGGGGTCCAAATGCAAACAGCCCACTATTGGTGGGCTGTATCAAAGCGGGCTGCAGAGAAGGTGCTAACTCTCGGCCACGGCTTCCTTGAGACGACGGTTGAGCCGGCTTTTGAGCCGAGCGGCCTTGTTACGATGGGTCAGTCCGCGTCGGGCCGACTGATCCAGTTGAGATGTGGCAGAGCGATAATCCGCTTGAAGAGCATTTGCATCTTTCTCTTTTGATTCAACAGCCTTGATAAATGACTTAATATGGGTTCTCATGGTTGAACGCTGGCTGGCATTAAGCAACCGACGCTTGGTATTCTGTGTAGCACGCTTACGTGCCTGTTGTGAGTTGGCCAAAATTGTTCCCTATAAAAGTGAAGCTTATTGAAAAGACGCGGAAATATCCTTTTTTTTTAACCATCTGTCAATACCCATGATGCATCTATAATGTCCAAAAAGCTCCTCAAGTCCACGATTGTTGTCAGTTCGATGACTTTCTTCTCCAGAATCACAGGAATGATCCGTGATATAGCACTGGCACAGGTGGTCGGTTCCAGTGAGGTGGCAGATGCTTTTTTTGTTGCTTTCAGGATTCCCAACTTCCTTCGCAGAATATTTGGTGAAGGTGCATTTTCTGCCGCATTTGTACCGGTCTATTCCAAAATAGAGGTCGCCGGTGATGAGGGAAAGAGGAAGGCTTTTTTAGCTTTGATGGCAGGCCGCTTCGGTATGATCCTGTTGGCCATCACTCTGATCGGAGTGGTCGCTGCCCCCTTCCTGGTCATGGTGATCGCCCCCGGGTTTTTAGGGGAGAGTGAAAAATATGAGCTGACTGTCAGTGCACTAAGACTTACTTTTCCCTATCTCTTTTTTGTCTCACTGGTGGCAATGGCGGCCGGAATCTTTAATTCCCGAAACCATTTTGCTGTTCCAGCGGTTACCCCGGTTCTGCTCAACCTGTCGTTGATCGCAGCAGTCCTTTGGTTGGTTCCGATTATGGCTAATCCGGCAATTGCACTAGCAACCGGTGTTTTTGTTGCCGGCGCTGTCCAGCTCATCTTCCAGCTACCGTTTCTTGCCAGAGAGAGGTCTCTCGTCTGGCCCCGTTTGAGAGTGGGCAAAAGCGACAAGAAGCCCATCGAGGGGGAGGTCAACAAGGTTTTTCGTCTGATGCTCCCGGCACTTTTTGGGGTTTCAGTGGCTCAGATCAACATGCTGATCAATACACTGCTGGCCTCATTTTTAGTTACCGGGAGTGTCTCCTGGCTCTACTACTCTGACCGCCTTATGGAGTTTCCGCTCGGGGTGTTCGGGATCGCTCTGGCGACAGTTATCCTGCCAACCCTATCGAAGCAACAGGCCGATACCTCGTCTTCGCTCTTTTCAGATACCCTGGATTGGGCCCTTCGATGGGTATTACTTATAGTCCTTCCTGCTTCGGTTGCTCTGATGGTTCTGGCAGGTCCGCTGCTGACAACGATCTTCCAGTATGGTGCTTTCACTCCAACTGATGTCACCATGGCTTCCCAGAGCCTGGTCGCCTTTGCCTTAGGGCTGATCGCTTTTGTCGTTATCAAGGTGCTGGCTCCTGGTTTTTATGCCCGACAGGATACGCGGACCCCGGTCCGTTATGCAGCGATTGCAATGGGTGTAAATGCAGTGCTCAGTCTGCTTCTGGTATGGGAGTTCGCTCATGTGGGTTTGGCCTTGGCAACATCAGTGGCGGCTCTGGTCAATGCAGCACTCCTTTTCTTTGGGCTCTACAGGAGAGGGATCTATCAGCCACTTCCAGGGTGGTGGTCTCTCTTGCTCAAGGTGGCTGTCGCCTCTTTAGTCATGGGTCTTGTTCTTTGGTCGGGAGCCGGTGATACCCTCTCCTGGATTGAATCATCTCTCCTCCATCGTCTGGGCTGGCTCTCCTGGCTCATCGTTGTGGGCCTGGGCGTTTATATGGTCTCTCTGCTCAGTCTTGGAGTTAAGCCCTGGAAGATGATGCTTGTGGAGAAGATTGGTGAAGAGGGTGATTAAGGGAGGGAATGGCTCGGATCATCAACAACCAATCTGGTTTTCCGCTGACAGCCCGTGACGATACCGCTAAACTCCATGGTTTTGCCGGTAACCGCAGGTATCTGATTGATGGAATTGATCCGAGGGCTTCACAACCTTAAGCCGGTCCACAACGGTTGTGTGGCTTCCATTGGCAACTATGATGGTCTCCATCGAGGACACCGCAGTGTTCTCGAACGCCTGGTTGAGCGTGGGAAATCAATGGAGTTGCCGGTCACTGTAGTGACCTTTGATCCCACCCCGCAGGAGTACTTTATGGGGAGTGATGCCCCGCCGCGATTGATGACACTGCGGGATAAAGTCGAAGTCTTTGAGCGGTTGGGGGTGGATCGGGCTCTGATTCTCTGGTTTAACGATGATCTGGCGATGATGAGGCCGGAGGATTTTGTCAACCGATGCCTGATAGAGGGGTTGGGCGTTCGCCATCTGATTGTCGGTGATGATTTCAGGTTTGGCTACAGGCGACAGGGTGATTTTGGGTTGTTGCAGGCAATGGGAAGAGAGGCGGGTTTTGAGGTTCAGTCGATGGATGGTTTGCTTGAGGCCGGTGAGCGAATTAGCAGCTCTCGAATCAGGGCAGCCCTGGCAGACGGTGATATCGAATCGGCAGCCAAGCTTTTTGGCCACCCCTTTTCCATTACCGGGCGCGTTGCTCATGGTGATCGCCGAGGTCGTTTCTGGGGTTTTCCAACCGCCAATATCAAGATGTGTCGCCGTCGATTGCCGCTAACCGGTGTCTATGCCGTGAGCGTTGATATTGAGGGGGTAGGTGATGCCTTTCCAGGAGTCGCCAATGCAGGGGTACGGCCTACTGTTGATGGCGTTCACCCACTGCTTGAGGTCCATCTGTTAGACTTCAGCTCTCAAATTTACGGACACCATATTCGAGTGACCCTTGTCCACAAGTTAAGAGATGAACAGCGTTTTGAATCAGAACAGGCCTTGCGTGAACAGATTGCTGCCGATGTTGTAGAAACACGCGCTCTGTTTGAGAAGATGGCAACACCTTCCTGAGGTCTTTACTTAAGCCAACCAACTGATTGATTCCCCATGAGTGATTATAAAAAGACAATAAACCTACCCAAAACCGATTTTCCAATGCGAGCAAATCTCGCAAAGCGTGAGCCGGGGATTCTGCAGCGTTGGGAGGAGCTTGACATCTACAACAGATTGAGAGAGGCGTTTACAGATCGACCCAAATACGTCCTTCATGACGGCCCCCCCTATGCCAATGGATCAATCCATATTGGCCATGTGGTGAACAAGGTCATCAAGGATATGATCGTAAAATCGAGAACCCTCGCCGGGTTTGATTCACCCTATGTTCCTGGGTGGGACTGCCACGGCCTGCCGATTGAGCATGAGGTTGAGAAGAAGCTGGGTCGTACCGCCTATCGGGAGGACCCTAAGGCCTTCAGGACGGCGTGTCGGGAGTTTGCCACAGCCCAGATTGAACACCAGCGCGAAGACTTTATTCGACTCGGAGTCATTGGTGACTGGAAAGATCCCTACCTCACCATGGATTTTAAAACCGAAGCAAATACACTTCGGGCGCTTGCCCGGATTGTCACCAATGGCCATCTGCGACATGGGATGATGCCTGTCTATTGGTGTAGTGATTGCGGCTCAGCCCTGGCGGAAGCTGAAGTTGAGTATATCGACAAGAGATCACCCTCTGTTGATGTTCGATTTGCAGTGGTTGATGAGGAGCAGTTTCTCTCAAAAGTTACCCCGGTTGACGGGGATCTTGGGGCAGGCGCTCTTGCAGTTGTAATCTGGACAACGACGCCCTGGACCCTTCCGGCGAACAGAGCGGTTGCCCTGCACCCTGAGTTCACCTATCTGTTGGTCGAGCAGAGATCCGGCGAGGTTACCGATCGACTCCTGTTGGCGGAAGACCTGGTTGAAGATTGTATGGAACGTTACTCCGCCCAGAGCTGGCGTGTCGTCGGACGGGTTAGCGGCAATGAGCTCGAACATCTCACCCTGCACCACCCTTTCTATGAGCGGGTGGTGCCGCTGGTTTTGGGTGAACACGTTACTACCGAGGCCGGAACAGGTGCTGTCCATACGGCACCAGGCCATGGTCAGGAAGATTTCATTGTTGGAAAACACTATCAGCTTGAAGTGGATAACCCGGTCGGGACCAATGGATCATTCCTCAAAGACACCCCCCTCTTCGGCGGCGAGAATGTCTTTAAGGCCAATGATCATGTTATTGAAGTCTTGAGAGCCCATGGGGCTCTGCTCAATACTCAGGTTATTGAACACAGCTATCCACACTGTTGGCGTCACAAAACCCCCATCATCTTCCGGGCGACACAACAGTGGTTTATTGGCATGGATCGAACAGGCCTGCGTAAACGGGCACTGGATGAGATCGACCGGGTTGGCTTTGTTCCTGATTGGGGCAAGGCCCGTATTCAGGGCATGGTCTCCAATCGACCCGATTGGTGTGTCTCGCGGCAGCGTGTCTGGGGTTCCCCCATTGCCCTCTACATCCATAAGCAGACAGGTGATCTGCATCCTGATACGGAGCAGCTTATGGAAGAGGTGGCCAGGCGGATGGAATCTGCCGGCATTGATGCTTGGTTCGACCTTGATGATGCCGAACTTCTTGGCGATGAATATGAGAACTACGATAAGGTGACTGACATCCTCGATGTCTGGTTTGATTCGGGAGCGACCCACTACTCGGTCCTTAATCAAAGGGATGAACTCACTAATCCGGCAGATCTCTATCTGGAGGGGTCAGACCAGCATCGTGGATGGTTTCAGTCCAGTCTGCTGGTGGGGTGTGCTCTCAATGGCCATGCACCGTACCGCACGCTATTAACTCATGGTTTTACCGTTGATGCGGATGGCATGAAGATGTCCAAGTCGAAGGGGAATGTTATCGCCCCTCAAGCAATCATCAACACCCTGGGTGCCGACATATTACGATTGTGGGTCTCTGCGACCGATTACAGTACTGAGATGTCAATCTCGGATGAGATTTTAAAGCGCATGTCTGACTCCTATCGCAGGATGAGGAATACGGCTCGTTATCTCATCGGTAATCTTTCGGATTTCTCTCCAGAGATGTGCCTTGAGGGGGACCGGCTTTTAGCATTGGATCGATGGGCTGTTGAAGCGGCAATGAGTCTTCAGGCAGAGATTGAAGATCACTACGAAAAATTTAACTTTCATGCCATCTACCAGAGTCTTCATCACTTTTGTGTTGTTGATATGGGTGGTTTCTATCTTGATATTCTCAAAGACAGGCTCTATACCATGCCAGCCCAGAGTCGGGGTCGGCGCTCTGCGCAGACAGCGATGTATCATATTCTCGAAGCTCTTGTCAGATGGATTGCACCCATCTTGACGTTTACTGCTGAAGAGATCTGGCAGCATCTTCCTGGTCAAAGATCAGATACCATCTATCTGGAGAAGTGGTATTCTGCCTGGCCACTTTTCAAAGAGAACCCCGAGTTGGGGAGGGAGTTCTGGAATCGGGTTATCGACGTCAGGCAGGCGATAAGTCGCGAACTTGAACAACATCGTGTCGAGGGTTCAATCGGGTCATCTCTGGCAGCAGAGATTGAACTCTACTGTGATCGCGATCTGGAGTCTCTGCTCAGTCATCTTGGGGATGAGTTCAGGTTTATTCTTATCACCTCTTCGGCAGTGATAAAGCCGATCAAGGAGGCCCCGGCCGATTCAACCGAGACAGAGCTATCCGGGCTCAGGCTTGTGGTAAGTCCCTCCGAGAAACAGAAGTGTGTCCGTTGCTGGCACCAGCGCCCTGATGTAGGTAGAGAAACGGCGCATCCAGAACTCTGTGGCCGCTGTGTAGAGAATATTGATGGCGATGGTGAATTGAGACAGTTTGCCTGATGATAGTCCTCTTTTGGGTCTCACTTGGAGTCGTAGCTTTAGATCAGCTTTCGAAGTGGGCGGTTGTTGTTGCCCTCACTCCTGGAAGCCATATCCCGATTCTGCCCGTTTTTGATATTACGCTGGTCTTTAATCGTGGCTCCGCATTTGGTTTTCTTAGCGATGCCGGGGGATGGCAGAGACCCCTTCTGATCATACTCCCGCTGGTGGTCTCCCTCTTTTTAGTGGTCATAATCAAACGGCTCAAGCCCAATAGGCGTCAGGAGGGAATCGCTCTTGCGCTGATTCTGGGAGGTGCAGTGGGCAATCTTTTCGATCGCATCTTTCGCGGTGAAGTCATCGACTTCCTCCTCTTCTACTACCAAGGCTGGTCCTTTCCTGTCTTCAATATTGCCGATATCGCGATCAATATCGGTGCAGCCCTCCTGATTCTTGATCTTGTGGGGTGGCAAGTGATCAGCAACAGGAATAAACATGAGAAGTGATGAGAAGAGGCTTGTAATAGGCCCTGGTGCAACCGTTGTACTCCACTACAAACGGACACTGGCAACTGGCGAGACGGTGGAGAGTACTTTTGCGGGTGAAGCTGAGACAATTGTCCTTTGGTAGGGCATGATTTTCTCTGGGAGGTAGAGATTGTTGATATTATTGCTGTTAATTCGATTGATTGATTCTTAAGGGGGTGTCCGATGGAGATGTTACTCGCTTCCCCACGAGGATTCTGTGCCGGAGTTGATCGGGCGATTGAGATTGTAGAGCGGGCCCTGGAGCTTTTTGGAGAGCCCATCTATGTTCGGCACGAGGTGGTGCATAATCGCCACGTGGTCAATGACTTGAAGGGTCGCGGGGCTGTTTTTGTAGAAAGTCTAGATGAGATCCCTGATCAGTCGGTTGTTATTTTCAGCGCCCACGGCGTTGGAAAAGCGGTTCGTAAGAAGGCTCTAAGTCGAGGGCTCAGGGTTTTTGATGCCACCTGCCCGCTGGTGACCAAAGTGCATTTGGAGGTCGTTCGATACCGGGAACTGGGGTTGGCATGTCTTTTGATCGGTCACAAGGGACACCCAGAGGTTGAGGGGACCTTAGGGCAGGTTGAGTCAGGGATCCAGCTGGTAGAGTCTGTTGAAGATGCATTTGAGGTCCAGGTTCCAGATCCAGCCCGGGTTGCTTATGTCACCCAGACCACGCTCTCTGTTGATGAAGCCCAAGGCGTTATCGATGTACTGAAAAGCCGTTTTCCCAAGATCAAGGGCCCCCGACGCGGCGATATCTGTTTTGCCACCCAGAACCGTCAGGATGCGGTTCGTTTGCTGGCAACTGAGTGCGAGGTGGTTTTTGTTGTTGGATCATCCAACAGCTCTAATTCAAACCGATTAAAAGAGATCGTTGCTTCACAGGGTGTTGCGGCTTATCTCGTCGATGGTCCGGAGGATATTCGTTCAAAGTGGCTTGAGGGGGTAAACAAAGCAGGCATTACAGCAGGGGCCTCTGCCCCGGAGGAGGTGGTCAAGACGGTTGTTGAGAAGTTGAAAATGTGGGGTGTAACGAATATTGATGAGAGGATAACCGCTGAAGAAAATCTCGATTTCTCGCTCCCCAATGAACTCAAGAGGTAAGAAAGTTGTTATTTTATTGATCTGGAATAGTTTTTTTACTTGAAATAATAATAATTCTCAGTTGATAATTGTGAACCAACAAAACACCACTCCATTTGGTTTTGAGGGGTCAAAAAATGGGATCTCAAATGTCAGAACAAAAAACCAACTCTTTATGTTGTGATGAACTGCCCAGCCGTACCTGGGAAGATGGGTGCAAAATAGAGCAGCTACTCAGAGATCACGGCATGACGCCGACCAACCAGCGTATGGAGATTGGCCGGGTCATTTTCAGCAAACCCATGCATTTCACTGCTGAGGAACTGCACAGGATCACAGGAAATCATGGTTTTCAGGTCTCAATAGCAACCGTCTACAACACTCTCGGACGTTTTCTTAAACACGGCCTGGTCAGAGAGGTGATTGTTGAGCCGGGAAAGGTCTACTATGACTCTACAACAACTCCACATCATCACTACTATGATGTTGAGACCGGAATGCTGCATGATATTGATTCTGCTGATCTCAGGGTCTCAGGGCTCTATAACCTACCCCCAGGGAAAGAAATTGAGAGTGTTGAAGTTGTAGTACGGTTGCGTTCCAAGCAGTGATCTCATAACCTTCATCCCCAGCTGTGCTCCTGTCGGGGGCAGAGATAGGCCGGAGTAGCTCAGTCGGTAGAGCAGTTCACTCGTAATGAAAAGGTCGGGGGTTCGATTCCTCTCTCCGGCACCACCCGTCGGTTAATGATCTTGTTTTTCTGCTGCGACCTAATATGAGTTACACCAATTCTACGTTCGTCCAGAGAGATCGGGTCTTGGGGTTCCTCTCGTTTGTCGACCAATACATCAGCGAGATTGGGTTCTCCCGGGAGTGAAGTAGAGCTTGACAGCCTCTGTGAACGCTTGAATGCGGTAATCGCCTCAACAAGCATCCAGTAACAACAGAGGTGAGGTTGATCAGTCCTGAGAAAAAACTGGTACTCTTTTTACTCTAAGGGGTAGCCTTTAGTGAAGCATATCAATAGAATTTGTAGTGTATTGTAATATTTTTTTATATTAATCTGCCTGTTGCAGGTTCAATAGCAAAAGTGAGAGAAAATGGCTGCCAAAAAGAACGGAATAACGGACACTGAAGACTCTCTTGTAGAGGTTTTGCAGCGGGAAAAAATAAGACACCTTTTGGCCTCAGAGCTTTTTATTGTAAAGCCGGGAACAGAAGTCAAAGAGGTGGTTGATCTCATGCATACGCAGGGAGCAGGCTGCATTCTGGTGGGATCAAAAAAGAAACTGCAGGGTATTTTTACTGAACGTGACTACCTTGAAAAGATTGCGGGACATCAGGAAATCCTGAACTCACCGATTGATGAGTTTATGTCGAAAAACCCGGTAACGCTTGAGGGTGATGATTCAGTGAAACAACTGATCCGGGTCATTGTCGATGGAGGATACCGTCACCTGCCTGTCATCGATGGTGGCAAATGCATCGGCGTGGTTGACTCTATCAACATCTTCAAGTTCATCGCTGATCTCTTTCCCAGCGAAATCTACAATCTGCCACCCAGTTTGAACCAGGTTGCCTCCGATGTTGAAGGAGCGTGAAATGAGTAGCAGGGTTGATGTCCAGAATTCTGCAGAAGAGAAACTGCAGACAGCCGATAGAATAAGCCAGGACCTTGACCGGGTCACAATACGATTTGCGGGTGACTCTGGTGATGGCATGCAGCTCACCGGCATGCGGTTTACTGAATCTGCGGCACAGATTGGAAATGATCTGGCTACATTTCCGGATTATCCGGCAGAGATCAGGGCCCCTGCCGGCACTCTGCCCGGGGTCAGTGGATTTCAGATCCAGTTCAGCACCAACGAGGTCTATACACCGGGTGATGAGCCTGATGTGCTGGTGGCAATGAATCCGGCCGCACTAAAATCCAACCTTGGTGATCTTCCCCACGGTGGCACCATCATGGTCAATGAAGATGCCTTTACCGCCAACTATCTGCGACTGGCAGGCTATGATGAGAATCCGCTTGACGATGGGTCGTTGAATGAGTGGCGCCTGATACGGGTTCCGATCACCAGGCTCACCCTGGCGGCGGTTGAAGAGGTGGGCCTTAAAAAAAGCCTGGCAGAGCGCTGCAAGAACTTTTTCACTCTTGGTCTTGTCTTCTTTCTCTATCAACGCGATACCGATCAGACCAAGAAATGGATCGATAACAAGTTCGGTTTTAACCTTGATGTGGCACGAGCCAACAAGCTTGCCCTTCAGGCGGGTTACAATATAGCTGATACCCTTGAGGTCTTTCAGACCCTCTACCGTATTCCCAAGGCAGAACTATCACCCGGACTCTATCGGGGGATAAATGGGAACCTGGCAGTCTCTCTCGGATTGGTTGCAGCCGCCCGCAAGGCAGGGCTTGATCTCTTCTATGGCAGCTACCCCATCACCCCGGCGAGTGAGATTCTCCATGAACTTTCTGGCATGCTCTCAGATGGGATCAAGACCTTCCAGGCTGAAGATGAGATTGCAGCGATTGGGGCCACCATTGGAGCGGCCTTTGGGGGCGCGCTTGCTGTAACCGGTACCAGTGGCCCAGGTATAGCGCTTAAGAGCGAGGCGATGGGCTTGGCCACAATGGTTGAACTCCCGCTTGTCATTATCAATGTCCAGCGCGGGGGGCCCAGTACCGGGTTACCGACAAAAACAGAGCAAGCTGATCTGCTGCAGGTTCTTTATGGCCGAAACGGCGAGAGCCCCATTCCGGTGCTGGCGGCCACCACACCTGCCGACTGTTTCAATATGACCTACGAGGCTTCACGGCTGGCACTGAAATACATGACCCCAGTTGTGCTGTTGACAGACGGTTACCTTGCCAATGGAACTGAACCCTGGCGCATCCCCAATGAGGATGAATTGCCTGAAATCAACATTAAGTTTGCTAAGAGTGAGGACTACCAGGATCGCAGGTTCGCCCCCTATGAGCGTGATGAGAACCTCTCGCGCCCCTGGGCGATCCCCGGTACACCGGGTCTTGAACATCGTGTGGGCGGGCTGGAGAAAGACTTGCTGATGGGCAGAGTGAGCTATGATCCTGATAACCATCAACAGATGGTTGAGACCAGAGCAGCCAAGATCGCCGGGATGGCAAAAGATTTTCCTCCTCTGGAGGTTAATGGTCCAGACAATGCTGATCTGCTGATTCTGGGCTGGGGTGGAACAACAGGCGCCATCACCAGTGCGGGTGAGCAGTTGCGAGCTAAGGGATACTCTGTTGCAAACTGCACTTTGCGTTATCTTAACCCACTTCCCAATGACCTCTGTGAGGTGTTGGAGCGGTATAAACAGGTATTGATTCCTGAACTCAATCTGGGTCAGTTAAAGCTCCTGATCAGGGCACACTGCCTGATCGACCCCATTGGCCTGAACAAAGTAACCGGCAAACCAATCAAGATTCAGGAAGTGGTCGACAAGGCAATCACTGTTGTTGAACGGCCAGAGTCTGTTGATGAGCAAGAAACAGACAAGGGAGCTCAACCATGACAGCGACTCAAGCAGTTCAGAAACCTGAACTCACGCGAAAAGATTTTGTCTCCGATGCTGAAGTCAGATGGTGTCCTGGTTGTGGCGATTTTTCAATTCTTGCCCAGGTGCAAAAATGTATGCCTAAGATAGGTGTGCCCCGAGAGAATATTGTCTTTATCAGTGGTATCGGGTGTTCCAGTCGATTCCCGTATTACATGGACACCTATGGTTTTCATAGCATTCATGGTCGGGCAATGACGCTTGCTTCAGGCCTCAAGGCAAGCCGGCCCGAGCTCAGCGTCTGGGTCATTACTGGAGACGGCGATGGGCTTTCTATCGGCGGCAACCATTTTCTCCATACCCTGAGACGGAACATGGACATCAACATCATTATGTTCAACAACCGAATCTATGGGCTGACCAAAGGGCAGTATTCACCCACCTCTGAACAAGGTAAAAGAACCAAATCATCCCCGATGGGTTCAATCTCCTATCCGATTAATCCGGTTCGGGCGGCTATCGCATCAGAGGCGACATGGGTGGGTCGTTCGGTCGATATTGATACCAAACATCTCTCTTCCATGATTATGGCTATGGCTAGCCACTCCGGTGCCAGTTTTTTGGAGGTCTACCAGGATTGCAAGATCTTCAATGCAGGGGCTTTCAGCCATCTTACAGACAAGACGGTTCGTGATGATCGATTGCTCTATCTTGAACCTGATCAACCGATGCTTTTTGGCAAGGAGAAGCAGTACGCCATTGACATCAAAACTCATCGGCCGATGATTCTTGATATGGAACGTTCCCGGATGGATTCAAAAGATCTGATGAAATATGACGCCAGTGATCCTACCCTTGCATATATGATCTCTAACCTTGACTATCCTAAATTCCCTGTTCCAGTGGGTGTCTTTGTTGATATTGAACGTGCGAGTTATTCTGACCTGCTTGAAGGGATCACCAATGAAGCCAAAGAAAAGGCCGAGGGACCAGATGACCTGAGAACACTTCTGGCAGGTAACAATACCTGGTCGATCGAATAATGAGAAGGGTGAGTAGATTATGAAATGTCCTGATTGTGGTTATGACAATGTTGTGGGTCTCTCTGTATGTGAGTGTTGTGGTCAGGATCTGACGGCATTCGATGAGACAGACGCTTATAGGGATGAGTTGAAGGCAGTTCTGCTGAGTGACCTTGATGATGCCGGTTTGATCGATCCGGTCTGTGCCACTGTAGATGATTCAATCGCTGCAGTCCTTGAGAGGATGAGGGCAAAATACCGAGGTTCGGTGTTGATTTTGGAGAATGAAAAACTGATTGGCATCTTCACTGAGCGAGACCTCATTAAACGACTGCCCGCTACCGCTGTGCTTGAGAATGAGAGAGTGGGAGATTACATGACCCCTGACCCCGATACCTATCAGTTGGATGATTCACTCTGTCTTGCAGTTAATGGAATGGCCGTACGTGGCAATCGACATCTTCCGGTGATGGATGGAGAGAAGCTGGTGGGGCTTTTGGGGGTAAGGAAGATATTAGCCTACATCGCTGAAAAGGCGGATCTCTGATTTGACCTCACTGTAGAGGTTTTCCCGGTATTCCGATTTAATAAAGAGTCTGTTTATCGGGTATAAAACAAGAATTATTCCAACTCAATACTCTATAATCAGCAACCAACCAATTAGTCAGTCGGCTGATTGATAAGACATCTATTGAATGAACGCAACTGTCCTTACATTTCCGAAAGGGGGTATTCACCCTCCGGATTATAAATCGCTGACTGCAGAGATGGTGATTGAGCCCATGCCCACTCCTACCTCTCTTGAGCTTATCCTTGGGCAGCATATCGGGGTTCCTTGTTCGCCAGTGGTGGCAAAAAAAGACAAGGTGGCTGAGGGAGCTCTTGTTGGTGAGGTCACCAAAGGGATGGGCGTCCCTCTTCATGCGCCGGTTGCCGGGACAGTGAGTAATCTGACTGAGTCTGCTCATCCGATTCAGGTAAGTAGCCCTTCAGTCATCTTGCGAGTGAATAAAAAAGAGGAGCCTAAAAGCTACCAATCGAGTGACTGGTCGGGGCTCTCTCCTGATGAGCTAAGAGAGAAAATTCATCTGGCAGGGATTGTGGGCATTGGGGGTGCCGGTTTTCCTGCGCACGTCAAACTGACGCCACCACCGGGATCGAAGATAGATACTCTGGTGTTGAATGGCGCTGAGTGTGAACCCTATCTCACTGCTGACCATCGACAGATGATAGAGCATCCGGATCAGGTCATTGAGGGTGCACGTATTATTCTATCGATTCTGGGCATCACGGAGTGCCTGGTGGGGATTGAGAACAACAAGCCTGATGCGATTGCGGCGATGAGTTCAGAGGCTGAAAAACAGACTTCTGCTGAGGCCAGGATCGAGATCAAGACGCTTGAGGTTAAGTATCCCCAGGGTGCAGAGAAGCAATTGATTCAGAGCGTTACCGGCCGCAGGGTGGCGAGCCAGGGGTTGCCGGCAGACCATGGGGTGATTGTTCAAAATGTGAGTACGGCAAGGGCGATCTTCGAAGCGGTAGCTCTGGACAAGCCCTACTATGAGAAGGTGGTCACCATCTCCGGCAAGGGGATTGCACGGCCCGCCAACCTGCTGGTTAAAGTGGGTACTCTGGTTAAGGATATCGTCACCCATCTCGGCGGGACAACCGAAGAGCTGGCAAAAGTAGTGTTGGGTGGGCCGATGATGGGTTTTGCCGTCTCGACCCTCGATATTCCAATTACTAAAACCACTTCATCAATTCTCTTTCTCACCCGGGATGAAATTGATACCGATCTCTTCAGCAACTGCATTCGTTGCGGACGCTGTGTAGAGGCCTGTCCGATGGGGCTCCAGCCCAATGAGATTGGGGTCTATGTTGAAGCCAGCCAGGGTGAAAATACCACGAAGTTCGGCACCATGGAGTGTTTTGAGTGCGGATGCTGCGCCTATGTCTGCCCCTCAAAACGTCCACTTGTCCAGTTTATCCGCATGGCCAAGAGCCAGCTTAAGCGCCGTGCTGCCGGTTAGCCTCAACGGCAAGAGGAGAGCCCACCATCGTTAGACAAGTCAAAAACAAAGATGCCGAGACCGCTGCAGCAGTCTGGGAGGTATCGGTCTCGCCCCATATCAAGAGTGAGGAGTCGGTTTCCCATATTATGTGGATTGTGGCCGCCTGCCTGCTCCCGGTACTGCTGCTTTCGGTGGTGGTCTTCGGGGTTCAGACGCTTCTGATTACAGCTGTCAGTGTGATCAGTTGTGTTGTCGTGGAAGCTCTCTCACAAAAAGGGATGAAGCGCAGAATCACCATCAGCGATGGCAGTGCCGTGGTCACCGGTATGCTGCTCGCTTTTGTCATCCCTCCGGGTGTCCCCCTCTGGCTCCCCATCCTTGGTGCGGTGATGGCGATCTATATCGGCAAACATCTTCTGGGTGGAATTGGCTACAACATCTTCAACCCGGCGATGTTGGGGCGGGCCTTTTTAATGGCCACCTTCCCGGTGGCAATGACGACAGCCTGGCTGCCCCCTCTTGAGGATGGAGCAATATTCTCCTTTCTCAGCGGATCTCTGGATGGGGTCACGGCGGCAACACCACTCTATCTCCTCTCGCACGGTGGGATGGAGGCAGTTATCAATGAGTTTGGCCAGCCGGGTGATTTTTACGCCACCTTTTTCCTTGGCTGGCGTCCGGGAAGCATTGGGGAGACATCAGGTCTTCTGATTTTGTTGGGAGGCCTCTATCTGATCTACCGCAAATTTATCACCTGGCATACCCCTGTTGCGGTGCTGTCGACCATAGCTCTGCTGACCTGGATTTTTGGTGGTGAGAGTTGGTTTGGTGGTGATCCTCTGCTCGCCATCCTCTCTGGAGGGGCGATGCTCGGCGCATTCTTTATTGCAACTGACTATGTCACAAGCCCAATGGGGCCCCGGGCAAAACTCATTTTTGGAGCCGGGGTAGGGGCACTGACAGTCCTTATTCGTATCAAGGGCGGTTATCCGGAGGGGATCAACTACGCCATCCTGCTGATGAACCCACTTACCCCTTCACTGGAAGAGTGGTTCCGTCCAGAGCGATTTGCCGGACCCAAGGTGATCGAAGAAGAGGAAGGCTCAAGTGGCGATGAGTGAAGTTACCAATATTGCCCTGAGGCTTACCATCACCTGCATTATTGCAGCGAGCCTGATGGGCACTGTCTATGTGCTTACAGACAACGCCAAGCGCCATAATGAATCATTGAATGAAGAGAAGGTGGTTCAGGGCCTTCTTGGCTATAGCGCGGATCATCCGGCACCTGAGGGGTTTAAAGTCTCAACCCTCTATCGTTATGTCCTCTCAACGGGGGATAAAAAACTATTGGGCTATCTCCTCCCGCTGGATCAAAAGGGAGCGATTGAATATCAGTTAGTGGTTATCGACCTCGAAGGCCGCTATCAGGAGCGGATCTCAATTCCAGGTATTATTGAGGTGATCAAAGAGGACGATGCCAGAACCCAGCAGCTGAATAGTGCCCTCCCGCAAGGATTGAGTGCACGCTATGCGGATGAGGTCCTGGTCGTCAGTGAGAGCGGCAATCGAAAAGCCTATCTGTTACCCGGGCATTTCCTGGGGTTTAAAACCACAATAAAAGTAATTTTGGCGCTCGATCCAAATTTAGCTATCCTCGGCTTTGAAGTGCTTGAACATGAGGAAGATCCTGGGTTGGGCGGGGAGATTGAAAAGCCCTATTTCAAGAACCAGTTTGTCGGCAAGACCGTTGAGGTGATGAAGAATATTAAAGTTGTCAAGATCCCGCTTCCCGTCGACTATCGGGACTATCTGGAAGGCGAGATATTAGAGGAGGAGGCCCGGGCAACGCTGCAGCAGCAGTATGCGGCTGCAGATATTCATGCTATTACCGGTGCCACCATCTCCAGTGATGCGATCAATAACGGGCTGAAAAACATGGTAAGAAAGTTTGCCTACCGATTGAATATACTTGAGTCTGTGGTTCAACAAAACGCCATCCCTGTGGGGTATTAAAGGAGGCATCTCTATGGCAGCAGTTAAGTCAAATTACCAGTTGGTGCTCAACGGCATCCTCGCTGAAAATCCTATTTTCAGGTTGGCACTGTCGATGTGCCCGGCTGTCGCCATCACCACCACGGTGATCAACGGCATTATGCTCGGTATTGCCGTCTTCTTTGTTCAGGTCGCTTCGAGTGTCACCATTTCACTGGTAAAAAACCTGATCCATCCGCGCATTCGCATTCCTACCTACACCCTTGTCATTGCCACGTGGGTTACCGTGATTGATATGGTGCTGGCGGCGTTTTTTCCGGCCGCTTATGCCCAGGTGGGCATATTCGTAAAACTCATTGTCGCCTTTGCCATCATCACCATGCGTCTTGAGATGTTTGCCAGCAAACAACCCCTCACCCCTTCATTCTGGGATGGATTTGGTATGGGTGCCGGGTTTCTTGTTGGGATGATTGTCATCGGCATGATTCGGGAGTTCCTGGGGATGGGTACTCTGTTGGGGTTTGATATCCTCGGATTCCAGCCACTGCTCTTTTTTGTTCTTCCCTGTGCAGGCTTTTTTGTTGTCGGCCTGTTGATGGGGTTTTTCAATCACATTGAAAATGTTCATAAACGTAAAAAACTGGGGTTGATCGCTCATGTCAATCAAAAGAAGAATATGCCTGCAGGGTGTGACCATTGCGCTCCTGGCGACGCTCACATCAGCTGAACTTTTTGCCGCCAGCAATAATCTGGTTAGCGGGACCGCCTTTGGCGATGTCGATGAGATTGTCGTCACCTTTGCCCGTCCGGTCACCAACAACCAGCTTCTGGAACGGGAGAGCTATCAGGTCTTTGAAGAGCCGGATCCGGACATCCGGCTGGAGATCGAGTCGATCACCTTAAGCGATGACGGCTCCAGGGCGACCCTGCGTTTCTCAGAGACCCTCAACCAATCAAGTGCCTATGTCATCAATATCAAGGGGCTGGCAGATGAGGGCGGTGCACTCTCCTTTACCGTTAAACAGTCCTATCTCGGCCATCTGTTCACTATCCTGATTACCGCAATGCTGATAAAGAACTTTGTCTTTACCAAATATCTTGGGTTGTGTGTGTTTATGGGGACTTCCAAGAAGAAGAAGACGGCCAAGGGGATGGGGCTGACTTTCGCCCTTGTGATGGCGATC
This sequence comes from Proteobacteria bacterium UBA5680, assembly GCA_002420425.1. Lineage (GTDB taxonomy): Bacteria > Pseudomonadota > Gammaproteobacteria > Arenicellales > UBA5680 > UBA5680. The sequence goes on along the minus strand of DIIC01000029.1, from coordinate 10,650 downwards.
AGTGCCTCCATGTCCTGGGTGATCTATAACTTCCTGATGATCCCCTTCAAGCTGACATTCCTGCAGATTGTGGTCTTTATTGGCCTGGTCGCACTCTCAGTCCAGGCGGTGGACACTATTTTGCGCAAGCTTAATCCAGCCCTCTTTGCCTCATTTGGGATCTATCTTGTTTTGATTACCACCAACTGTGTAATCATCGCAGTCCCATTGATGCTGGCAAATGAGGGGTTTGGCTTCTGGGAATCTTTGATGCTGGCGATTGGAGCAGGGAGTGGCTTTATGCTTGCTCTTTATCTGATGGCATCGGTTCGAGAACGCCTCGATGTAGCGCTGGTTCCGGAAAGTTTTAAGGGGCTGCCGGTGGCATTTCTGGTGGCCGGACAGTTTGCCCTTGCCTTCCTTGGTTTCTCAGGCATGAGTATCTGACTTTGGTGGCTGTTGATAGATGAATAGTGAACTCATCATTTTAGGAATCGCCGGGATTGGGCTTCTTGGCGGTATCGGGGTGATCTTTGGCACCGGGCTTGGCTATGCGGCGAAAAAGTTTGCGGTCAAAGGCGAGCCTCTGGTTGAAGAGGTGCTTGAGTCTCTGCCCATGGCCCAGTGCGGAGGGTGTGGTTATCCCGGTTGTGAGGGATATGCCACTGCAGTGGTAAAAGATGAGTCTGTCTCCCCCAATCTCTGTTTTCCAGGCAAAAAGGAGGTGGCTGAGATCATCGCTAACCTGACGGGGAAAGAGCTCGATTTCCAGGAGGGGATGGTGGCCACCCCAAGGTGCTCCTGTATCGAGGGCAATGTCTCGATGAAGGCAAACTACTCAGGCTTTACCAGTTGCACCGCAGCAGAACTCGCCTTCGGAGGCCCCTCTGCCTGCCAGTATGGCTGCACAGGGCTGGGTGAGTGTCGGGACAGCTGCCCGTTTGATGCCATTGTCATGGTGAATGACTTCCCAGAGATCAATCCTGAACTCTGCGTCGGTTGTGCGCTCTGTGTTCCTGCCTGTCCCAAAGATATCATTGTCATGACCCAGATTGATGCGCGGGTCTACATCCCCTGCAGCATGAAAGAGCCCGGTCGCAAGCAGGTTAAAAAGGTGTGTGATGTGGGCTGTGTCTACTGCGACGCCTGTATCAAGGATTGCCCTGCTGATGCGATCTCGCTTGAGGGTACTTTGATCGAAATTGACCATGAAAAATGCATTGCTTATGGCCCGGATTGCAACCACGTCTGTATTGAATCATGCCCAAGAGAGATCATCTTCCCTTATCTGCATAATCAGAATGCACCGCTGATTGAGAAGAAAGAAGAGGCTGAGGCGGCTTAACAATTCTCCCCGCACTGAGATAAGGCAGAACAACCCAATCCCAAGGCCGTTCAATCATGATCAAGAGGGATTTCCATTATCAAACCGAACACAAGTGATGGATGTAATGACAAAACAAATGATCGCTTGGCTGTCTATAGGCAGCACCTATACCTACCTGACTGCTATGCGTATTCAGGCCGTTTTAAATCAACACAATATTGAGTTAACCATCAAGCCTTTCAGTATTCGTGATGTGATGAAGGAAATCGACAATATTCCCTTTCCTCCTTCTAAACCATGGAAAGTGAACTATATGTGGCGCGACATCGAACGGCGCGCCATCCGATATGGCATCCCCCCACCTATAGTGCCCGCACCATACCCACTTAAAGATTTAGACGGCGCCAATAGAGTTGGCATGGTGATGCATGATCGTGGCCGTTATCTGGAATATTTTGAAGCCACATACCGGTCGTGGTTTTTGGACGGCAATGAGGCAGGAGGTGAAACCAATCAACGCCATTACATGTCAACAATGGGCCTGGATTACGATGAGGTCATGGCCACCGCATGCTCTGATGACATTCGGGACAGGTATCGCGCTAACACCTCCGAAGCTCTGCAGATGGGCATCTTTGGCGCACCGTCATTCACCAGAGGCAAGGAGATATTCTGGGGTGACGACCGGTTGGAAGATGCGATTGGGTTCGAAAAGTAACCCCATAACGCGTCCACCAAGAGGGCAAAGCATTTAACGCCTCTTGTCAGCCCGAGTGGTTTGACCTCACAGGCTCGTTGGTGGCTCAAAGACCCGGATCTGTTGAAAACAAATTCCTATCCCTTACTGATTAATCTTGAAGCTTAAATGAAACTCGCACTGTTGTTCGATAGGCAGTTACTTTATTATCTTCGACCTTAAGATCTTGGGCTACAACTTCAGCCACTCTATGCGCGGCTATCTCGGCTGGGCACAGAATCTTTTTAGGGAGGTGTCACTGCGTGTTAGAGCCAGAACAAATCGAAGGCCGACTTACCTTCCTCCGTCAAGCCGAGCGGTTAAAAGATACGCTGCGCTCGGCCTATACAGCCACCGGCCAACAGGAAAATTCTGCCGCCCACTCCTGGCGCCTCAGCCTTCTGGCTCTTGTGTTTGCAGATCAATATCCCGAGATCGACCTCCTCAAGCTGCTCAAGCTGTGTATCATCCACGATTTGGGAGAAGCGCTTAGCGGCGACATTCCGGCGCCACTCCAGAGAGCCGACGAGAATAAGGCGGTAGCTGAGCGGCGCGATTTTACAACTCTGCTGCAATCCTTGGAGCCGGTCGTGCAAAGCGAATTGCTGGCACTCTGGGATGAATACGATCAAGCTGTCTCACCCGAAGCAATCCTGGCCAAGGGGCTCGACAAACTAGAGACGATTTTGCAACACAACCAGGGCGCCAATCCGGCCGACTTCGACTACATCTTCAATCTTGACTACGGGCGCCAGTACACCGATCGTCACCCATTTCTCGTTCAGCTACGCGCCATCCTTGACCGCAGTACCCGCGCCAATGCAGAGAACCAAGCATAACTTACCCATAAAAAAGAAGGGCTCTCCCATTTCTGCTTGCTTGAGAAGAGTGAACATTCTCTGTTAAGAGTAAAGATAGGAGAAATAGTCTTGCACCCAAAGGATTTCCGAGAACAGGCGCTGAATTTCATCGCCCAGCTTGGCCTCGAAGAGAAAACCAGCCTGCTTTCAGGAAGCTCGTTCTGGGATCAGCGACTGGATACGATCATCGCACTTTTGAACGGCCATTGGATTACCGCTCTTCGATCGTTGTTTTAGAAGTTCCTGTCGATACGTGCCCGACAGAGCACTCCTGCTTTATAATTCAAAGAAAAGAGATTCGGGAGAATCCGTGATGACAGATCCTCACTTTGCCAATATAAAGGCCTGTGTTTTTGATGCCTACGGAACGCTCTTTGATGTCCACTCGGCAGTGGGCAGCATGAAGTCACGCGTTGGTGATCAGGCGATCTCTCTGTCCACCCTATGGAGAACCAAACAGCTTGAGTACACCTGGCTGCGCTCACTGATGGGGCGTTATGATGATTTCTGGCAAGTGACCGGTGAGGCCCTTGATTATGCATTGGCAGCACACTCGATTGAGGACAACTCCCTCAGAAGGGCGCTGATGGAGGCCTATCTCGGGCTTGACTGCTATCCTGAGGTTCCTGCCGTACTGGGTGCACTCAATCGCGCTGGAATTCCCTGTCTCATTCTCTCTAATGGATCTCCTTCAATGCTTGAAGATGCGGTCAGGAATGCCGGTCTTTCTGATCTTATTCAGGAGACCCTCTCGGTTGATGCTCTTGGGTGTTATAAACCAGATCCCCGTGTTTATCAGCTTGCTCTTAACACGCTGGGGGTCGAGCCCACTGCCATCAGCTTCCAGTCATCAAATGGATGGGATGGCGTCGGTGCCGCCGCTTTTGGGTTTAATGTGGCCTGGATCAACCGTTTTGGACAGCAAAGAGAGCATCTCCCGGCTGCGGGCAAACCCATAGCACTGACCGACTTGACGCAACTTTTGCCGCTTCTTGGTCTGTCTGGGTTAGATTAAGTATCCACTCAACACTCGTCACTCCATTTTAGATGGGCTTTCTTCTTCTATGATGAGTTTGGAAGTTGCTTTCAGCCTATAACATCTCGAACCACCGAATAGACGAATCATAATTTTGCTGTGACTACTCAGTACATCGGCATACGGGATAAATCCCCTCGCGGGAAAAGAGGGTCCGTCGATACCTTCATTATAAAAAAAGAATCTGTCAGGGCGCTATCGCTCCGCGTACGGTTACCACCATCGACGCCATTTTGTGACCCGCGAGCAAACACTCAGTTTCATCTTGACCTTGCAGGAAAGCGGCAAGATAGGCACCGTTAAAGCTGTCACCGGCGGCCGTCGTATCGGTTGCCCGGACCGGTGGGAAATCAGGGTGCTCGCTCCGCGTAAGCCCCGGGGAAAGTGGCCCCCGGTCGCCGCGTTTGATGGCACAGGTCTTCCAGCTTTTTGTGGCGAATCGGCTTATGGTGGTTTCCTCATTATCGTCACCGAACAGGGCCATTTCGTCGTCGATCGAGGGCAGCGCAATATCGGCAATCTCCCACATTTGAGAGAGGACATCACGCGCCACTTGGACGCTTTCCCAAAGCTGAGGACGATAATTGGAATCGAATGCAATCAGGCTTTCTCCTGCTGCTTTGAGTGCGAGCAGCTTTTCAAGTAAGTTGTTTCGGGCAACGGGCTGCAGGATGGCGAGCGAAATCCCGGAAAGATAGATTATTTTAGCCTTTGGCAGCATGACCGCCGAATCGGGGGCGGAAAACAAACCCCGCGCTGCGGAGTGTTCGCGCCAGTAGGCAAAGTGGCGCTCACCCGATGAATCAGTAGACACGGTATAGATGCCGATATTGTGGTTTTGGTCAACGCCTATATAGTCGGGATTGAGGCCTTCGTTTTCTGCGGTATTTAAAAATGTCCGCGAAAGCGGGTCGGTTCCTACCCGGGTCAGGAAAGCGACAGCACCGGGTTTCGCCAGGGAACGCGCGCTGTAAACGGCGGTGTTATAAGTATCGCCGGCAAAACTAACCGTGAAACCAGTTTCCGCGTCGCTGCGAATTTCAGCCATCGCTTCACCGATGGCGAGCAAACTCAATGCCATGCCAAAACCTCATGAAGATAATTTGGAACCGATTCGGCTGGGCGGGAACTTGGTATCAAAGTGATACAGCCAATACTCGACCAACCAAACAGGATGCAAGCGGAAACACAGTTCCGCCCGCCTATTTTACAGTAAAACAATTACTGCACTTGCTGCAACTGTCATGGCTAACCGGCAGATCGCTTTTGCGGCCTATACGATCTCGTATAAACAGAGTGACAAACCCGAACGATTGCAATTCCTTGAAATGACTATGGAAACCGTAGGATCCTGCAATATCGTTGGCTTCAACGACGATACCCGTGTATTTTGTTACATTTCCGTGCGTTACGATGTCGCAAGGGGGGGCGATTGCGCCTGTCTTACTTCCCTCGTGACCGCTGAGTACCTGACTGCAGGAGATGCCTTCGAACTTGCCGAAGACCCGACTCACCGGCTTGCCAAGCAGGTCTATCGCCTTCACAAACGATGATGAGTAAAGACAAACCGATCAAACTTTGCCGAACTGAAAGTGGCCCGAAAACGGGGATTGTTCATCCGGGGCTTGGGGCGTTTTTCCGCACCCATGCGGCGATCAACATTAAAGAAACGTTGGCCAGTTCCAATCGCGACCGGGGAGTCTTCGGTGTTAACCTGAGGACCCCGTCAGTACGGGATAAGCGCGTACCACAGGACGGTCATTACAACGCGGTTGAACTCTCAGGGCAGGGGTTGAAGGTGCAGGTCGTCGATATCGTGTTAAATAGTATTAGGCAGGACCGAGCATGAAAGAGAGTTGGCGTTGGTACGGCCCGCTGGACCAGATCGAACTGAATGAAATCCGACAAACCGGAGCGAGCGGTATTGTCACCGCTTTGCACGAGATTCCGTACGGAGAAGTCTGGGAGCGCCAGGCTATTGCAGCAAGGCGGAATCAAATACGAGCCACTGGGCTTGACTGGACAGTTTGTGAGAGCCTTCCGATTAGCGAAGACATTAAGCGCGGAACCGGTGGTTTGTCGGCGTTATTTTCGAACTACCGGCAGTCTATGGCAAACCTGGCGGCAGAGGGCATTAAAACCATCTGCTACAACTTCATGCCGCTGCTTGACTGGACACGCACAGACCTGAATGCGCCGGTTAAAAGCGGTGGCACCTGCCTGCGATTTTCTGCCATCAGGATGGCAGCGTTTGAGATTCACATCTTGGATCGAAAAGCAGCTGAAGACGACTATCCGGTTGAAGTCGTCGAAAACGCGCACACCTGGCACGAGAGATCAACCGCAAGCGACCGGGAGACACTGCTCAACTCAATCATGTCAGGCATGCCCGGCGCGTTTGACCGTTTTGACATCAAGGGTTTGCGTCGTGCGCTCGAAACCTATCGCGGCATGGGTGCTTCGGATATTCGAACCAACTTCCAGCGATTCCTGAACGAAGTCGTTCCGGCTGCCGAAGAACTGAGTATGCGGCTTTGCGTTCACCCCGATGATCCCCCGCGCGATATCCTGGGTCTTCCGCGTATCGTATCGGATGCCGAAGATGTCGACTGGATCATGTCGGCGTATGACAGCCCGTCAAACGGGCTGACGCTTTGCTGCGGATCTCTGGGAGCCCACCCCGAGAACGATATTCCGCAAATTGCCCGCAAGCATGCGGGCCGAATTCATTTTACCCACCTTCGAAATGTGCGCAAAGACCCGGATGGTTCGTTTGAAGAGGCCGCTCATCTGGACGGCGACACCGACATGGTTGCGGTGTGCCAGATCCTTCTGAACGAAGAAAAGTCTCGCTGTAATGAAGGAAGACCCGATGCCCAAATTCCATTTGCAGGGTTTCGAGGTCCGCTGATGGCCCATTGCCCCAAATATGCCAAAAGCAAATTCCTATCCCCTACTGTTGTGCGCACTGCCAGCATTAAAGGGTTGACAACAGATCAAAAAACAAGCAAGTCTCAAGGAGGGTCGGGATGGCATTGGATGTAGCATTTGTGCGGTCGCAGTTCCCGGCTTTTCAGGCGGCACAAACCAGAGACTGGATTTTTTTTGAAAACGCGGGCGGCTCCTATGTGCCGGCGACAGTCATTGATCGCCTGCAGCGGTTTTTTGTTGAGCATAAAGTCCAGCCTTACGGCACTTTTGCGCTTTCGCAACGGGCGGGAGAGGAGATGGATGAGTCATATGAGGCGGTCGCCCAGTTGCTTAATGCCGATATGGATGAGATCACCATTGGCCCATCGACCACGCTCAACCTCTACATGCTTGCCCAGAGCCTGCGCCACCTGTTGCGACCCGGTGACGAGGTCGTGGTCACCAACCAGGATCACGAAGCTAACGTGGGTTGCTGGCGGCGCTTGTCCGAGCACGGTGTGCTCATGCGTGAATGGCGGGTCGACAAGGCCGACGGCGAGCTCGATATCACGGGCTTGGAGAACCTCATCAGCGACCGGACTAAATTGGTGTGTTGCACCCTATGCTCGAACCTGGTTGGTACCCACAATAATATGAACGCTATTTCTGAGATGGCGCACAAGGTGGGCGCGCTGGTGGTGGCCGACGGAGTCTCTTATGCCCCGCATGTAATTCCCGATGTACAGACGCTGGGGGCAGACTTCTACGCTTACAGCACCTACAAAACTTTTGGTAGTCACCAGGGGGTATTGTGGGGTTCAAAGGATGCACTCAGGCAAACAGAAGGCCAGGGTCATTTCTTTAACGAGGAGAAATCGCGTTATCGGCTGAACCCAACTGGGCCACAGCATGCCCAGATTGCGGCACTCGCCGGCATTACCGAGTACTTCGATGCGCTTTATCGGCACCACTTCGGTGATGCAACAGGTAGCCTGCATGAGCGCGCGACAAAAGTGTTCGAACTGGTGTCTGAACATGAGGCGCGCCTTGCCAGTATTTTACTCGATTACCTCAAAGACAAACCCGACATCCGCCTGCTGGGCCAAGATCACGCGGAGGCGGGAAAGCGGGCCTCGACCATAGCCTTCCACGCCCGGGCTATGCCCTCGACCCATATCGCGCAGAAACTGGCTGAGCACCATATCGGGGTGGGCAGTGGCCACTTCTACGCACTGCGCTGCGTAGAGGCGTTGGGCATGGATCCGGAAGACGGCGTGGTGCGGATAAGCATGGTGCACTACAACACCGCCGAAGAGGTGCAAAAGCTGATCGTGGCACTCGATGCGATTCTGGCCGGCGAGGGATAGCCGGCACAATCATGTCAAAAGGGGGTAAAACATGAATAGACCTCGTTTCTCTCTCATCCCGGTCATGGACCACGAAATTCATATCACTGAATGGGGTGATCCGGCCAAACCAGCTATCGTCATGTGGCATGGTCTGGCCAGAACCGGACGCGATTTCGATGAACTGGCCGCAGCGCTGTCGGACGAGTTTTTCGTCCTCTGCCCGGATACGATAGGGCGGGGCCTGTCCAGTTGGTCGAAAGATCCTGAACGGGAATACACACTAGAATACTATACCGGCATCGCCAGTGACCTAATGGACAATTACAACCTGGATCGTGTCGGCTGGATTGGAACCTCCATGGGCGGGTTGATCGGTATGCGCATGGCTTCATCCCACCTGGCGGATCGGCTCTCCTGGCTGATAATCAATGATATCGGCCCCGAAATTCCACAACAAGCCATCGATCGAATCCTGACTTATGCCGGCGACTCCCCATGCTTTCAGACCGTCTCTGAGGTGGAAAACTGGCTTCGTACGGTATACGCCCCCTTCGGGCCCGCCGCTGATACATTCTGGCGCCGTATGGCCAGAAGCTCACTCCGGCGGCAGAAGGACGGAACTTTCACAACCCATTATGACCCACGGATCATCGTACAGTTCTCGGCCTCGACAGATAAATTGAGCAGTTGGGATCACTACGCACGGATCACCCTGCCGACCCATATCATCTGCGGTGCAAAATCCGACATCTTGACCGGCAGTATACTTGAGCGTATGCGCACATCCGGCCCCAAGCCTGGCGTCACTGTTTTCCAGGATTGCGGGCATGCGCCCAGCCTGTCCCGTTGTGAAGATATTGATGTTATCCGTAAGTTGATTGATTCTACGACCTGAATTTCTACAACATCGGTTCAGGGATAGGATAACCGCAAGAAAACGCATCTGTCCTCCACCCACCATTTAACCTCGGTGAGGTAAAGGAATAAGATAGCGGGATGAAACGTTTGGGATTAAGCTAAGCCTATAAGTCAGCTGTAGCTATTTTCAAATGTTTTGGAGATTAATAAATCCGATTACCATAGCGGTTGCAAACGTCGAGCTAGTGATATCAAGTTCGCTTTGAAACTCTTAAATTCGGTAGGAGAGAATATGATATGGAAGGGGCAGAAATTAGCCGGCTAATTCACCGAGCGCCATGGGCCGCAAGCCGCACTTACCTGCATGAGTCAGGAGAGTCACTCAGTGTCATCACCAATGCCCGAACACATCAATTCATCACGATGGAAGCGGAAGCAGCCCTACTATGGCAGCGGATCGAGGAAGGCATCTTACTGAGTGATCTCCAATACAGGGCAAGGTCAATGGGCGTTGCCGGGGAATTGGATGCTTTCGTATCCAATCTGGACGATGCGCAGTTAATCACCCCAGAAACGGATCCCCGTGAGACAGCGGTCGTGCAGGCAGATGTACCACCAGACCCTAGTGTTGATCCAGACGAGCCCGGGCTCAGAGCGTATGAACAGGCGGAATTGAAAGTACAGCGTTGGGTTGTGGAACATGGTTATCTCTACTCATTCTTTTGGGAGCTAACCTATCGTTGCAACGAGAGTTGCATTCATTGTTTCAACCCGGGCGCAGCCCACAAACCCGGAGATCGAGTTAGGCGACGAACCGATGAATTGACAAAAGACGAAATGATTGAACTACTTGACGATTTGGTCAAAGTTGGAGTCTTCAACTTGACAATCAGTGGAGGAGAAGCATTCGTTCACAAGGATTTTTTCTTCCTCCTGGAACAGAGTCGAATTCGCGGGATGCAGGTACATATCTACACTAATGGACTGCTCCTCAACGAAGAACGGTTGCAGAAGTTAGCCTCCCTTTGGCCGGAGTGTGTATCGATTAGTCTCTACAGTGCAAATTCTGACGAACATGATAATGTTACTCGGATTCCGGGCTCATACCAGCGATCTCTGCTGGCCTTGAAGGCACTTCACCGACTCGGGATTAAGACGGCAGTAAAGGCGCCTCTGATGAAGCAGACAATACACGGTTGGAAAGACATCGAACGGGTTGGGCAAGAGATAGGCACACGAACACAACTCGGCCTGCCTATTCACAGCACCATAGGTGGGAATCGGGATCCTCTCGAATTGAACGTGGAATCTATGGGGCAGCTCATCTCCCTAGCCGCAACTCCGGGCGCTCCGCTATTCGTCGGTGGGCCCGAGAATCAGTATGGCCGTAAGGTCCAAGAACCTGAGGAGAGAGTCTGCGGCGCGGGAAGGTCGATAATGTCGATCACTCCCTCCGGCGACGTTTTACCTTGTGGTATTTTCCCACTGCAAGTCGGTTCCATACGAAATACGCGATTTTCAGACATCTGGAAGAATCGAGACCAAAAGAATGCCCAAGAATGCACGTCCACTGTGTAGTGGTCAACTGATTCCGG
>DIIC01000024.1:16936-65702 GCA_002420425.1 Proteobacteria bacterium UBA5680 | reverse complement strand
CTGGGCAAAAGTCGCCGAGGCACTGATGCCTTATCTACCAGTAGTGCATTGCCGAAGAGTAGATCTCTTCAAGCTGCTGCAGGTTGACGGGCCGCGGTGAATTGCACAGCAGTCTCTGCTGAGCAAATGCCCCCTCGGCGAGTGCCGAAAGGTCGCTTTGGCCATAGCCCACCTCAGAGATCCCGTTGGGCATTCCGGTCGCCTTCATCAACCGACTGATGGCCACTGCCAATACCTCACCCGCATCATCCGCTCCAGCGCCGGCCAGATCCCCACCGATCAGCGCCGCTCCCTCAAGATGACGTTCGGCAGATGCTGCGGCGGTAAAACGAAAAGCCGCTGGAGCATTAACGATGACAGACATCCCGTGGGGGCAGATCGGCTTCTCATTGGGATAGCCAGCGGGTTGAAAGTCTCTGACCAGCCCTGCCACAGAGTAGGACATTCCATGAGGTAGATGGACGCCCGCATTTCCAAAGGCGATACCTGCAAGGGTGGCCGCGTACATCATCTTATGTCGGGCCTCATGGTCGTCGGCATCGGCGACAGCTCGTTCAAGATAGCGGCCTGCAATCCTGAGTGCTTCACGGCTCCCCATATCACTCCAGGGGTTGGCTCCCTGACTCATCGGGCGAAGTTCTGGAGATGAGGGAGAAGCCCGATCTGAAAAAGGGATCGCCGTCAGGGATTCGAGGGCATGAGACATTACATCAAATCCACATGCCGCGACGACAGCGCCCGGTAGTGAATGGGTGCATCGGGGATCGATGACAGCGAGGGATGGACGAAGAGAGCGGGATGCTATTCCAGTCTTTACCTGTTGTTCCAAAAGATCAAATACGGCTATTCCAGTACACTCACTACCGGTACCGGATGTGGTTGGGCAGGCAATATGAGGGGGGAGAGAACCCGGAACGGGATGACCTTTGCCAATAGGGGCATTAACATAAGTGAGAAAGTCAGCGGGATAGTGGCTGTAGAGAATGGCGGCTTTGCAGGTATCAATCACCGATCCCCCACCCAAAGAGATATAACCATCAAAGCGGCCCTCTTTGGCAAACTGAGCGGCCGCCTTAAAGGAGAGGTCGGTCGGTTCGATCTGAACCTCATCATAGAGCTCGTATTCAATGCCCCTGCTTTTCAAGTTGGTGAGCGCAGAGACAACCGGCTCTATGTTTCTGACTGAACGATCTGTAAAGATACCGATCCGTTCCATCCCCAGGCGCCTGGATTCATCAGGAAGCTCCATAAGAGCCCCTGCCCCGAACCGGATAGCCGCCACATCGACGGCAAAGACCGACTCCTGGCCCTGGATAAATTCATAGTAGTGACAACAACTCATGGCTGACAAACCTGATCAAAGAGCGCGTATTTCAAAATAGTCGATCCTCAACTCTTGTTCTGGGATTGAGAGAGCGCTTGATCAATATCCCAGATTATATCTTCGAGCGTCTCCAGGCCAACAGAGATCCTGACCATATCGGGGGTCACTCCTGCTGCCTGCTGCTCCTCTTCATTAAGTTGACGATGGGTGGTGGATGCGGGGTGGATCACCAGTGTTTTGGCATCACCCACATTGGCCAGGTGGCTTAGAAACTGACAAGATTCTATAAAGCGGGCCCCTGCTTGATGCCCCCCCTTGACCCCAAAGGTAAACACCGATCCGGCCCCATTGGGGCAGTAGCGTTTGGCAAGGTCGTGATATTCACTGCCCGGAAGGCCAGGGTATTTAACCCATGAAACCGAGGGGTGATTGGAGAGGGCCTCGGCCACTCCCACCGCATTGGCAACGTGTCTCTCCATTCTCAAAGGCAGCGTTTCCAGCCCCTGAAGAAAGAGAAAGGCATTAAAAGGGGCCATCGATGGCCCCAGGGTTCGAAGGGTCTCGCATCGCGCTCTCATGGTAAAACTGAAGTCACCAAAAGTTTCATAAAAGCGTACTCCATGATATCCCTTGGAGGGTTCAATCATCCCTGGAAAGTTGCCGTTGTCCCAGGGAAACTGTCCTGACTCAACAATAACACCCCCAATTGAAGTACCGTGGCCGCAGATGAATTTTGTTGCCGAATGAACGACGATATCCGCACCATGTTCAATAGGTCGACAGAGATAGGGGGATGCCAGGGTATTATCGATAATCAATGGGAGACCGGCTTGATGTGCAATCTCCGCTACAGCTTCGATATCCAGAATATTATTGAGAGGATTTCCGATAGTCTCGGCATAGAGGGCTTTTGTTGCCGGAGTAATTGCCTTTTTGAAATTTTCCGGGTCATCGGCATCGACAAAATGGGTGGAGATGCCCAGTTTCCTGAAATTCACATCAAAGAGCGAATAACTTCCCCCGTAGAGGGTGCTTGATGAGACTAGCTCATCCCCCTGCTCCAGGAGGGTGAGAAGTGCTGTGGTCTCGGCAGCCATTCCTGATGCGACAGCCAGCCCCGCTCGTCCTCCCTCAAGGGAGGCAACCCTTGCCTCAAATGCCGCACAGGTCGGGTTTGTCAGCCGGCTATAGATGTTGCCAAATGTCTGGAGGTTAAAAAGGGATGCCGCATGGTCGGTATCATCAAAGACATAAGAGGAGGTCTGATAGATCGGCTCAGCCCGGGCTCCTGTGGCCGCATCCGGCATTACCCCGGCATGCAGGCAGCGGGTCTCAAAACCAAACTTTCGGTCAGCCATTATCCCTCCTCAGGTTGAAATAGTTGGTGGACGATGAGCCGAAATGATGCCTGTATCAACACCGATCAAATTCAGATCCCCAAAGAGGCGGGCATGTTCAATCTTCATGCAACGATCCTGAACCATCGTCAGGCCCGCCGAGAGCACTTTGTCGGCAACTTCCTGGTTAACCACCCCCAACTGAAGCCACACCACCTTGGCTCCAATATCTATTGCAGACTGAGCAAATGGCAAGACTCTCTCAGAGCGTTGAAAAATGTCGACAACATCGACCTGTTCCGGAACAGATTCCAGAGTGGAATAACAGGTCTCTCCAAGCACCTCATCATAACGAGGATTGACAGGAATGATCCGATAGCCATGGTCCTGTAGATATTTGGCTGCAAAAAAACTGGGCCTGTACCAGTTGGCAGAGAGCCCCACTATGGCAATAACCTTGGACTGAGTAAGAATGCGGCGCAGGGTTACGATATCCTCCAAACTGTCTCCTCCGGGGTGGTTCCCTATCAAGGCAATAGGTGATTATTGATGTTTATCGACAACCGGTCTTGGTTGTCCGTTTATATCAATAGCAACGTAGGTAAAGAGCCCTTCCGTCACTTTTTCATCTTTGCTGTCTTGGCGACAGACCCAGGTTTCAACCTTGACGGCAACTGAAGTGTTCCCTATTTCTTTGGTCTGGCAATAACAACTCACCTGATCACCAATATAGACCGGCTTATGAAAGGTCATTGCCTCAATACCGATTGTAACCACCCTTCCTCCGGCAACATGGTTGGCGTGAACCCCTCCGGCAACATCCATCTGAGAGAGGAGCCATCCTCCAAAAATATCGCCGTTCGGGTTGGCATCGGCAGGCATGGCTACGGTTCGAATAGCCGGTTCCTGGTCTGTTGGTTTTTTAGCGTTAGGCATCGAGTCAACTCTCTGAGAGGGACCGACCCATGTTATAAAACTCGTCATTGGGTCTCATGGTGATCAGATTTGCCATTCTGTTCGAAAGTGCGAAAAAAGCCGTTATCCCACCGATGTCCCAGATGTCTTCATCGGTAAAGCCTGTCTCGCGAAGGAATTCATAGTCATGCTCATCGATCTCATCTGAATGGAGTGCCACTTTAACTGCAAAATCAAGCATTCTGCGCTGACGATCCGAGATATCGGCCTTATGGTGGTTGACTGCAAGCTGATCCGAGATCAACGGATCTTTTGCATAGATGCGCAGAATGGCTCCGTGTGCGACCACACAATAGTGGCAGTGGTTGCGACCACTGGTCGCAACAACGATCATCTCTCTCTCTGCTTTGGAGAGTCCTCCCTCTTTCAACATCAAGGCATCATGGTAAGCAAAGAACGCCCGAAACTCATCGGGGCGATGAGCAAGTGTCAAAAAGACATTTGGAACAAATCCCGCTTTTTCCTGTACTTCAAGTATCCGGGAGCGGATATCTTCATCGAGATCTGTAAGCTCAGGAACGGGAAATCGGCTAATTGGTTTTTCACTCATTACAGTACCTTACCAAGAAAGGTCTAGAGAGAGCGACCCGCCGCTTGAAGAATCTCTTAAATATATTGCCCTGCATCAACACGCACTACTTCCCCGGTAATCATTCTCGCACTATCTGAGAGCAGAAACAGAACGGTCAACGCAATATCATCAGCCTCAGCAAGTCGATTTAGAACCGTCTCTTCCATTGATCTTGCCAACACCTCTTCAGGCAACTCTTTTGTCATCTCTGTGAGAACCATGCCGGGTGCTACTGCATTCACCGTAACGAGCTTAGGCCCCAGCTCTCGGGCAACTGATTTGGTCAAACCAATCAGTCCCGCCTTTGCAGCGGCATAATTGGCCTGCCCGAATTTCCCTCTCAAACCATTGATGGAGGCAATATTGACAATCCTGCCCTCTCCCGCAGAACGCATCAATGGCGTCAGGGCCCGAATCATGTTGAATGCACCTGTCAGGTTTACCGAGATAACCGATTGCCACTCCTCATCACTCATCTTCTGAACAGTCCGATCACGTGTTATTCCTGCATTGTTAACCAGTAGATTGGTGCCTGTCGGGAGCGTTGATACTTCATGATTAACAGCCTGACTCTCCGCAATATCCACAGTGTGAAAACAAAACCCGGGATGGGAAGAGGCCGCATTGGGAGTTGTGTCAAAAATATGTACTTCTGCTCCAGCCTCGGCAAGAAGGCGGCTTACAACCAGCCCTATCCCACTGGCCCCGCCTGTGACGACCGCACTGCGGCCAGTAAAATCGAATTGATTATTCAATTGTCACTCCATTTTGGACGTCTCTTTTCAAGAAAAGCGGTTAATCCTTCAACTGCATCCTCAGTGGCCATCAACTCCTCCAGGTAGAGTTTCTCGACTGCATCAAGATTTTTTTGAAGGCGAGGCAGGCGTTCAATACGGGCGGCTTGAACAGCAAAGCCAAGACTGCTTGCACTCAGTCCGCTCAGGTATTTCTCAAAATAGTTTAGAGCGCTCTCTTCGGGATCATCCGCTAATTCGGCCACCAGTCCTATCTCATGCGCCCTCTCACCTGAAATTGTTCGCCCTGTTAATAACAGATCTTCAGTATTTGCAGGGCCAACAAGATCCGGCAACAGGCACGAAGCGGCTGGGGCAAAAACGGCAAGCTGGATCTCCGGTTGGCCGAATCTTGAATCACCTCGGGCAAAGAGACGGCTCCCTGCACAAGCGAATTCGAGTCCGCCTCCCAGGCACTGGCCACGAACAGCAACCATAATAGGTCTGTTGAATCCAACCATGGTGATGAGCAGGTGATGCAGCTTGGAGAGCATCTCCCCACACTGCTTTGGAAGATGTTCCTCAACACTTGCCCCAAAGCTGAAATGATCTCCTTGGGCATCAATAAGTACTCCACGAGCAAGAGGATCATCTATCGTCTTATCAAAAGCCTGCTGCAGGGCCGCTATCATCCTGGCATCAATCAGGTTTGCCTTGGGACTTGCCAGACGCAGCCGCAGGAGTCGTCCCTCCTGCTCACTCCATACATTAAGGGGTGAATCGGTCATCTTATTTTCCAGCTCCGGGCATCAGGCTCTCAATAAGGTCTGGGCTCCAAGGCGCTCCTTTGGCAAGTGCCTGCCTTAAAGCAACAAAATCGATCTCACGGCCGCTCTCCCGTGTCCCTTCATTAAAGGCCCTGAAGCCCGTTCTTGCTTCATTCATCATATTGAGTGCGAGCCAGGCCCTTGAGTTTTCCTTGTTTCGATTCCATGAATCCAGCTTTGGTTTGCGCAATTCCTCAAGACTTTTGGTCATACACTCGGGGAATGTGAGCAGTAGTTTGGCACACAACTGCTCCACAACCTCATCAAGTTTGTCAAGAGAGACCTCGCCCTGTTTGAGTAGGGCTTTTGCCTCATTGCGAGCTTCGCCCTGCTTGAATTCACCGTGAACAAATCGACCAAATTCATCCATTGTCTGATCGGTAATCACCATTGGGTTGGGAATAAATTTACCGTCCACCTTCAAGGCAGGAACAATTTCTGAACAGATCCCAAGACGATAGGCCTTGTGGGCAGAAAAGGGCTCGCAAAGCGTCCCTGAAACCATTGCCTGCTCACATCCAATCATCACAGGGAGAAAGTCTGTCGCACCTCCAATTGCCGCAGAGCCGTGCTTGGGGCCCGCCTGACCGAACAGTGCAAGATCCTGAGTAACAGTGAAATCACAGGCCATTCCAATCTCCTGTCCTCCGCCAATGCGCATTCCATTGACACGGCAGATAACCGGTTTGTCACAAGTCAGTATCGAGGTCACCATATCGTTAAACAACCGCATGTACTGTCGATACTCTTGTGGGTTCCCGGCATAGTATTCGGCGTACTCTTTGGTATTGCCGCCGGTACAAAAGGCCTTGTCTCCAACTGCGGTAAAGACCACGGCATTGACATCCCGTGCATTGGATGCCCTACGGAAAGCAAGGATAAGCTCCTTCACCATCTCTGTGGTATATGAGTTGTACTGATTCGGGTTATTGAGATAGATCCAGGCATTATAAAGACCCTCGGCAACACTCCCGTCAGGTCGGGTAGCGGGTTTGAGCTCATAGCGAATCCCCGACTCAGGGCGTTCTGGCGTTAGGTTGTGATCAACCAGATCCGATGGGGCCGTGTTTGCTGCAATGGTGGATGTTGTCTCTGTAGTTGATTCCGTCATCTTGTTTGTCCTTAGTTAATAATAGAGAGTATCTTGATTAATAATCATGGCACCAGAATGGCGCGTTGTCTGAGCTGGTGATGATGTGCTGTTTCAATCACCTGATTGATCTCATCGAGCGGATGTTTTTCGATAAAGGGGCCGAGCGCCACTTTCCCTTCAAGAACAAGTTCAAGGGCATCAGGATAGAGTTCAGGAGGACAGCCCCAGTTACCCATCGCCCGGGCATGGAAAGCCATAAGATTGGAGAGCCTTAACTCAAGTTTCTCCATGGTAAAACCGACCACTGCCAGTGTGCCGCCAAAGGTAAGCAGGCTGTAGGCCGTCTGCTGTCCCGCGATCGAGCCGGAACACTCGAAGACTTTCCACTCGGTCTGCCTAAGGCCCTGCTCTTTGGCGAATGCTTTTAACTGTTTCTTGATCTCACGGCCGTCTGTCGCTGAAGCGTCTATCGTGAGGCTGGCACCATAAGAGGTCAAAGTGGCGAGTTTGTCGCCATCGATATCGATGGCAACCACAACGGCCCCAAGGGCCTGTGCCACCTGCACTGCATATCCCCCTACCCCTCCTACTCCAATAACAATGACAAGATCTCCTCTCTCTACTTCAGCCTGGACAGCAGCCTGATAGGGTGTGGTCAGTGCATCGGCAATAACAGAGATATCGGCAAGCTCAAGACCCGCTGCGGCCAGCCTCTGCTCATCGACTTCACACAACCCATTAGCTGGGACCTGGATATGGGTTGCAAATCCACCCTGAATATCATTCCCGGGCATTTTTTGATTTCTACAGATAGTTCCCAGCCCACGCCTGCAATGGTCGCACACTCCACAGGGAATGACAGCTGAAATGACCACTGCCTTTCCTATCCAGGATTGGGCCTCTTCTCCGGCATCGACCACACGGCCACTGATCTCATGACCCAGCGTCAGGGGAAGAGGAAGGTTCGTTCGGACCCCATCAAAGATAAAACCAAGATCGGTATGACAGAGTCCACAACCCGCTATCTCAACAGTCACCTCATCTCGATTCAACTGTTTAAGTTCAAAAGGAGCATTAGCCAGAGGTTTTCCGACCTCTTCAAACTGCCAGCAGCTTGGGGAACTAGACATCAAGGTTTTACTCCTTAAAAAATAAGGTCACTTCAGCATCTCACTTTTTACCACTACAAATGAGAAAAAAAGCGGTTTATTTGGACGAAAAAAGGGTTGCCATAAACTTCATTTCCACATAGATTGAGGTGAATATAGTTCATAAGGATTGGATTGTACAAAAATAATTAACACCACATTTTTATCCTATCCTGATGATTAATTACATACTTCCGGTAGGGTGAAAGATGACTTTCTTATAGATTTGACTGCATATGTGAATTACCGCTTCTTAGAGCCTGAGCGACAACACTAAAGCACTGACAACCGATCAATAACCAATGGAGCTGTGAGATGAAATTCATTCAACCCCCCGGCTGGCCCCGCCCAAAAGGGTACTCAAACGGCATCACTGCCCGTGGGCAACTACTCTTTATTGCAGGCCAGGTGGGATGGGATGAACAAGAGGTGTTTCAGAGCGACCGCTTTAGTGATCAGGTGGGTCAGGCACTTCACAATATTGTTGCTATCCTCGATGAGGCCGGTGCTTCAACAACAGACATTGTTCGAATGACCTGGTATGTAACAGCAAAGGAAGAGTATCTGGCTCAATTGAGTGAGGTGGGAAAACACTATCGAAATATCATCGGTGACCACTACCCGGTGATGACCCTGGTCGAAGTGGCAGGATTGGTCGAACAAGGCGGCAAGGTTGAGATCGAAGCCACGGCGATTCTACCCGATTAAACCGCACACTCTATCCCCTACCAATCAATAACAGTTAACCATGTTCCCTATAAATACAAGACCACTGTTTTCCACCAGGAGATATAGATGAACGCCAATATTGAGCCCGTCCAGCTGCCTCGCGAATACAACGCAACCAGCCACTTTGTTGACCGCCACCTGCTTGAGGGAAGAGGTGATAAGACAGCCTTTATAGACTGTAATGGGCCAACCTCCTACAACCAGTTGGCTGAACGCACAAATCGTGCCGGGAATGCTTTGCAGACACTGGGGGCCGGAATGGAGAGCAGAGTGATGATGTGCATGCTCGATACCATTGATTTCCCGGCACTCTTCTGGGGCGCAATTAAAATTGGCGCAGTACCCATCCCTGTCAACACCCTGCTCACCGAAAAAGATTATGAGTACATGCTGAGGGATTGCAGAGCATCCATTCTGGTCGTCAGTGCCCCGCTCTATGAGCAGTTTTCTTCCCATCTCGAATCCCAGCCATTTGTCAGGCATGTTGTCATTGCCGGCGGGAGTAGTGATGACCATCCAAACCTCGATACCCTTATCGAGAATGCAACCGCTGACCTCCAGGGTGCTCCAACCACCTGTGATGATGCTGCCTTCTGGCTCTATACCTCCGGATCTACTGGTACTCCCAAAGGCGCAATTCATCACCAATCCGATCTGGTCCAAACAGCAGAGCTCTATGGAAAACAGACTCTCGGGATCACAGAAGAAGACATTGTCTTTTCGGCAGCAAAACTGTTTTTTGCCTATGGCCTCGGAAATGGAATGTCATTCCCACTGCATGTCGGTGCAACCGCTGTCCTTCTTGATCAGCGCCCAACCCCGAAATCAGTACTGCAGACACTTAATGACAACCCGGTCTCAATCTTCTTTGGTGTACCCACTCTCTACAGTGCAATCCTCAGTGACCCGGCAAATGACAGAACTGCTGTCTCTGATGCTCTCCGCCTGTCGGTCTCTGCCGGTGAAGCACTCCCTGCAGAGGTGGGCAGATCCTGGGAGGAACGTTTTGGCACTGAGATTCTGGATGGGCTGGGAAGTACGGAGATGCTGCATATCTTCCTCAGCAACCGGCCCGGTGAAGTTCGCTATGGCACTTCCGGGAGAGCCGTTCCTGGTTATTCCCTGAAAATTGTCGATGAGGATAATCAAGCTGTTCCTGATGGTGAGATTGGTGAACTGCTGGTAGACGGCCCCTCGAGTGCAACGAGTTATTGGAACCAGAGAGAGAAATCACTCTCTACATTTGAAGGCCGGTGGACACACTCAGGTGATAAGTACATTCTTGATCAAGAGGGTTACTACTGTTATTGCGGGCGTACAGACGACATGCTCAAAGTCAGTGGAATCTGGGTTTCACCGTTTGAAGTTGAGAGCGCGCTCCTCGAAGAGGATAGAGTTCTTGAGGCTGCAGTAATTGGCAGTGATGATGGAAAAGGGCTGATAAAACCAAAGGCCTATGTTGTGCTTAAGCCCGGCCACACCCCTACTGCAGAACTTGAAGAGGAACTTAAGACATTTGTAAAAGAGAATCTCGCCCTCTACAAGTACCCCCGCTGGATCGAATTCATTGATGACCTTCCCAAGACCGCTACAGGAAAAATCCAGAGATTCAAACTACGTGAAATTGATAACCCCTCCCAGGAAGCATGATGATTCACAAAGAGGCTTTTATCTGCGATGCCATCCGTACCCCTATTGGTCGCTACGGTGGGGCACTTTCTGGCATCCGAACTGATGACCTTGGTGCCATCCCAATTCGTGCCCTCATCGAGCGCAATCCTGAAATAGAGCTGGAAAATATCGATGATCTCTATTACGGCTGCGCCAACCAGGCAGGGGAAGACAATCGCAATGTCGCCAGAATGTGCGCTCTTCTTGCTCAACTTCCGGTTGCCGTTCCAGGGGTCACGGTCAACCGTTTGTGTGGATCAGGAATGGAGGCGATAGGTCAGGCTGGTCGTGCCATCAAGAGTGGAGAGGCTGACCTCCTGATTGCCGGGGGTGTCGAATCAATGAGCCGGGCCCCTCTTGTCATTTCAAAAGCCGATACCCCCTTTGCCCGCAACCACTCTCTTTATGACTCTACGATCGGCTGGCGTTTTGCAAACCCCCTGATGGAGCAGGCGTATGGTATCGACTCGATGCCGGAGACGGCAGAAAATGTCGCAACGACCTACAACATCAATCGTCAGGATCAGGATGCATTTGCCTTCAGGAGTCAACAGCGGGCTGCCGCCGCAATTGAAAAAGGGATCATCAAAGAAGAGATTGTTGCGGTCGAGATCCCTGGTCGCAAAGGCACTTCTACTCTGGTAACCGATGATGAGCACTGCAGGCCTCAAACCACCCTCGAGAAGCTCTCATCACTACCAACTCCTTTTAGAGAGGATGGCACGGTGACAGCTGGAAATGCATCAGGTGTAAATGATGGGGCGTGCTCTGTTCTTGTTGCCTCAGAAGAGGGTATTGATAAGAATCAGCTTAACCCTCTTGCACGAATCCTCTCGATGGCAAGCACCGGAATAGAACCCCGGTTGATGGGTATGGGTCCTCTATCTGCAAGCCAAAAAGCACTCAGACTTGCTGGCCTTACTCTTGACCAGATAGATGTGATCGAA
The DNA here is from genome assembly GCA_002420425.1 of Proteobacteria bacterium UBA5680. Classification (GTDB taxonomy): domain Bacteria; phylum Pseudomonadota; class Gammaproteobacteria; order Arenicellales; family UBA5680; genus UBA5680. The sequence continues at coordinate 54,346 of DIIC01000024.1, read as the reverse complement.
CTCAATGAGGCTTTTGCTGCCCAGGCACTTGCTGTACTTCGAGCACTGGGCATCAGTGATGATTCAAAACGAGTCAACCCCAATGGGGGTGCCATCGCCTATGGCCATCCTCTTGGAATGAGTGGTGCCCGTCTGGTTACCACAGCAACCCGAGAGTTGCATCGCAGCGGTGGCCGTTATGCCCTGTGCACAATGTGTGTGGGGGTGGGACAGGGCATCGCCATGGTGATCGAACGCAGTGAGTAATGAGCCCCGACAGCATACGTCCACAAGCATTGCCCCACATCTTGACGAATATTCAAAAACGCACAAGGCTTCAGCATCTCAACCCCCGGTCGGCGCGATAAGAATTGCCCTGAAATCGTTGACATTGGTGAGTGTTGGGCCGGTCACGACCTGACTCCCGATTGCTGCGAAAAAAGTGTGGCTGTCATTGCGTGCCAGCGCTTCAGACGGATTGATCACCGCGATCCGGGCCTTGTCCAAAGTATCCGGTCCGGCAACCGCTCCGGCAACCTCGGCCGCGCCATCCACCCCGTCCGTATCACAAGCAATCAGGTGAATACCGGGCTGACCATCCAACTCAATCGCTGCGGCGAGGGTGAATTCGGCATTCGGACCGCCCACGCCGCCTCCCCAGCCCGTCACCGTACACTCTCCGCCCGACAGCAGCACTAGAGGCGGATCACCCCGCTTCATATCCGCCTGGATGTCGCGCGCGAGATTGGCCTGCCGTGCACCTTCCTCCCGGGCTTCACCCTCGATCGCATCACCCAGAATTTGCACCTCCATCCCCTGCGCCTTGGAAATAGCCTTTGCCGCGGTCAGCGACTGGGAGGGCGCTGCAATGATGCGGTTGACCGTGGTGGCCAGTCGTGGGTCATCGGAGGGGATGACAGTTGATCCGCGGGATAAAACCTCGATCGCACTCTGGGGCATCGGAATGTGGTGATGGTTGATAATCGAAACGGCATCCTCTGAAACCGATCTCTCGCCAACCGTTGCGCCCGAGGCGATATCGGCCAGTACGTCACCCGGCACATCGGAGATCGCAAGTGCCAACAGTTTCGCCGGGTAAGCGGCTGCGGACAGTTGCCCGCCTTTTACACGCGAAAGGTGCTTTCTGACTGTGTTCATCAGCCCGATCGGCACGCCAGATTCCAACAGTGCCCGATGCACCGCCTGTTTGTCCTCAAGGCTCATTCCATCGGCCGGGGCGCATAACAGGGCTGAGCCCCCGCCCGAAATCAGCGCCAGGACAAAATCACCTTCACCCACTTCAGCGAGCAGGTCGAGTATCCTCGACGTCGCTTTCACCCCTTCCGCATCCGGCAGAGGATGAGAACCTTCAATGATATCGATGCCGCGGCAAGGGCGGGCATAGCCATAGCGGGTGATCACGATTCCTTCACATGAACCCCAGGCCGCCTCGACCGCCTCGGCCATACGAGCCGAGGCCTTGCCGGCCCCAATCACAACAACGCGACCGGTCGGCCGTGGCGGCAGTGCTTTCGGAACAACCCGCATCGGATCCGCCAGGGCCACGACGTGACCAAACAGGTGACGAAGAAAGTCTTCAGAATCGCGGGTCATATTTCCCCTTGTTAACTCGTTGCCCAAACATAGGATATTATGTCAACAAGATCCGGTTTTTTGCATACACTTTTGCCAATTCATGTAACTATTATGCTGAACAAAGCTGCCAATGGTGTGAATTTAGGGAGACAACACAGCCGCCATCTGATATCCAGCTGTCGATTTTTTTAATTATGCCATGGCGGACATGGCCTTCGACTGACCTGAGCATCTCCCCATAATAACGCAAGGCCTTGATTATATTGAACCGATACATACAAACCCCAAGACCAAGGGCTATGTCTGGGAACTAAAAAACAGGGGTATGCAGTGTGGGCTTGTTTTTTATATCATCAAATAACTTTTTTGGCACCCCTTGTTCTTTATGAGAATAACTTTTTTATTGATGTTATTAACATTGTCTGTCTCAGATTCTGCTATAGCAGAAGACAGTCGAGATGAGGCCGGTAAAAACCCCGCTTCGCCAGAACCGGTTACGGCCGAACAGCATCTGCAACGCCCTGCTGTTGAGGCAGGTGCGGTAAAAGATGGGCGCAGACCGAATGACCTTATTAATGAGTCCAGCCCGTATTTATTGCAACACGCCTATAACCGGGTTAACTGGCATGCGTGGGGTGAGGCGGCCTTTGAAAAAGCCAGAAAAGAAAATAAACCAATCTTCCTTTCAATTGGTTACTCGACCTGCCACTGGTGTCATGTGATGGCAGCAGAATCTTTTGATAATAAAAAGATCGCCGATTTTTTGAATAGCTATTTTGTGTGTATAAAAGTTGATCGTGAACAACGCCCTGATATCGATGCCGTCTATCTGGCGGCAACACGGATAATCAGCGGATATGGTGGCTGGCCGATGAATGTTTTTCTCGATAACCAATTGCGGCCATTTCATGCAGCAACTTATTACCCACCGTTTTCTTCAGTGACTAAAACCGGATTTTATGAAGTGATAACGCAAATACAGTTGTTGTGGAAAGAACAGCCTGAACTTATCGATCAACTGGCAAGCAAAGTTACCGAAATAATTGCACAACATATTGACGATACGTCACAAGCCGTTAAGTTGTCCGAGGATGTTTATACCCGAGCACTGGCGCAGATTGAAGAAATATATGATGATGAAACCGGTGGTTTTAGTGCTGCTCCAAAATTTCCGCGGCCCGGTATCTTCGCTTTTTTAAACCAGCAGATAATTAACCAGTCAATAAACAAACAGGCGGCACGGAAGATGCTAAATAAAACGCTGGATGCGATGGCCGCCGGAGGCATCTATGACCAGCTTGCCGGAGGTTTTCATCGCTATTCGGTCGATGAGTACTGGCAACTGCCGCATTTCGAAAAAATGCTGTATACACAGGCTTTAATGGTACTGGCCTACAGTGATTATTATCAGCTCGATGCCAGAGATGATTACAGAGCGCTTGTTTTTGCAACACTGGAATTCGTTATGCAGGAGATGCGATCACCTGACGGTGGTTTTTATTCAGCGCTTGATGCTGATAGTGAAATAAGTGGGAAACCAGGCGAACATGCTGAAGGTGCTTATTATTTGTGGCAATCGGCCGAGTTAAAAAAAATACTGACAGACGATGAATTTGCCTTCACAAAAAACTATTTTTCTATTCAGGATAACGGCAATATTTTTACTGACCCAAGTGAAGAGTTTGCTAATTTAAATGTTTTGCATGTGGATGACGCCCGACCAACGACTCCCCTGACCACACAACAAAACAACTTGCTGATAAGTAGCCGTGAGAAACTGATTGCATATCGGCGACAACGACCCAAACCTCATCTTGATGATAAAATTATTACTGCCTGGAATGGGATGATGATCTCAGCTTTTTGCAGGGCATCTGTAGCTTTTGATAACAAAGACTTTTTGCGACTGGCAGAACAGGGCCTGGTCTTTATTCGAAAAAACCTGTATGACAACACCGCCCAAACACTTTTTCGCCAGTACCGTAATCAGCACAGGGTGAATAATCCGGCACAGTCTGCCGAAGCAACACTGGCCGATTATGCCTGGTTAATTTACTCTTTGCTGGAGGTGTATCAGGCGGGTGCAAACAAGCGATGGCTGCAATGGGCTCTGGAGCTACAGAAAAAACAGCAGGAACTGTTTTTTGATAAATCATCACAAGCCTACTTTGAGTCCTCTGCGAGTGATGCCAATATATTATTTCGTTCTAAGACTATCTATGATGGTGCATTACCAGCGGCCAATGCGATCACACTGTCAAATCTTCGCAGCTTTGCTTTGTTATCCGAAAGCGTGGTTGAAAAAAACAGATATAATGCACAGGCAGAGGCATTGATTGGCAGTTTTGCTGAGACGATTAATCACAACCCATCTGCTGCGGCGATGTTGCTGGCCATAGAATCCAGAGCAGCCAAAACCATGTCAACACTAAAAAAATAATAGCTTTTTCAATACCTTTTCAAAGCCTGCCTGTAGAGCTTATAAAGCTAACACGCCGTCGCTGTGAGGGTTGGCGGGTCATCCACATGAAGGTAGAGGGGTTGTGGCGGAAAGAAGGTCTGGAGCAGGCCAGCACCGATGCCGCTATTGATCAGTCATGGATGGCCAGGCTCAGTTTTTGCGCTTGCTCCTCGTGGGATTCATGCTGACGCCCCATTTAGGAAATACGGTTGTGTACATGCCGCGATGATGTCGGCGAGAAGAGCGCAATCCTCAAGTGAAAATGTCAACGGCAGGCGCAAGTCGAACAGGGTTGAGAGGATTAAATCCGTCTTTGGCTAGGACTGGCTTTCGACGTAACGCCAGCTTTTATGGTTGCTGGTGAAACCCACTGGTTCATCGGCACCAAACTATTTCAACTCTACACCGCGTTGATTGTTGGCGGCGAGAACGCCCAGCTTAAATTGATCATGGCCGAGCAGATGGATGCGCTTTTGGCCCGGATAACCATGCTCGAAGGCGTTCAGGTAGCGACGAACTGACTCTTTTGAACAACCCTTTTATAAGGCCCCGCTCCGGCGGGGCTGGGCTGAGTGCTGATTTAAGAACCTGGTTCAAACACCCGAGAGAAAAGTTGATCGCTCTGTATCGGTTCTTCTATTTCAATGGTCTCTTCTTTATGTGTGTAGGGATACACAAACATGACCGATGACTGTTCTGTCTCTATTTGCAACCCGATGCCTTTTTGATCATCTGATTCCAGCCCGGTAACCAATACGGTAGCTGAGATATTTTCGGTAGTGAGATACTGTTTTAACTCGGTGACCACCATTTCAATTTGTTGCAACCAGTCGGCTTCCCTGTTTTCATCAGCTGGACAGTTCATTTTCTGGTCGTCAGAGTCTTTAAATACCCGCATGCCAAAAGGAACGACCAAATCATATTCTTTTAACATTGCTTTGGCAGTTTCAAGGCAACTTAATACCAGTAGTTCTATTTGTGCTTCTAGCTGCCGTTCTGGCGGTTGTTGCTGAGTCATCGTCGTTCTACATTCTCATGATCATGTCTTGTGTCAGCATCCAGAGGTTGAAGCCGGTGATGATGAGAGCATAAAACAACATGGGTAAAAACTCAGATCTGGATGTTATGTTCAGTGAAACGCTGCGGTGTCGGATTACCTGTACAGCTACCCAGAACCCAAAGATCATCAGTATTGCCTGTAAAGCAGCCAGCAGATCCTGCGAAAACCACATCGTCATTTGTCGCTCGTGTTTTTCCATCATGCTAAGCGGCAGTGCGTCAGTTCCCAGTGGGTTAGAAAATATTTCTGCCAGGCCTCTACCTTCACGGATCAAATGATTCAGGTTGTGCGCCATGTGATAGGCAAAAGCCAAAGGCAGGTTGATGAAGGCAAATGTCGTAAATAGCTCTTTAAAAGGTTTACCGCTTAAGAGTGCAATAATTTTTATCAGCGCACTGTAAATAACGGCAATAAGCACAATAATGCCAATAAGTCCTGAACTAAAACTTAATAATAGTTGTCCTGAATCGTTAATATAACTTGCCAGTGCATTCATCCCGTCTTCCCAGAAAGACAACATGGTTAAACCATGAAATGCCGTCAGTGCCAACAGGATTAGCATGAACCAGGCTTCATCCCAGTGTGGCCTTGCACTGGAAATGGCTTCTATACTGGGAGAACGTAATGACCATGAAACATTTGATTCGGGGCAACTTTGCGTACAATTACCACAGGATGTGCAATACGTATTTTGTGCCAGAGTACCCATCACCAGTCCTGTTGGACAGGGTTCGATGTCATCACTGCCGTGATAACACTCCAATGTCTGACAGTCTGCACATAGGTCAGGATCGACCGGGCGCAAGGCGGTGGCGGACAGCTGCGCATAAAAGCCCACGGTGCGCCCTACTGGACAGAGATATTGACAAAACGCCTTACGCTTGAAAATGGACAAGGAAACCGTCGCCAGTAAGACCATCAACAATGAAATCAGCGCAGTATTGTAAGGGTCGAGAGTAACCCCCAATCCCAGTTCCAGCCAGGTTAAACCGATAAAAAACAGTAAAGCGGGCCAGACACTTCTCAGCCATTTGGGTACAGACAGGTTGAGACTGTTATTGACTTTGCTACGCTTGAAGAGCCGACGGCGAACCAGCCAGCCAGCCAAAGCATCCCAGGGACAAACAGCACACCAGGCTGAACCCAGAAAGAATATTGAAAAAATCAGACCTGCCCACCACAGGTTCCAGGTGAGCACAGTGGCTATATTACGCTCTGCAATGGGGGTACCAAAAAGGCCTGCATAAATAATCAGCAGGAACAGTACGGCAAATAAGACTCTGGAAATGAACAACAACCAGGGTTGCTGCACAAAAGAACCAATGACCCGATTATTTGTTTGTGTTTTCTGTTTGCCATGAGGTTGCCACAGAAACCAGGTGCCAATGGTCATCACAGCAAAATAAACAGTAAAAAGAGCCCACTCCGCCAGGCCGGGATGCGTCATGATCATGTGTGTTTTTCTACCGCCTGAGTCTATTCCGGAAGGAGTGTATGAATCGTTATTGAGCTGGGATCAGTAATACAGGCCTGGCGGCATAAACCACAGCCGCAACAAAGTACAGGATTGATTACAGGTTTTGTTAAATCCCAGCCAAGTGCACCTTCAACTTTGCAGCTTGATCGACAGGCACCGCATTCAGGGCCCCTGTACGGCAGACAACGCTCATCTGATATTTTTGCCAATGCCATTTTTGGTGGTGCTGAATTGTCTACTGGTTCTGCTTTATCTTCAACAACTTCTGTGTTTTCATCAGTTTGTAAAGTCACCTGAACAACGGCTTCTGGTTTCTTTAGTGCAGCGGGTTCACATACCGCTACACACGGCCAGTCAGTACACAAATGGCAGCCTTTGTTGATCAAATCCATGGCCGGGGTTTTAAAAGCTGTACTGCCATATTTTGCAGGCAATGAAAAAAGAACCCCAAATTCACAGGCAGATATACATTCACCACAGCGGGTACATGCCAGCAGAAAGTCCAGCTCGTTAATTGCATAGGGTGGGCGAAACCATTGGCCGGCTTTTTTCGCGGCTTTGTTGTCAGCGTATTGAACAGCTTTTGTTGTTGCTTTTTTTAAGCTACTGCTAAAAAAAGCACGGCGATCCATGTCTGTCATTTTACTGTCGTGTTTGAATGTGAATCACGTATACGTTGTTGTTGCAGGCGTTTACGCTGCAGCAAACTCACTATGATTAATACCAGCAAGATAGCACCAATAATAATAACAGGAAGTGTGAACTGTGACGGCACACCAACACGCAGTGGAAAATCAATTACATAAGGTTCGTTATCAGCAGTAAATCTGGCAGTGATTATATAATCACCTTTATTTTTTACCACAAAACCCTGGCGGTAAACATTATCATCAATGACCTGGGCACCGATGGTTTCAGTGGCACTGGAAAACCAGCTGTCATCGCTTATTTCGAAAGTAATCTTGCCATTAAAGGGTTTATTATCTTTAATGCTTAATGCATAAAGATTAATGCGCCCGGGTTCACCGGGTTTTGGAAAAGCAGGATAGACCATGTAGGTGACAAAATAATTGCCGATACGGGTTTCAATCTGCATACTCGGTGGCGTGTTTGAATCTTCGTTCAAACTATAGGAGGGTCTCCCCAGGACATGGTGCGCGTAAGCAGGGGAAATCATCGCTGACAGCATTGATACAATAAATAAAAAAAGAAAAATACGCATATATCTTTAGGTATTGAGGGTTAAATTGTATGTTTAGCCTTAGTGCCCTCAGAACGTTTGACCATTCTTATGGGCAAATTGGGTCGTGGACAAATTTCTACCCATAAGCCACTGCCAACACAGCCATCCTTGACAATGGGACGATATTGTCACTCCATTTTAAAGTCAATGACCTGCCCTCCGATAGGGCAAATAGCCGAGCCAGAGTAAAAAGCACACTGGCGGCTAATGTGCTACCCAGGGCAGAGGTTATAAAATTTCGACGCTTCAACTCTACTCTACTTGAGCAGCCTGATCTTCAGCCGAAGGGTAGAGATATTTTTTACCCAGATGTCCGGGACCCTGTGCTGCAATATCCTTGATCTGGAATTTGAATTCCAGCCCATCGGTTGGGCAAATAGCAATACAGGCGGTACAGTTATTACATTCCTGGCCAAAGCCATCGTTCAGCGGGTCAAGGCCGAGTTCACAGACTGCATTACATTTGGCACAATCATTACATTCAGCAACGATACGTTGAATTCTCAATACCCGGTAACGACCCAGCAGTGAGTACAGCGCACCACCCGGGCAGAGATAACGGCAAAAACCACGTCGCGCGACGAGCAAATCGAACAGTAGCGTCAATATGAAAAATACCAGCCCAGAACTAAAGCCACCCAGAGCAATAGCGTAAAACAGTTCGCGCCCGATAATTGCGGGTGGATAGATACTGGCGAAAAATACCGTGCCAAAAAAGCCTGACAACAGAACGCCAAGAGCTAATACGTAATATTTAAGATTTAGGCTAATGCCCTTGCTGCCAACTCTTAACCCCATGCGTTTTAACATCATGCGGATATTTGTATTGAGTTCATATAAAAAGATTGCCGGACATATCCAGCCACAGTAGAAGCGGCCAAATAACAGGGTGAGAAGGACTGGAATCAGGATGGCCAGTAGCAACGGTTGATGCATGGACAGACCCGCTGCAAATTGTCCCAGCCCGGCGAGTGGATCTGAAATCATAAAACCAAAGAAATTGCCTGACCAGGTGGTTCCTTTGATGGCGTCCAGTTCGTTTTCCGGGTCACTGCCGACAAACGGCTGGGTCAGGGTTTCCATTATGTCGTAGAGCTGTTTTTCTGAATCGGCCAGCAAATCATAGGCATGGGATTCGAGAAAAGTCTGGTAGACATATATATATGGCAAAACAATCAGCATGGCGAATACCATGGTCAGTACAAGCCAGCGTAACTTGTTCAAATGTCTTTGAAATTTCAAAATATTATTTCAACAATGTCCGGTATGTGTATTTAGCCATAATTGGGAATAATGCGGATTGCCTGAGGCAATTGAATGCAGCTTCGTTCGCACAGACCACAGCCAACGCATTTATCAAGCACATGGGGTTGTTCTAACAGGCCAACACGAATCGCAACATCGGCCAACGGACAGGCGCGGTAGCAAACACCACAGGTTTTTCCCTGCCAGGACAGGCATAACTGTCGGTCGACCACCGCTTTGCCCATCCGTACTTTACTGATGATTGGTTCAAGTGCACGTTTAATAGGTTGGATAGCGCCACTTGGGCAGATATCACCACACTTCATGCACAGGATGCATGCTTTCTCACGAGGAATAATGTAAGGCGTATCCATCGAGGCAAAGCCGTTTTCCAGACCAAAATAACGGATGCAGCGATTGGGGCAGACCGCACTGCATTGACCGCAATGAATACATTGACTGGCAAATTCTTTTTCTGGTAATGAACCAGGTGGTCTTAAAAAACGAATAGAGGGTTGATTTTGTGCCGCATGCACAGGCTGAACAGCCAGTGCAATTGCACTGGCTATCAGTTCTTTCAAGAAGTTTCTTCGATCAGTGTTTTCTACTGATGGGGCGATAGTGTCACAGCTAGATTTTTTCAATTCTCGCTGCATTTTTCTTGAAGTCAACCTGACCAGAGACCGGATCATAAACTCGGCTGGTGACACGATTGGCTAGCCATTTGTTTTTCTTTGGATCTGCACTATCTGCGACCGACAGATTCCAGGGACCAAACATATATCCACGAGGTACATAGTTACGTGCCGGTTTCACCAAAGAGTCAGTACCGCCAATTTGTGCCCGTGCTTCCAGTGAACCACGGCGAGTGATGACACGTACTTTGTCACCATCTGTAATACCAAGGTCTTTGGCGTCATCCGCATGCATTTCTACATACATCTCAGGCACTAATCGTGCTGTGGTTGGGCTACGGTTGGATTTAGCTGTATGGAAATGCTCGTACACCACACCCAGACCAAACCAGTATGGATACTTGTCTTTAGGCACATCATTCCATTTTCTTCCCCTGAATTTTTCATCAGGAATATCAGGTGTGAGTGCTTTATCGCGGGCTTCCTTGACGATATCCATATTATCCGTCACGTAGTGATCTTTTTTAACACCAAACTCCATCAGTTTCTTGGTCAGTTCTTCACGGTTTGAATAGTCCTGCTCACACAGTTTCATATTAACCTTGCCGTCTTTGGTGCGGAAGTAACCGTAAGGCTTGGATTTCCATACTCCTTCCTGAGCCATGTAACGGCGTTGGGTACCACCGTTTTGTGCTGACTCATAAGTCGGTGCCGGCCATTGAATACCACGTAATTTTTTCAGTTGCTCGTAAGGTGATACACCATCGATTTTTTCAACTTCCAGGATACCAGTCAGATCGGCATCAGTACCTTCCGATGCAGCACATATATCGCGGAAGATAGCTTCTGAATCGATAAACCCAGTTTTAGGACTTTTTGGCCAGGGAAAAATCTTGTGCCCATCCATACCGAGCAGTTCTGCAATGCGCTCACCTTTATGTACCACCAGATCAAGATCAGGCAGGCAGCCTTCAGGAGGCATTGCGCCCTGCTCACAGATATTGATGCGGCGTTCGGAACTGATATAAACACCCTCAACTTCACCCCAGGTTGCAGCCGGAAAGATCACGTCGGCATACAGGTTGTTGGGGGCATGGCGGTAAATTTCCTGCACCACATTAAAGCTCTTGCTTAATCCTGGACGGACACAGTTCTCCTGATCCGGCAAGTCGATATGAGTTGCATACACCAGGAACATGGCTTTTACATCACCTTGCATGGCGCGCTCCATCATGCCCACAGCCATTCCGGCATTTGGAGAATTAAGTGCAATCTTGAGGTTGGCTTCAGGTACTCTCCAGTGCTTGGCCATGTGTTTTAAATGAGACAGATTTTTTAATCCGATATTGAAAGGCAGGCGACCGGTCAAACCACCGGTGAAACGCTCACCCATCGCGTTGGGCTGACCCGTCATGGAGAAAGGCCCACAACCCGGTTTTGCCAGGTTACCGGTAAGGGTTAACAGGTTAATGATGGAGATAACGTTGTGCTGACCATGAATGTGCTGGTTGTAACCGATACCCCACATGATAATAACGCCGCCATAACCAACATTACTACCGGCAGTATTTTGCTTGCCTTTGGCACGTGCCAGACGTTTACGGGTTGCATCAGCAAACATTCCAGCGACTTTGCGAATCAGTTCCGGGTTTACATCATGGTTTTCGCCGCCCATTCTGTCCTGAACCTGTTCAGGGCTGTAACGCTCTTCAACACCTTTAATGTATTCTTCCCAGCCATTGACGTGCTTCTTCAGGAAAGGCCAGTCAATAACATCATCATGATCCTTCAATAACACATGTGCGATCGAATTAAGGAATGAGATATCACCATTTAAGATAGGTACATGCACCGTATTTTTCGGGTTTACATCTTCATAACCCATGACAGATCCTGTGCGGCGTGGGTCAACAATTACGGTTGGAATATCATTTTTCTTTTTGTGATCAGCAATACGCCAGAAGATAATTGGGTGAGACTCACGAGCATTGTGACCAAAGTGTATGACCATGTCAGTTAGCTCAATATCGTCATAAGCCAGTGGTGGTGTATCAGAACCCAGTGTGGCGAAGTAGCCGGTTACAGCAGAAGTCATGCACATTCTGGCGTTTGCCTCGATCGTGTTAGAACCCAGCACGCCTTTCATAAACAGGTTTTCCAGGTACTGGCCTTCTACTGTCAGCTGACCGGAGCCGTAGAGCGCGATTGAGTTTCCGCCATATTTGTTATGATAGTAAACGATCCTTTGCGCCACCATCTCTGAGGCTTCTTCATAATCCACTCGTATGAAATGTTCTTCATCGAATGAACCTTTGCTTTTTGTAACAAAATCCATATCACCATGACCGGGTTTTTGCCACTCTTCCCAAACGTCTTTTCGAACGTAGGGTTGACCTTCCATACGATCCACATAAATCGGTTCAGCCGCAGTTAACCCTTTGATGCACTGAAGTCCATAGTTCGTGGGATGGTCTTTGTCAGGACGCATAGAAACAATCTTGCCATTTTCTGACTGGATGATGGTGCCACAGCCAACACCGCAATAGGGGCATTGTCCCAGAGCAGTGGTGCGTGTTGCGGATGAGGCATCATCTGTTCCCGAGGCGGCTTCTGCCAACTCTGGGTTGGCACCGGTTAGCAGTGATGTACCGACGGTTGCCCCGGTTGTAAAGGCACTTGTTTTCAGGAAGTCGCGACGAGTAAAACCTTTCTTTAATCGTTTCATAATTCTTTTACCTTAATTTTATATGTATTGTCTGGTAGGTATGTTATTTAGCCAGTGTTCGCATATAGACAATGACATCATCTATTTCGCGATCGCTAAGATTGGCTAAGCCAGCAGAGCCAGAATACCCGAGCATTCTGGTGTTAGAACGTCCGTATTTGATTGTTTCACGTAAAAAACCATCGCTGGCTATTGCCAGAAAACTCTTGTTACCAAGTGCTGTGCCTGTACCTCCGGCAAGATAACCATCACCATTTTTACCGTGACAGGTAGAGCAGATATAGTCGAACCAGGTTTTTCCTAAACGTGGGTCGCCGTGTGCATCTTGCTGTGCGTCAACTTCTTTAGAACGATTGGGTACGTCGGACAAGGAGCGCAGATAAATCACGATCTGTTCAATCTTGGTGCGCCCAAGGTGGGCAAAAGGCATCATGGCTGTTCCTGGACGTCCATCACGGATGGTGCTGAGCAAAAACTTGTCTGATGAAAGACTCAGTAACTCTGGGTTAGATAGCGATGGGGCAAAACCGGGTTTGCCAATCGCATCGGCCTGGTGACAGAACTGACAGTTTTGATCAAACAGTCTTTTGCCTTCGGTTGCATCACTGTTGGATGCTGCAGATGCCTGAAGGCCTCCCGATGCCAATGCTATCCCGAACAGGGCGGTGAACAGTGTTCTATGTTTTATCATTGACTCCTTCCTTAATATATGTTGTGGGTTTAGATATTGTAGATTTAATGTAACGGGAATCTGACTATGTACTTCACCAGCCCCAATCATCATCACCTTCAGGTGCCTGTGCCATGTTTTCGTGACAGAGCCCGCATTTGGTTTGTTGTTCTTCTATTTTAGTATGAATTTCGTCAATGGTGTTTTTGCTGTCCGAATTTTCGGGTAATTCGTGCGCTATCCCTTGGTGACAATCGATACAGGTTTTGTTTGGGGTTGGATCATTCGGGGAGACAGAAACATACAATGGGGCTGTTTCCCCCATCTCCTCTCTTATTGTCTGCCTTAAGCTTTTCGCCTGTGCCATCGTATGAAAAATTCTGGCATTTGGGGATTGTAGTTCTGTCAACATGGCTTCATTGCTGTGGCAGTTACGGCACTCACGGGAATCGGATGCTCTCATGCTTTGCCAGACATAATTGGCCAATGCCGGCCTTTTATCAATAAATTTTTCCCGGGTATCGATGCTGCCTATGATTTTGTGATACAACTCGCTGAGCCCCATGCTCTTACGAATCATTTTACCCGTCCAGTTTTTTGGCACATGACAATCAGGGCAGGAAGCCTGCACCCCGGAGCGATTGGCAAAATGCACTGACTTGCGATATTCCTGGTATACGTTGTCTTTCATTTCATGGCATGAGATGCAGAATCGCTCATCGTTTGTCATATCCACTGCCGCGTTAAAGCCACCCCAAAAGATAATACCGGCTAAAAAAAACAACAGGCCCGCTGGTAGTGATAGGATTTTCAATCCAACCTTCCAGTATTTCAATTTCAGGTAAGACATTAAATGTGTGGCTGTTTTTAAGATAGATATACATTTAGATAATAGACAGTAAGGTAGAATACATTATCCAAGTTAAAATACATTATTCCATGTTAAAAAATATTGATCCTAATCAAGTAAGAGTGGAAAAAGAATTGATCAATATCAAATGAATTGTCTCCACTCCTCCCAGTATTTGAATGCGTCGTAATCCCAATTCGGCTGCCCGCAGGGTGCGGAAATCAGTGGTAAATTGGTAAGTCCATTTGTATTTTGCACACGTTTTTGGTGATGTCAAGGAGTTGTTCTTCCATCGCCCCCGCAGATCCGGTGTCCGCGCCGGCCCCGGGCTTAAAAAGGGGCTTTGATCAAAACCGGATAAAGTTTTTCAGCTTGGCAGATAATACTGATGGAACAATAACATATATCTTATTTATAGTGACATGACAGGGCTGGAATTATGAGCAAAGCAGAATCACAAAGGGATAGATAAGCGGCCTAATTAAAGATGTTGACAAGGTTCTATAACATGGTTAATTGGCTATACCAATTACGGGATATTGACTGTTTTTATGCGTAATATAGAGAATTGTTCATACTGGACAGTGGCCGCGTTTGATGTTGTTGGTAGCGCATAGCCATACCGCAAGGTCTATACAAAAGTCTTATAGGCCAAAAAGCGGTTTTAGCAACGGTCACCCCAGCCGCACTTCTATGCGCTCCTTGCCCTTGCCCGGGTTGCGTCTGTTTAGTCTTATCTCACCAACCTCTGCGGTTGATCGCATATGTGTTCCGCCACAAGGCACCTTGGAAAAACCTTCGATTTGCCAATAACGCCGTTCACTCCCCTCATCACTGAACTCACTGATTATCGTCAGATCACGCTGAATGAGTTCATTGGCATCACTTTCCAGCTCCGGAATATGGGTGTTGAAGTTCTCCTCTGCAACAAAATCGATACGGGCTTTCTCACTACCGATATGCGCACCAATCTTTTCGATCCCGGGAAACTTACGGTAAACAAGCTCCAGTACAATCTCTGCGGCGAAGTGGAGCCGCATCAAGAGCTCTCTCCTCAGCCAATCTATCTCTACCTCCACAAGCTGTCCCACTCGTAACCTATGGTGGAGTGGAAGTTGATAGCTGATTTCTAACCCCTCTTTGCTGGCCGCCAGAACTGGCAATCCAGCTATCGTCCCCGCATCGCTCTCTTGTCCTCCGGATTGAGCAAAAAAGATGGTTGATTCGAGCATAACCAGATCGCCTGCAACCTCACTGACAGTTGTCGTCAGATGGGTTTGATAGGGATCTTCCCAAAACAGTTTGTTTGTCACGTTCTGCCCCCAACCATCATCGCGGCCAAAGATCCTCTCTTGGGAGGTTAACGGGTCTCTTTTCATAATGCTTCAGCCCTATCAGAGCAACCGCAACCAAGAGGATAACCGGCAACACAGAAATATTGATTGTCACCCACCCAAATAGATTTTGAATCAAACCTGAACTCAGAGAGGTGACCCCGACCACAGTCAACACAAGAAAATCATTCAACCCTTGAGTCCTCGCCTTCTCTTCCGGCTTATATGTTGTGGTCACCAAATCTGTCGCTCCAACAAACAAAAAATTCCATCCAAGACCGAGCAGGAAAAGGGCTATCCAAAAGTGCTCTCGCGTCACCCCTGACAGATTGATCACTGCACTGATTCCAAGCAAGAGGGCGCCAAGGAGCATAATGTTCAGCACCCCGAAACGGTTAATCAAATGACCGGTGAAAAAAGAGGGTGCAAACATGCCAAAGACATGCCACTGAATGACCAGCGCCGTATCTGAGAAGTGAAGCCCATGGAATGACATCGCAAGGGGAGTCGCCACCATGACAAGACTCATCACACCATAGCACCCCATCCCGCTCAATACGGCAACAAGAAATCTGGGCTGCAAGGCTATCTCAATAAGCTTCCGTCCTTTTGAGCGGACCTCTTCAGCTGAAGGATGTGGGAGGTGAAGACTGATCAAGACCACGGCGGCGATCACCTGAAACAGGGCCAGTGTGAGGTAACCGCCCGCAAAGAGTGCTCCAGAAACGAGTTCACTGCTCCAGTTGGCCAGATTTGGGCCGGTAAAAGCGGCAACCACACCACCCGCCATCACCAGTGAGATTGCCTTACTGCGAAATTCAGGCTCAGCAATATCTGCTGCAGCAAAGCGATAATAGTATCCGAATGAGTTGAACATGCCGATCAGGGCGGCACCCAGACAGTAGGTGATGAACTCACCCTCTATAATTGCCCAGGCACTGACAAGTGCCCCTATCATGCCGATACCGAGACCCAACAGAAAACCCTGCTTTCGCCCTATCCGTCTCATTATCAATGAAGCGGGCATGGTGGTCGCCATAGCACTAAAATATTGAATACCCAGGGGTAGAGTAGCCCACATCGGACCCGGGGCCAGGTCAGTGCCCACCAACGCAGATACGGCGATAACCAGTGAGCTTCCAGACATCATCAGTGCCTGACAAAGTGCCAGGACAACTACATTTTGACGATTATTTTTCACTACTTAACCAGGAGATGATGGACTACATGTTTCGTCGGTATTGGCCGCCCACCTGAAAGAGTGTCTGGGTAATTTCACCTAATGAACAGTGTTTGACCACCTCCATCAATGCCGCAAAGACATTGCCACCCTCAAGTGCTGTTTGTTGCAGCTGCCGAGATGCGTCAACTCCTGTAGTTTGATGTCTCTTTTTAAAATCCTGGAGGCGATTGAGTTGACTCTCCTTCTCACTCCCAGTGGACCGAGCCAGTTCAACGCTCTGGTGCTCCTCAGGATTTGGATTCTCAAAAGTATTCACTCCAATGACAGGATAGCTGCCATCATGTTTCTTATGTTCATATTCAAGTGACTCATCCTGAATCCTCCCTCGCTGGTAGCCCGTTTCCATTGCCCCAAGGACCCCTCCACGTTCACTTAACTTCTCAAACTCTGCAAGGACGGCTTCTTCGACCAGATCTGTCAACTCCTCAACAACAAAACTACCTTGGTTGGGATTCTCATTTTTAGCCAGGCCCCATTCGCTATTAATGATCAACTGGATTGCCAGTGCTCGGCGTACGGACTCCTCTGAAGGAGTAGTGATGGCCTCATCATGGGCATTGGTGTGGAGGCTGTTGCAGTTGTCGTAGACGGCAATAAGCGCCTGAAGAGTGGTTCGGATCTCATTAAAATTCATCTCCTGAGCATGAAGTGATCGCCCAGAGGTCTGAATATGGTATTTCAGTTTTTGACTTCGGCTATTCGCTCCATAGCGCTCTCTCAACGAAACAGCCCATATTCTTCGAGCGACTCGGCCCAGCACGGTATATTCCGGGTCCATTCCATGACTGAAGAAGAAGGAGAGATTATGGGCAAAATCATCAATGTTCATTCCTCGTGCCAGATAACTCTCAACATAGGTAAACCCGTTTGCCAGAGTAAACGCCAGCTGGGTAATGGGGTTGGCTCCCGCTTCAGCAATGTGGTAGCCGGAGATAGAGACGGAGTAGAAGTTCCTGATGTTGCGCTCGATAAAGTACTCCTGGATATCTCCCATCATCTTGAGGCTAAACTCCGTTGAGAAAAGGCAGGTATTTTGCCCCTGATCTTCTTTCAGGATATCTGCCTGAACGGTACCTCTTACATTTTCAAGTGTCTGGCTTACTATCTCTGCCTCTTCCCCATCCTCTGGATCTCTTCCATGTTGATCAATAAATTTCTCTTTTTGCTGATCAATCGCGGTATTGAGATACATCGCGAGGAGGGTCGGTGCAGGACCATTAATGGTCATTGAGACTGATGTTTTCGGATCACAGAGATCGAACCCGGCATAGAGTACTTTCATATCATCCAGGGTGGCGACAGAGACCCCTGAATTTCCCACCTTGCCATAAATATCAGGACGCAAGTCCGGATCTGTCCCATAGAGAGTAACAGAGTCAAACGCAGTAGAGAGCCGCTTTGCCGTGGAGTGACGTGAGAGATACTTGAATCTCTCATTGGTACGAAAGGGATCACCTTCACCGGCAAACATCCGGGTCGGATCTTCACTCTCCCGCTTAAATTGAAACACCCCTGCCGTATAGGGAAATGAGCCAGGCACATTTTCGAGCATCAGCCATCTGAGTCGGTCGCCCTGATCACTGTATTTCGGCAGGGCCACCTTAGGAATCAGGCTCTGCGAAAGGGATTGATAATAGAACTCACTCTTCTGATAGTACTGCTTCATTCGATCCCAACCGGCAAGGAGCTCAATTGATTCAGGGTTAAGCGTGTTATGCCGTTCCCCCGCAAGGGTTTTGATCGCTTTACTCTCACCGCCTGCCCTCTCTACCATCTGAGCAGATGAGGTGAGTTGTTGGTGCTCCCTCGCTATCTCTGACTGTTGTTCAGCCTCCCTTCGATAGTGACGTACTGACTCAGCGATCTCAGCAAGATAATGAACCTGCTGGATTGGAACGATGGGTGATAGAGGGAGTGAAGCGGTTGTTTGAGGAGGATTGGAGATTCCTCTGTCCCCTTGCCATCCCCTCTCAACCAGAAGCTGATTCAACCGCTGATAGAGCGATGAGACTCCACTATCATTGAAATGGGAGGCCATGGTACCGAAGACCGGGAGAGCCTCTGGAGCTTCAGAGAAAGATTCTTGATTGCGCTGGACCTGCTTTCTAACATCACGGAGCGCGTCCTCAGCGCCCTGTCTGTCAAATTTATTAATTGCAACCAGATCGGCATAATCGAGCATATCTATCTTTTCGAGCTGAGTCGCGGCACCGAACTCCGGGGTCATCACATAGAGCGAGAGGTCGACAAAAGGGACAATGCCCATACTTCCCTGTCCAATACCGGGTGTTTCGATGATGATCAAGTCATAACCAGCGAGTCGTGTCGCTGCCACCATCAACTCAAGAGAGAGGGGTATCTCTCCCTCAGCCTGTCGTGTGGCAAGAGAGCGCATAAAGATTTGGGGAGTGTGAATGGCATTCATCCGAATACGATCACCGAGTAGTGCCCCTCCTGTCTTCCTTCTTGATGGGTCGATCGCCAAGATGGCGATCTTCAGCTTTTCCTGATAATCAAGCCTGAAGCGGAGAACAAGTTCATCGGTTAATGATGATTTGCCCGATCCTCCGGTACCGGTAATACCGAGAACCATTGGATCTGCATACTGTTTGGGATCGTTCCCCCTCCTGTCCACGGTGAGCTTCTCAACCAGTGATTCATCGGCAGTACCATTTTCCAAATGGGTCAGAAGCCGGGGTAGCGTCACCCGATCATTGGATTTGATATTTTCCAGATCGGTTGTTGTCAGCAACCCCCTCTCCTCTTTGGATGCAATCGAAATCATATTCTCAATCATGCCGTTGAGGCCGAGGGATTGACCTGCTTCCGGGGAGTAGATTCTAGATACCCCTGATGCTTCTAAGCTGATGATTTCATCGGCAACAATGACCCCACCGCCACCACCAAAGACCTTGATTCCCGAATAGCCGGAGCTCTTTAGCTCCTCAATAAGGTAGGTATAAAACTCCATATGCCCACCCTGATATGAGCTCACCGCTATGGCATCAACATCTTCCTGAATGGCCGCACTGACGATCTCATCAACGGAGCGGTTATGACCAAGGTGGATAACCTCAACACCTTTCGACTGCAGCATCCGTCGAATGATATTGATTGTGGCATCGTGACCATCAAAGAGGCTGGTTGCCGTTAAGAACCGCAATTTCTTGTTTAAAGGTCTGTTTTTATTGGCCACAGGATATAGTTGGTCATCTGAAGATTGACACTAGAACGATTCTCTATTACGTTTACGTTAACGTCAATCATTTAATGCCTGAGATCGGCTTTGCCCATCAGGCCAAACCAAGATCTAAGGAGTAGGAAAAACTTTGGGAAATTTGGTTACCCTTTCATACAGCATCTCTGATCTTGCCAAAGAGTTCGGAATTACCACCCGAACTATCCGTTACTACGAAGATCACCGGCTGCTATCCCCTTCACGTCGTGGAAGAACGCGGATCTATGATCAGCGTGACCACACCAGGTTGAAACTGGTCCTGCGAGGAAAAAGACTGGGCTTTTCATTAAAAGTCATTGAAGAAGTTCTCGATATGTACGATGCAGAGCCTGGTGAGGTGGGTCAACTTCACTACCTACTGGAGAAGATAATCCACCGCAGAGCACTGATGGAGCAACAGCAAAAAGACATTGAGAACTCAATTTCAGATCTAATAGCACTCGAGAATCAATGTAACAAACACCTCAAGTCGCTAACCTGACCCCTGAATCCCCAAACTAGAGTGGATTGAAAGAGTACTCACTCACTTCCCAGGCTTCTTCAGAGGTTGCGAGAACCAGACAGGAGGGGCCACCGTAGGTCCGGGATCGCCCAGATGCCCCTGGATTAATCACCCAGGGAGTAGACCCGGTATCAATAATTCGCTGGTGGCTGTGACCATAGACAATCACTCTTGAATCCGGATATTTTTGGCGCAGGACCTCATGAGGATCGCTCTGTTGAAGCGCAGCATAACCATGCTCAACTGAGAGTCGACCACCCGGCAGATCAAGATGGCGGATTTCTGGGATATTTTGCAGATACACCCTGTCGTTGACTGGCCAGTAGCCAGCCACATCATTATTTCCTCTGACGGCAGTGATGTAGCCAAGCCTTGTCTCTAGAGAGACCAGGGAATTTGCATTTTCAATATCTCCGGCATGAACGGCAATATCGCACTTAGCAACAACATCAATGATGCGAGGGTCGATAAATCCATGAGTGTCAGAAACTATCCCTACCTTAATCTTTTCCTGAATATTGAGATTCACTCTTACCGTTCCCTCGATACAATCGTTCTTCTGAGATACTGAATTTGATGGCTAAACTGAGCTCGAGTCCCTCTATTGAGGCGTTCACTTACTCTTCATCAACCGCATCTCGCTTTGCCTGCTCCTGTTTGGCAAGATGGCGATCAACTTCTGCTTTATGCCTGGCCTCAATGATCTCTTTTCGCTCATCCCAACGCTTTTCAATTGCCTGATCCACCATAGCAATAGTCTGTTCATCAAAGAAGACCTGTTTCATCAACTTAAAGCCAAATTGCATCAAATCGGCATCACTGCTTTTAAGTAGTGAGAGGGCCTTCTCTTCTAAGACATAGGTTTTGGTAAAAGCTTCACTTAAGACAAAGCGGCGAAACCGATCAATATCGTAACTGGCCATAAAAAAGAGCTGAAAACTGATCTCGGGCGGTTTGCCAACTGCCGGCCCTGCAGAGCGTTTTTTGAGGATGATCTGATACCACTCGCGATTGAGTTCATCATACTCCACTACTCCTTGCTCTTTTCTATAATCCTCAAGCGAAATAGAGCGAGATTCATTATGACCATGACAGTGATCCTCTCGAACGAGAAAATAGTGCGCTTCATCCGAGGTGGCTTCACTCTCTTTCATCGCCATCAGGCCCGCCGGATAGTACCGGCAAGCTGTCGGCCGATCCTCATAGACGGAACACCCCTGATCACTGACCAAGAGGCAGACCGGGGCTTCGTCTTCTGTTCTCAGCTTGATTCCCGGCATCCCGTGTTGATCCATCTCAAAAGGGACTGTGTGTTGCTGAAGAAACTCAGTTGAAGTGATCCCTAATCGCTTTTTAAGACGAACAACATCATAGGGAGTAAGAGTAATGTCTGCCTGGCGACAGCAGGCATTAAAACAGGAGATGCCCTGATGGCAATTAAACCGAAGCTCATCACGCTTGCCCAGCTTTGCTGGCACCAGGGGACTATCAAAAGGAAGATCAGGTGCATCGCTACTCATGGCCAAAATCCCGGGCGGGTGCAGCATTTTCGAAATTCCAGTTCATTTTCTCGATCCTTGAATTTTGGATTATCAGTCACAACCAAGCTGGTCAGCAAGATCGTGAAAATCTTTGGCAAAAAAGGCGAAGTCCGGTTCGGGTAGCAGGTCGGGTTTTTTTGAATTTCCGAATTCGTTTGGCCGTGTTACTAGTGCAGCGTGGAGTCCTGCGTTGATCGCACCGCGCAGATCACCATTATGAGCTGCTACTAGCATCACCTCTTCTGGTTCCAGCCCCAGTAATTGCGCCGTACGCTGGTATGCCCATGGGTGTGTTTTATATTTACCTGCCAATTCGGCCGAGAGCACAGCATCCCACGGCAGGTTTGCAAACTTAGCCATATTTGTCAGCAAGGCTACGTTTCCATTTGATAGTGATGTCACGATAAATTTCGATTTCAATCGAGTCAGCCCTGCGGTTGAATCAGGCCACCCTTCCAGCCGGTGCCAGGATTTGTTGAAGTCGACAATCTCATCTTCCTCCAAAGTAGGGAATTCGTATTTTTCGATTAGTAGTTCTAATCGATCGCGATGAATTTCGTCGACGATTTTCCATTTATCTTCACCTGAATTTACTTTGATCATTCCGGAGTGATATCCGTCGCGCCAGTCGTCAGCAAATTGATCCCAGTCAGCTTCAACCCCGTGTTTGGATCCGAACTCTTGTGCTTGGCGGGCGATAGAGGTGCGCCAATCAACGACCGTTCCGAAGACATCGAACACCAGTGCTTTTATGTTTTTAACATTCAAATACCATCTCCCTGGAAATTAATTTAGTCGAGCGTATGTCTCTATCAGTCACAAGGCGGTATTCTATTTGTTCGGACACAGGAGTCCCCCAGTTAAATGAGTTCTGAATCCTCAGAATTCATTTAGACTTCACAGCCAAAAAAAAATCCGGACGTCTGTAACGCCCGGATTATACGACTCGTGTCGATTTTATCTACTTAAAGAGCTTGGACTTATCAACGAGATCCACATGGGCTCGTTTAAAGCAGGTCCAGGTATGGGTGCTCTTGTCGTAGATTGAGTTGACGAAGCACTTCCAGTTCTCCTCATCAATAAAGTTTTTGTCGGTGCGGTAGTAGAAACCCGGGTAACGGGACTCTTCACGGAACTCAATGTGTTTCATGTGAGCTTCTGCGGTAAGGATTCGATGATAGTTCTCCCAGGCCCGCAAGAGTTCATGCAGGTCCTTGGCACGCATCTTCATCGCATCTTCTTTAAGGAAGGTCAGCTTCTCCTCAGCTATTTCCAACATGCGGTTGTTGGTGGTGTAGTAGGTCGCTACCCCCGCAACATATTCATCCATGATCTTCTGCAGACGGAACTGCAGCATCTTTGGAGTAATGTAGTTGGGGTTTACATCGATCGCAGTGGAGTAGTCCTTGTGCTCAAGGAAGGTTTTGACCGGTTGCATAATATCCGCAGCCAACTCCTCAGCAGAGGTATCAAGCTCAACAACGTAATCCTTGTTGTCGATCACATACTTGACCATAGACTTAGCACATATCCTTCCTTCGGCATGTGAACCGGAAGAGAACTTATGACCGGATGCACCCACACCGTCACCGGCAGTGAAGAGACCACTAACGGTAGTCATGGAGCGATATCCCCAGTTCCAACCGCTCGGGAGATGATCTGGAATTCCAGCCTCTGTCTCTTCATTCGGAGCACCTACATCAGTGGGTCCGGATACCCAGATTCCACAACAACCTGAATGTGAACCCAACAGATAGGGCTCGGTGGGCATCAACTCTGAGTTCTTTTTATCTGGCTCGATATTCTCACCGACCCAGACCCCACACTGGCCAACGCACATATCAAGGAAATCTTCCCATGCTTCGGCTTCAAGATGTTTTACCTCACGCGGGCTCAATGTCTCTCGAAGATTAGCAAGTGCTGTAACCGTGTCCATGAAGATTGGGCCGCGACCCTCCTTCATCTCTTTAAGCATCAGATGATTACGCAGACAAGAGGCCGGCACTGCCGCTTTACCGTAGGGAAGATAGTCATCCAGCATCTCAGCATTACTGGCCATGTAGTTCTCACCATAGGCATTGGTGGCCTTGGCTTTAAAGAGCAGGAACCACGCCCCAACGGGACCGTAACCGTCTTTGAAACGGGTAGGAACGAAGCGGTTCTCCATCATGGTCAGCTCTGCACCGGCTTCAGCGGCCATTGAATAGGTGGAACCCGCATTCCAGACAGGGTACCAGGCCCGACCTGTTCCCTCACCCACAGAACGTGGACGGAAAAGATTGACGCAACCCCCTGCCGCAAGCAGGACAGCCTTGGCCTTGTAGACATAAATTTTGTTCTCACGAACAGAGAAACCCGCTGCACCGGCAATACGGTTGGAGTCGTTCTTGTCATTGACCAGCTTAACGATGAAGATACGCTCCTGAATACGATCTATACCCAGTGCTTTTTTGGCGGCTTCAGCAACAATCCATTTATAGGATTCGCCATTGATCATGATCTGCCACCTGCCTGAGCGCACAGGTTTTCCGCCTTCAGCCAGTGGCGTCAGGCCCTGTGCACCGTCATGACGCTCGCCGTTCTCATCAGTCTTCCAGATGGGGAGGCCCCACTCTTCGAACATATGGACAGACTCATCAACATGACGTCCCAGATCATAAGCCAGGTCATCACGGGTGATGCCCATGAGGTCATTTGAGACCATACGGGCATAATCAGCCGGATCCTGCTCACTACCGATATAGGTGTTGATGGCTGACAGGCCCTGGGCTACGGCACCAGAACGGTCCAGAGCAGCCTTGTCCACCAGCTTGATTTTTAATTCACGGCCAAGTTCTTTCTCGGCCTGCTTTGCCCATGGCATGATCTCAAATGCTGCGCCGCAGTTTGCCATGCCACCACCGATCATAAGAATATCGACTTCTTCTTCGATCAACTCAGGGTTACCAAAAGTACCTACTTCAGACATTTTTACTACCTCAATTCAGGTCTAAATCGGACTCGATCAAAGCCTTAAGCTTTGATCAGTTCGCTGCTATCGCCTGCACGGAAACCGTTTGCAGTGTGAAAAAACCCATTATCACTGATCTTGGCAAGATCAGCTTCGGGCTTGCCATCATAGGGATCGATTGATCCTTCAGGGGTAGTCCGAATTGGGAATTTAAACCGTTTCATGGTTCCGTTACGGAACTTGATGGTCCACATGATGGAGTCAGATCCACGCATTGGCTGAACAGAACCACCAAGCGGTACGATGTCAGCATAGTGGCGGGCTTCAATTGCACCCTGGGGACAGATCTTGACACAGGAATAGCACTCCCAGCACTGTTCTGGTTCCTGGTTAAACGCTTTCATGGCGTGACCCGTTTCAGAACCATCCTTGTCGAGTTTCATTAGGTTGTGGGGGCAAATGTACATGCAGGCAGTCCTGTCCTGTCCTTTGCATCCATCACACTTTTCAGTACGAACAAATGTCGGCATCGTTTTTCTCCGATGGTTAATCGAAACTTTTCAAATAGCCCCAAGCACTGATCACTGGGACCGGCATAATTCTGGCTCTGGCGCGCTAACAAAAAATCAGCCATCCAAATACAGAATGGAGGGTGAACTCTATCGTTGTCGGACCCGGAAAACTAATTAGAGTTACATTCAAAGTCATAAGGAGTGTTTATTTTACTTTCTACTTTTCATGACCACGCCTGGCCTCAATGTATCCAACCTAAACAGGTTATGAGCAATGGTTGGAAACCTTCCATTAAATTTAGATAAACACTATAACTTACTATTTATAATGGTATTTATTTCAAATTATTGGGTTATTTTATAACCCTAATGTGGTCTGAATCAGGGTTTTTTTAGCCTTAACATTTTTTCTGCCGGAGTCAGACTGATTAACCTAGTTTGTTAGTATGTTTATATCAGCGGTTAACAGATGCTCCCCAATCATCTTTTTAGAGCGGTGAGACTCTATGGGGGGGCAAATGATCTCTATTGGCCTGCTTAACTTCAATCTCAATTTAACTCTTGAGATGACCTGCTCACAACAGCGCAGAACCGCAACGCCCGATGGCTGGGCCTGAATATTGGTAAGCGGGCTTAACTTAAATTAGAGCCCGAGCAGACCTTTACCCACCAGAGGGCTCTATTTACCGGCGATATCTTCGAGTTTCTTGGCCCGGATTATCTGACCATTTAACCCGGCCTCTTTAGCACTACTGCCGTAGGCAACACTCATCAACTGACTGTAGTAAGTGACGGGCATATTGAAGCTGGTGCCATATTGATGGTTAATCTGCTGCTGATAGATCTCTACATTCATCTGACAGACGGGGCAAGGGGTGACAATGAGGTCTGCCCCTCGATCATGGGCTGATTCAACAATATCCTTGATCTGGGCAAAGCTCTTCTCAGGCTCCGAGAATGCGAGAGCGCCACCACAGCAGGTCACCTTTTTATCGTAGTCCTCGATCGGTTCGCCGCCAACCGTCTCGACTATCTTGTCGAGATATTTAGGATTCTCAAACGACTCGCCATCTATTCCAAATGGACGATTGGTCTGACAGCCCACGTAACCGGCAACCTTGACCCCTTCCAGAGGCTTAACAACGGGGGCCGCCATCTCCTCATAGCCAATATCCTCAATCAGGGATTCGACCATATGGCGAACCTTGACCTCATTCTTGAAATGACGCTCAAGACCCGCCTCTTTCAGAACTTCCAGGGTATCAGTCAGAATGGTCTCCGATTGACGGATTCTCTCCTGGCACTCCCGGGTGCCCAGCCAGCAGGCCGCACAGGTGGCAACAATATCCTGCTCAGGATTGTGTTGTTCAGAGAGCGCTATATTTCTTGCATTCATCGCCAGGCGAGGCAACTCCCCGCCACCACAATAACCGATTGAAGCAGAACAACAGTTCCAATCCGGTATCTCGTTAAGTTGAATATCAAGCTTGCTGCACATCGTCTCTACTGAAGTCATCATGTTGGATGCCGACGCCTTCTTCTCTGATGAGCAACCCGGATAGAATGAGTAAGTGTACTTTGCCATTTTCTGTGACTCTCTAATCAGCTGTTATAACCTTTACGATGATCTTCAATCTCAAATGCCTTCTTCAGCATCTTGTCGATATCGCCCGAGCCCTTGCAACCTCTACCCTGAACCAGACCAAAAGGGTCCAACCTGCCCGTCATGAACATCCCGATACCAATCTTCTTCATCGCCAGGGATTTTTTTATTCCGTTCATAAAACCATCCATAAAATAGAGGCCGAGAGAGATCTTCAACTCATTGGCCCGACCTGTTTTGGTAACATTGTTCCAGAACATCTGGGCAAAACGACGCGTCGGATTCTCCTGATGGGCAACTCCCAATCGATGGGCATAATTAGCCAGACCATGCATGATATGGGTTATTGGAAGCTCCCGGGGGCATCGAACAATGCAGTTGTAACACGAGGTGCACATCCACATTGAATCTGATGCCAGCACCTCATCCCGCTTGCCGGCCCTGATCATCATGAAGATCTCCTGAGGGGGATGGTCCCAATGGGGGCCGAGCGGGCATGAGCCGGCACAGACTCCGCACTGCATACACATCCTGACCCAATCACCCTCTTCAACATTCTCTTCAACCTCTTTGAGAAAGTTGTTTTTATATCTATCAACCTTAGCGGTATTTGTTGAACCCATTCCCTGCGCTCCCTTAGAACCTGAACGGGGATAACCCGATCTCATTGATCTGATCGACAAAATCATTCAGCAATTGAGGCGCACGCCTGATATCAGTAATTTCAACTTCAAGTGTACTCACCCGTTCAGCTTCGAGCTGAAGCTGTTGCAGAGTGTCATCAATTTTACTCATTCGGTAGTGAGCCATCTCAGAACCTTTGACAAAGTGGCACTGATAATCGTCCCCCTTCTTGCACCCCATCAGTACAATTCCATCGTAGCCACAATTGAGTGCGTCCTTAACCCAGATATCATTAACTGAACCCAGGCAGCGAACCGGAATAACCCGAACATAGGCACTGTAGTGATTGCCATTTCTGGCTGCCATATCAAGAGCAGGATAGGCATCATTTTCACACGCCAGGACCAGAATACGAGGTTTCTCTTCGAACTCGTCAGGAACATCAACTGATTTCAGCTGTTGTCCTACAGTGTCTATCGAATAGTTTTCAAATGAGATGACCCGAACAGGGCAGGACCCCATACAGGTGCCGCATCGTCGACAACGCCCCTCATTAAAGAGAGGATATCCTGCATCATCTTCATTGATGGCGCCAAACGGACACTCCACAGTACACCGTTTACACTGTGTGCAGCCCTCTTTGCGAAACGAGGGGAAGCTCAAATCACCTGACCTGGGATGGGCCGCTCTTCCGAGGGCCGCATTTTCCGCTGCCTGGATAGCCTTGAGTGCGGCACCGGTAGCATCTTCGGTCGCTTGGGCGATGTCCATTGGCCTTCTAACAGGCCCGCATGCATAGATTCCTGTTCGTCTCGATTCATAGGGAAAGCAGATAAAGTGGGAATCACTGAAACCGTGCTGGAGATGAGGAAGATCAGCACCCTGACGGTAATCAAGGTTTAGTATGGACTCAACCGCAACCGA
Organism: Proteobacteria bacterium UBA5680; assembly: GCA_002420425.1. Lineage (GTDB taxonomy): Bacteria > Pseudomonadota > Gammaproteobacteria > Arenicellales > UBA5680 > UBA5680. Next base: position 25,934 of record DIIC01000024.1, on the reverse strand, counting down.
GACCGAAAGACTCTCCTCTTGTTTAGATCCTGCCTGGTTGCCATCATTTTCAGCTGTTTCTGCTTCCAGTTCAGCTTCAACATCAACTCCGGAATTAGGCACCTGTCCTGTCGCCAGGACCACCAGATCTGCAGACAGTGAGGTCACTTCATCAAGAATAAGATCTTTAAACCTAACTTCAAGGTCACTCCCACCGGTCTCGACTGATGACACCTCGCCCTTGGTGAAGGTGACTCTCTTGCGCTGGGCATTGCGGTAGAAATCCTCACCATTGCCGGGTGTACGCAGATCATTGTAGATAATTGCAGTCTCAATCTCAGGATTGGCATCCTTGAAATACATCGCCTGTTTAATACTGGTATTACAGCAGTGGCCTGAACAGTAGGAGAGTTCACCCTCTTTATCACTGCGCTGCCCGGCACACTGCACAAAAACGACACTCTCAACCTCTTTTCCATCTGAGGGGCGTTTTATTCTCTTTCCATCTGCTTCTTTGGCCAACAACTCCAACCCTGCCTGATCAACAACATTGGGGCTCTTTCCAAAGCCCATTTCAGGGAGTTGACTGGCGTCAAAATTCTCAAAGCCTGAGGCCTGAATAATCGCACCTGCATTCTCAGTCACCGTTGAACCGCTTGCGGTTGAGATATCGACACTGAACTGGCCTGGTGCTCCGCTGGTACGGCCAACCGTCGCATTGAGGTGAACTGAAATCCTGTCATCTTCTTCTATAGACTGAACCATCTGCGCTATTTTGGTATCTTCCGGATCGGCAAAGGGCTCTTTACCCGGTGTTCGCTTCCAAAGTCGTCCAGCCCATCCTCCCAGTTGACCCTGTTTCTCAACCAGTATGACTGAATACCCCGCCTTGGAAATTTCCTGCGCAGCGGTCATCCCACTGATGCCGCCCCCGACTACAAGAATTATCTTTGATGACCCTGCCTCACTATTTGCAGCCGGGCGGGTAACAAACCTGGCCTCAGCACAACCCATACGGACGTAATCATCAGCCATCTCCTGTGTGATCTCTCTATTTTCCTCACTATCGGGCTGAGCCCAGATCACGCCCTCTCGCAGATTGGTTCTGATCACCGCAACATCCTCAAGGCTGAAGGCAGCTGTTTTGGCACGTCGCGAACAGGCCGCCACAACAGCATGTGTCACTCCCTCATTATCGATATCGTTGCGAATGAGCTGGACTCCCTCTTCACTACAGAGGAAATCATGTTGCTGAACAACCCGTGCTTTTCCTTCACGTTGAGCAATATTGGCAAGCTGGTCTGTATCCAGTCGAGCTCCCAGCTCACACCCTCTACAGATATAGGCAGCGATTTTTTTCTCGTCAGCCACTGAAATTCTCCCTAGTTAATCCTACACCTTCAGTCAGAACGCCCAATCAGGCTGCTTCTGCCCTGGAAATTTGATTTACAACCTGGATGGCTCTCAGCGCTGCAGCAGTTGCACTCTGTACAGCCCGGTTTACATCGAGCGGATTGGTTGAACATCCCGCCCCGAAAAAAGCACCGTTTTCTTCATCCAGCTGAATAAACCCGCTTGCATCAGTAGAAATCTCTGATGTCAGAGCGTTGATATCGACACTGGGCTCCATCCCTATAGCAAGCACAACGAGATCATGTTCTGCGGCATAACGGTTATAGCCTTCTGTATCTACCCCATGAAGAATCGGATTACCACTGGCTTTATCTTCGGCAATATAAGCCACCTTTGACTTAACAAAGGAGACCTTTTCATCCTCTTGAACCCTGTTGTAAAACTCTTCAAATCGATCAATTGCGCGAATATCGATATAGTAGATTGTCGCCTCAGCTTCACTTTGTTCACCAAATTGCTCGGTGAGATAGGTCGTCTGTTTAAGCGTGGCCATACAACAGATGCGAGAGCAGTGGGTCAGGTGGTTTCGGTCGCGAGAACCGGCACACTGAATGAAAGCAATACTCTTTGCTTCGGCCCCATCTGAAGGCCTGACAAGCTTGCCGGCTGTGGGTCCTTTTGGATCCATCATTCTCTCAAACTCAACACTTGTAACCACATTCAAAAATCGATCATAGCCATAGGGCTGAATATTTCCGGCATCGTAGGGCTTCCATCCGGTGGCCCAGATGATCGCTCCCGCTTTGAGGTTGATTGTCTCTGCCTCCATCTCAAGGTCGATGGCTCCGACCGAACAGGCTGCTTTTGCCTTCTCTCCCTCCTCAGTGCCCACTATGCTTGGGTCGATAACATATTGCTGAGGATAGGCCATATCAAAAGGCAGATAGGCCGCCTTTGTCTTCGAGAGATTGTAGTCAAACGGGTTGGCGATCTCACTCGTCACTGCCGAAGAACAGGCGCCACAGGCTGTACACTTCTCATTAACAAAGCGAGGGGACTGGTTGACGGTAATTGAGTAGTCCCCGGCTTGACCCGATACGGCCTCAACTTCAGCCATCGTCAACACCTTTATTCGAGGATTGACTTTCAGACGTCGCTGATTGATCTCCTGTCCGCAAGTGGGACGGCAGAGCTTGGGAAAATATTTGTAAAGCTGGGCAACGCGACCACCAAGAGAGGGGTTCTTTTCAATTAACACCACATCTTTTCCGCACTCTGCAGCTTCCAGTGCAGCAGTCATTCCGCTGATGCCGCCACCGACAACTACTATGGTCTCGTTGGTTGCGACTACTTCTGCCATTTAACTTCTCCGCCGTTGATTAAATAAAAAAGATGAAGGGCAGACATCACTCGTTGCTCCAGGCCTGAGCCGGATACTTCACTTGCAGTTTGCAGGACCAATTAATCCCTCCGGCTAGTTGATGGACTGGAAGTAGTCGATCAGGACTTTTGCCACTTCAGGTCTGGAAAACTCTGCAGGAGGTGCAATTCCCTGACCCAACATCTCACGCACCCTGGTGCCTGAAAGGAGCACAAAATCCTCTTTGGTATGATCTTGAACATCTCTCATCATCACTACTTTATTGAGCTTTTTCGAATAAGCCGTATGATCAGCCCGGAAAATCTCAATCTCCAGAGCATTCTCTGGAACCTCTTGATCAAAAATGGTCTGGGCATCAAAAGCACCATAATAATCACCCACACCTGCGTGATCGCGTCCAATGATAAAGTGAGTCGCCCCCATATTTTGACGGAAGACGGCGTGAAGCACCCCTTCTCGCGGGCCGGCATAGAGCATATCGAACCCATAACCGGTAATCATCACTGAATTGGGAGGGAAATAGAGCTCCACCATCTTACGGATTGAATCATCCCGAACCGGCGCCGGGATATCCCCGGGCTTCAGTTTTCCCAGGAGCATATGGATCACACAACCATCCGCATCAACCGCTTCCATCGCCATTTTGCACAGCTCCTCATGGGCGCGATGCATCGGGTTGCGGGTCTGAAAAGCAACCACCTTCTGCCATCCATGCTCCTGAATCTGATTGCGGATCTCCACCGCCGTCCTGAAGGTATCGGGGAAATCGGTCTGGAAATAACTGAAGTTAAGAACCTGGATGGGACCGGAGAGAGTGACCTTGCCCTGGTTGTTAAAGGTGGCGGCACCAGGGTGGTCAGGATCAGATGTTCCATAGACGCGCTCTGTCATCATCGCCATCTCTTGATCGGAGAAGCTCTCAACGGCCTCAACATCCATTACCGCGAGCACAGGATTTCCTTCAACATTGGGATCACGCAAGGCAATTCGCGATCCGGCCTCCACCTCTTCCGCTCTCTCAACCAAGTTGAGAACTGGGGTTGGCCAGAAGAGCCCACTTGTGGTGTGCATATTTTCAGCAACTGAGAGGGCGTCAGCCTTTGTCATATAGCCGGTCAGTGGATTGAAATATCCAGCCCCGAGCATGACAGCATTGGCTGCTGTTGCAGAACTGACGATAATCGAAGGTAACGCTTGGGCTTCAAAAGCCAGGGCAGAGTGGGACTGTGGATCGCAGACAAAGAGTGGGTTGAGGGTCTCGGATGCATGTGGATTAATCATGTGTTCTCTCTTAGGAAAATCAGTTAAATAAAGCACCTTAAAAAGTGCGGCTCGTGATCTCGGATCTGGTTCACGGATGCCAAAATTATCATTCTCTTTTTAAGTGGATTTCTCTACTCCAGCTATTCACCAGCGCGCAAGTGTGCACTTAAACTTGCCAACACTCCAAATGAAGTTTCATACAACGGTATAAACCAGCCTTATCACTCAGCCGACACCTCTCAACAACCCCAGCAAAATCCAGCAGACAGACCGTTAAAGATTATGGATCGGATGCAATTTGCTGCAGACGGCCTCTAACAGCTGAGCGGGCCGATAGTTCAGGCCGGATTCAACAACCAGGCCAAAATATCAGGAATCAGCGATCCATCAACAAAGGCAGATACAGACTGACGGTCGGAACCATGATCAACAGGGTAAGACGAAAAATATCCGCCACCCAGAACGGGGTCACACCCTTGAAAATTGTTGAGGTGGAGGTATCAGGAAGCACGCCCTTGAGAACAAAAACATTCAACCCAATGGGCGGTGTGATCAGGCTGATTTCTGTTACCACCACAACAATAATTCCAAACCAGATCAAAACCATCTCGGGTGGGACATGCCCCCCAAAATCAAGCCCTGCTACCAGCGGATAAAAAACCGGCACGGTCAACAGGATCATTGATAGGGACTCAAGAATGCAGCCGAGGAGAATATAGACCAGCATAATGAGTAAAACCACAGTCAACGCTGGCAAGTTGAAACTGTTTACCCACTCAACCAGAAGGATGGATAGATCTGCCATATTGACGAAATCGACAAAAATGGTCGCCCCGATGAGAATACTAAAGATCATCGCAGTGGTTCGCACACTCTGAATCAGACTGTCGTAGAAGAGAGCGAGGGTGAGCCGACGACGTAAAAGGGCAAACAGAAATGCACCTGATGCACCGATTCCCGCCGCCTCAGTGGGGGTAAACCAGCCCAAATAGATCCCCCCCATCACTATCAGAAACAGCACGATAACCCCCCATACCCCTGACAGTGATCTCCAACGCTCTCGCCTGGAGACTCTCTGACCGGGCGGCCCTGCTGTGGGATCCCGCCAGATCGTATACTTGACGGCACCGAGATAAAAGAAGATGCCCACCAACCCTGGGAGAACACCGGCAATAAACAGTTTCCCGATATCCTCTTCAACCATCAGGCCATAGATGACCAGGATGACGCTGGGCGGAATCAAGATTCCAAGGGTACCCCCTGCCGCAATAGATCCTGCAGCCAGACTCTTTGAGTAGCCAAAGCGACGCATTGAGGGCATAGAGACATTCGCCATGGTTGCTGCAGTGGCCAGGCTTGACCCACAAACAGCACTAAAACCACCGCAAGACACCACCGTAGCCATCGCCAACCCCCCTTTGCGATGGCCAAGAAATGCATTTGAAGCAGCATAGAGTTCATCTGACAACCCAGCACGAGTGACAAAATTCCCCATTAAAATGAACAGCGGAACAACTGAGAGCCCATAATTGAGTCCGGTCTCATATGTCACCTGGGCAATTTGTGCCATTGCGGCATCAAAACTTACCAACAGGGCAAAGCCAATCGTTCCTACCAGACCCATTGCAAACGCAATGGGCATGCCGAGCACAAGCAAGACAAGAAGCGCAATAAAGCCTAGGATTGAGACGATCAAGTGTTACTCCAGGGTAAACCTAATTTTTTGAAAACAGCTTTGCCCAGGCAAGGAAAAAGAAGACGATAGCAGTCAGACCTGTCATGATGAACATAAAAAAGGTGAGGGGTGACAGAGGGATAAGCAGAATTGCCGTGGTATCGCCGTAAGCGACGGTCTCCTCCCATCTCAACCAGAGCTGGTAACAGACGACAGAGATCATCCCCCCAGAGATCAGGCTTATCACGCCATCACGAATGGGGAGAATGCGCTTGGGGATGAAGCGGTCAAAGAGGTCAACGGTAATATGTTCCTCAGCGAGAGTCATTAATGGGAGGCCACAGAAAATCAGTGTTGCCAGCATAATCTCGGTAATTTCAAATCCACCCATTACCGGATAGAGAAACGCTCGACCCCACACATCAATAAATGTGAGCAGCATCATGGCAAACAGAAAGAGAACAGCTGTCCCCCCAAGAAGCCGGGTCATCCAGTGGATGACCCGGTTCTGTGGACGATCAATGGTATTAGAGCTCAATACCCTGTTCTGGGATCAGTTGCCTGCAGCAACATTGGCGATTTCAGCCCTTAAGTCGGCCATAATCTTTGCTCCATCAAGGCCGGTCTTCTCCTTCACATCATCAACCCAGGCCTGTTCGATGGGATCTGCCTTGGCCTTGATCTCAGCCATAAGTGCGCTTGATGCTGTCTGAATCTGAACGCCATCTGCTTTCATGGCGACAACACCTGCTGCGTCTGCAACATCCCAGGCCTTGCCTGAAATTCTTGCAAAGTTTTCACCGGAAACCTTCATGATCGCCGCTTTATCCCCATCGGAGAGGCTGTCAAACTTCTTGGAGTTCATGACCAGGAAGAAACTAACATTATAGAGCCCCTTGGGGATGATGGTGGCGTATTTTACCAGCTTGGTCAGTTTGAAGGACTTGATTGACTCTTTAGGGAAGAAAGTACCGTCTGCGACCCCATGGGACATCAGTTCATAGGCTTTGGTGGCAGATTTAAGCAGAGGTGTGGCACCCATCGCTGTGGTGATGGTATTAATAGCTCCTCCACCTACCCTGATCTTGAGTCCCTTAAGGTCGGCAAGTGAACTGATCGGCCTTACTGCGTTGTACATCTGGCCTGGTCCATGGGTGAAGACACCGAGGAGTTGAACACCTTCATGTTCATTGGCCGCCTCCAGGTGTTTCTTATGGGTTCTCCAGTAGGCCACAGAGACATCCTCTGCCTTATCACCAAGAAATGAGAATTCAGCGGCCTTGGTCAGGAGAAAACGCCCGGGCTGGTAGCCGTGGACACCATAGGTCACATCAGCCTGGCCTTTTCGAGCAATATCAAAATGGGCCGGAGGACTGCCCAGCCCCTTGGCCAGAATTTTTACCTTAACGTTGCCATTGGTTGCCTCTGCCACCTGTTCTGTCCAGGGGACAATCATATTGGCAACAATAGGATGAGAGGGTGGAAGCCAGGAAGAGAGTGTCAGGGTGGTTTCAGCCGAGGCGGGGGTAACGGTCGCAACACCTGCACTCAAAATACCTGCTGCCAGTATGCTTTTGTAAATGGTTTTTTTCATCTTAAGAGGTCTCCATCAAGTTTAATGATTTAATGTCTGGGTAGCTTGCCGGTTATTGCTTAACCGGTTGCACCTGTCTCCTTTAGTTGCTTGAGTCATCATCTTTATGTCAGAACTGATTCTTTGTTTTTGCAACAACCCCAATCATTACAAAATAACCCCTTCTTCGTCCATGTTTTTATTTCATATAAAAACAGTCGGGTAAGAATCAGGGGTCTCTCCAGGTTCAGGAGGGTAACAAAAGAGTTGTTCTGCCAGCATCTGAAAGAGACTGAATTTGGGTTTAGTCATCGTAGTGACAATCTTTATCAGTTACTATTAAAGTTGCTTCATCATAAGCCCAGTTGAACACTTAACTTCCTAAGACCCCAGCCAAAAAGTAATGTATAGAAAAAGGCCAGAGGAGAACCAATGATGAGTCTATCGGCACCAAGAGAGTCTGAACTCGAAAAAATTGAGCGCGCAAGCAGGGATGAACTCAGCGCACTACAACTCCAACGGCTGAAGTGGTCAATCAACCATGCTTTTGAACACTCGCCGATGTACAGAAATAAATTTGAGCAGGCGGGCATTTCACCAGCCGACCTTAATACTCTGGAGGATCTGGCTGCCTTTCCCTTTACCGCCAAGGAGGATCTGCGAGATCACTATCCTTTCAAGGCCTTTGCCAAGCCAATGTCAGAGATAGTTCGTGTACATGCTTCAAGCGGTACAACAGGAAAACCTACTGTTGTCGGTTATACCCGGAATGATATCGATCTCTGGGCAGATCTGATGGCAAGATCATTGAGGGCTGCCGGTGTCCACAGAGGCGACATCGTCCATGTCAGCTATGGTTACGGGCTCTTTACCGGTGGTCTGGGAGCTCATTATGGTGCTGAGAAAATGGGTGCCACAGTAGTTCCCATGTCAGGGGGACAATCTGAGAAACAGATTCAACTGATAACCGATTTCAAACCTGATGCGATTATGGTCACACCGTCCTACTGTCTCAATCTTGCTGATGAGTTTGAGAACCAGGGCATTGATCCCAGATCGACTTCACTCAGGGTAGGTCTCTTTGGTGCTGAGCCCTGGACAAACTCAATGCGACAGGAGATTGAAGATCGCTTTGATATGGTTGCTCTGGATCTCTACGGTCTCTCTGAGGTCATCGGGCCCGGTGTTGCCATGGAGTGCATCGAAACCAAAGATGGGCCCACACTCTGGGAAGACCACTTCTATCCTGAAATCATCAATCCGGAGACAGGCCAGGTAGTGAATGATGGGGAAGATGGAGAGCTTGTCTTTACCTCTCTTACTAAAGAGGCGTCGCCCATTATCCGCTATCGTACCCGGGACCTGACCCGCCTCCTGCCAGGCACAGCCAGAACCATGCGCCGAATGGACAAAATCACCGGACGGAGTGATGACATGCTGATAATAAGGGGGGTGAATGTCTTTCCCTCACAGATCGAGGAGCAGATACTCAGTATTGATGCTTTCGCTCCACACTACCAGCTGAAACTGACTCGTGAGAACAACCTCGATGCGCTGACCATCAACGTTGAACTTAAACAGGATCAGTTCACCGCCTCCGATATTGATCGGGCCACCCAGCAGCTCATCAACAACGTCAAATCCTATATTGGAGTGACGTCAACTGTCGAGATACTACCCACCGGGGGTGTTCCCCGTTCCCAGGGCAAAGCACAGAGGGTTGTTGATAAGCGGTCACTTTAACCCCCGCTCTGCTCCAGGATAGGCAACAACG
>DIIC01000024.1:1003-16622 GCA_002420425.1 Proteobacteria bacterium UBA5680 | reverse complement strand
GATAGGCAACAACGCCGACTTTATATTGACGTTTACGTAAACGTCAGCTATATGTATTTGATGAGCACTCCATTACTTCATTATTCTGGAGTATTTGACAACCATCCAGACCAACAAGAGCGCCCTATATGAACAGATCATATCCGACACTCAATTTTAGTCTTGGAGAAACAGCGGAGATGCTGAGAGACTCGGTTGATCATTTTGCAACAGCCGAGATCGCTCCCCAGGCAAGCGAAATAGACCGAACAAACCATTTTCCACAGGAGTTGTGGGTCAAGATGGGCCAACTCGGCCTATTGGGACTCACTGTCGATGAGCAGTATGGCGGCAGCAACATGGGCTATCTCGAACATGTCATCGCCATGGAGGAGATAAGCCGGGCCTCTGCTTCAGTTGGGCTCTCCTACGGCGCCCACTCCAATCTTTGTGTCAACCAGATCTTTAAAAATGGGACCCCATCTCAAAAGGAAAAATATCTTCCCTCACTGGTCAGGGGAGAGAAGGTCGGTGCATTAGCCATGAGTGAACCCATGGCGGGTTCAGATGTGGTCAGCATGCGTTTGAGTGCAAACAAAAAAGGGGACTACTATCTCCTGAATGGCACAAAAATGTGGATCACCAATGGCCCGGATGCTGACACTCTGGTGGTCTATGCCAAAACCGATCATGAAGCAGGTCCCCATGGAATTACTGCCTTCATAATCGAGAACACCTGCCCTGGCTTCTCTGCCTCTGAAAAACTGGACAAACTCGGGATGCGTGGGTCAAATACCGGTGAGTTGGTATTTGATAATTGTGAAGTCCCCGAAGAGAATATATTGGGTGAACTTAACCGCGGCGTCAGTGTACTCATGAGCGGACTGGACTATGAGCGGACTGTCCTGGCGGGCGGACCCCTTGGGATTATGCAGGCCTGCATGGATGTGGTTCTCCCCTACACCCATGATCGTGAGCAATTTGGCCGGCCGATCGGTGAATTTCAGATGATCCAGGGAAAACTTGCAGACATGTATACTCTTTTGAATGCCTGTCGTGCCTATGTCTACAGTGTTGCCAAGGCCTGCGATCGGGGGGAGACTGCTCGCAAGGATGCCGCAGGTGCCATTCTTTTTGCTGCGGAAAAAGCAACCTGGATGACCCTTGAGAGCATCCAGATTCTTGGTGGCAATGGCTACATCAATGATTTTCCAACCGGCAGACTACTGCGTGATGCCAAGCTCTATGAGATCGGCGCTGGAACCAGTGAGATACGCCGAATGCTGATTGGCCGAGAACTTTTTAAAGAGAGTTGATAAACAAACCCTGATCATTAAAGAGACGCTGAATACTTTGGCAGACTCCTACCAAAACCCGTGAAGGATAGAAAATGAGATTGAATCAAGAAGACCCCGTTGTCATCGTCGGAGCCAAACGAACCCCTATGGGTAGCTTCCAGGGGATTTTCGCCTCCCTCTCAGCCCCTGACCTTGGGGGTGAAGCAACTGCCATCGCCATCGAGCGGACAAACTAAAGGAGCGATTATGGCCAATCCCATCGATTTCTATTTCGATTTCTCATCTCCCTATGGCTATCTGGCCAGCCTGCGGATAGATGGAATCGCTGCCACCCATGGTCGTGAAGTCATTTGGAGACCCTACCTTATGGGAGCGGCAATGAAACTGACTGGAAGCACCCCGCTTATTAATCGACCATTGGTGGGAGACTATGCCCGTCTCGATATCCTCAGAAGTGCGCGCCGATACGATGTCTCTATCACCATACCCAGCAAGTTTCCGGTCGCGTCTGTTGCTGCCTGTCGCGGTTTCTACTATTTGACAGGCTCAGAACCGGACAGAGCCAAACACTTTGCCCTGTCGGTCTATGCGGCCTACTTCTCCCAGAATCGCGATATCTCATCTCACACAGTGGTCTCTGAGATCGCTGCTGAATGCGGTGCAGACCCCACCTCTTTTGCGGCTGCACTTTCTGATTCCGCAATCAAGGACCGACTGCGCCGAGAGACCGACGGTGCGATTGAAGCAGGTGTCTTTGGCTCACCCTACTTTATTGTCGATAACCAGCCTTTCTGGGGAAATGATCGATTATCTGAACTTGATGAGTGGCTTGAGTCAGGAGGGTGGTAGGTGATGAACAGGCTGAAATCACGCATTGACGCCCAAACAGAGATGTTCTCCACCAATGCCAAGGTAATGCAACGGTTGGTAACTGCTTTCAAAGGCAAACTCAGGGTGGCAAGCAAAGGGGGTGGTCAGAGAGCCCGAGAAAAACATCTTGCCCGGGGAAAGATGCTGCCAAGGGAACGAATCACCCTCCTTTGTGACCCGGGTGCCTCTTTTCTCGAATTCTCACAACTTGCCGGTGACGGACTCTATGACGACCCTGTCCCTTCCGGGGGTATCATCACCGGCATCGGTCAGATCAAAGGTCAGGACTGCGTCATTATCGCTAACGATGCAACAGTAAAAGGGGGAACCTATTACCCTATCACGGTAAAAAAACACCTTCGAGCCCAAGATATTGCCCGTGACAATCAATTGCCCTGCATCTACCTTGTTGACTCAGGGGGTGCTTTCCTCCCTCAACAGGACGAGGTCTTTCCTGACCGCTTTCACTTCGGACGCATCTTCTACAATCAGGCCAATTTGTCCAGTGCCGGAATACCCCAGATTTCCGTGGTAATGGGATCTTGTACTGCCGGAGGTGCTTATGTCCCGGCAATGTCAGATGAAACAATCATTGTCAGAGACCAGGGCACCATCTTTCTGGCTGGGCCGCCGCTTGTTAAAGCAGCGACTGGAGAGGTGGTCACCGCTGAAGAACTGGGCGGTGCAGATGTCCACACTCGGGTTTCAGGAGTCACTGACCATATCGCAGATAATGACCGCCATGCCCTGATTCTGGCCCGTCAGGCGGTCGCCAACCTCAACAGGCCCTCTTCTCCCGATCAGGCAAAAATGATCGCCCCCCCCGGTTACCGATCTGAAGAGATCTACGGGATCATTCCTCACGACAGCCGTCACACTTATGATGTGCGTGAGATTATCGCCCGCATCGTTGACGGCAGTGAGTTTGATGAGTTCAAGCGTCTCTACGGGACGACTCTTGTCTGTGGTTTTGCTCGAATTGAAGGACATCTTGTTGGAGTGGTTGCTAATAATGGTGTCCTGTTTTCTGAATCAGCTCTGAAGGGAGCACACTTTGTCGAACTCTGCAGCCAGCGAAAAATTCCCCTTGTCTTCCTGCAGAACATAACCGGCTTCATGGTGGGCAGTCGCTATGAATCGGGAGGAATCGCCAAAAATGGCGCCAAGATGGTCATGGCCGTCTCCTGCGCACGTGTCCCCAGGCTAACTGTAATCATCGGTGGAAGTTTTGGCGCGGGGAACTATGCAATGTGCGGCCGTGCCTATGATCCCCGTTTTCTCTGGACCTGGCCAAATGCTAGAGTCTCAGTGATGGGGGGCGAACAGGCCGCCAGTGTGCTCTCCAGCGTCAAACGGGATAGTATGGAGGCCCGAGGGGAACAGTGGAGTGAAAGCGAGGAAGATGAGTTCCGCAAACCCATCCTTGATCAGTATGAGACTCAGGGCAACCCCTACTACGGCACATCACGACTTTGGGATGATGGCATCATTGATCCTGCAGAGACTCGACAGGTGCTTGCCCAGGGGCTGGGTGCTGCCGCCAATGCCCCAATAGAGGAGACCCGTTTTGGGGTTTTCAGAATGTAGATGACACAACCAGGCTTCCAGACGATCACACTGGACAGAGAGGGTGTTGTTGCCACTATTGAACTCAGCCGCCCGGCTGTTCATAACGCCTTTAACCCTCTTATGATTCAAGAGCTCTGCCAGCTGTTGACCCAGCTTGAAGATGACCTTGAGGTTCGCCTCATCATCCTCAGTGCCCAGGGAGAGAGTTTCTGTTCCGGCGCCGACCTGGAGTGGATGAGAGAGAGCGCCGACTATTCAGTGGAAGAAAACCGAAAAGACGCGCTGGTTCTTGGACACTTAATGAAGACCCTTTATCAGATCAACAAGCCTACGATCGCCCGGATAGGTGGCTCTGCCTACGGTGGAGGGATTGGCTTGATTGCCTGTTGTGACATAGCCATTGCCTCCTCCTCTGCCCACTTTGCCCTCACTGAACCTCGACTCGGCCTTGTCCCAGGCGTCATCAGCCCCTATGTTGTCAGAGCCATAGGCATTAGGTCTGCCAGGCGATACATGCTGACAGGGGAGAAATTTGATGCTGCCACAGCGCTTCAGCTTGGGTTGATCCACCAGATCACTGAACCGGATGGCCTGGACCAGGCCGTTGCTTACTTTGCCAGCCATCTGAAGAGAGGCGGGCCAAACGCACTCTCTCGCACAAAAGATCTTATCGCACTGGTTGATGAAAACCCAATAGATCAAAATCTAATCTCTGAGACTGCAGACCGGATTGCACACGCCCGAGTTTCACATGAGGGACAGGAAGGGATAAGTTCATTCTTCAACAGACGCAGACCTTCATGGGCAGATGACGAAGAGGCCGACTCGTAAACCTCACCTCCAGACCTGCGCGATAAATGAATCTCCCCAAAACGGTTACCCTTGTTGAAGTTGGCCCAAGAGATGGGCTACAGAACGAACAACGGATAGCAACCCCTGAACTCCGTGTAGAACTCATCAACCGCCTCGCAGATTCCGGTCTTCAGGTCATCGAAGCGGGGAGCTTTGTCTCCCCTAAATGGATCCCCCAGATGGCTGATACCGACAAGGTGCTGAGCAAGCTTGATCTTGGGTCTGAGCTTCGCTACCCGGTCCTTGTCCCTAATGAGGAGGGGGTCGAAAAAGCGATCGAAGCAGGTGTTCGTGAGATTGCTGTATTTGCTTCAGCGACAGAATCCATCTCCCGCAAGAACACCAACTGCTCAATTAGTGAAAGCCTCAAGCGATTGGAAAGGGTTTGTGAGCGCGCCCTGGCGGTTAAAATTGAGGTCAGGGGATATATCTCATGTGTATTGGAATGCCCCATAGAGGGTGTTGTCGAACCCGGCAAGGTGACCGCCGTTGCCAATGCCCTGGTTGAGATGGGTTGCTTCCAGGTCTCCCTCGGCGACACATTGGGCACCGGCACGCCAGGAATGATCACTGCCCTGATTGAATCACTGACAAAAGAAATACCCGTCACTCGCGTGGCAGGACATTTTCATGACACCTACGGACAAGGGTTGGCAAACGTACTCGCTTCTATGCAACTGGGAGTGACCACTTTTGACAGTTCGGTTGCCGGACTAGGGGGGTGCCCTTATGCACCAGGGGCGAGCGGAAATCTGGCGACCGAGGATCTGCTCTACATGCTTGATGGAATGGGGATCGAGACCGGGGTCAGTATCGATTCAATAATGGACACGGTAGGCTTCATATCCCGTCAGTTGAAGCGACCCCTCTCATCGAAGGTGAGCCAGGCCCTGACAAATAAACCTGCTGGCAGAGAAGATCAACCCCACCCACTGTAACCAATACCCCCTTTCCATGATCTCCTATTAAAACCCAGGTGGCGGACAACGTTGCCTTCTCCTCACCTGACAACAGGGTCAGGATGGAGTTGAAAGTCCCCTCAAGAGATCAGTGCAGAGATCATCCACATCCTCATGCCCGACAGAAACCCTAATCAACCCCTCTGTGATTCCAGCGGCCGCTCTCTCGTCTTCTGACAGACGAGCATGGGTTGTGGTTGCCGGATGAGTGATGGTGCTGCGGGTATCGCCAAGGTTGGCGGTGATTGACAAGAGCTGAGTATTATCAATTACCCTCCAGGCCCCTTCCCTTCCTCCTGCCACTTCAAAACTAACCATCCCACCAAAGAGATCATTCTGCTGGCGAACTGCCAACTGATGGTTGGGATGAGATGCCAGCCCCGGGTAATAGACCCGACTGACCTCTGGTCTCGTCTCCAACCAGGTCGCTATATCGAAGGCATTTTTACAGTGAGCCCTCATTCTCAAAGTCAAGGTCTCAAGTCCTTTGAGAAATACCCAGGCATTAAATGGACTCATCGCTGCCCCACCGGTACGCAGCGCATTGAACAAATCTTTATAGTGTTCTTCACACCTGGTCACCACTGCGCCACCAATGCACCGCCCCTGTCCATCGAGATATTTTGTTGCCGAATGGATCACAATATCGGCGCCCAGTTCAAGGGGCCTCTGCAGTACTGGGGTACAGAGAACATTATCTACCACCAACAATACTCCCTTTGAATGGGCAAGCTCAGCAAGTTGACTAATGTCTGCAAGCTCAAGAAGAGGATTGGATGGGGTCTCCAATATCAAAAGACGGGTATGAGAGGTGATTGACTCTGCCCAGCTATCAATATCATTCAGTTCTACAAAGCTGGACTTAACACCGAGCCGAGAGAAAATTCCGGTAAAAAGTGAGATGGTTGAACCGAAGAGACTCCGTGAAAGCACAACATGGTCTCCTGATTTCAATAGCGCCAACCCGGTCGTCAACAGTGCTGCCATTCCAGATGCCGTAGCCACAGCATAATCCCCACTCTCCATGGCACAGAGTCGCTGTTCAAAAGCACGCACTGTTGGGTTGGTAAAACGCGAATAGACATTGCCAGGCTGATCCCCAGAAAATCGTGCTGCCGCTTCTTTTGCATTTTCAAATACGAAACTGGAAGTAGTAAAAATAGGTTCGCCATGCTCACCCTCTCCAGTTCGCTGATGACCTGCCCTTATCGCTTGTGTTTCCAGTCCGAACTGACTTGTCTGCTGGCCATTTTCCAGCTTGTTTGATCCTGTCATGATCTTTGCTCCTGAAACAAAAAACCCGCCCAGCTTCGGCTGCGGCGGGTATCTCTCCCTCGCTTTAGCCGTATTTTTTTAAGCGCCCGCAAGCTGAGTTCAAATCGACGCTGACATAAACTTAGGCTATTCGATTGAGAGAGTCAATAGAAATAAGAGATAATCCGCTTATTTAAACCACAAGGTAGAATTCAGGTGGCCCTGGTGCAGGGCTTGCTCATATGACGGGATCTCTTTAGTAGAGACCCAAAAAGTTCTCACAGCCACGCCGTCTACCGCCTTTGGGAGAAGGTTAATGTCGAACACCGAAAAACCCTCTGACAACCAAGAATCCCTCGTCATCATTGAAGATATTGAGACAGGCATCAAAGCAATCACTCTTAATCGCCCGGATCAGTTTAACGCCCTTTGCGATACCCTGTTGTCTTCATTGCAAGCAATCTTCGATCGACTCGTTGATGACTCGGAGACCAAAGTGGTGATTTTAAAAGGAGCAGGTCGCGCCTTTTGTGCCGGCCATGATCTCAAAGAGATGCGCGACAATCCCAATCTCGACTACCAGAGAGATCTCTTCAAACGCTGCAGCAATCTGATGCTCTCCATCACCCAACTCCCTCAACCGATTATTGCTCAGGTTCAGGGGATTGCCACGGCAGCAGGTTGTCAACTGGTAGCGACATGTGATTTGGCTGTTGCCTCAACAACAGCACGTTTTGCCGTTTCTGGAGTCAACCTTGGACTCTTCTGCAGCACACCAGGGGTTGCCCTGGCCCGAAATCTTCCACGCAAACGCGCATTGGAAATGTTGATGACGGGCGACTTTATCGATGCTCCAACCGCTGAGAGATGGAACCTGATCAATCGAGCTGTAGAAGAAGAAGAGCTGGATGAGACGGTAATGGCGTTGGCAAGAAAAATCGCTTCTAAACCAAAAAGCATCCTCTCATATGGAAAAAAAGCTTTCTACCAGCAGATCGATCAGACGCTGATGACAGCCTATGAGAGGGCCGGGGAAGTGATGGCGTGCAACATGATGGACCCAGACGCTATCGAAGGAATCGATGCCTTTATTGAAAAAAGGGATCCGGAATGGAAGTCGACGATTAAATAAAGAGTCGTTTCACTCACTCTACCATTACTTTTGATTCCCCTTTCAGCACCACTTTCTCCCCAACCATGCATTTACTCTCAAGGGTGACGATTGGGCGACGTTGATTGATCGCTACAACAGTGGTGACCACCTCAACCTGATCACCGGGATAGACAGGGGCAATAAATTTCAAACGCTCTTGCAGATAGATCGAACTGGGGCCGGGGAGTTGAGTCCCGATCACTGTAGAGATCAGACTGGCTGTGAGCATCCCGTGAGCGATGCACCCTTTAAAACGAGTTCTTGATGCAAAACCCGGGTCGAGATGCATTGGATTGGTGTCCCCACTGGCCTGGCTGAAGAGCGTGATCTCTTTGACCGTAATCTGTTTTGAAAACCGAGCCGTCATGCCCACCTTGATCTCCTCGATACTATAACCCTGTTCGGCCATCCGTTGGATCTCCTCACTGAACACTTGCCGGGCATAAACACAGAAAAGATGATCTTGTGGAGACCATTCTCTGATTGGTATGATATTTTTCAAGAAACTCATGATAACCTAGGATGGATCTGGAAGCTCTGCCCTTTTCTGGAGCTGCCGAGTAAAACTTACCTATCAAGAGGTCGAAACGAGATGGAGAGCATCAACAACTCGCCCTATGAACAGGGCCTTGATCAATCCCCCGCGAACTATATCCCCCTCTCACCGTTAACCTTTATAGAACGTTCAGCCAGTGTCTGGCCAGACCAGGAATCGATTGTCTATGGAACACGGCGATATACCTGGTCAGAGACCTTCAAACGATGTCGTCGCCTCGCCTCAGCGCTCTCCAATCTGGGAATAGGAAAAAACAATACTGTTGCAGTGATTCTCGCCAACACACCAGAGATGGTGGAGTGTTGCTTTGCCGTTCCTGCAACCGGAGCCGTCCTCAACACCATTAACATTCGTCTCGATGCCAATACCATCGGCTTTATCCTCAACCATGGAGAGGCTGACTGTATTATCACTGACACCGAGTTTGCTGAACCTGTCTCAATTGCCCTGACTCAGCTTGATAGAACCGTTCCCGTGATCAATGTGGACGACACTCAATATCATCCTGACGGGCAGTTCATTGGAGATCTCGAATATGAGAAGTTTCTTCAAGGGGGTGACCCTGAATTTCACTGGAATCAAGTAGATGATGAGTGGAATGCGATCACCCTCAATTACACTTCAGGTACAACAGGCAACCCCAAAGGGGTTGTCTACCACCATCGGGGTGCCTATCTGAATGCCCTCTCCAATATCGTAAGTTGGTCAATGGCTAAAAATCCTCGCTTTTTATGGACAGTCCCCATGTTCCATTGCAACGGCTGGTGTTTCCCCTGGACATTGGCCGCAATCGGGGGAACCAATATCTGCCTGCGCAAAGTCACTGCAAAAACCATTTTTGCTGCTATTGCCGATGAAAAAATAACTCACTTTGGCGGCGCCCCAATTGTCCTTAACCTGCTGATCAATGCGAATAAAGATGAGCAACGATCATTTGAACACCCCGTTGAGGTTATGACGGCAGCAGCTCCGCCTCCGGCGGCCACTCTTGAAGCGATGCAGCATGCCGGGTTTAACGTCACCCATGTCTATGGTCTTACTGAGACATACGGGCCAGCTACCCTCTGTTCCTGGCGTGATGAGTGGGGCCAGCTCCCGATTGCGGAGCAATCGGAAAAAAAATCAAGACAAGGCGTCCGTTATCATTCCCTGGAGAAACTGGCGGTATTAGACCCTGAGACCATGGCGCCCGTTCCTGCTGATGGTGAGACCATGGGTGAAGTAATGTTCAGAGGCAATATAGTGATGAAAGGTTACCTCAAGAACCCCGAGGCAACAGATGCCGCTTTTGCCGGGGGTTGGTTTCATTCAGGTGACCTGGGAGTAATGGATCCCGATGGCTATATCAAACTTAAAGACCGTTCCAAAGACATCATCATCTCTGGCGGTGAGAACATCTCATCGATTGAGGTAGAGAATGTACTCCACAGCCACCCCTGTGTCCTGGTTGCGGCAGTAGTTGCCAAAGAGGATGCAAAATGGGGCGAAACCCCATGTGCCTTTGTAGAGCTAAAACCGGATATGAAGATCACTGAACAAGAGATCATTCTCTATTGCAGAGAGCACCTGGCCCATTTTAAGTGTCCCCACCAGGTGATTTTTCAGGAGCTACCAAAAACCTCAACGGGTAAGATCCAGAAATTCAAACTTCGTGACAGCATTAATCAACACTAGGTTGATGGGTCAACCCTTATAGCCAGAGTGAGCGAAGATGCCGGGTCTACTTTGGCTGCATCCTGATCGCCCCATCGAACCGAATCACCTCTCCATTGAGCATCTCGTTGGTGATGATGTGTTCAACAAGGGAGGCGTACTCCTGCGGTCGGCCAAAACGCTTTGGGAAGGGCACCTGGGAAGCCAGACTTTCCTGAACCTCTTCCGGCATCCCCGCCATCATCGGGGTGTCAATCAACCCCGGTGCGATGGTCATCACCCTGATCCCCTGGGTGGCAAACTCGCGTGCGGCCGGCAGGGTCAAACTGACAATACCGCCTTTGGAAGCACTATAAGCGGCCTGGCCGATCTGGCCCTCGTAGGCGGCCACAGAGGCCGTATTGATAATAACGCCCTTGCCGCCACTGGCGGTCACGGGTTCAAGGGGAAACATCGCGGCAGCGGCCAGTCGAAGCATATTGAACGACCCCACCAGATTGGTGTTAATGACCCTTTCGAATTCCTCAAGCGGCATAGGGCCTTCACGGCCCACAATTCTTTTTGCCCGACCAACCCCTGCACAATTGACCAATATTCGTGCAGGACCATTCATTTCTGCTGCTTTAGCAACCGCCGCCTCTGCACTGGCCGGGTTCGAAACATCACAGACAATGGGCACCCCGCCTACTCTCTTGGCCACATCCCTTACACGGTCCTCATTGAGATCGACCAATGACACCTTTGCCCCCACTCCGGCAAGATGCTGTGCAGTCATCTCGCCCATTCCTGAACCGGCTCCAGTCACCAGTGCCGCTACTCCCTCTATCTCCATTGATCTGCCTCTGTCTGTTTAGTTACAATAATCCACTCTTCAATGGTGACTTCCTCTTGACGTCATGATGCATTCATAGGCCGCTCGAATCTGCTGAGTCTTGTCGGTGGCCAGCTTGACCATCTCTTCAGGAAGTCCTTTGGCAACAAGTTTATCCGGATGATGTTGGGAGATCAGCCTGCGATAGGCCTTTTTAACTTCAGCGTCTGTAGCTGATTTTTTTACTCCGATTACCTTGTAATCATCAGCCAGGCTTGGACCTCTGCCTGCGGGACCACCACCATGAGCAGCACCCTGAATCATGTTCAAAATCTGCTCAAAAGTCCCCTTTGGAATTCCGAGCGCTTCCGCTACCTTGGCCAGGAGTTGGCGTTCAGCAGCGTGGAGGGTTCCATCGGCAAGAGCTGACTGGATTTGAATCTCAAGAAACATTCTAATCAGAGTGGTTCTGCGGTGGCACTCAAATCGAAACTGTTCCAACACCTCATCAAGAGGAAAAGAACTGCGTTTCCCCTCCTCAAAGAGCCTCATTGCCGCAAGTCTCTGTGTCTCATTGAGCTGCATCTGGGCCATAACATGCCTGGCAAGGGCAATTTCAGAACCTGAAACAGTGCCATCAGCCTTGGCAACATGACCCATCACTGAAAAGGTCGCGGTAAAGAAAGCCGTCTGAACCCTCTCCTGTCCACCGACCCCCCCCGATGAGTGGTCTGAGAGCCCCCTGTCAAACTGATGACCCAGGGCACCCCCCAACATGGCCCCTAACGGCCCACCCATCATGAAGCCAAAGGTCCCTCCAATTATTTTTCCCCACCAACTCATCTCTTCCTACCTCGGATCCTGTGGACCAAATTAACTGATGCCGCCCTATTCACAACATTAAACCTCTCTCTTCCGGACTCAGATGATCATGACACCTGGTTATGGATATTCCATATAGACCCCCCTGTGAGGGTTAGAAACCATATCAGGGAATCCCAGTAATAAAAAAGCGAATCGGCAAACAATAACATGTAAAATCACTCCGTGGGGTTACCTTTGTCAACAGCTCATCATAATATTATGGCTTTATGCTCTTTCGCATAATTCGCACCTCAATCACGCTTCTTGTCCTCTGGATTCTTGTTCAACAGCTTGATTGGCCATCAATTGCAGACCAGGTTCTGACTCTGAAATGGTGGGCACTGCCTGGTGCCATTGTAATTCAGGTCATCATCTTTGCAGTAGGGACAAGCCGCTGGTGGCTCTTTTTCCGCCACGAAAAGACAAAACACACCTTTGTTCAACTCCTTAACCCCTATTTCGTCGGTGCACTTTTCAATAATGTATTGCCTGCAGCAACGGGTGGTGATGCACTTCGTATCTACCATATCTACAAACAGGGCTATGGCCCCTCTATTGCAGCCTCACCCATAATCACTGAACGGCTGACCGGATTTTGCGTCATGTTTGGTTTGGCTTCAGCAGTAATCCCTTTTGTCACCTTTGAAGCCGGATGGCTAGAGACGCTTTCACTCGCCTTACCCATAATCTTTGTCTCACTGGCACTGGTTCTGCTGCTCCTTGGATGGCCGACCACTTATCGACCTCTCCATAACTTTCTCGCCATCAAATCAAACCACAAACTTCTCAAGGCACTGCTCCAGGTGGCTGAATCAAGCCATGGTTATTTCGGCGCCCCTCGTTTATTGGTCAAAGTGATTGCCCTGTCGATCGCAGCCCAGGCAATGGAGATTTTTGTCTTCGTTGTCCTGGCACTCGGTACAGGAGCTGAATTACCCCTAACAAGTTTTATTCTCGCCGTTCCATTAATTCTGATCGTGTCAGGACTACCCATCAGCATTGGTGGATTAGGTGTTCGAGAAGCCGCGGCGATCACCATCTTCACCGCAATGGGCATGGGAGAGAGTGAGGCTGCGACAACCGCTATCCTCTTCGTACCTGTTATTATTATCTCAAGCCTGCCGGGACTCTACTTCTTCCTGACCAACAAAGAGAGAAAACACCTCCTGCGAGATGCAGAGGCACACTCCACATCCCATTGAGGTCACTCCCTCTTGGGGGTGCAGGCGGCTATTTGATCTCCAATAACTCAATTTCAAATATTAGCGTGGTATCGGGTCCGATCATATCTCCGGCACCTATTGGCCCATAAGCCAGATCTGAAGGAATCACCACCTCCCATTTGGCTCCTACCTTCATCAGCTGCAAGACCTCTTTCCATCCGGGAATAATCCCACTCAGAGAGAATGTGGCCGGCTCTTTTCGGCTGTAGGAACTGTCAAATTCATCGCCATTAATCAAAGTGCCGCGGTAGTGGACAACCACAGCGTCGGTGGCAGACGGGCTCTTGCCCTCGCCGGCTTTGAGAATACGATACTGAAGCCCGCTCTCGGTAACCACCACCCCTTCCCTGGTCCTGTTTGAGGTCAAATAGGCTTCACCTGCGTCACGATTACGCTTGACCGCTTCTTGTTCTTTTTTATTCCTCATCTCCTGATCATGCCTGGACACTTCCTGCATCATCTCGACTGAAATGGCGGGTTTGGAACCTGAAAGGACATCTTGCACCGCTCTGGAAAAGATCGCTGGATCAACTTCGATCTGGTTTTGGTCAAGTAATTGCTTAAGCTGGTGCCCGAACTCATAACCGTAACTGTAACTCAATTTCTCTTCATTCGATTCGATCTCACCTGCAAGCAGTGTTGCAGGAAGCAGGCCCATTAGTAGAACAATTACCTTTTTTGACATTATCTTTTCACCCTTTGTTTGTGCCAAGAGAGTTGGAGGGGAAATCTATCGACTTAATGTGCCGGAGTCTAGAGTTAATATTACTGCAGTTGAAAATAGCTTGTTTCGAGGTAAGGCGTTAAAATGACCTTACCTGATAGAAACGTAACCCCTGCCAATGGCTATTGATAGAAAACTACTGGAAATACTCAGATGCCCAATAACCAAGCAGCCCTTAAAGTTGCTTGATAGTACTCATTTGGAGACTCTGAACCGACTTATATCTGAAGGAGAGATGTGCTGGGCTGATGGCACTGCTGTCACCGAACCCATCACTGAAGCACTGGTCACTGATAATCAAACAACGATCTACGAGGTAGAAGATGGCATTCCGGTAATGCTTGAAGATCGGAGTCTGGCGGCTGATTTGATCTTCAGCCAGTAACCAACGTCATCACCAACAGAGGGTCAGATCTGACGTCGTCTTGCGACGGCTTCTGCCAGTTTTTCCAGCAGCGGGATGGTTTGATCAAAGCTGATACAGGCATCGGTAATACTCTGTCCATAGACAAGCGCTTCCGGGCGATCCTCATCCTGTCTCCCTGCTTTTAGATGACTCTCGATCATAACGCCCATCAGCCGGTGATCTCCGTCTGAGATTTGTGCTGCCACGTCACTGCCGACCTCAAGTTGGCGCTCATACTGTTTAGAACTGTTGGCATGGCTGAAATCCACCATCACTTTCTGTTGCAGACCTGCCTTTTGCAGCCTCTCTGAGGCCTGTTGAATACTGGCACTGTCATAATTGGGCGAATTGCCGCCTCCTCTTAGGATGATGTGGCAATCTTCATTCCCACAGGTCTCATAGATGGCTGAATGGCCTGATTTTGTGAGGCTTAGGAATGAATGAGGTTGGGATGCCGCATGGATGGCATCAATGGCAATTTGCAAGTTTCCATCTGTTCCATTCTTGAAACCTACAGGACAGGAGAGGCCTGAGGCCAACTCTCGGTGCAGTTGACTCTCCGTAGTTCGGGCACCAATCGCACCCCAACTGATCAAATCGGCATTGTATTGAGGAGTGAGAATATCAAGATATTCGGTGCCCGCAGGCAAGCCCATATGATTCAGATCGAGGAGCAATTTCCTTGCGATACGCAATCCCTTGCCGATATTGAAACTGCCGTCAAGATCCGGGTCGTTGATCAGCCCTTTCCATCCTACAGTGGTACGAGGTTTTTCAAAGTAGACGCGCATGATCACAACCAGTGATTCAGAGAACTGGCGTGCAAACGGCTTGAGCCGCTCGCCGTATTCGAGTGCTGCAACGGGATCGTGGATAGAACAGGGCCCCAGAATGACCAGGAGCCGATCATCCTCATCATTCAAAAGAGAGTGGATTTCAGAACGTTGCTTTGAAACAGTCTCCGCCGAATGGTCGGTAATCGGAAATTCAGCACAAATTGTTTCAGGGTTCGCCACTTCTCGAAGCCTGGCAATTCGTAGATTTTCTGTGTGGGGCTTAGGGTTCATCGCTCTTGTTTGACATCGGCCCGGCTCATTCTGGAGGGCGGTATTCTACTGACTTAATGCCGCCAAGGTGAACCCTTTTTTAGAAACTCTAACCACCATCCCTTTCCGATGCTCCCAAAGGGGGATCTATCCGCCACTCCCAATCGCCGATCGGTTTTTTACCACTGATTCTCTTAACTTTCTGATCTCACCCTCAGCAAGCTTGAGATAACGCCCAGGCTCAAGGTCATCAGGTAATACCAGAGCACCATACCGAACCCTGATCAATCTGCTTACCTGGCCTCCCACAGCCTCCCAGAGACGTCTTACCTCACGATTACGTCCTTCATTCACAATGACACGAAACCAGCGATTCAACCCTCTCCCCCCTTCGCGCACTAC
>DIIC01000024.1:0-636 GCA_002420425.1 Proteobacteria bacterium UBA5680 | reverse complement strand
CTTGAGTGCACTGCCGTCGATATGGCCTGCAACCCGACACCGATACTCTCGTTCCAACCCTGCCGAGGGGTGCATCAACTGGTTGGCAAGCAAGCCGTCAGTTGTGAACAGGAGCAATCCGGAGGTAGCTATATCAAGCCGGCCGACGGCAATCCATCGACCCTGGCTTACCGCAGGGAGTGAAGTGAAAACTGTTCGTCGTCCCTGAGGATCTGAGCGCGTTGTAATTTCACCAACCGGTTTGTGGTAGATCAGAACCTGAGCCTGATGACGCTCCTTCCGGTGACGTTCTAGCAGTACGCCATCTACAGCAATCTCATCCTGCTCTTTGACCCGGGCTCCAAGAGTGGCCCTCTCGCCATTTACATATACTCTGCCAGCGAGAATCCACCGCTCTGACTGACGACGAGAGGCCAAGCCAAGGCTGGCCATCACTTTTTGAAGTTTCTCGCTCACACCGACATCAAACCGCTTCAGTACTCAACCATGGAGATAAGCAGATTTTTTTAATTTAATTTTCTTGTTTATCAATTGGTTGAGTTATTTTATTCATTTATTTTATTTTTGATGGGTTTCACTTAAAAAACCTTGATGGCTTTATTCATCACCAGAGCTTTTGAATGCCCCTGAGAGTGT
>DIIC01000027.1 GCA_002420425.1 Proteobacteria bacterium UBA5680 | reverse complement strand
AAGTCTTTCGCCATTTTTATCAACTCCCATATCTCCGGTAGCAATGCCCTTCACCGAGCCATCCTCTGAATAGAGTATTTCTGCCGCGGCAAAGCCGGGATAGATTTCAACACCAAGCGCTTCAGCCTGTTCGCCGAGCCAGCGAGTGAGTCGTCCGAGGCTGATGATATAGTTGCCTCTGTTGTGCATTTGAGGAGGGGTTGGAAGACGAATTGCAGAGGATTGGGTTAGGAAGACAAAGCGGTCATCTCCTGCCTCCACTTCGATGGGGGCCCCGAGTGCCTTCCAGTCTGGAATAAGTTCATCAAGAGCTCTTGGCTCAAGGATGGCGCCGGAGAGGATATGTGCCCCAATCTCAGCACCTTTTTCAATAACGCAGACAGACAGGTCGTGGGAGTGCTGATTACTGAGTTGCTTCAGTCGAATCGCCGCAGAGAGACCGGACGGTCCCGCACCGACAATCACAACATCGTATTCCATAAATTCACGTTCATCAGTCATTGATCCATTCCTCGAAATCAGTAGTGTTACACTTCCACCATAAAGAGGCTTAGTGGGAAGCAAGTATATCTTCCCGCTCCCGGTGGGGTACAGCTTAAGAGAAAAGATTGTTCCCTTTGCAAACGATCTAATCGAGGGCAGAAAAATAACCCATAAATTGGTATAAAGTATGGACTCGAGTTCAGTCATACCGATGGTTTTTTTAAGGAGATAGAGAGTGGCGAATTACACAACAGAGAATATCCGTAATATTGCACTGGTCGGGCATGCGGGATCAGGCAAGACCCTGCTCTCGGAAGCCTTGCTCCACTCGGCAGGTGCAATCCAGGTGATGGGGAGTATTGAACGTGGCTCCACAGTCAGTGATCACAATCCATTAGAGAAAAAACACGGCCATTCATTCACCTCTTCGGTCCTCTCCCTTGATCATGGGGGGTGTCATGTCAATATCATCGATACACCGGGTTATCCCGATTTTCTCGGAAGTGCACTCAGCGTGCTCTCTGCTGTCGAAACGGTAGCTGTCGTCATCAATGCCCATGCCGGCATTGAGACCACCTCTCGTCGACTGATGGACTGGTCGCAGAAGAGCAACCAATGTCGAATGATCATCATCAACCATATTGACGGGGAGGGTGTCGACCTTGAGAAAATACTGGCCGATGTAAGACGGACTTTTGGAAATGAATGTCTGGCCATCAACCTTCCTGCCGAGAATGGTAAAAAGATAGTCGACTGTTTTTTCAATCCTGAGGGGGATGCCGATTTTTCCTCAGTTGAAGAGGCGCATACTGCGATTATTGATCAGACCATCGAAGTGGATGAGGGCCTGATGGAAACTTATCTTGAGACCGGAGAGGTTGATTCGGAAGCCCTTCACGATGCTTTTGAACAGGCGCTACGGGAGGGTCATCTGGTTCCGGTCTGTTTTGTCTCAGCAAGTACCGGGGTCGGTGTTAAGGCGCTTCTGGAAGTCATTGAACGACTTATGCCCAACCCACTTGAAGGAAATATCCCCAAGTTCATCAATGGTGAGGGCGAAGAGGCAACAGAGGTTGAGGTTATTCCTGATCCAGACCTTCATGCTCTCGGCCATGTGGTCAAGATTGAATTTGATCCCTTTGTGGGCAAGCTGGGTGTATTTCGAATGCACCAGGGCAAGCTGTCACGGGATAGTCAGCTCTATATCGGTGAGGCAAGAAAGTCATTCAAGGCCTCCAATCTGTTCAAGATCCAGGGTGGAGAACACAATAATATAGATCATGCGGTACCCGGTGATATTTGTGCCATAGCAAAAGTGGATGGGGTTTTTTATGACGCGGTATTGCATGACTCTCATGATGAGGATCATATTCATCTTCTCCCCCTCGCCTTTCCTCAGCCCATGGTGGGGCTTGCCATTCAACCTAAGAAGAGAGGGGATGAACAGAAGGTTTTTGATGCGCTCCATCGGATGGTTGAAGAGGATCCCTGCCTGGTGCTTGAGCAGAATGCAGCCGCCAATGAGACCGTTATCCGAGGCCTCGGTGATCTGCATCTTAGAGTGACACTGGAGAGAATGGCTGAACAGTCAAACGTAGAGGTGATCACCAGTCGACCAACGATTCCCTACAGAGAGACTGTCCTCAAGAGTGCGGAAGGCCACCACCGTCATAAAAAACAGACAGGGGGAGCAGGTCAGTTCGGGGAGGTGTTCCTTCGGATTGCACCCAATTCTCGAGGGAGTGGTTTTGAATTCATAGATAAGGTAGTAGGAGGGGCGATTCCGTCACAGTTTATCGCCTCGATTGAAAAGGGCATCCGACAAGTGCTTGACCAGGGGGCTTTTGCCGGTTTCCCTCTCCAGGATATCGAGGTGACAGTCTATGATGGAAAGTTTCACTCTGTAGATTCCAAGGAGATCGCATTCATAACTGCAGGTAAAAAAGCATTTATTGATGCGGTGTTAAAAGCCAGGCCTGTTGTGCTTGAGCCGATTGTAGATGTGGAGGTGATTGTTCCGGCGGTCAATATGGGTGATATCACAGGAGATCTCTCCTCCAGAAGAGGCCGGGTAGGGTCTACTGATGCTCTTCCTGGGGGAATGATGGCGATCAGTGGGCGAGTTCCCCTGGCTGAGATGGATGACTATCTCTCATCATTGAAATCGATTTCGGGTGGAGAGGGCTCATTTACCATGGAACTGGCCAGCTATGAGGCAGCACCGGCAGAAGTCCAAAGGACACTCTCAGGGGCATTCAAAAGC
>DIIC01000039.1 GCA_002420425.1 Proteobacteria bacterium UBA5680 | reverse complement strand
AGCGTTACCGACCTTTGCTGAACTCTGTTTATTTGGGCCCGTTCCCTTTAATGGTATAATGTTACCTTCTTCTGTGGTCGCTTTGGAAGCGATAATTTGAGTCTGAACTGTGCCGTGTTTGCTTTGCGAATCATCTAAGGGATCATCATCACTATCATAAAAGTCATAACCAGGAAGTAAATAACCCTCTAAAGAGGGCAGGGGGGTATAACCCATATCTATAGAAGCGATTACCGTCTGACCACTGGTTAGAAATGGCCACCCTAAACCTATCGCCATTGCTGTTACTGCAAATACTCTCATCTTATTTAAACTAAAAAACAAAATTTTCAACTACTCTTTAACCCTTGCCGCAATTCTCATTCTCAGCGCATTGAGCTTAATAAACCCTTCGGCATCCGCTTGATGATAGGCACCAGCATCTTCCTCGAAGGTGGCAATTTTCTCATCGAAGAGTGAGTGGGTATCAGAGCGTCTGCCCAGAATGATGATGTTTCCTTTATAGAGCTTTACCCTAACTTCGCCATTGACAACCTCTTGTGAGGCATCAATCATGGTCTGAAGCACCTCTCTTTCAGGGCTCCACCAGTAGCCATTGTAGATCAGGCTTGCATATCGCGGCATCAGCTCATCTTTCAGATGGGCTACTTCACGATCAAGGGTAAGCGACTCCATCGCCCTGTGCGCCTTCAGCATTATGGTCCCAGCCGGAGTCTCATAGCACCCTCTGGACTTCATCCCAACATAACGGTTTTCAACAATGTCGGAACGTCCTACACCATGCTTTGAGCCGATTTTGTTCAGAAGCGTCATCACGGCTGCAGCAGAGAGTGGGGTTCCATTAACTGCCACAATATCGCCGTGCTGATAGGTCAATGTCAGCTCCTCTGCCTGATCAGGCGCATCCTCAGGGGGCTGTGTCCATCGCCACATCTCATCTGAGGGGGCAATCCAGGGATCTTCCAACTCCCCCCCTTCGTAGGAGATATGGAGCAGGTTGGCATCCATTGAGTAAGGAGAGCCGCCATCGGCCTTTTTTTCAACTGGAATATGGTGCTGATCAGCATAGGCCATCAGTCGCTCACGAGAGGTCAGATCCCACTCTCGCCAAGGGGCGATCACCTTGATATCAGGGTTAAGTGCATAGGCCCCAAGTTCAAACCGTACCTGGTCATTCCCCTTCCCTGTTGCCCCGTGAGAGATTGCTTCCGATCCGGTCTCGGCTGCAATCTCAACCAATCGCTTGGCAATCAGGGGGCGGGCTATCGAGGTTCCAAGAAGGTACTCGCCTTCATAGAGGGTGTTTGCTCTGAACATGGGAAAGACAAAATCATGGGCATACTCCTCCTGCAAGTTCTCGATATAAATCTCACTGATTCCGAACTGCTCCGCCTTCTTTCGAGCAGGTTCAACCTCCTCGCCCTGGCCTATGTCGGCTGTAAAGGTCACTACTTCACAAGAGTAGGTCTCCTGTAACCATCGAAGAATTATGGAGGTATCCAACCCGCCAGAATAGGCGAGTACCACTTTATTTATTTCAGCCATCGGTCATCCCGGATTAATAAACTCATCATCAGAACACATCACCTTTATCTCATTGAAAGTATACCTGTATTCTATCCGAGATTCAGGCTGCACCCGAGGCAGGTTCCCTCCAAAAAAAAGGCCGGAGAGTCTCTCCGGCCTGATGGGTG
This sequence comes from Proteobacteria bacterium UBA5680, assembly GCA_002420425.1. Taxonomy (GTDB): domain Bacteria; phylum Pseudomonadota; class Gammaproteobacteria; order Arenicellales; family UBA5680; genus UBA5680. The sequence goes on along the minus strand of DIIC01000039.1, from coordinate 16,128 downwards.
GCAGATCAAGGCCTGATGATTAAGGCCCCTGTCGGCAGGGTCTACAAAAACATCAAAACAACAACCAACACAACGGTGAGGATAATGGAACTGGTAATAACACCTTTTACCGAGGTCATGGGCCCCTGTTTGCCTGCTATTGCGTTTATCTCAAGCAGGGCAATTATGGCAAGAGCGATCCAGAGTGCGCTTCCTGCCCCACCGGCACTGGCCAGGTATCCCTCCGCATAACCACCATGAGATGAATAGAGCATGGCGAAGGCCATAGGCCCTGATAACAAAGTATTTGTCCGTGATGCAAGCAGCGCCTTGGCACCCGCGGCCGGACCGTCTCCGGCAACCATCCCAAGGGCTACTTTCTGGTTCGGCCAGATAATCAACCAAACATTAAGGAACATCAGTGTTCCGAGTGTTGCGCCCACTATTGCAAAGTCATTCAAGATCCCCTGATCGTAAACGACAACCAGGAGATAAACACCAGTCAGGAAGGTGAACATTGCCCCCCAACGGAACCACCAGAGTGCAGAAGGAGCCAGCTTGGCTTTTGCATCGGACAAGCCTTCCGGGCTGGCTTGTTTGAAATAACCTCCCTGAACAAAGTTAAAGTAGTAGAGCAGACCAATCCAGGTTATCCCGAATAAAAGGTGTCCCCACCGGAACAAAAAGTTAATAAATTGCATCGAGTCCATTACACGCTTCCCCTTGAACTGAAGTTATTAGTATTTATATAAACGCCTCTGACAAAGAAACTATCAGACTATCTTGTATTATGACCAAACTCCAGAAAACAAAAAACCGTATAAATATAGGTTGAATTACGGTTATCGCAGTGAAACTCTTCTCCCGGATCGAGTCCAAAACAGCCAAGATGTTTATCAGGGGCGCTCCCAAAGAGATTGACTCTTCTCTTAATTGAGGATAAAAACGTGTTTTGGAACGCCTGAGGGGCGTTTTTTTGATTTTAGATAACCTACTTCTAGAGAACCAACTGATGACGCGTCACTTTCTGAGCCTGATGGATCTTACAGCTGATGAGCTGCACAAACTGGTCTATCGTGCTATTGAGCTAAAGAGAGAGTTCAAGGCCGGAGTACCCTGTGTGGCCATGAAGGGCAAGACCCTGGCACTGATCTTTGATAAATCCTCTACCCGTACACGGGTCTCGTTCGAGGTGGCTGCTTCCCAGCTTGGAGGTAACTCCCTCTTTCTCTCCCCAAGTGAATCACAACTGGGGCGTGGAGAGCCTCTTGAAGATACTGCCAAAGTCCTTTCAGGAATGGTTGATGTTGTTGTCATCCGTACAGGGGGGCATGAAAAGATAGAGACCTTTGCCAGCCACTCCTCAATTCCTGTAATCAATGGGCTGACCGATCTTTTCCACCCCTGTCAGATTTTAGCCGACATCCAGACTTACGTTGAACACAGGGGTGAGATTAGAGGTAAGCGTGTTGCCTGGATTGGTGATGGCAATAACGTCTGTCATTCATGGATGAACGCCGCAAGACAGCTTGGTTTTGATCTCCAGCTTGCGATTCCCCCTGGGTACGAACCCGACAAGGCCCTGCTTGAGAGCTGCCAAAGCCAGGCTTCACTCTCAGCGTCCCCTGTAGAGGCCGTTGAAGGGGCAGACCTGGTGGTTACCGACGTCTGGGCCAGTATGGGACAAGAGTCCGAAAGAACAAAGCGGCTCAAGGCATTTGAAGGCTATCAGGTAGATCCAATGCTGATGAGTCATGCCTCAGAAAATGCTCTTTTCATGCACTGCCTGCCAGCCTATCGTGGATTTGAAGTGTCAGCAGAGGTAATTGATGGTCCACAGAGTGTGGTCTGGGATGAAGCGCACAACCGGCTCCATGCTCAGAAAGCCCTGCTGGAGTACCTGCTCAACTAAACCCTTAGCGAACAGGGAGAACAACTGCAACCTCGCCTAGGCCGGAACTGACTCAATCACATTGCGCAGGTCTGAGAGGGCTCGTTTCTCGATCTGCCTGATGCGTTCTGCCGAGACGCCATATTCGGCTGCCAGCTCGTGCAGGGTCGATTTGGCCTCGTCTTCCTGCAGCCAGCGACGGGTGACAATTCTTCTGCTTCTCTCATCAAGAGTTGCCAGCGCCTGGCTCAGCTGGGATTGTCTTTGATTCTCACTATCGACCTGAGCGTAGAGATACGCCGGATCATTCTGCCGATCACCCAACATCTCTTCAGGCGTCGGTGGCCGGTGTTCGCGATCTTCATCAACCGGGAGATCAAAAGAGAGGTCAACAGCCCCTAGCCTTGACTCCATCTCACGAACAGTCTCCTCTTTAACGCTGAGGTTTTCAGCCAGTTCCTCGACCTCTTCCGGTTTCAACCAGCCAAGGCGACTTCTGGACTTGCGCAGATTAAAGAAAAGCTTACGCTGTGCTTTGGTTGTAGCCACTTTAACGATACGCCAGTTGCGGATCACGTAATCGTATATTTCAGAACGTATCCAGTGAATAGCAAAAGAGACAAGACGAACATCACGATCCGGGTCAAATCGTTTTACCGCTTTCATCAAGCCGATATTACCCTCCTGGATAAGATCAGCCAGAGGTAAGCCGTAACCCTTGAATCCTCTGGCAACCCGCACCACATAACGCAGATGGGAAAAAACCAGTTGGCGTGCTGCCTCGAGGTCATTCTCAGAAAAATACCGCCTCGCCAACTCCTGCTCCTCCTCCACGGTAAGCAGTGGCGCACCATTAACTGTTCGCAAGTAGCTGGAGAGTCCGGCACCTGCGGTCAGATCAAGCGGTAGAGTAAGGGCAGAGCTCATATTATAGAAAACCTCAAAAGAGTTGGTTAATGGCGTTCTTCTACCCCAATATTAGCACTCCACCATTATGAGTGCCAACTTTTCCTACTAATTAGCTGAGCTCCTTTGTCTCTGTCTGCGCCTTTTTAAGGGATAGTGAAAAAAGGACTTATGTGGGGTTTTTTGTTATATTTTTTACATAATAATACTTAATGTGGGGATATTATTGTGTTAAATAGTACGATTAAAGCTATTTTTCGACCGAATGATCTATTATTTATTACCACTGAATACTCTTTATATTGGGCTATTACAGTATTTTCTCCACTTTGATAGTTTTATTTTATTTATTTTAAATTATTTATCCCATTTTATTCTTATAATGAGAAAAGTGATTTTGAAAAATCTAATGGGTCGAATTTTTTCAGATCACTCTCTCCCTCACCGAGGCCTACAAATCGTACGGGGAGCTGAAAGCGCTTTGAGGCTGAAAGGAGAACCCCCCCTTTTGCACTGCCATCCAGTTTGGTCAATATAAGGCCGCTCAACCCCAACCGCTGATGAAAATGGTCAATCTGGGAGAGCACATTCTGGCCATTGGTGGCATCCACCACCATCAGGATCTCATGAGGAGTGCCTGCCTGGCATTTGGTGAGAACGCGACTTACCTTGGTGAGCTGGTCCATTAAGCCGACGTCGGTGTGCTGTCGACCTGCGGTATCCACCAGCAAAACATCCATCTGGCGCGCCTGGGCCGCCGTTAGTGCGTCATGGGCAACTGCTGCGGCATCCGACCCTCGGGAGCTTGCAACCACCGGTACCTTGAGCCGCTCCCCCCACACCTGTAGCTGCTCAATGGCGGCCGCCCGGTAAGTATCCGCTGCCGCCAGCATCACTGAGCGGCCCTCTGAGTTCAGATGGTAAGCTAATTTCGCGATGGTGGTTGTTTTTCCCACCCCGTTAACGCCGACCAACATAATAACCCAGGGCTCTTTAGCCACAGGCGGCTCCCAGGGCCGCTCTATCTCCTCCAGCATCTCTGCCGCCTTCTGCTGGACTAAAGACATTACAGCAGCCCCCTCAGTAACCCCTCCCTCCCTGACCGCAAGACGCAACCTCTGAACAAGATCACTACTGGCCTCTACCCCAACATCCGCCATGATCAGGCGATCCTCAAGATCTTCAAAAAAAACCTCATCAAATTCTGCTGAGCTATTAAAGAGTTCAACAACTCCTTGGGCAATGGACTCTCTACTGCGTCTTAAACGAGCAAACAGTCCATGCTTATCACTTTGGTTATTGGTCATTACCCATTTTTCCCGGGAGTTCGTTGGTTGAATCAAGGGGAGAGATGCTAGAGTCAACGCCTGCTGGTTTCAAGGTATTCTTCTCCCTGGGGTAGAGTCTCCTCTTGGCCATCCGGACGATAACTGCAAGGTATTGACATAAGGAGCGAGGATGATCCCACGCAAGACGGCAATAAGAGAGGGTGGATCGAGACAACTGAGGATCATCGGTGGCCAATGGCGTGGCAAAAGAATTCGATTCACCCCTGCAGAGGGACTGAGGCCAACACCGGATGCTGTAAGAGAGACCCTCTTCAATTGGTTGCAGGGAGAGATCGAGGGCAAGAGATGTCTCGACCTCTATGCCGGCAGTGGCATTCTTGGCTTTGAGGCTTTGTCCCGCCAAGCGGATTCGGTCACCTCAATTGAAAAAAACAGAAAAACAGCGTCAAACATCAGACTAACGGGTAGAGAACTGAAGACTGGAAAATTAATTGTCCGTACAGAAGAGGTCTGCCGGCTGTTACAACGAGGCGGAGAAGCTGTAGATATTGTTTTTGTCGATCCGCCATTTCGGCTCGGGCTGATCGCCCCAACCTGCAGGCTGCTGTTGGAAAAAAACTGGCTAAGCGCTGGGGCGCTGATCTACACTGAGTTTGAAGCTGAATTAGCACCCTCATTTCCTCAAGCCTGGAATTTGATCAAGGAAAAAAGGCAGGGCGATGTGGGTTATTCTCTCTACCAATCTGAGTAGTCAGGAGATCGACACAGCGCCCTGTTCACTGTAGGATTTTCCCTCGGACTGATAACATGGACTATACTCTATGACCCGCATTGCCTTATACCCAGGTACTTTTGATCCCATTACCAATGGCCACAGTGACCTTGCCTGTCGCGCCGCCACACTATTTGATGAAGTGGTTGTTGCCGTTGCAGATGACACCTCAAAAAACCCCCTGTTCTCTCTCAATGAGCGAGTAGAGTTGGTTAAACAGGTGATCAACAAGAGCAATATAAGGGTTATTGGCTTTTCCGGGCTATTGATCGACTGCCTTGAGGAGATAGGAACAAATACCGTTATTCGTGGACTGAGGGCGGTCTCAGATTTTGAATACGAATTTCAGTTGGCCGCAATGAACAGGCGGCTGATGGCCAACATAGAGACGGTATTTCTTACTCCAGCTGAAAACTACACCTTTCTGTCAGCAACGATGGTAAAAGAGGTTGCACGGTTGGGGGGTGATATCTCCTCTTTTGTCCACCCGACTGTTGCGAAAGTGCTGCAAGAACGGTATACCCCTCGCTCCTGAAGATGCCCCCGCCAACCCTGACAGGAGAAACAGATGGCCCTGACGATCACCGAAGAGTGTATTAACTGTGATGTCTGTGAAGCAGAATGTCCCAATAGTGCTATATCTGAAGGTGATGAAATATATATTATCGACCCAACCTTATGCACTGAATGCATCGGTCATTTTGATTCTCAACAATGCGTGGAGGTCTGCCCGGTCGACTGTATCATCCCTGATCCAGAGAACGTTGAGGATAAAGAGACTCTGCTCGCCAAGTACGAAAGGCTCATGGAAAGCTGACTCAATGCTGGCATCGTGGGCAGAAAAAACTTGCCCGCTGGGATAATACTCTCCGCCTGATGGGGCTTAGGCAACGTGGACACGGCTTTGACTCTCTGCCATAAACAGAGAGGGCCTGGCTAAAATAACCAGGCTTGCCATCACTGCCAACAAAATCGCTCAGCGTTGTGCCCCCTGACTCGATCGCTTCCGCAAGGAGGCTCTTCACACAACCAGCAAGTCTTCTATACCGGTTTTGACTTATTCGATCAGACCTCCTCCCGGGATGGATGCCCGATCGAAATAACGCTTCGTTAGCGTATATATTCCCAACTCCAACCAAAATACGGTGATTCATTAACAGGGACTTTACTGAACACCGCTTTCCTCGTGAGCAAGAATAGAGCCAGTCTCCATCAAATTCCTCTTCCAGCGGCTCAACGCCCAAATGGGCCAACAGTGGATGGTTGTTCGGATCGACATCTGTCCAGACAATTAGGCCAAATCGACGCGGATCATTAAAACGCAGCAAACGGCAACTCCCTATCAATAGCTCGACATGGTCATGAGTCCCCGGGGGGGAGGGTGAATCAACGATCCTGAGATGTCCCGTCATTCCAAGATGGATTATTACCGCCCCTGTCAGGGTCTCCAGCAATAGATATTTACCTCTGCGCTTAACAGCCAAAATCTTTTGACCAGGCAGTACCTGCTCCAGTTCTTCTGTCACCCTCCATCTCAAGCGGCGCTCTCGCACTACCACCCCATTGATGGTCTCTCCACAAAGATAGGGCTCAATGCCACGACGAACTGTTTCGACTTCAGGCAACTCAGGCATAATCTACATTAGCTAAATTGTGGTTTATTGCAATCACCCCGACATGGGAGAATCCTACCCCGTTAATGATGACCATAAAAGCCCAATAACCCGATTAACACCTACACCATTAAAAATCTCTCCTCAGGCCATAACTTCAAAGTTTCAGACCAGGAGACGATCCTTGACGGGGCACTGCGCCAGGGGCGAATACTCCCCTATGGCTGTCGAAACGGGGCATGCGGGTCTTGCAAATGCCTGCTGGTCAAGGGCTCTGTAGAGCATGATGAATTCCTCGAATCTGCGCTCACTGATGAAGAGGCAGCAAAAGGAGAAATCCTTGCTTGCCGGGCTCACCCCAAAGGTGACCTGGTTATTGATGTCGATGAAATAGAGAGCGCAGAAGAGATCGAAGTCCGCACACTTTCATGCAAAATATCAAAGATCGAAAGAGTGGCAGAGGATGTGGTGCGGCTCTTTCTGCGGCTGCCTGAAAATGAGGCCCTGGAGTACCTCCCAGGGCAATTTCTTGAGCTTTTGCTGCCCGAGGGCAAAACCCGGGCCTACTCACTGGCGAGCCGCCCAGAGAGGAGCCACAACCTGGAGCTCCATATCCGCCTTGTGCCGGGAGGTCTCTTCAGTGACCAGCTGCTTACTTCAATCAAAGAAGGAGCATTGCTGCGTTTCAGAGGTCCGCTGGGAAGTTTTTTCCTCCGTCAACTCTCTCTCCGGCCAATACTTTTAATTGCCGGCGGCACCGGGTTTGCGCCGATCAAAGCGATCATTGAAGAGACAATCGCTCTTGGAAACAGCAGGCCGATTCACCTCTATTGGGGGGTGCGCTCCAAGGCCAATCTCTACCTCAATAGTGTTATCAAAGAGTGGGAGTCCACCCAGCCCCATCTCAGTTTCACCCCGGTGCTCTCTGAACCCGGATCAGAGGGTGAGTGGAATGGGGCAACCGGTTTTGTCCATGAAGCGGTACTGCAAGACCATGCCGATCTCTCTGCATTTGATGTTTATGTGGCCGGTCCTCCCCAACTCATCGAAAGTGTAAAGAAGTCCTTTCCTGCACAGGGTCTTGATGACCAGCGGCTCTTCTTTGATGCCTTCAGTTATGCCCCAGGTTAAGGGTGATCAGCGGGCTCGGTCTTGAGGTGATCGAGGGCAACAGCTGGGGTGCTTTTTCCCGCCAGAAGCAAGCCTTTCCGATAGACAGCAAGCGCTTGTTCGCTCTCACCCAACTCTTCCAGCAACTGACCATACTCTTGATAAGCGTGTTCGCCAGAGCCATTGGCAATGGCGTTTTCAAAAAACCGACGGGCCTCGCCCCAGACCTCATTTTTTCGAGCTAATCTGCCAAGTGCCAGCAAAAGATCAGGATCATTGGGGTGATCTACTGCCCACTTCTCTGCACGTTGCAGTTGTGCAAGCCCGTCCGCTGAATGAACCTGGCCATAGAGCTCTAAATAGGATGCTTCCCACTTGCGCTTGATCTCATTTCGCAGGAGCTTCTCTCCCTGTTCATGGCGACCAAGGTTGATTAACCGCTTCACATAGGCCACCACCACTCTCGGTCGATGACGCTGAGCTCGCTTTAGTGAGCGCCAGGTGGAATCAATCTGGCCCTCATCGACACTTAACAGTATCCCTTCAAGGGTATCGGTCTCCAACTCTAATAAGGCATCACCCTCTACAACTTTGTTCTTTTTCGCGGCGGGCAAGAGCTGACGCAGCTCCTGCCACTCATTACGACTACGCAAAAGCTCAGAAAGCAACCGGACAACCTGGCTGTTTTTTGGTCTCTCCTTGCGCAGGTCATGAAGGGCGGTAATGGCCTCCTCAATCTCACCGGCATGGTAGTGCAGGCGTGCTCGCGTCAATAAAATTGCTGTCCGATGTTCTGGTTCTGCCTCAAGAGCCTGTTCGAGATATTGATCACGATGGCTTAGCTCTCCCCTTCTCTGGGCGGCATAAGCTGCTGCAATATAGTTCATCAGGGGTGTTGGGCTACGCCCCAGATAGCCCATCAACTCCCTCTCGGCGCGCTCCCACTCTCCCTCGATCAGATGAGCATAGCCTCGAGCCGTACCCTCCCTTGCCGCGATAGATAACCGCTTCTCCTGCCACACTTTTACCTCACCAGGAGCCCGGGCCAGTTTGGAGAGGAACCGAAGCAACAGGTAGAGAGCCAAAAACAGCAACGCCGCCAAAACAAGGAAAAGAGTCAGCGAGAGCTCAATATTATAGGGAGCCCTTGAGATCAGAATATACCCGGAATCCTCTACTGCGAGCCGTGTGGCACCAATCGCCACCCCCAGGGTCACAACCAAATAGATAAATATTTTCACGCTGTCCTCTGATCCTGTTGTTTAGGGTGCTTCCATTGTCTGACGTAACAGACCCAGAGATCCTGATATTTCAGGGAGATCATTGACGACCGGAAGCTCGGCCAACAGACCCACCTCTTGATGGAAGTCAGCCACCCTCTTCTTCTGAAGTGGAAAATAGGTCTCTATCCATAACGTTACCCTTCCTAAGCTCTGGGCGTAGATCCCTGGCTCCGATTGTAAAAGTGCTAGTCGAGCACTCTCTAACTGAAGTGAAATATGCTCTCGTAGGTAACTGCGCCTCTGTGGGGAGAGAAGAGGCATCCGGGTCTTCGGTGTCTTTTCTATTTTTACCAGCTGACGCATGTCTTGCCACAAATTTTTCCCCGCTTTGATCCACCCAGATTGGGATTGTAACTCCAGAGCATCAGCATTTGGTTTTTGAGCGGATTGCTCGAGATTGAGCAGCGGCAAGCCCTCAACCTGATCAGAAAGCTGTATAAGACGTAACGCTGCCCCTTCAACATCAATTGCCGGCAGCGCCTTTAATGCGGTAAGTTCAGTTGCAATTTGTTGGCGTACAGGGATAAGCCCGGGATCTCCCAGAGAGTGAATCTGACCATCCGCCAAGTCCAGCGCCGCAATCGCGCCCGAAACATCAGCAGCGAGTCGGAGCCTTTGATTTCCCAGAATCAGTAGCTGTTTAATCTCTTCAAGTTGCCACTGGTGGCGGCGCCCATTGACCGTGGAACGCAACCTCCCCACCCCATCTGCCAAGGTAGAGAGCGACTCTTGCTGAGCAGCCAGGTCTGACTTAAGTTGTCTGTTGGCTTCAATACTCCTTTGTTCCTCTGTCTTGTCGGCCTGATCTCTCTTTTCAAGACCCGCTGTCAGCTCCTGCTTTAATTTTTCCACTTCTCTCTCTAAAGCAGCCCCTGAATTACGAATATTCTCAATACGTTCGCCCTGTAGAGAGAGCTTGGCCCCCATATCTACGCTGCTCAATCGTGCATTAACTTCAACTCGATAAAAGAGATATCCCGCAACCCCTAGTCCAAGAGTGGCAATAACAAATGTCAGCCCAATCATGATTCGCAACCCTGTCCCACCTCTTTTCACGACCTGGACATCAAGACCACCCCGTCCTGCTTCAACTTGGTCTGATTCTGGTGGTAATCCTTCTGGTTTGGACTCTTTTTCTTCCATCATACCTATCGCCTCAGTATTATCAGTTTTCAGTTATTCCAAAGTAATGCTGATGCCAGAACCCTATTGCTTCCATGATCCCTGCATCATCCTGTACCTGAGGTACAAGAATCTCCCGGCCACATCCCAGTAATTGACAAGCCTCTTTCACCCGATCACTCATTGCAATATAGCTGCATTGGCTTAACAGTAACGCTCCCTCCCTGCCAACCATTTTAAACAGGTTATTGACTGCTTCTACACTGGTTACAACGACCAGACTGATTCTACCCTTTACCAACTCAGCCAACACCTCTCCCGGATCAATATCTGGAATAATCCGTTGGTAGCAGATGGCATGAGTAACCCCTGCTCCCCGAGCTGCCAGGGTCTCGGTAATGAGCATCCGACCCCCAACTCCTCTGAAGATGACGACTTTTTTTCCTTCGACATTCTGGAGCTCCGGATGAGCCAGGAGCGACTCACTGTCTGCTTGTTTTTCAGGGACAATGGAGACAGCCACCCCATTGACTTCAAGTGCCCTTGCGGTGGCTCTGCCCACGGCAGCCACCGTTGCAGGCAAGGGCCGGCCCTTCAACCTGAGAAGGCCCTGTTCGACTGCATTCTGGCTTACAAACAGAGCAAGATCAAAGCCCTCCAGGTGTGAAAGCAAGTGGTCAAGTTCTTGTGCTTCGGGTGGTTTTGCGATTTCAATTGTCGGCAATAAAACGACCCCACCCCCTGACGAGGTTATCAGTGATACCAGTCTTTCGGACTGGTGGGCAGGTCTGGTTACTAACACCGATATGCCCTTTAAGTCAGACATCGGTATAGACTTCCTCCAATATCTCCCCTGCTCCCTGGTCAAGCAGCCGGGCCGCCACCTCATTACCCAGAGACTCGGGCTGGGCCGCCGAACCTCTGGCCTCGGCAGTTAGCATCAGGCTGCCATCAGGCCTGCCAACAACCCCCCTGAGCCACAGCGACTCCCCTTCGAGCTCGGCATAGACCGCAAGAGAAACATGACAGCCTCCGCCAAGACGAGCATTCGCTGCACGCTCTGCCGCGACCCTGATCTGTGACGGCCCATGGTTGAGAGGCTTCAACAATTCAAGTGTCTGGGTGTCAGCCTGACGACACTCAATCCCAACCGCTCCCTGCCCCACAGCAGGAAGGAACTGTTCAGTTGAGAGACGACTCCTGATACGCCCCTCCATATTGAGTCGCATCAATCCCGCTGCAGCGAGGATGATGGCTTCATAATAACCCTGATCAAGGCGCTTTAATCGGGTATTGACGTTGCCCCTTAGATTAATAACATCAAGATGGGGGTAGTAATGACGTAACAGAAATTGGCGCCGAAGGCTGCATGTCCCAACCCGTGCCCCCTCGGGAAGCTGATCGAGTTCAGCCCATTGGTTTGAAACAAAAGCATCTCTTGGATCCTCTCGTTCACAGATTATACTGATAACCAGCCCGTCTGGCAGGGTTACGGTAACATCTTTCATCGAGTGCACTGCAATATCAACAGATTCATCAATCAGCGCCCGTTCCAACTCCTTCAGGAAGAGTCCTTTACCCCCCTTCTCCGAGAGTGGAACATCGAGGGTCTTGTCTCCCTCGGTCGTCATCCCGACAAGCTCGACCTCAAGCTCTCGGTGGTGTTTAAGGAGCTCGCCCCTGACATACTCCGCCTGCCACAACGCCAACTGGCTCTCTCTGGTGCCAATACGAATCTTCCTCATCACCCTTATCCTTAACCGTTGTCGATATGTTGGTATGTTCTCTACCCGGCCTAACCCACTCCGGACAAGCCCAGGCAGACCCCACCACTATCCTCATTGCAGGATGTCGAGTATAAAACAACGCGATATTGAGATCATTAAGAGTAATTGATGCCCCTATTGAATACATAGGTGGCTCTCTCCCGGAGAAGATAGCTGATCAACGAGAATTAAAAAATCAAGATGGATAGATTGTTTACGGTTAAATTGCCGCCAACTACAGAGGCAGGCCTGGTTGTTATACCCCCATCCATTCTGTGAAGGGAACATTGATTTTGAGCATAGCAGCGCCCAGTATTCGAATAACCACTCTGGACTACTACTGGTTTTATCTCACTGAGAATATTGATAGCGCGCTGGGAAAGCTATAATCCATACATATAACAGCAAGGACTGATTAAATCTTAGGTTCCCTAAGCGATAACCAGAGTATTTGGATATACTCTATCCCGTTACCCATAACTTCAGAACCGGCAATGAACAGTAATAGCAAACTATGGGGCGGTCGCTTCTCCGCCTCAACTGACAGCATCATGGAGGCTTTCTCCTCTTCTGTTGATTTTGACCGTCGACTCTTCAGCGTCGATATTGACGGCTCGATTGCTCATGCCAGAATGCTCACCGCCACCCACATCCTTACTGAAGAAGAGTGCACCGCCATCATCGTTGGGTTAACAGCAATCCGTGAAGAGATCATCTCCGGCGACTTCATCTGGTCTGCGGCCCATGAAGATGTGCACATGAATATTGAAGCCGCCCTGACTGAGCGAGTGGGCGAAGCAGGAAAAAAGCTCCATACCGCAAGGTCCCGAAATGACCAGGTTGCAACCGATATCCGTCTCTATCTAAGGGAGACCCTTGATGGCATTGAAGATCGTCTGAACCATCTTCTTGGCGCCATTATTGACCTCGCAGAGAGGGAAGCAGATACCTTAATGCCGGGATTTACCCATATGCAGGTTGCTCAGCCCGTCACCTTTGGACATCACCTCCTTGCCTGGTTTGAGATGCTTATTCGAGACCGAGAACGATTCTTGGATTGTCGAAGGAGGCTGAACATATCCCCTCTTGGCTCAGCCGCGCTTGCCGGAACCTCATTCCCCATCGACAGGAAGATGACGGCAACTGAATTAGGATTTGATGGCATCACAGAGAACTCACTTGATGCCGTCTCTGACCGAGATTTTGCGATCGAGTTTGGCTCTGCCGGTGCACTGCTCATGATCCATCTCTCACGAATCTCTGAAGAACTGGTTTTATGGTCAACAGATCGCTTCGGTTTTATTGATCTCAGCGATGCCTTCTGCACCGGATCTTCAATCATGCCACAGAAAAAAAATCCCGATGTTGTTGAGCTGATAAGAGGAAAAAGCGGACGGGTAGTCGGCAATCTGAACACCCTTCTGGTCCTGATGAAGGGACAGCCACTGGCCTACAACCGTGACAATCAGGAAGACAAGGAGCCGCTTTTCGATACCGCTGATACCCTTAATGCCAGCCTCGATGTGATGGGAGCGATGGTGCCGGAGATCAGCGTCAACCGGGAGCAGATGCGTGAAGCTGCCAGCCAGGGTTTTGCCACCGCAACAGATCTGGCGGACTATCTGGTTAGAAAAGGGGTCCCCTTCCGTGATGCCCATGAGATGGTTGGCCAAGCCGTACGATTCTGTATTGATGAGGGCCTCGACCTTGCTGAACTCTCACTGTCACACTTCCACGCCTTCTCTTCAGTGATTGAAGAGGATGTCTATGGGGTGTTGACTCTGGAAGGGTCGGTTGCGGCCAAAGACCATGTTGGCGGGACGGCTCCGAAACAGGTTAGAAGTGCTATAGAGCGTGCTCGAACACGGCTTCAATAGCCTCGGTGGGTCTAAATTGATAACTCATGTGGAGAAATCAGCAAATGAGCCTTATTGGAAACTCTCGAATTAATCGTATGATCGGAATTTTGATTGTCACCCTCATGCTTGCAGGATGTGGCCAGAAAGGGCCCTTGACCCTGCCCCAGCAGAGTAGTTTGGGAACTTCTGTCTCTACCTTAAGTGGATAACCCGTTTTACCGTGGACCACTTTAATTACTGTGATCGCGAGCTCTACGCCGAAGGGGTCTCCCTCCAGGAGATGGCCCAATCTGTAGGCACCCCATTCTACGTCTACTCTCGGGCTACAATCGAACGTCACTGGCATGCCTTTGACCAGGCGTTTGGCCGCCACCCTCATCAGATCTGTTATGCGGTTAAAGCCAACAGCAACCTGGCCATCCTCCAGCTTCTCGCTCGCCTCGGATCAGGGTTTGACATCGTCTCCGGAGGTGAGCTCGCTCGAGTCCTTCGTGCCGGTGGCGATGCCAAAAAAACCATCTTCTCTGGGGTGGGAAAGAGCAGCGAGGAGATAGCGTTTGCGCTTGAGACAGGAATCCATGCGCTTAATATTGAATCACTCTCTGAACTCAAGAGGGTTGCCCAAATAGCCGCTGAGCACGGGAAAGTGGCGCCCGTCTCATTCCGGGTCAATCCTGATGTTGATGCCAGGACCCACCCACACATTGCCACGGGTCTGGAAGAGAACAAATTCGGGGTTCCCTTTAAGCAGGCACTTGAACTCTACCGTCAGGCAGCTGAACTGCCGGCAGTAAAAATAACAGGAATCGCGTGTCACATTGGCTCCCAGATCACTCAACTGGAGCCCCATATTGATGCCCTTGAGAGATTGCTTTTTCTGGTCAGAGCGCTCGAAGCAGAGGGCATAAAAATCGATGAACTAGACCTTGGTGGCGGGCTGGGCATCCGTTATCTGGATGAAACGCCACCGCTCCCGGCACAATGGGCAGCAGCCCTTGTAGAGCGTTTAAAGCAATTTGGAGAGCATCTCAAGCTTGCTGTAGAGCCGGGTAGAGCGATCACCGGGAATGCCGGATTATTGGTCACCAAAGTTGAATACCTTAAGCCGGGTAGCCCAAAAAACTTTGTCATTGTTGATGCATCGATGGCCGAGTTGCTGCGCCCGATGCTCTATGATGCGGATCACGACATCATACCGGTGATCAAACAGCCCGATATAGCCCCACAACAGTGGGATGTTGTCGGCCCAGTCTGTGAGTCAACCGACACCCTGGGCAGAAGCCGTGAGCTGAGCGTGGCTGAAGGGGATCTGCTCGCCATCCGTTCAGCGGGGGCTTATGGGGCTGTATTGGGGTCCAACTACAATAGTCGGCTCATGATCCCTGAGATCCTGGTCGATGGCGACCGGTTCCATACCATTCGCCATCGCCAGACCCTTGACCAGCTCCTCGCACCGGAGTCACTGCTCCCAGAGTAGAACCGGGGCGCTTAAGAGCTGATCCACCCTCGGTAGCGATAGACGGCGAGGCCCAGATATTCTCGACTTGCCCCCATAAATCGACTTAACCCCTGCAGAGTGGGAATCCAGTCGAGCAGCTTAGGCTGGTTCCATTCGACTGCTCTGAAGTCCGTGGGTGATGGCAGAATATCAAGTCCAAGCGTCCGAAAGGTTCCTGCTGCCCGTGGCATGTGCTGTGCCGAAGTAACCAGCAACACGCTTTTCAGCCCCCTCTTTTTGAGGAGTTGTGCCGATGCGGTTGCGTTCTGTCGGGTATTTCGACTCTGCTGTTCAACAATCAGGGCCGCTTCCGGCACCCCCCACTCTTGAAGAATCTGGGCAGTATAGTGTGCTTCAGGGAGGACCCCGTCCTGGGGAAATACATTTCCTCCTGTGATCAGGATATAGGGTGCCTTGCCGGCACGAAACAGCCTGAATGCGTGGAGCGTCCGGTTACCGTGGATTTCACTGGCTACCCGGGGAGTGAGTGGGATTCCCACATCTCCGCCAAGAAGAATGATGACATCAGCCTCGGCAGAGTCAGCGGCCGAGACAGGGGCAAAATGCCCCTCAAGAGTGGCTGCCAGCTTCATCCCTATAGGCGGCATCGCTGGCAGCGCCAGAGTAAGGATCCCAACAGCAGTCATCCATAGGGCAACTCGCTGTCGCCGGAAGAGGACAGACAGGAGTCCGCCCAAAAGCATCAACAGGCCAAGGCTGAAAGGGGATACCAGTATGGGCAGCACCTTGGAGAGCGTTATCCAGTCACCCATCGCGCTTACCAACCCCTAATTTTCCGTTTCGACAACCACTTGGGCCGACTGAATCGAGATCTCCTGTTTGGGAACATCGCCATGGTGTCCAAAATTACCCGTCTCCACCTTACTCATCTCCATCACCACATCGAGCCCCTCAACGACCCGGCCAAAAACGGCATAACCCCATCCATCCTGGCCCGGGTAATCAAGGAAGTTGTTGGCATTAACATTGATAAAAAACTGACCTGTCGCTGAATGAGGATCTGATGTGCGGGCCATTGC
>DIIC01000028.1 GCA_002420425.1 Proteobacteria bacterium UBA5680 | reverse complement strand
CGGGTATGCACATCGGGCAGATAGTTTTCGGGGAATAGGGCGGGAAGATGAAGGTTTATCTCTATCCTGCTTTTTTCATCGGCTTGGCGGAGGGCGTGATCTCTGACTAACCCCGGTGTTGCCTTAAGAGCTCTGATCGCTCTTTCAAGGTATTCGTTGAAGAGGGTAAAGCCGATGGTATCGATAGCACCGCTCTGGGTCTCCCCGAGAAGTTCGCCCGCGCCTCGAATCTCGAGGTCATGAGAGGCCAGGGTAAATCCAGCACCCAACTCTTCCAGTTGTTCGATCGCATCGAGCCTTTTCGCCGCATCGTCTGTCAGGACTTTAAGCTCAGGGACCATCAGGTAGGCAAAAGCCTGATGATGAGAGCGGCCCACTCTGCCTCTTAGCTGGTGGAGTTGAGCAAGCCCAAAACGATCTGCTCTGTCTATGATTATGGTATTTGCCGTGGGGACGTCAATGCCGCTCTCAATGATGGTTGAACAGATCAGAATGTTAAAATGCTGGTGGTAGAAGTCTCTCATGATCTCTTCAAGTTTCTTTTCACGCATCTGGCCATGAGCAACACGAACCGTTGCTTCAGGAATGAGTTTATTGATCTCCTCAGCGACCCTGTTGATCGTTCGGACTTCATTGTGCAGGAAATAGACCTGACCTCCACGCCGGATCTCTCTCAAACACGCCTCCTGAATAAGCGGTGTATTTCGGTTCCTGACAAACGTTTTTATCGACAGGCGTTCTCTGGGTGGGGTAGCAATAATGGAGATATCACGTAGACCGGACATCGCCATATTCAAAGTACGGGGGATAGGTGTAGCTGTGAGGGTGAGAATATCCACTTCGCTGCGAAGCTGTTTGATTCTCTCTTTCTGCCGAACACCGAACCGATGTTCTTCATCAATAATAAGGAGACCAAGGTCTTTGAACCTGATATCAGACTGCAGCAGACGATGAGTCCCGATAACGATATCGGTTCGACCCAACTCCAAGCGATTGATGATCTCATCCTGCTCTTTACGACTGCGAAAACGAGAGAGCATTTCAACTTCAACCGCTTGATCGGCAAATCGATCCCTGAAGTTCTGGAAATGTTGCTCTGCAAGCAGGGTGGTGGGTACGAGTATTGCCACCTGGCGACTATTATCAACCGCAATATAGGCAGCCCTCAAGGCCACCTCTGTTTTCCCAAAACCAACATCCCCGCAGACCAGCCGATCCATCGGGCTATCCGACTCCATATCTTCCAGCACTTCATTGATTGCACGCTCTTGATCAGGGGTCTCTTCAAAGGTAAAGGTTGAGGCAAAAGTGGAGTAGTCCTGTTGATTAACGGGAAAGGCATGACCGCGACGGCTGTTTCGCAGTGCTTCCACTTCAAGCAGCTCTGTCGCCACATCATAGGCCTTCTCCCGGGCCTTGCGTTTTTGTCTGCCCCAAGTGTCTGATCCCAAGCGATGGAGTGGCGCAGAGTCTGGAGAGCCGCCGATATATCGCCCTAACAGATCAAGCGCAAGGATAGGGACATAGATGGTATCGCCGCCATGATATTCAACGGCAATATACTCTGTGGGTTCTTCATCCAGGTGTTTGAGCCCAACATATCGCCCCACTCCGTGTTCCATATGAACAACCGGATCTCCCGGGTTCAGCTCTGCCAGAGAGCGGATTACAGCGGAGGGGTCTACCGTTTTCTGGCGACGACGCGCCTGCTTGACCTCTTCGCCATGGAGTTGTGCCTCTGTAATCAGGGTTCCATTGTTGAAGATAAAACCGCGTTCAATAACAGAGAGGGTGAGTGACAGAGGGGGTGGTTGGCTAATGAACTCATTCCAGCCCTCTATCCGCGAGGTCGTAAGGGCGTGTTGCACAAGCAGCTCTTCAAGTGCTTGAAGACGGCCCGGTGACTCAGCCGTGATCAGGACAGGCTGGTCAGTGGTTGCCAGATGAGCTACCAGTCTCCTATAGGGTTGGGTGGATTTTGTCTCAGCCTCAAGATCAGGAAGTGGGTTTACAATGGAGTGAGAAGCCCTTTTGTAGGGCTCTGACTCTGAGCGAATGAGCTCAATCCTTGAAAACCGATTGATCGACTGCTTAGTCTGTTCCGGGGAGAGATAGAGTAGTTCAGGCTTAAGTGGAGGGCGGTCGAGGTCAAACCCGGCCACTTCGTATCGTTCTTCTACCTGGGCGTAAAAGCGTTTGGAAAAACGGAGAAGATCGGAGTCGTGGATAAACAGAGAGTCGGATGGGAGGTAATTAAACAGGGTTGCCATCCGGGAGAAGAAGAGTGGCAGGTAGAACTCAATGCCGGCCGAGGCGAGGCCCTTGCTGACGTCCCGATAGAGGGGGCTCCCTTGTGGGTCACCTTCAAATGTACGACGAAATAGCTGGCGGAACTGTCGAATACTTTGATCATCAAGGGGGATCTCCCTTGCTGGCAGGAGTTTTACCTGATCACAGAGTGTAGTGGAGCGTTGATTCTCGGGATCGAAATACCGAATTGACTCAATCAGGTCGTCAAATAGATCAAGCCTTATCGGTTTTTTGCTCCCCATCGGGAATAGATCAATAACGCCGCCCCGAACGGCGTATTCACCATGAGTCATCACCTGGCTGGCTGATTGATATCCGGCGGTGACCAACTGATGCCTAAGGAGATCAGGGTTTAGTTGATCCCCCTTTGTGAAGCTGAATGAGTGCTCAAGAATGTAGTCTATAGGGACTACCCTCTGCATTAATGTGTTGATTGGGACACTGATGATTCCACTTTTTTGCTGAGTCAATTTATACAGCGTTGAGAGCCGCTCAGAGACGATATCAGCATGGGGAGAGAAGCGGTCATAGGGGAGGCACTCCCAGTCGGGAAATGGCAGTAGTCTGGTGGCCTCACTCTCTCCAAGAAAGAATCGAATTTCCTGTTCAACTATCTGGGCGTGACGGCTATCCTCAGATACCACCACAAGAGGAGCACAGAGCTGCTCTGAGGTTTCAGCCACGGCCAGTGCCAGCGAGGATCCATAGAGGTGGCTCCAATTGGCCGAATCACCCGGTTGGGTCGGCAGTGGCAGGTTGAGGATTGTAATAGTGATAGGCTCCGTCTCTAAATATAAGATATTGATGTAAACTTGGGGTCGCGAATTGTAGGTGCTTTCACCATGAGGTGGAAAGAGGCAAAGAGAAGCCCGAGAGGGCAGAAAATATAGATAAATAAATAATTAATAAAAACAAATAAATGTCTAAGATAATTAATGTTGTTTATAAGTCACCTTTTGGATCCGGACGACCAGGAGCGAGTCACTGATGGCTGTCTGGGCTTTTGTTCCTGCTGCAGGCAGCGGCGTGCGCATGGGCGTGATGACGCCGAAACAATATCTGATGCTTCACAACAGGCCGCTGCTTTGGTGGACTCTTGATCGACTCTCCTGTCAGCCCGAGGTGACAGGAGTTATGGTTGGGATCTCTGCAGATGATTCCCACTGGAGTGACCTCAAGTGGCACTCCGGAAAGATGATCGGCACGGTTAACGGGGGAGACGATCGTGCCAGGACCGTTTTGAATGGCGTTGAAAAACTTCTTGAGGTGGGAGAGAGTGAGGATTGGGTGCTGGTCCATGACGCAGTGCGTCCCTGTGTGACAAATAATGATATTTCCAGGCTTATCGCTGAAGTCGTCGCCAGTGAGTGCAGAGGTGGGCTGCTCGGAGCTCCCATAGCAGATACGATTAAGCAGGTTTCGAAACACCGGGTTCGGACGACGGTTGATCGGTCTCAATTGTGGCGAGCACTGACTCCACAGCTATTTCCTCTCGGCCTTCTCCACCAGGCACTCTCAAACGCAATAAAAGAAGGAGTAGCTATCACTGATGAGGCTTCAGCGGTGGAGAGAGTTGGGTTCCCGCCACTGATGGTGGAGGGGCGGTCCGACAATATCAAGATCACCCATCTTGGAGATCTTCAATTGGCAGAGGTTATCCTTGCTTCACAAGAGTCCGTTGATCGATCCGAGGAGGACAGATGAGAGTGGGCCACGGCTATGATGTTCATCGTTTAGAACAGGGCAGGAAGTTGGTGCTCGGCGGAGTTGAAATTGAACATGAGGTGGGGTTGGCGGGCCATTCAGATGCCGATGTTCTTCTCCATGCGATCTGTGATGCCCTTCTTGGGGGGGCAGGATTGGGTGATATTGGTCACCACTTCCCAGACACAAATGAACAGTACAGCGGCATTGACAGCCGTCTCCTGCTTCGTGAAGTAGTGAAAAACGTGAATGATCTGGGTTATCGGGTGAGTAACCTTGATGCCACCCTGGTACTGCAGCGCCCAAAAGTGGCCGCCCAGCTCCCCTTAATGAAGCAAAACATCATTACCGATCTTGAAGTCGAACCGGATCGGGTCAATCTGAAGGCGACGACCACAGAGGGGCTTGGAGCGATGGGCAGGGAGGAGGGGGTGGCGGCCCATGCCGTGGTCCTGCTGGAGGGTGTTGGCTAATCCTGATTGTTTCTCCTCGTAAAGGTGGCTCTGGGAAGTTATCACCCCTCCCGTTTTAGCAGGACATAGATTGCCCCGGTTCCCCCATCATGGCTGGGGGCCGTGGAGTAAGCGAGCACTGAGCCGTTTCGGCGAAGCCAGTGGTCGGTCTTTATCTTCAGTATTGGCTTCCCGCCAAAAGAGCGCAACCCTTTGCCGTGAATGACCCTGATGCAACGTCTGCCATGATGAAGACTATCTTCAAGAAACTCAAAAAGCGCCTGTTTGGCCTCCGAAACAATCAATCCATGGAGGTCAATTTCACCTTCGACCCGGTAATCTCCACGGCGAAGTTTGCGCAGGATGTTTCGCTGTAGGCCGGGCCTTAGAAAAGCAAGCTCATCCCCGGCTTCAATATCAGGGTCAGCAGGGGGGTGGTCTAACAGGCTATCGATGACCCCTTTTTCATCCTCACGAGATTTTTTAGGGATGGGGTTGGGGCGAATCTGTTGAACCGGACGTTGGCTCTTCAGCCGATTGATCTGACCAATCGATTCACGAAAGAGCTTGATATCGTCATCATCATGGTGTGAATCAGCGTTCATTACTCATTGGCCTCCAGGTATTTCTCGGCATCTAGTGCGGCCATGCACCCTGCGCCTGCTGATGTAACCGCTTGACGGTAAATGTTGTCCATTACATCACCTGCGGCAAAAATTCCGGGAATACTTGTCGCTGTCTGATTTCCACCATGACCGTTCTGAGTCACGATGTAGCCCTTCTCCATCTCCAGCTGACCTTCAAAAATTCCTGTATTGGGGGAGTGCCCTATGGCGACGAACACCCCATCCAGCATGATCTCTTTGGTTTGATCAGTGTTGACATCGCGGATGCGTATTCCGGTAACACCACTTTGATCTCCCAACACTTGATCAAGCACATGATTCCACTCCACAGTAATATTTCCACCCTCACCAGTCCGCTCCAGTAGTCGATCAGAGAGAATTGCCGCTGCTCGAAATCGATCACGGCGGTGGATAATAGTCACCTCAGAAGCAATATTTGCCAGGTAGATTGCCTCTTCAACTGCAGTATTTCCTCCACCGATGACAGCCACAGGCCGTTGGCGATAGAAAAAGCCATCACAGGTAGCACAGGCAGAGACCCCTTTGCCTTTAAATGCTTCCTCGGAATCAAGGCCCAGATACTGTGCAGATGCACCGGTCGAGATGATCAGCGCATCACAAGTGTACTCAGCTGAATCACCCACCAGGCGGATCGGCTTCTCGGTCAGATAGGCGGTGTGAATGTGGTCAAGGACTATCTCTGCTTCAAAACGTTCAGCATGGCGACGCATCCGATCCATGAGGTCAGGACCCTGGACACCTTCCGGGTCTCCAGGCCAGTTATCCACCTCAGTGGTAGTCATTAATTGCCCCCCCTGTTCCATTCCGGTAATCAAAAGAGGCTTTAAATTGGCTCTGGAGGCATAGACGGCAGCAGTATATCCTGCCGGCCCTGAACCGAGGATAAGGAGACGAGAATGTTTGTTTGCTGACATTTGATATTAGGCCTTATTGGATAGAGTTGGCGATCATAGGTTGACGCCGCCTCTGGGGTTGAATGTGATAAAATTGTTACTTCATATTACGAGAAACAATCTGGCCGGGTAAAGTAGGTTTTTTTCCGGAACACTAATAATAGAGAGTCCTCGATTAGATGCGGTCGTCCAGGGCGCTTTTCAAGCCACACCAGGCAGAATATGGCACGAACAAAAACCAGTCAAAGCAGAACCAGTCACCCCGTCTCCCCCAAACTACTCAGTCTGGCTCGGGAGACATCGGTCTATCTGCTGTCGGCAATGACGCTCTATCTGGTAATTTCGTTGGTCTCCTACTCACCTGTTGATCCCAGCTGGATGCATACAGACCAACCCGGCCATATCAGCAATCTGGGTGGGCGCTTCGGAGCAGGTCTCTCCAGCCTTCTTTTCCTCGGCTTTGGTCATATCTCTTATGTATTTCCGCTATTGTTAGGTGGCCTGACCTGGCGAGCCTATCAGCACCGTCGTCAGGCGATGGCTACCCTGCAGCACCGACTCATCACTCTCGGGGGATTTGTTCTCTTTATTGTCGGTGCAACTGGAATTGAGAATGGCCACTATCCGGAAAGTGGGGGAGGGGGTTTCATCTCCGGTGGCGTCTTTGGCGAAATAATTCATCAGAGCTTCATAGCCATTTTTGGTTTTATGGGGACAACACTCTTCCTGCTGACCATGTGCGTGACTGGAATTACCTGGTTCTCGAGGCTCTCCTGGTTTGGGCTCATGGACAGGTTGGGTAAAGGATCTTTTGATCTTGTTGAGATCATTTATCGCTGGATTACAATGGTCATCGACTACTTCGAAGGCAAACGAGCCCGC
This sequence comes from Proteobacteria bacterium UBA5680, assembly GCA_002420425.1. GTDB lineage: Bacteria > Pseudomonadota > Gammaproteobacteria > Arenicellales > UBA5680 > UBA5680. The sequence goes on along the minus strand of DIIC01000028.1, from coordinate 111 downwards.
AAGGTACGAGAGCATACCGTCACTGTTCGCCGGGAGAAGCAGAAAACACGCAAGCCCCCTCGAATAGAGCCCAAAATCATCTCCCCAGAAACCAGTGGCCGACTTGAGCGT
>DIIC01000044.1 GCA_002420425.1 Proteobacteria bacterium UBA5680 | reverse complement strand
GACGACGGAACCTCAAGTAAGCCAGGGGAAGGTAGCAACACTACTTTGGGGTGTCAACCGGCTGTCCAGCATGATGATTGTCCTTGATCTGAACCGAATTAGAGGAGTTGGCCGATCTGAAGGGGTGCCGGCAGAGCGTTCGAACTTACATCGGTGGACCAGCTTCGATTTGTAACCAGGCCCTGGCTTTGAAATACTCACCCTCCAGGCAGACAGGATCGGGGTGGCCAGGGATGGACAGACCCTCAAGGAGAAAACATGCCCCGGCTTAAGGGCGAAAAAATCGGTCATCAGATCTGAATTGATGGGCTGGAAAGAGAAGGGGTAGATAGCAGATTTAATTGTCGGTGAGTGGAAACAAAACACCTTAAAATATTGATAATAAACAAGTGTGAATCTCTCTGTTTTTTCCTTGCTCGCTGGATAATACACAGTTGACCGCGGGACGGTTATTTTAATGTGGGCCGGTATCCGTCCGCGCGGGTGCTTGTCGAAAGAATGCAACCCATTGTTTTTAATAATAAAAAACAATGGCCAAAAAGAGTGACAACAAGCAGTTTTAGCCGCTATTGTTGGTTGGTGGTTCAAGAACTGTTTTTGTCCACAAAGATATCCACAGCTCAAACAAAGTCAGGTGATGAGTCCAGCAGCCAAAAAAGATGAGGTAGAGGGCAAAATAGTTCAGGTCGCAGTATCTGTGCCATTAAGACGGCTCTTTGACTATCATTTGAGCGATCGAGAGTCAGTACGGCCTGGAATGCGGGTAGAGGTCTCCCTCGGCAAAAAAACCCAGATCGGGATCGTGGTAAAAAGGGTTAAGCGCAGCCAACTTGCCACTAAGTCGATCATTCGGGTTCTGGATAGTCAGCCGGCGCTGCAAGCTCCGGAACTCAAGCTGATGTTATGGGCAGCAGCCTATTACCAGCACCCAATCGGCGAGGTGCTGCTCTCGGCGCTTCCGGCAGACTTTCGCAAGCCAGTCTCTATGACCCCTCCTACCCATCACCTTCTCTGTCTCTCTCAGCCAGGAAGGCGCTGGGATCCAAAAATCCTTAACCGAGCACCACTACAGAGGGCTGTCATGGAGTTGGTTGCAGCCACTCCGGAGGGCGTAGAGCTGGGCCGGCTCAAGGCGCTCTCTTCATCCTGGCGCACCCCAGTGAAAGCCCTTGAAGCGCGAGGGTGGGTAGAGTTTTGTCAACAAATCTCTGATGAGGGTGCCGCGGAAAAACCAGAAGGCATGCAGCCCGCACCACCCTTAAGCGAGGCACAACGAAGTGCGGTTGATTCGATTACCGAAGGGCTGGATCACTTTGGGGCCTTTCTGCTTCATGGGGTCACCGGTAGTGGCAAAACAGAGGTCTACCTGCAGTGTGCAAGAGAGGTTATTGCCAGGGGGAGACAGGTGTTGATTATGGTTCCTGAGATTGCCCTGGTTCCTCAGCTTGCGTTGCGTGTCAAAGCCCGTTTGGGAGTCACTGTGGCACAATTTCACTCTGGCATGACTCCAGCTGCTCGCAGGGCGGCATGGTGGAGCGCCAAGATGGACAAGGCTTCAATCGTACTGGGTACGCGCTCTGCCGTATTCACATCACTTGCAAGGCCAGGCCTTATCGTCGTCGATGAGGAACATGATCCCTCCTACAAGCAACAGGATGGCTTTCGATATCACGCCAGGGATGTCGCTGTGATGCGGGCGAGAGCGGCGAATATCCCGATTATTCTGGGCTCTGCTACACCAGCACTTGAAACCGAGGCCAACCATCTGAGTGGTCGATACCGACGATTGACGCTTCCGGCACGTCCTGGCTCGGCAGAGCTGCCGGTAATTCACCTTCTCGACCTTGGCAAATTACCTCTGGATGAGGGCTTAACTCCACCCTTGGTTCAGGCTATCAAAGATCGACTGGAGCGGAGTGAGCAGAGCCTGATTTTTATAAACCGCCGTGGTTTTGCTCCGCTGGTGCGGTGTAATCAATGCGGCTGGGAGGCCACCTGTCTGCGCTGTGATGCCCGATTAACCCACCATCGGCCTAGCCGAAGGCTCCACTGCCACCATTGTGGTGGCAGTTATGAAAAAGCCCACTTCTGCCCTGCCTGCGAGGCTGAGAGTCTGGTGCTTTTTGGGCAGGGGACTCAGCGGATTGAAGAAACTCTGCAAAAAAAATTTCCCTCAGCGTCTGTGGTTAGAATTGATCGAGACGCCACTATGACTATGGAAGCACTGGCCTCTGCTTTAGACAAAGCGCACTCAGGCCAAGCCGAGATCCTGGTGGGAACACAGATGCTCTCAAAGGGACACGATTTTCCAGGAGTAACCCTGGTTGGAATCCTCGATGTCGATCGTGGCTTCTACAGCCTTGACTTCAGAGCGCAGGAGAGGCTCTATCAGACGGTTACTCAGGTGGGCGGGCGATCGGGTCGGGCCGAGCGCACGGGTGAGGTGTTTATCCAGTCTGCCCACCCGGAGAGCGCCTATCTTCAAAAAGTGCAGGCCCATGATCATCAGGGGTATGTTGAGCTTGCACTGGCGGAGCGCCAGGTGGCCCGTTTTCCACCCTACTCTCATCTTGTGCTGGTCAGGGCTTCTGCTCAAGATAACAGTGCTCCGCTTGAGTTTTTACATCAAGCCTGGAGCGCCAGTCGGCCACTGGTCGGCAGACAGAAAAACGCTGCCATTGTGGTGATGGAGCCCGTCCCCTCGCCGATGGAGCGTCGAGCAGGACGATGGCGGGCCCAGCTTTTGGTACAAGCGTCACAACGAGGGCTGCTTCACCAGTTTCTTGGGGAGTGGGTTCAAACGCTTGAAAAACTCCCGGCAGCGCGTCGGGTAAGATGGTCTGTGGATGTTGATCCTGTCGACATGACCTGATTTATACCGGCCATATCATGTGAAATACAGGGCGAACGAAGGGTGATACAAAAAAAGAGGTGATACAGAATAGCTTCTCCTTAGCTCTGGTGATGGTTAGAATTGCTTGGTTTTGCATCAAGGGTGGCAATATAAGTGAAGAATCTGATTAAAAGCCTATTGGAAGAGGCACTCAATAACCTGGTAGAGAACAACACTCTGCCACGGGACCATGGTGCCCAAATCCATGTGGAGAAGACACGGCAGTCGGCCCATGGTGACCTGGCTTCGAATATTGCACTGGTTCTGGCTAAAGCCGTAGGCAAGAGTCCAAGAGAAATCGCGGGTGATATCGTAGGGGCTCTACCACGATCTTCAGATATCAGCAGAGTTGAACTGGCCGGACCCGGGTTTATCAACTTTTTTCTTTCACCCTCTGCTCGCTGGCAACAGATAGAAAAAATCAGAGCAGCAAAGGCAACCTACGGTACGAGCAATACAGGCAGAGGAAAAAAAGTGATGGTTGAGTTTGTCTCCGCCAATCCAACGGGGCCTCTCCATGTGGGTCATGGCAGAGGGGCGGCTTATGGTGATGCTCTTGCAAGAGTGCTCAAGGCCGCGGGTTACTCGGTTCATAGTGAATACTACGTCAATGATGCAGGAAGGCAGATGGATATACTCGCGCTCAGTGTCTGGGTCCGATATCTGGAGCTTTGTGGCCTGGAGTTTTCATTTCCCAAGGAGTGCTATCAGGGGGACTATATATGGGATATTGCGGCTACTCTCCATCGTCAAGAGGGGGGGCGCCTTCAGCATGACTTGGCCATTCTAATCCAGGGACTGCCGAACGATCCTGAAGCAAGGATAGATCGGATGGTAGAAGGGGCTAAGAATCTGCTTGGAGAGGCAGATTATCTTCTTGTCTTTGACCTCGCCAAGGAGATCATGGTTGATTTGATTCGCCAGGACCTTAATCACTTCAGGGTGAACTATGACCAGTGGTTCTCAGAGAGAAGCCTGGTCGATAGTGGAGCGATCAAACATGCAATCGAAGTGCTTGAGGAGAGAGGACATCTCTATCAAGAGGGAGGCGCCACCTGGTTTCGCTCGACTGCTTTCGGTGATGAAAAAGATCGGGTTGTTCTTCGTGCAAATGGAAGCCACACTTACTTTGCCGCCGATATTGCTTATCACCTGAATAAAGTAGAACGGGGTTTTGAGTGGCTGATCAATATCTGGGGTGCAGATCACCATGGTTATGTCACCCGGGTTAAGTCAGCATTCCAGGCACTCGGAGGGGGTTCAGATGCACTTGATGTGCTCCTGGTCCAGTTTGCCGTTCTTTACCGGGGGGGAGAAAAGGTCTCGATGTCTACGCGCTCAGGTGACTTCGTTACCCTAAGAGCGCTTTGTAAAGAGGTGGGTGAAGACGCCGCACGGTTTTTTTATGCCCTTCGAAAGCCAGAACAGCATATGGACTTTGATCTTGACCTTGCCAAAGAACAGTCTAATGAAAATCCGGTCTACTATGTTCAGTATGCTCATGCCCGGATCTGTAGCGTGTTTCGACAGATGGAGACAAAAGGGATCGAAATGAGCGATTCACAAATTGATTTCTCATCCCTGGTCGAACCTGAAGAGATGAACTTGATCGATGAGCTCTCTCGCTACCCTGAGGTGGTGGCGAAAGCAGCAGCAGGACACGAGCCTCATCAGCTGGCTTACTACCTCAGGGAGACGGCAACCTGCTTCCATGCTTTTTATAACGCACACCATTTTTTGAATGCAGAGGCTGCTGTACGTGAGCCACGTTTGGCACTGATTGATGCTGTTCGTCAGGTCATTGCAAACGGCCTTGGCCTTCTTGGCGTTTCAGCTCCTGAGATGATGTAATTAAGATGACACCACAGGCAAAGCGACGAAAGAGAAAAACGAGCGTTGGCCGAAGCAGAAAAAGCTCCGGTGATAGCACTTCAGGCCTGCTTTTGTTGCTTATTGGATTTATTTTTGGTGTGGTCTCATCGGCAATTTATTTTAATGTCTATAAGGGCACTGCCGGCGATCTTGGGGCAGGGATTAAAGAACTGGTTGAAACGTCTCGCGTTCGAAGCCAGGCCGAGATAGAGAGTATTCCGACAACAAAAGCACTGCCTCAAAAGCCTGAAGAGGAGGAAGTTGTATTTGACTTTTTTGATAAGCTTAAAGAGTCACAGGTAGAGCCCTACAGTTTTGAAGAGAGTAAAAAACAAAATGAACGTACTGCAGCTCAAACCAGTTCAACAAATAAAGGGCCGAAAGCGCCCCTTCCCAAGGAGATAGAGGAGGGTGTCTTCTATATGCTTCAGGCAGGTGTGTTTACTAATCGGGCCAGCGCAGATCAGCTGAAGGCAACAATAGCTCAAAATACTAGAATCAATTCACACATAAAAAAACAGGGTGATCAGTTTCGGGTTTTGATTGGACCATTTGTAAATGAGAAAACATTAAGAGAGGCGCATACAAAACTGGGGAAGAACAATTTCAAGACCGAGGCTAAGCGGATCGTTCGATAGAGCGTGAAGAGATGTACAAGTCAGGTTATTTGATGAGGGCTTTGCAGTTGGAGTGCATTACGACACGGCTTGAACACCCCGACAAAATTGGGCTGTCTCTTTCAGTAAATATAAGTATAGAGGCTGTTATCTACACTGTAATCTTTGTGCCATGGAAAAACAACGACACCATCCTTTGATTGCCATTACCCCTGGAGAGCCGGCTGGAATTGGGCCGGATGTGGTGCTCAAGGCGGCAATGAGCCCGATTGACACGGCAGTAGTGGCTATCGCCGATCCACACTTAATGGCTGAGCGGTCAGCTCTGTTGGGTCTCAAGGTTAAAATTACGCCGAAAATCGGTCGACAGCATCGACCAGGGATCCTGCCCTGCTTGCCGATAAGTTTAAACCAGTCCGTTACCCCAGGAGAGCCAGCTCCTGGAAACAGCCCTTATGTTCTGGAGTCCCTGGACAGGGCAATTGAAGGCTGTAGTTGTCATCAGTTTGATGCCCTGGTAACCGGCCCGGTTCATAAAGAGGGGGTTAACCAAAGTGGCGTGGGATTTTCAGGTCATACCGAATATTTGGCAGAGAGGACCGGTTCACCTCAACCGGTGATGATGCTGCTGACAGAGGGAGTTCGAGTGGCTCTCTTAACCACCCATCTGCCACTTTCCGAGGTCCCGGGGAAACTCACTCCTGAGAGACTTGAGAGTGTGCTGAGAATTATCGACCAGGGGCTGAGACTGGATTTTGCAATTCACCAGCCCCGGATCACGGTTTGCGGCCTCAACCCTCATGCAGGAGAGGGAGGGTGCCTGGGGAGTGAGGAAACAACAGTGATTGAGCCCGTAATTCGCTCTTTAGTCAGAGAGGGAATGGATCTTTCAGGTCCCTGTTCTGCAGATACTGCATTTACACCCGATCGGCTAACAAAGAGTGATGTGATTCTGACCATGTATCATGACCAGGGCTTGCCGGTAATTAAGCACCTCGGTTTTGGCAGGGCAGTCAACGTTACCCTCGGACTTCCCATTGTTCGTACCTCCGTTGATCATGGAACGGCCTTCGACCTTGCTGGAACAGGAGCTGCAGATGAAGGAAGTCTGATCAAGGCGATTGAGGTTGCCGCCCAGATGGCAGCACATCGTAGAGACAAGTGATGAGTAGACGGCACTCCGGGGGGGCAATGAAAACCAATGGTTTACCCTTACCAGGGCCTCGCAAGCGTCTCGGGCAGAATTTTCTTCACGATCCCGCTGTAATTGAACAGATTATTGATCTCTTCGACCCAAAGAGAGGTGATAGAGTGGTTGAGATTGGACCAGGGCGTGGGGCACTGACGGGCAGACTATTGGATCGCCTCGGGAGCCTGGATGTCATAGAGCTAGACCGTGATTTGGTACCGCACTTGAAAGAGGTCTTTACCGACAGAGGGCGGCTCACTGTTCATGAGGCAGATGTGCTCAGTTTCAATATTTCTAAGCTGGCCACCAACAAACCATTAAGGGTGATTGGTAATGTACCCTACAATATTTCAACCCCGCTGCTGTTTCATCTTTTTGCTTCTGCAGGCACTATTAGCGACATGTGTCTGATGCTGCAAAAAGAGGTTGTCGACAGAATGGTGGCAGAGCCGGGGAGCAAAAGTTATGGGCGTTTATCCGTGATGGTGGGTTGGTACTGTAAGGTTTCGAGGGGGTTTAATGTCAGGCCCGGTGCTTTTACCCCGCCACCAAAGGTAGATTCCAGTATTGTTCTCCTTCAGCCTCACAGTAAACCACCTGCTGCTGTAGAGGATTTGAGTTTTTTTGCTGAAGTCGTTCGTAGTGCATTTTCACAAAGACGAAAAACGCTGCGCAATGCGCTTAAGCAGCTGATGTCTGAGAGCGCATTTGAGGAGGCCTCAGTGGATCCCGGGTTGAGAGCTGAGGCCATATCAATTAACGAATTTGCACAATTGAGCAATGCCGCCTGGAAGGCCAGAGAATGAGAAACTGTCACAGGTGGGCCCTGGCAGGAGCCGTGTGGTTTCTCGCGCCATTATCAGGAATTGCCGGCAGTTTTGACTGTGCCGTCGTCTATGATGAGTTTGAGCAACTGATGAATAAGGCCTACCTGATCAAACCTGACAACTATGTTCCAACATTGAGCCAGAAACTCTCCCGTGAACAGTTTCTGGCGCTTCAGCAAGGGAAGCTTCTGCTCTATCCCAATCGCCAGAGCTTTGGAGTTGCCATCATAAGGACCACATCACAGACCAGAGGGAAGATACTCTTTGATTGGGATCAACCACCGATAAGGGGAAAGGTGCCCCTTAAAATTGTTGATGGAGTGACTTTTGGACGGGTTTTGGATGGGTATGCCCCACAGCGGCTCGGACCCATATTGATAAAGTCCGGTAGCGGCGTTGATCTTGACAGTGGAACAGCCAAAACTCTGGATGAAGAGGATACGGCAATTGATATTGTCTACAGGGTAAAAAGTGGTATTGCCCTCCTTGAGGGGGTCAATGGAGCCACCCTTGAGTTTCCTATTGAGTCCTTATGCCGGCCGCCTTCCAAAGAGGGTTGATCTCAGCCCGGCAGTGCCCTTAAGGAGAGTGCGACACAAGATTAGTGAGATGACTCTGCCCTGTTGGGCGTGCGCTGTTAATGGTGGCGTCAAGCGGTTGATCTTTGTGTAGTCCGGGTGAGGTTATGACTCCAGCCTGGCCATGGTTTGCTGAATCCACTGTTCAGCCTCTTTGGTGATATCCCTTACTTTCTTGCCTTCAGTATTGATGGCAGGGCCGATGGCGACAGTGATCGTGCCCGGCTTCCTGAGAAAGCCACTCTTGGGCCAGAACGACCCTGCGTTATGGGCAACAGGGACAGCCAATGCTTTGGCTTGCGAGGCGAGGAGCGCTCCTCCAGATTTGTACTCACCCTGTTCACCTGGAGCTATTCGGGTCCCTTCCGGATAGATGACAATCCAGCGGCCCTCTTTCAATCGGGCTTTTCCCTGTTTTGTGACTGAAACGAGGGCAGCCCGGGCCCGCTCTCGATTGATCACAATCGGGCTTGTTGCCGCGAGGCCCCATCCAAAAAGTGGAATATAAAAAAGTTCTCGTTTGAGAATAAAGGCGAGGGGAGGAAAAATAACCTGGAAGGCGATCGTCTCCCAGGCGGATTGGTGCTTGGAAAGGATCACAGAGGGCTTTTGTGGAAGGTTCTCCAGCCCTTCCACCCGATATCCCAGATTACAGGTAAGCCGTAGCCAGCAGATGATGAAATGCGCCCACCCACTGATCAGTCGTGCTCGTTGTACCGGGGGCAGTGGCCATATGGCCACTGCAAAAAGAGAGTAGAGTCCAGCGCTGACAACCTGGCCGAAGAGAAAAAGGAGTGATCGAAAAGATTGAACAAGCTTCATTCAGATCGCCCGAGGTAGGCGTTCAGCTTGCCATCAAGAAGAGCATCCACAAAGCAGGAGAGGTTCTCAAAGAGAGGGGTTTCTGCCCAGCCACTCTCGGCCGGAAGCGTCTCATCCGGTCTAAGCCGGAATGGGTTCTTGCCTGAGAGCACATAGATAGGCTTTGCCCCCCCCGCTTCTGCCGCTTCAAGGTCTCGCAGAGAGTCACCAACCGCAGGAACGTCCGATAGGGAGCACTTGAGTCGACCTGCAATCTCAGCAAAGAGGCCTGGGGCAGGCTTGCGACAGCCGCAATCCTCTTCCGGAGTATGGGGGCAAAGAAAAATGGCATCCAGGGCGCCGCCATGGTGCCTGAGCTCACGATGCATTTTGTCGTGAATACGGTTGAGAGCAGTGCTGTTGAAGAGGCCTCTTCCGAGGCCAGACTGATTGGAGGCAATGACGACTCGAAAGTGTGCCCTGCAGAGTCTGGCAATCGCTTCCAGGCTGCCTGGGAGCGCCTCCCACTCCTCAGCACTCTTGATATAGGCATCGGAATCACGATTGATAACCCCATCCCGGTCGAGTATGACGAGGCGCATTGGGTTAACCCTCTTCCGGCTGTTGTCCAGAAAATGCTGAGACTCTAATGCGGCCATTGATCATTCGACTCTCTCGAGTTTCTATTTTTTTCATCTTCTCCCAGAAGGCCTGATTGAGGTCAAACCCTGCAGAGATTGCTGTTCCCATCACCAAAATCAGAAGATCAGCACACTCTTCTGCAAGCTCTTCGATCTTTTTCCCCTTGGTAATGCAGGCAGATATCTCTCCTAGCTCTTCACTCATCAGGGCAACCCGATAGGGGAGGTCTTCGCCCCCATTGCCTCGGAAATCATGGCGTTGATGAAAAGCCTGGACAGTTGAGAGCATGTTTTCGTAGGAATCACTATTCATCTTTTTGTCACCCATCAGTTTTGTAGCTTGGAGATATCAGCCACTTGTATAAAGAGCCTGGAGAGGGCCTGTAATAGGCAGAGGCGGTTGTTGCGAAGCCCACTGTCATCAGCCATAACCATAACCTGGTCAAAGAAGAGGTCAACCGGCTCTTTCAGGCTTGCAAGGTGTTTCATTGCTGAAGTGTAGTCTCCCTCTTCCAGAAGGGGGGTCACTGTCTGAGTGATCAGAGCCATCTCTTGCGAGAGTTTTTTTTCAGCCTGGTCAGTGAACAGGGCCTCATCAGCAGGAGCATCATTGGAAAAGTTGGCTTTTCTTAGAATATTGCGAATGCGTTTATTGGCCGCCGCCAGGCTTTGGGCCTCTGGCATCTCGCGGAACTGGGTTACCGCCTGTAGTCGGCGATCAAAGTCGATCGGACGGGTGGGGTTGACGGCACAAACAGCCAGGAGGACATCACTTGAAGCCCCCCTGTCCAGATAGTAGGGCCTGAGTCGTTCCAGCGTGAAGGAGATGACGCGCTCGGCGGTTTCACTGTCAGGTTTTACCGGCTTTTCAGAGGTGATCGGGTGCGTCTGGTAGGCATTGACAGCCTGTTCAACCAGTTCTGACAGATCTGCATTAACCCGTTCTTCAATCAAGATTCGCAATACACCAAGAGCGGCACGACGGAGCCCATAGGGGTCACGGTCACCGCTGGGCTCTTCATCTGCAGCAAAAACGCCAACAAGGGTATCTATTTTGTCAGCTGTGGCAACCGCTCTTCCCTCCGGGTTGTTGGGCAGATCATCACCGGCGAAACGTGGCCGGTAGTGCCCCTCGATTGCAGCAGCTACTCTTTCGGGCTCACCATCATTGAGGGCATAGTAGCGTCCCATGACACCCTGGAGTTGTGGGAACTCACCCACCATCTCGGTCACCAGATCGGCTTTTGCCAGCTGAGCGGCTCGTTGAGCCAGAGCGGGATCAGCGCCGAAAAGGTGAGACGTCTCTACTGAGATCTGTTCGAGGCGTTGACACTTTTCCATCACGGTTCCCAGCCGATGGTGAAAGGTAATCCCCCCAAGGCGCTTGCTCTGTTGCTCAAGCCGGGTGAGTTTATCTGTCTCCCAGAAGAACCGGGCATCTGAGAGCCGCGCTCTAAGCACTCGCTCATTTCCTGCTTTGACCTCTCTGGGGTTTTTGCTGTCAATATTTGAAATAGTGATAAACGCGGGTATTAATCCACCTTTTGGATCCCTGAGATGGAAATATTTCTGGTGGTCTCGCATTGCAGATATTAAGGCCTCGGCAGGGATTGTCATGAACTCTTTGTCGATCTCACCAAGAAGGCCGTGCGGCCATTCAACCAATCCGGTGACCTCATCAAGAAGGGCATCCTGGTTATGTGCCTGACCACCACCTTCAACGGCCAGCCTCTCGACCTGTCTCTCTATTTCCGATCTTCGTGCTTCAAAACAGGCAATCACCTTGCCCTCATCAAGGAGTCGTGACTCATATTGACTCGCTTCTTTAAGAGAGATCTCCCCAGGGGCGTGAAAGCGATGGCCCCGGGTCAGACGCCCGGTCTTAAGCCCAAGCATCTCTGTTTCGATCACTTTTTTCCCATGCAGGAGCAGCATCCACTGGACCGGACGAATAAACTCAATAGCGCTGTCGCCCCAGCGCATCTTTTTTGGCAAGGGCAGGGCAGAGAGGGCATCACTGAGACAACCAGGAATGAGCGTTTTTGCTTCCTTACCACTTTCCTCCTGTCTGTAGATGAGCCAGCTCCCTTTAGGGGTCGCGATTTGTTCAAGAGCTTTTACCTCTACACCACACGAGCGGGCAAACCCTTCAGCGGCACGAGTAGGTTCTCCAGCTTGATTAAAAGCTGCAGCCAGAGCAGGTCCTTTTCGTTCAACACTTCGATCGGGTTGCTGCTTGATAACAGCGGGAATGGAGACCGCAAGGCGTCTCGGGGTGGCATACCAGGAGATCTCTTCAGAAGTGGCGGTGGTGAGTGCTGCCTGATGGAGGCGGGCAAGCAGGTTACTGGCGAGGGAGCTCCCCAGTAATGGAACCAGCCTTGGGGGAATCTCTTCACACCCAATTTCAAACAGCAGCGTCTCTGATTTGTCCCCACAGGACGTTCTATTTGATGCCGGTGTCGATTTAGCTGCCGGCATGGTTTTTTCCTCGGGGAAAACCGGCTTCTTCACGGCTTTTGTAGTAGGTATCAGCAACCGCTTTGGCCATATCTCTAACCCGACCAATAAAGCGAGCTCGTTCAGTAACGCTGATCGCGTGTCGGGCATCAAGCAGGTTGAAGGTGTGAGAGCTTTTGAGTACCTGTTCGTAGGCGGGCAGAGGCAGTTTTAGTTCCACCAGTTTGTGACAAACGGCTTCGCACTGATCAAACCAGTTGAAGAGGCCATCCACATCGGCAACCTCAAAGTTGTAGGTTGATTGTTCGACCTCATTCTGGTGGTAGAGATCACGATAGAGATAATCGTTGGACCACACCAGGTCAAAAACGTTATCAACCCCCTGCAGGTACATGGCGATGCGCTCAAGGCCGTAGGTAATCTCACCCATCACCGGGTTACAGTCGAGACCACCCACCTGCTGGAAATAGGTAAACTGGGTAACCTCCATTCCGTTCAGCCAAACCTCCCAGCCAAGCCCCCATGCGCCCAGTGTGGGGCTCTCCCAGTTGTCTTCGACAAACCGGACATCATCTGTTAGAAAGTCTATTCCGAGGTCGGCGAGAGAGCCCAGATAGAGCTCCTGGAAGTTGTTGGGTGAAGGTTTGATCACCACTTGAAACTGAAAATAGTGTTGCAGACGATTGGGATTATCTCCATATCGTCCATCAGTAGGTCGACGGGAGGGCTGAACATAGGCCGCACTTATGGGCTCCGGGCCAATAGCGGCGAGGAAGGTGGCAGTGTGGAAGGTGCCCGCACCTACTTCCAGATCATAGGGCTGCATCAGCAGGCAGCCCTGTTCTGCCCAGTAGTGCTGAAGGTTGAGAATTAGGTCCTGAAAGTTCACTTTTTCGCTAGTTTAAGTTGTGTTGACGGGGTTGGTTTCCCCCGTGCGCCGCATTATAGCGTGACTCGGGCCAATTCTGGGCCATAAACCATTAGCATTGCCCGATTGAAAAACTCGGTTTGAAGTCAACGACCCGAATTATTGATAATTGACCCCCATTTTGATACACGATCATTCTGGCAAGGCCTGGTTTTAAAACAAATCAGCCAGGGATTTTAAGGACTCACAAGGAAAAGAGGTGATCTTTTAACTGCTCTTGGAATCAATAAGATGAGTTGATGGTTTTAGGGGGGCATCTTTCCTCTTCCAGATAAAGTCGGTTGACTTCTGATTTCTTGTAGTCATCAAATAGGGGTCTGGATAGAGTTAAGCGGAGATAACTGATGATGCCTTTGTTTGGTATTTTTCAGGCAAATCAATACTAAGGAGCAAGAACTATGCGAGTCATCCTCCTCGGCGGCCCCGGTGCTGGAAAAGGAACCCAGGCAAATTATCTAAGGGATGCGTTTTCAATTCCCCAGATCTCCACGGGCGACATGTTGCGAGCTCACATTAAGGCAGAAAGTGAGCTGGGTATGGCGGCCAGGAAAATTATGGATCAAGGCGACCTGGTCTCCGATGACATCATTATGGGAATGGTGAAGGAGCGCATCACAGAAGAGGATTGTGCAAACGGCTATCTTTTTGACGGCTTTCCCAGAACCATCCCTCAGGCCGAATCAATGAAAGCAGCAGGTATCGTTGTCGACGCAGTGGTTGAAATTGATGTTCCCGATCAAGAGATCATTAAGCGGATGGGGGGGCGCAGAGTCCATCTGGCTTCGGGTCGAACCTATCATGTTGAGTTCAATCCATCGCAGGTTGAAGGTAAAGATGATGAGACAGGCGAGGAGTTGATCCAGCGAGACGACGATCAGGAGGAGACGGTCAGGGCAAGGCTTAAGGTCTATCATGATCAGACTAAGCCGCTGGTTAGCTTCTATACCCGCTATTCTAAGAACGGCCTAGCCGATGCCCCCCGTTATCTGAAAATAGATGGTGTTGGTGGGGTGGAGAATATCCGTGATCTGATTATGACTGGCTTAAAAGGATAGACCAGAGTTTCTGACTTGTTCTTTCTGCAGCTCGAAGAAACCCGAAATCCTCTCTGCCGGATTGATCCCCAGGGCCTTTGCTTTAAGCAATAAATAATAATCTATTCCCCGGAGAGGGCGCTATCTGCCCACCTGCCGCTACTGATGAGACCTGCGGGTTGGGCACGGGTGTTGTGGCAGCTTTGCAGCGCCGTTGCTAGACTCCCCCCTGTCCAGTTATCACCGTTTGAATTGAAAAGACATGAATACTTCGCGCCAGGCGGTAGCCCTTATCTCGGGAGGATTAGACTCCATGCTCGCTGTCAGGGTGATACAGGAGCAGGGCATCTATGTTGAAGGGATAAACTTCTATACAGGCTTTTGTGTTGAGGGCCATACCCACGCAATTCGTAACAAGGATCGGAAAAAACCAAAACGCAACAGCGCTCTCTGGTGTGCTGAGCAGTTGGGAATAAAACTGCACATCATCGATATTATCCAGGAATACAAAAACATTCTTCTCAATCCGCACCATGGCTATGGTGCAAATCTTAACCCCTGTCTTGACTGCAAAGCCTTTATGGTTGCCAAGGCAAGAGAGTGGATGGAACAGCATGGGTTTGATTTTATAATCACTGGTGAGGTGGTGGGGCAGCGCCCGAAAAGTCAGCGCAAGGAGACGCTGCCTGTTGTTGCCCGTGCGTCAGGTGCTGGAGACCGTCTCCTAAGGCCGCTGTGTGCCGGGTTGTTAACACAGACTCTTCCCGAACAAGAGGGTTGGGTGGATAGAGCGCAACTCCACAGCTTTAGTGGCCGCTCTCGAAAGCCTCAAATTGAGCTTGCTCAAAGTTATGGTTTCGATGAGTGGTCTCAGCCTGCTGGTGGGTGCTGTTTTTTGACTGATGAGAACTATTCAAGAAAGCTTAAAGATTTATGGAACCACCGAGGGGAGAAGGATTATGAGCTTGATGACATCATGCTGCTGAAAGTGGGTCGGCACTTGCGTCCCGCTTCTCACTATAAATTGATTGTCGCCCGGGATGAGGGGGAGAGTCGTTTTCTTCAGGGCTACCAAAAAACATTTATCACCCTGAGCTCGATCAGCCATCCTGGCCCGTTATGCCTGGTGGAGGGGGATGCTGGGGAAGAGGAGCTGGAGCTGGCAGCAAGGGTGGTAGCCCGTTTTGGCCAGGGCCGTGATAGCGGGATCGTCACTATTGAGCTGGCCGTGCCTGGTGAAAGGGGACGCAGCCTTGAGGTCAGGCCGATGAAGCCCGAAGAGGTTCCAAAGGGGTGGTATCTGTGAGCCGATATAGTATTGATGCTCGCCGGCTGTTATGTCCGATGCCAGTGATTCGGACTCAGGAGAGGGTTACCCAGCTTGCCAAAGGCGATGAACTGGTGGTTCACTGTACAGATCCGGGAGCCCTGAATGATATTCCTGCCTGGTGCCGGATTAATGGTCATCGATTACTCTCCGCTGTTGACCATAATGGAGAGATTGAGATCATCATCGAGATCGCAGGCGGCGAGACCAAACGTTAAGGATAGGATGATTATTTGATGAATAGAGGGAGCAGCGAACAACCTTCAACAGGGGCGCTCGACCATTCAGGCCCGCGGCGTTATAAGGCGAGCATCCGAATTACCCTGATTGGGGTGCTGGTCAATATAGGTCTTGCTACCGCTCAGTTCGTGGTTGGAATTATTGGCCACTCTCAGGCGTTGGTTGCAGATGGAGTACACACCCTCTCAGATTTAATTAGTGATGTCATCGTTTTTCTGGCGATTCGCCAGGGCAGTAAAGAGGCGGATCGAGAGCATCCCTATGGCCACTCGCGTTTTGAAACCGTGGCCACGGTTGCTGTTGGAGTTTTGCTTGGGGTCGCCGCGGTGGGCATTGTGATGCGGGCGATTGAACGACTGCTGGAGCCTGGTGAGATT
This sequence comes from Proteobacteria bacterium UBA5680, assembly GCA_002420425.1. Classification (GTDB taxonomy): domain Bacteria; phylum Pseudomonadota; class Gammaproteobacteria; order Arenicellales; family UBA5680; genus UBA5680. The sequence continues at coordinate 127,327 of DIIC01000044.1, read as the reverse complement.
ATTGTCCCGACGCTCTCAGCACTGATTGCTGCTGCAGTAGCCGTTGGGGCGAAGGAGGCGCTCTATCGCTTTACTATTATTGTTGCTGACCGTTTTGACTCGAGTCTGCTCAGGGCAAATGCCTGGCACCACCGTAGTGATGCGCTCTCATCGGTGATTGTTCTGGTTGGAATAGGGGGAAGTATTGCCGGTATTCCGGCCCTTGATAGTGTTGCGGCAATTATTGTTGCGATGATGATTGGACGGATAGGCTGGCGCCTGGGCTGGGAGGCGACACAGGAGCTGGTTGATACGGGCTTGGATGAACACCAGATTAGTGAGCTGAAAAGTGCTGTAATGGAGGTGGAAGGCGTCGAGGGGCTCCACATGATGAGGACACGACGGATGGGGGGGCGTGCACTGGTCGATCTTCATATTGAAGTTGATGGAGAGGTTTCTATCTCTGAGGGCCACCATATCAGTGAAAAGGTGCGATGCTTCTTGTTGGATAATTTTGAGGAATTAACAGATGTTATGGTGCATATTGATCCAGAAGACGACCAGTTCGAAGAAGACATTGAAAAACTTCCCAATCGGCATAATCTTGAGGAGGCGCTCAAGGAGCATTTTGAACGGCTGCCCCACGCTCCTGCGGTGGAGCACTTCAATTTTCACTATCTCAATCGCCAGGTTCAGGTAGAGGCGGTCGTCTCCCTCTCGGCCCTGCCCCACGAGGGTGATCTCTTCGGCTTTCGTGACCTGTTGCGCAGATCTCTTGCTGATTGTGCTGATGATCCGGTATTGGGGCTGGTCAGTTCAATCGACGTCCTCTACCATTAGCGCACATCATTGGTGCGTAGAGAGAAGATAATGCATGATAATGGTGCGCAAGGAAGGATTTGGCGAATATTTATTTATAATAAACAATAGGTTATCAATTATAGACAGTGGCACGAATCCTGCTTAATATTGAGGGTTGAGGTTTTACCGTGGTCGGCGATCACTGGTGGGACTACTACAAGTGTTTGCAGACGGTCTGAAAATGTCCATTGTGGATTATTCGGCTTTTGCAACGAGAAGACGGTGTCGTCTCATTACTTACAATACCGATAAGTCGCACCATCGGCTTAATTTATTTTAAAGGGAGTTACCCAATGTCTGGAACAGATGTGATTAACAGCATCAAGGAAAACAACGTTAAGTTTATCGACTTCCGGTTTACTGATACACACGGTAAAGAGCAGCATGTCTCTGTGCCGGCGTCCACAATTGACGAGTCAACATTTGAAGCAGGAAAGATGTTTGACGGTTCATCGATTGCCGGCTGGAAGGGCATTAATGAGTCTGACATGATCCTGATGCCCGACCCTTCAAGTGCAGTTATCGATCCATTTTTACAGGATACCACCCTGCTGGTTCGATGCGATATCATTGAGCCGACAACCATGCAGGGCTATGATCGTGATCCCCGCTCTGTGGCCAAGCGGGCTGAAGCCTATCTAAAATCAACCGGAATTGCAGATACGGCTTATTTCGGCCCCGAGTCTGAGTTCTTTATTTTCGATGATGTCCGCTGGGACTCCAGCATCGGCGAGTCTTACTACCACATTGACTCATCTGAAGCGTCATGGAATGCAGGCAAGTCCTATGAAGACGGCAATATTGGACATCGTCCAGGTGTAAAGGGCGGCTATTTTCCAGTTCCCCCGGTTGACTCTCAACAGGATGTGCGTTCAGCCATGTGTCTGGCAATGGAAGAGATGGGTCTTCCGGTAGAGGTGCATCACCATGAGGTAGGGACTGCAGGACAGGGTGAGATTGGTGTTCAATTCAACACCCTGGTCCGTAAGGCCGATGAGTCGCAGCTCTATAAGTACTGTGTTCATAACGTCGCCCATCTCCATGGAATGACGGCAACCTTTATGCCCAAACCGCTGGTTGGTGACAATGGCAATGGCATGCATGTACACCAGTCTCTTGCTAAAGATGGAGTCAATGTCTTCAATGGTGATGAATACGGCGGCCTCTCAGAAACAGCGCTCTACTATATCGGTGGTGTTTTCAAACATGCGCGCGCCATTAATGCTTTTGCAAATGCCAGCACTAATAGCTATAAGCGCCTGGTTCCCGGTTTTGAGGCCCCCGTGTTGCTTGCCTACTCTGCACGTAACCGCTCTGCTTCGTGTCGCATCCCATATGAAGCCAACCCAGAGGGGCGCCGGATTGAGATCCGTTTTCCTGACTCAACAGCCAACCCCTATCTGGCCTTTGTCTCTATGCTGATGGCGGGACTTGATGGCATCCAGAATAAGATTCATCCGGGTGACCCATTCGAAAAAGACCTCTACGACCTTCCGCCTGAAGAGGAGAAGCAGGTTCCAACGGTTGCTGTTGGTTTTGATATTGCATTGGAGGCTCTCGACCAGGATCGTGATTTTCTTAAAGCGGGCGGGGTAATGAGTGATGAGATGATCGATGCCTATATTGAACTGAAGATGGAAGAGGTCAACCGTATGCGGATGGCAACACATCCCATTGAGTTTGAAATGTATTACAGCGTTTAAGTTGTGAAGGAGCGCCCCCATGGCGGGGCGCTTTTTTTGCTCCGTAACGCACCATAATGGTGCGAAAGAGGTAACAGGTGACGACTGTCCCAGAAACACTAAGAGAAAATGGGTTGATCGATTGTATCAGTGTTGCGGTTCTTGTTCTGGGGGGAGATCTTTCTGTTCACTACATGAATAGGGCCGCAGAGAGCCTGCTTGGCTTCAGCCAGCGTCGTGCGCAGGGCCGAGTTCTGTTTGAGATTCTTCCTGCCAATGAGAGCATCAGGGAGGCCATCATTGAGGTCGGTGGAACCGGCAACTCGGTTACCCTCAGAGAAGTTGAGCTCAATCTTGTGGTTGCGGACAGAGGGGTCAGGGTTGACTGCACGGTGACCCATCTCTCCCAATCTACTGGCCAGGAGCAGTTTGTTGTTGAGTTCTCCAAGGTTAATCGGCTGACTCAACTGGCCAGGGAGAAAGCAATGGTGGAGAGGCACAACGCCAGCCATGCTGTTATTCGCGGCCTTGCCCATGAGATTCGAAATCCTTTGGGGGGCTTAAGGGGGGCGGCACAACTTCTTGACCGCGAGCTTGATAACCGTGAACAGCGCGAATTTACCCGAATTATCATAGCCGAGGCCGACAGGTTGAGTGCACTGGTCAATCGCCTGACAGGGTCCTACCGGCCACCGGCAATGAGGCCTCTCAATGTCCATCAGGTACTTGAGCACGTACGCAAGCTGGTCTCTGTTGAAGCCAATAGCAGCCTGGTCATTACCCGTGATTATGACCCCAGCCTCCCCGATGTGGCGGGAGATAGTGATCAGCTCATCCAGGCACTGCTCAATATTGTCCGTAATGCGGTTCAGGCTCTGGAAGGGAGAGGTCGAATTGTCTTAAGGACGCGAATTGAGCGTCAGTTTACTGTTGGGAATCACCGTTATCGTAATGTGGTCAGGGCGGATGTCGAAGATAACGGGCCTGGGGTCGACGACAAGATCAAAGAGCAGATTTTTTTCCCAATGGTGACCAGTCGTCCTGAGGGCAGTGGTCTTGGATTGGCCATTGCCGAAGAGATTATCTGCCGGCACGGGGGGTTAATCGATTGTGAGAGCGAGCAAGGTTCGACGTGTTTCAGTATTTATCTTCCGGTTGAGGAGGGGTAGAGATGGAAAATGCAGGGATTGTTTGGGTGGTAGATGATGATACCTCTATTCGCTGGGTTCTCGAGCGTGCGCTTCAACAGGCGGGCCTGACTGTAGAGTTGTTTGAGAGTGCTGATGCGGCGCTGGAACAAAATATTGAATCAGGACCCAGTGTCATCATAACGGATATACGTATGCCGGGGACATCGGGTCTTGAGTTTCTTGAGCAGCTAAGCCGGCGAGTACCCCAGATCCCAGTCATTATTATGACGGCACACAGTGATCTGGAGAGTGCGGTATCTTCATATCAGGGAGGAGCATTTGAGTACCTGCCGAAACCATTTGACATGGACGAAGTGGTCAACCTGGTGAAGCGGGCGATGGACCGGCAAGCCACCAATTTAGCTCATGAGATGGCGCCCGGTACCAATGGATCGCATCGACTCATTGGTGTTGCACCGGCGATGCAGGGCGTCTTTCGGGCAATTGGGAGGCTCTCTGGATCAGGCATGACGGTCCTTATCAGTGGTGAATCGGGAACAGGAAAAGAGCTTGTTGCCCACGCTCTCTATGAGACCGGTGCCAACCGCGAGGGCCCTTTCGTTGCAATCAATACCGCAGCAATTCCATCAGAGCTGCTTGAGTCTGAGCTTTTTGGGCATGAGAAGGGGGCGTTCACCGGGGCGGTGACGCAGCGCATTGGCCGCTTTGAACAGGCAGATGGGGGCACCCTCTTCCTGGATGAAATTGGAGAGATGCCAGGGCCACTTCAAACACGATTGTTAAGGGTTCTGGCAGAGGGGAAGTTCTATCGGGTTGGGGGCCATCAGGAGGTTAAAGTCAATGTCAGGGTGATTGCAGCCACCAATCGTAAGCTGGAAGAGCGAGTAGAGGCTGGGAATTTCAGGGAGGATCTCTTCCACCGGCTTAATGTAATCAGGATAAAGCTGCCACCGCTGCGAGACCGGGAGGAGGACATTCCAGCGCTGGCGACAAGTTTTTTAAGGCGGTGTGCAGAAGAGCTGGAGACAGAAGTTAAAACCCTGAGTCCAGAAGCCCTCGCCCAGTTAAAAAGGCATGGCTGGTCAGGGAATGTCCGTGAACTGGAGAATACGTGTCGTTGGTTAACCGTAATGGCACCCGGTCCATCGGTTACCCTGCAGGATCTGCCGGATGAGGTAAAGCTCCAAGCAGGCGAGAGCTCAAACAGCAACTGGGAACTGTTATTAAAACGTTCTGTCGAACAGAAGCTTGCTTTGGGAAAAAATGATATACTTGGCATTCTTGAGCCCAGGTTTGAAAGGGTGCTGATCAAGGCTGCTCTGAATCATACAGGGGGCCATAAACAGGAAGCAGCCAAACGCCTGGGATGGGGGCGAAACACCCTGACGCGAAAGCTAAAGGAGCTTGATCTTGAGAGTTAAAAACGTACTCCACCAGGCCTTGGGTGCTGTTCTCTTTGTCTCGCTTGCTCTCTTTGCAGTGAGTGGCTGTGACTTCCTCAATGAGCGTTCAAGCGGGGGTGGAGAGGGCCCGGGTACCGAAGGAGATGTAGGTGCCGGTCCCGAAGGAGGCCCAAGTTATGAAGTTGATACCCCTTCTACGGGAGGGTTTGATATTGCGGTGACATTCAAAGGGAACTTGGCAGATCGAACAGGAGCGGGGCAATACCGCTGCTGGGATGAGGAGTGCTGGCATGTGGTTTGGTGTGAGAATGAGATCTGTGATGGCTCATGGAGCTGGAGTTCATTTCCCTACGATGGCGAATTTACATTCATCTGGAAGGGAGTCAATGAGAAATGTGCCGGCTCACCTCCCTATGAGCTAAGAATAAATGGTGAAGCAGTAAAAAGCGGAGAGGTGGCCCAGTGGGGCTCATGTTCCAGCTGTCCAGATAAGACAGGGAAATATGGCATCTACAAGGACTACAATCTGGGGACCTACCAACTGAAAAGCGACGATACGGTAGCCCTTTGGGCACAAACTGAGTTTTCATGTGGGCTTAATGGTCCAGGCGCCTATGCCGCACACACTAGCCTTGTGGCCGAAGGGAACATCTCAGAATAACCAGACTGTCCATGGTTCATGGCCCAGAGCCACTCCAAAGCTCTAAGCGGGCAATGGGAAAACTCTGGAAGGGTTGGGGTGGGGTGAGAATTGACAGGATATGTCTTTATAATATATTCTCATTATTGCGCTGATTTGAACTCAGATTGCGGGCGCATTACAAGCAACGCTAAAGCGAGCAGATGAGTCTCAGGATTCTAAACAGCCCGCACGGTAGCCCCCTGCGGGTTTTTTATTTTTTATGGAGTTTTGACTAATGAGTAACAGTTATTTTTTTACCTCTGAATCGGTCTCAGAAGGACACCCTGATAAAGTGGCCGATCAGATTTCAGATGCCATCCTGGACGCTATTATTGCCGAAGACAAGGCGGCACGAGTTGCGTGCGAAACCCTTATAAAGACCGGCGCTGTTGTTGTTGCTGGTGAGGTCACAACCGATGCCTGGGTTGATCTGGAGCAGATCGTTCGAGATACGGTTTGCGGCATAGGCTATACCAGTTCAGATGTTGGCTTCGATGGAAGTACTTGTGCGGTCATGTCACTGATTGGCAAGCAGTCAGCGGATATTAACCAGGGTGTTGATCGTGAGCGTGCCGAGGATCAGGGGGCTGGCGATCAGGGATTAATGTTTGGCTATGCCACTAATGAGACCGATGTATTAATGCCCGCCCCGATCACCTATGCACATCGACTTGTTGAGCGTCAGGCAGAGATGCGCAAGACCAATGTACTGCCCTGGCTGCGCCCAGATGCCAAGAGCCAGGTGACTTTTCGCTACGAGCAGGGAGAGGTGGCTGGTCTTGATGCGGTGGTGCTCTCCACCCAGCATGATCCTGATATTGATAACGACCATCTGCATGAAGCGGTAATGGAAAACATCATTATCCCTGTATTGCCTGAAGGCTGGATCGATAACAGCACCAAGATTCATATCAACCCTACCGGTGCCTTTGTCATCGGAGGCCCGGTTGGTGACTGCGGCCTGACAGGGCGTAAAATCATTGTCGATACATACGGTGGCTCAGCTCATCATGGGGGGGGTGCATTTTCTGGCAAAGACCCTTCCAAGGTTGATCGATCTGCCGCCTACGCAAGTCGCTATGTGGCTAAAAATATTGTAGCTGCCGGACTTGCTGAACGATGTGAGATTCAAACCTCCTATGCCATTGGTGTGGCTGAGCCCACATCAGTGATGGTCAATACCTTTGGTACCGGTAAAGTTGCCGACAATCAAATTGAAACATTGATCCGTGAGCATTTTGACCTTCGACCTTATGGGCTCCTGAAGATGCTGGATCTGTTGAACACTGATCGGGTCAACTACCAGAAGACAGCGGCCTATGGTCATTTTGGTCGTGAAGAGCCGGGATTCCCATGGGAGTCAACAGACCGGGCAGAGCAGCTTCGTGAGGCTGCAGGCCTGGAGAGATAACCCTTCTTTAGAAGCACTAGGAGGCACCATGTCGACACAGACAGCAGAAGTGACCAACCAGGATTTCCATGTAGCCGATCTCTCTCTATCAGAGTGGGGACGCAAGGAGATTGCAATAGCTGAAACGGAGATGCCAGGGTTGATGGCACTCCGTGATGAATACGCAAAGAGCCAGCCGCTCAAAGGGGCGCGTATTGCCGGTAGTCTCCACATGACGATTCAGACCGCGGTGTTGATCGAGACATTGGTGATTCTGGGTGCCGAGGTGCGTTGGGTCTCATGTAATATCTTCTCCACCCAGGACCATGCGGCAGCAGCGATTGCAACAAGCGGCATTCCGGTATTTGCCTACAAGGGGGAGACGCTGGAGGAGTACTGGAACTACACCCATCGGGTGATGGAGTGGGGCGATGGCGGAACACCCAACATGATTCTGGATGATGGTGGGGATGCGACCCTGCTCATCAACCTTGGTGCCAAGGCAGAGGAGGATCCTGCCGTACTCGATAATCCAACCAGTGAAGAAGAGGTCGCACTCTACGCCGCCATACGGGTGCGACTGGAAGAATCACCTGGCTGGTACTCCAATATACTGAAGAACATTCGTGGGGTGACAGAAGAGACAACCACAGGCGTGCACCGCCTCTATCAGATGGAGGCCACCGGGACACTGCCTTTTCCCGCAATCAATGTTAATGATTCGGTTACCAAAAGTAAGTTCGATAACCTATATGGGTGTCGGGAGTCATTGGTAGATGGAATCAAACGTGCAACTGATGTGATGATGGCCGGCAAGATCGCCCTGGTTGCCGGATACGGTGATGTGGGTAAAGGGTGTGCCCAGTCGCTTCGTGGTCTGGGCTGTATTGTCTGGGTGACTGAGATTGATCCCATCTGCGCCCTTCAGGCGGCAATGGAAGGCTATCGGGTAGTCACCATGGAAGAGGGGGCCCCCGAAGCGGACATCTTTGTAACAGCTACCGGGAACTACCACGTCATTGGCCATGACCATATGGTTGCAATGAAGAACCAGGCCATTGTCTGCAATATTGGACATTTTGATAATGAGATCGATGTTGCCAGCTTGCGTCGCTACAGTTGGGATAATATTAAGCCTCAGGTAGACCATATTATTTTCCCCGATGGAAAACGGATCATCCTTCTTGCAGAGGGCCGGCTGGTAAATCTGGGGTGTGCAACCGGCCACCCCAGTTTCGTCATGTCCAACTCATTTACCAATCAGGTTCTGGCTCAGATGGAGCTGTTGAATAATCCTGACCAGTATGACAACCGGGTCTATGTGTTGCCCAAGCAACTGGATGAAAAAGTGGCAAAGTTACACCTCGGCAAAATTGGTGCCCGGTTGACCAAACTTACTCCGGAGCAGGCGGTCTATATTGATGTCCCGAGTGAGGGGCCTTTTAAACCAGACCACTACCGTTATTAATTCTATCAAGGGTTCAGCACCAATGACTCAGGGGCAATACAGCTGCGAATTTTTCCCAATTCGGGCGAATGAGGGTCATCAAAGGGCGAGGGAGAGCCGATTGGCCCTCACCGAGCTGAACCCAGAATTTTATTCAGTGACCTCAGGCGCTGGAGGAAGCACTCGAGAGGGGACACTCCAAGCAATTGAAGAGATTGCTGAAGAGGGGGTTACTCCTGCAGTTCCCCACCTTACCGGAGTCGGAGAGACGCGTGATTCTGTTTCAGCGCTCCTTGAGCACTACCGCTCTATTGGTGTGCAGCGCCTGGTTGTTCTTAGGGGGGATCGTCCCTCTGGAATGATCGAGCACGGTGACTTTCGTTATGCTATCGAACTGATTGAGTTTATTCGGGAGATAAGTGGCAGCGCTTTTCATATTGATGTTGCAGCCTATCCGGAAGCACACCCAGAAACACCCTCCTTCAGGGAGGATATCGGTTTTTTCAGGGATAAAGTCAAGGCAGGAGCAGATTCTGCGATAACCCAGTATTTCTATAATGTCGATGCATACCTCAGATTTCGGGATGATATCGCTGACCTTGGGATTACCATACCGGTAGTCCCGGGGATAATGCCGATTACCAATTACAAACAACTCGCTCGTTTTTCTGATACCTGCGGAACAGAGATTCCCCGGTGGATCCGTCGTCGTCTTGAAGACTACCAGGATGACCTCGACTCCCTGCGCGCCTTTGGAGCCGATGTTGTAGCCCTGCTCTGTAATCAGTTGATCGAAGGAGACGCGCCCGGACTTCACTTTTATACCCTCAACCGGTCTGGCCCGGTGCTTAGGGTCGTCAAAGCCATGGGTTCATTAGCCTGAAGATGAGTATTGATCACAGCGGGTTATTACACCAGCGCCTGCAAGAGTCTATTCTTATCCTTGATGGTGCTATGGGCACCATGATCCAGAAATACAATCTTGACGAAGCGGGCTATCGAGGGCAACGTTTTGCAGATTGGGAGGCAGAGGTAAAGGGAAATAATGATCTGCTCACCCTCTCACAGCCCGAGATTATCAGCGAAATTCATAGTGCCTACCTCGAAGCCGGTGCGGATATTATTGAGACCAACACCTTTAATGCCAACCGCATCTCTCTGGCTGACTACAAGATGGCGTCATTGGCAAAAGAGATTAATTTCAAGGCGGCCGCTATCGCCAAAGAGGCCGTACTATCGAAAACCACAAGCAATCCAGACCGACCCCGCTTTGTCGCCGGCGTTTTGGGCCCCACCAACCGAACAGCAAGCCTCTCTCCTGATGTCAATGATCCTGGATTTAGAAATGTCGATTTCAATCAATTGGTTGAGACCTATCAGGAGGCGGCCGAAGGGTTGATCGAAGGCGGTTCAGATGTTCTTCTGATTGAAACAATTTTCGATACACTCAATGCAAAAGCAGCGCTCTATGCCTGTTTTATGGCCTTTGAGTCATTGGGGGTACGGCTTCCACTGATGGTGTCCGGAACCATCACCGACCAGTCGGGAAGGACTCTCTCCGGCCAGACTCCAACTGCTTTTTGGGCTTCCCTGTCCCATGGAGAGTTGATGAGCATCGGTCTTAACTGCGCCTTGGGTGCTGATGCCCTCAGGCCTCATATTCAGGAGTTGGCAGCTGTCGCCGATACGGCTATCTCGGCTCATCCCAATGCCGGGCTGCCCAATGAATTCGGTGAGTATGATGAGACCCCTGCTGAAATGGCAACCCATATTAGAGAGTGGGCCCAATCAGGCCTGCTCAATATTGTAGGCGGATGCTGTGGAACCACTCCTGAACATATTGGTGCGATAGATGAGGCTGTGGCAGATCAGCAACCGAGGCGTCAGAGGCCGTCCCAACACCACTGCCTGCTTTCAGGCCTGGAACCTCTGGAGATTGATAAAAGCTCACTCTTTGTCAATGTAGGAGAGCGGACCAATGTGACCGGGTCGGCGCGCTTTAGACGCCTCATTCTGGAAGAGGATTATGAGACCGCTCTCGATGTGGCCCGGGACCAGGTTGAAAATGGGGCCCAGATAATCGATATCAATATGGACGAAGCGATGCTGGACTCAGCCGCTGCGATGTCAAAATTTCTGCGGCTGATTGCGGCAGAACCCGACATAGCCCGAGTTCCGGTGATGATTGACTCATCACGGTGGGAGGTGATTGAAGAGGGCTTGAAGTGCCTTCAGGGCAAGGGAGTTGTTAACTCGATCAGCTTGAAAGAGGGAGAGGACTCTTTTCTTCACCAGGCGAGGAGAGTGAAACAGTATGGCGCTGCCGTGGTGGTGATGGCTTTTGATGAACAGGGGCAGGCAGACTCCCTGGAGCGCCGGATTTCGATCTGCAGGCGCTCCTATGAGCTGCTGGTGGAGAAGGTCGGCTTCCGGTCTGAAAACATCATCTTTGACCCCAATGTGTTTGCAATCGCTACCGGTATTGAAGAGCATGACCAGTATGCCGTTGATTTCATTGAAGCGACTCGGCAGATCAGAGAAGAGATGCCGGAGGTGCTGATATCAGGTGGAATCTCCAATGTTTCGTTTTCATTTCGTGGTAACAACCCGGTGCGTGAGGCTATTCATGCCGTCTTTCTCTACCACGCAATCAAAGCGGGTCTTGGAATGGGCATTGTCAACGCAGGGCAGTTGGCCATCTACGAAGATATTGAATCAGGCCTCCGAGAGCGGGTGGAGGATGTGGTGCTAAACCGCAGAGAGGATGCCACAGAACGTCTTATTGAGGTGGCTGCGAGTGTGGTCGAAGAGACGAAAGAGAGCACTGTTCAGGGGCTTGAATGGCGCCAGTGGCCTGTAGAGGAGCGTCTTGAGCATGCTCTGGTAAAAGGGATCACGGATTTCATTGAGGAAGATACTGAAGAGGCAAGAGGTCAGTTTGAGCGCCCACTGGAGGTTATAGAGGGGCCGCTGATGAGTGGAATGAACCGGGTCGGCGACCTGTTTGGCGAAGGCAAGATGTTTCTTCCCCAGGTGGTTAAATCAGCAAGGGTGATGAAACGGGCGGTTGCCTATCTCGACCCATACCTTGCCAAGGACAAGGGCACTGAAGGCATGACCACTCAGGGGAAGCTGTTGATGGCAACGGCCAAAGGCGATGTTCACGATATAGGAAAGAATATTGTTGGCGTGGTGATGGAGTGCAATGGCTATGAGGTTATTGACCTCGGAGTGATGGTTCCCGCCGAAAAGATTTTGGCTGCGGCCAAAGAGCAAAACTGCGATCTGATCGGCATCTCCGGACTCATCACCCCCTCTCTTGAGGAGATGGTTCATCTGGCCAGTGAGCTTGAACGCCAGGGGTTTAAGGTGCCCCTGATAGTGGGGGGCGCAACGGCTTCAAAAGTACATACTGCGGTAAAGATCGCCCCCTGTTATTCATCACCAGTGGTCTATGTGCCGGATGCCTCAAGAGCCGTAGGGGTGGCGAGCGGGTTGCTGAGTGAGTCCAAGGGTAAGCAGTATGCTTCTGATGTGGCCGCCTCTTATCGTCATATTCGAGAACAGCGCGAGACCCGTCAGGTCAGCCAGGTCAGGCAGTCAATAGAGGCCTCCCGAAAGAACAAGCTGGTAACAGACTGGCAAGCCTACCAGCCGAAAAAACCCTCTTTTTTGGGGGTACGAGAGTATGGCGGCACGCCATTGGAGAGACTGGTCGATTTTATCGATTGGGGCCCCTTCTTCAGGGTGTGGGAGCTGAAAGGGAAATATCCTGCCATTCTGGATGACTCAAGGCAGGGTGAGGAGGCACGCCGGGTCTACTCTGATGCCCGAAAGACGCTGGATGTCATGGTCGAGGAGGAGTGGATCGAGGCAAGAGGTGTTGTGGGGTTTTACCCCGCCAACACCCGAGGTGACGATATTGATCTCTATATTGATGAGAGCCGACAGGAGAAGCTGGCAACTTGTCACTTTCTGCGCCAGCAGATGGATCGTGGAGAGAGTGGTTCCAATCTCTCGCTAGCAGACTTCATCGCCCCAAAAGAGAGTGGGGTCGCCGATTACCTCGGCGCATTTGCGGTGACAACCGGTATTGGTGTTGCTGAACGGGCCAAAGCTTTTCAGCAGCAGCACGATGATTACTCATCAATAATGCTAAAAGCGCTGGCAGACCGTCTGGCCGAGGCCTTTGCAGAATACATGCATCTGAAGGTTCGGAAAGAGCTTTGGGAGTATGCACCGCAAGAGAGCCTGGATAATGAAGCCTTGATTAAGGAGCAATATCAGGGGATTCGCCCTGCCCCCGGTTACCCCGCCTGTCCAGACCACTCTGGCAAGAGCGCCCTCTGGAGGGTACTTGAGGCGGAAGAAAAGGCTGGGATAGCCCTTACCGAGAGTTGGTCAATGCTGCCCGCTGCATCAGTAAGCGGTTGGTACTTCTCCCACCCCTCTGCCCGCTATTTTGGGATAGGGAAGATTGGGCAGGATCAGGCCAAAGATTATGCCGATCGTCAGGGCTTGGATCTGCTCAGTGTGGAGCAATCTCTGGGGTCGGTTCTCGGCTACGATCCTGCCGGAAGTTAAGTCCCGGGAGGGATTAGGCCCTCATATCGGGTAATAACTCAGTTTCTAGTCTAGTAATGGCGTCTTTTAGGTAGAGCTTGCGTTTTTTCATCCGCTTCAGCTGCAGGTCATTGATTGAGTGGTCATCTGACATTCGGGTGAGGATATCATCCAGGTCTCGATGCTCACTCCGCAACTGACCAAGCTTCTCGTTGAGATCATCTTTTGATTCTTCACTCATAGAGCCACCTCGCTGTTGGATTGTGAATATGGGTTTAAGTGCATCCTGTACCATGCACCTGATATACATTGTAGACCTTTATTGGCAGTTTTTCCTCCTGCGCTCAAATTTAGTTTTTCCACTATAATTTCCAACGTTTTGGAGTGATCCGAACGAAGTGCATCGTCTCGAATGTCGGCGCTTGGGGACAAATAACCAAAAGAGCAGCATTATCGACCTCTGTGCTGGACAGAAAAGGAGAAAAGAGTTGGATCCATTACAGACCTGGGAAAAGTTATTGCTTGGAGTGGCGGGAGTACTGGTGCTTATCTGGTTTTGGCCCGGTGTGCGCTACATGGTCAACCAGAGTAAGGAGGCTCCAAAAGAGTGGTCTGCCCTCATATGGCCTTTGCTGGCGGTGGTGGTTCTGGTCATCTTGCTGTTGGTAACCGCTTAAAGATTGGGCTCTATTGTGCCAATGGCCAGACCAAATACAATACTTCTTCCTCACCATGTTCCTGGCCGTCGTCAAGACCGTGTCTATCAGGCGCTCTCATCTTTAGGGGTGGAGCTTGCATACTGCAATCCGGTTGAGGGGGGAATCCTGGCCGATCCAGGCCCTGAATCTCTGGCAGCTGTGGTCTATGAGGCTGAACGCACTGTCAATGGCTCTTGCCGTTGTGATGTCCCCCATGATCCTGCCGCCAGGGAGAGAGTGACAGTCTTTATCGCCTTTTGGAGAGAGAGCTGGTGAGCCCTCTCCAGGGCAAGAGAGAGTTAGACGGGGATTCGGTAGTGACCCGACTGGCAGATTACAGGCCTCCCGATTTTCATATTGTGACGGCAAATCTCCACTTTGATCTGGAGGAGGAGGGAGCGGTGGTCACTGCACAGCTACAGGTGGTTCGCAGTGAGGAGGGGAGTGGTCAGCCACTGGAGCTTGATGGAGAAGAGCTCACCCTGATCTCAATCAGGGTCGATGGTCGTGAGCTGGACAGAGAGGACTATTATGCCAGCGAGAGGGGCTTGACCCTGTTGGAAGCCCCGGACGCCTTTTTACTCGAGATTAAAACCTCGATAAAACCCCAGGAGAATACCAAGCTGAAGGGGCTCTATCGCTCTTCAGGCCACTTCTGTACCCAGTGTGAAGCTGAGGGTTTTCGCCGCATTACCTATTTTACCGATCGCCCGGATGTGCTTGCCGTTTTTACTGTCACCATAGCGGCAGATCGGAAGCGCTATCCTCTTCTGCTCTCCAATGGGAACCTGGTCAAAGAGGGCAAGCTTGATCGGGGCCGCCATTTTGCCACCTGGCATGACCCTTTTCCAAAACCGAGCTATCTTTTTGCGCTTGTTGCGGGTGATTTTGCCGCCCTAAGCAATACCTTTACCACCCAGAGCGGCCGCTCTGTCGGGATCCATGTCTATGCCGAAGACCACAATATAGACCAGTGCCATCATGCCCTTGCTGCCATCCATAAGGCGATGGCATGGGATGAGCATGTTTTCGGCCGAGAGTATGACCTTGATTGCTACATGGTTGTTGCCATCGACGATTTCAATAGTGGCGCCATGGAAAACAAGGGGCTTAATATTTTTAACTCCCGTTATCTCCTGGCAAGACCAGATACCTCCACTGACAGTGACTTTCAGCTGGTAGAGAGCGTTATTGCCCATGAATACTTCCATAACTGGTCAGGCAATCGGGTGACCTGTCGGGACTGGTTTCAGCTCTCACTCAAAGAGGGCTTTACCGTCTATCGTGATCAGGAGTTTAGCGCTGACACTACGTCACGGGGGGTTAAGCGGGTCAGTGATATCAATATGTTGCGCAACCACCAATTCAGAGAGGATGCGGGCCCAACCGCTCATTCTGTACAACCCGACAGCTATCTGGAGATCAGTAACTTCTACACCGCCACGGTCTATGAAAAAGGGGCAGAAGTGGTAAGGATGCTCGCCGAGATGCTTGGCCCGACCCGGTTTCGGCAGGCGACTGATCGTTATTTCAATAGATATGACGGCCAGGCCGTCACCATTGATCACTTTCTTGAGGTGATGGCAACTTCAGGAGCGCTGGATCTAACGCAGTTTCGTCTCTGGTATACCCAGTCAGGCACGCCAGAGGTCAGCGTGAGGCGTAGTTGGGATCCAGAGAGAGGCATCTTCACCCTAGGGCTGACACAGACGTGTCCACCCACACCAGGGCAGCCAGAGAAGAGCCCTTTTCATATCCCACTCACCTTTGCGCTCTTGGGCCCAGAGGGAGATCCCGTTGAACTCCACCCTGTAGAGGGACGCATTGAGCTTGTCAGAGAGCGGGAGGGGGCCTCAAAAAGCGGGGTCATCCATCTCTGTCAAACAGAAGAGGAGTTTGTTTTCGGTGGCTTAAAGGAAGAGCCCCTGCCCTCACTGCTGCGAGGTTTGTCCTCTCCAATCAGGCTTCATGATGATTTTGAAGATGCCGAGCATGCCTCTCTTATGGCCTATGACAGTGATCCCTTTAACCGCTGGGAGGGGGGGCAGAAGCTGGCACTCAAGGCGATGGTCATGGCGATCAGTGATCCGACCCAGAATATTGGAGGGGCTTTCATCAATGCCGTAAGCGCCCTTCTCAAGGAGCCGGAAGATGACCCTGCATTTGTCGCCCAGTTGCTGACCCTGCCAGGGGAGGCATTATTGGCGGAGATCCAGCAAGTGGTTGACCCCGAGGCAGTGCACCGGGCACGCCAAACGTTAAAAACGGCATTGGTAAACAAACTCTATCCCCAGCTCCTGGGACACTTTGAGGGGCTGTCAGGATTGTCGCCTGATGCTATTGACGCTGCATCAGTGGGCAAGCGTCAGCTGCGTAATCTAATGCTTCAATATCTCTGCGTTGGGGATAATGAAGAGGGTCTGTCACTTGCCGTGAGTCAGTTTGAAGGGGCTGGCAACATGACAGATCGTGTTGCCGCCCTGAGCTGCCTTATACACTCCAACACCCCACAGAGGCGTGTGGTGCTGGATCAGTTTCGAAAGGATTGGGCGGATGAACCACTGGTACTGGATAAGTGGCTCTCTCTTCAGGCCCTCTCTTATAGAGAAGATACAATTGATCAGGTCACTCTGTTGATGCAGGATTCTCACTTCACCCTTAAAAACCCTAACCGGGTGCGTGCTCTGGTGGGCACGTTTTCGATGGGAAATCATCTAAGGTTTCATGAACCAACTGGGCAGGGCTATCGGTTTCTGGGTGAACAGGTCAGGCAGCTTGATACCCTCAATCCCCAGATTGCCGCCCGTCTGGCAACTGCTTTTAGTCGATGGAGGCGGTATGATCAGGATCGGCAGGAGATGATGAGGGGTGAGCTGGACAAGATAGTGAGCATGCCAGGGCTCTCTCGTGACCTCAATGAAATAGTGTCACTTATCCTCAATGACCACAGAGAGAGCAGATGACCGATTCTAAACAGCCACTCTCAAAACGCTCGTCCCAATCAGAGGTTGATACTTTTCTCAAGCGCGCTTCTTCCCTATCAAACCGACCACAAGGCCGGGGACGTCTGGTCTTTGCTATGGACGCTACGGCAAGTCGGGAGTTGACCTGGTCGCAGGCAAGTTCAATCCAGGGGGAGATGTTTGCCCGCAGTGCTGCCCTGGGTGGACTTGAGGTCCAACTTGTCTACTACCGTGGCTTTGCGGAGTGTCGTGCCAGCCGATGGACCAACAACAGCCTGGATCTGCTCGCCCTCATGGGGGCGGTAAGTTGTATCGCTGGGCGGACCCAGATTGAGCGGGTGCTTAAACATACCGCAACAGAGACAGAGGCAAAACGAATAGATGCTCTGGTATTTGTAGGTGATGCGATGGAGGAGGGACTGGACAGCGTGGCCCATCAGGCGGCCAGACTGGGGCTGCTTGGGGTGCCCATATTCGCATTTCATGAGGGCAGTGATCCCAGGACTATCCGAGCCTTTAGCGAGATGGCAAAATTATCAAACGGAGCGTGTTGTCAGTTCGACAGCAACAGCCCGCAACAGTTAAGCGACCTTCTTGCTGCTGTTGCTGTCTATGCTTCAGGGGGGCAAGAGGCGCTCAAGGCCTTCTCCACTAAACAGGGTGGGGTGACCCAAAGACTGATCCACCAACTAAAAGAGTAACGAGAGGGATGGCAGCCAAATTATTTCTTGCTGTAGTGGGGCTCATCGGCCTGATGTGGGTCTTCTCCCGGCTTGGACGGCTCACTCCTGAGCAGCGCAGAAAGATGCTTGTGATGACGGCCCTCTATGGTGGGGCCGGTATCCTGGTGCTGCTCATTGTCACGGGGAGGCTTCCCTGGTTGTTTGCTCTTCTTGGGGCGTTGATCCCCTGGTTGCAAAGAGCACTGATTGCCAAGCGGACCTATGACACATTCCAAGCCTTCAAAGGGTCGACAGGAGGGAAATCATCGGCCGTTACAACTCGGTTTCTCAGAGTGACCCTTGACCATGACAGTGGCGCCATGGCCGGTGAAGTGCTTGAGGGTGGGTTTGAGGGCCAGAGGCTTGAGGCAATGGCCCTTGAGTCTTTATTGAAATTGCACACCCAGTGCAGAGAGGATCTCCAATCCCTCTCTATTCTTGAAGCCTACCTTGATCGCTTGCACGGTGATATCTGGAGGGAACAGGTAGAGGGTGGTGGGGCCGGTGAAGGGGTAGCGGGCGCCCAAAGTCCAATATCAATGAGCAAGAAAGAGGCAGAGGAGATTCTGGGGGTTGAGGCTGATGCAGGACGTGACACTATTATTGCCGCTCATCGGCGTCTGATTCAGAAGCTTCATCCGGATCGGGGTGGCTCAGATTATCTTTCAGCACGAATCAACCAGGCTCGTGACTTTCTGCTGGATGAATGAGATTTAAGACCAGGAAGGGTAATCCACGAGGTGGCGTTAGAGGTGTAATCCCTGAGAAGCAGAGTTTCTGTATATGACGCTGGCCAGGATCAGCCGCTATATGGTAGATAGTTGATCGGAAAAGCGGTCGAAGGGACACACGAACTATGCGCAAATACCTTCGATTCCTTTTTTTTAAGCCGCCAGTTGCTGTCTGCTGTTATTTTTTTTAAGACCAAGTAGTGTCCTCTGTGGACGTCTTACACCCATTTAGATCGCCTGATGGGGTAGTGGTGATCCCTGTTGTGGATGGAGTGGTGACAGTTTTCTCTGATAGGTGGCGAGAAAGTGGTTTTTCAATCAAACCGATTCATTCCGATAGTCGGTATCGGTAGAATAGGGCGCCTTTATTAAGTAGTTTCTCCACATCTTCCATGGACAACCTAAAACAGATCTTCAGAAAGTCACGAAACAGCCGAGTGGGCCGGGGACAGGCCAACCATGCGATACGGGTGCGTCCGACGGTGCCACCAAAGCCAAAGAAGTGGAAGGTAAGGGGGGGGCTGACCCACCCGGCCTACTGGTTGAAGATGTCAGGTGTGGCGGGGATCGCTGTGGTGGCGCTAACCTGGGCTTCTACACTGGAGGTGCCGGAAGAGCGCTTGCAGCTCTCCTGGACGCTAACTGCAGATGATCTTGCCAGAGTCGTTACCCCAGGGCTGGACGAGGGTCAGCTGCCGGGTCAGATCAACATTGGAGATCAGAACCTCTCCTTTGAGGCAGAGATCACCTACACCTTTGACCACAAACTGCAGCAGGAGGCTGAAAGGCTGTTTGATCGCTATCAGCCGGACTATGGCGCTTTTGCTGCGATTGATCCGGACAGTGGTGAGGTTTTGGCTTTGGTCAGCCACCAGAAGAGCGGGCCTCCACTTGGGAATCTTGCACTCCAGGCCCGTTTTCCGGCGGCATCGGTGTTTAAGATTGTAACGGCAGCGGCGGCCATTGATCTTGGAAAGGCCAGCCCAGGAACAGTCATCCCCTTCAATGGGAAAAGTACAACCCTCTATAAGAGCCAGGTTCTGAGACACAAAAACAACAAGTGGACGCGTCGGTCAACCCTGACAAAAGCCTTTTCTCAATCTTCAAATCCCTATTTTGCACGGCTTGGGATCGAGCGTGTTGGAGGTGAACGACTCAACTACTATGCTGCCCAGCTTGGGTTTAACCGGGGGTTGAAGAGTGATTTTTTGTTTGAGCTTGGGACGACAGAGTTTGAGGCAGAAGATAAGTGGTCTACCGCTGAAGTTGCTTCAGGGTTTACTGAAAATACATTGATAAGCCCACTTCATGGGGCTTTGCTGGCAGCCACCGCAATCAACAGTGGCCGCCTTCCACACCCGCATCTTGTCACTGCGGTTGAGCGGGCTGATGGCGTTCTGGTCTACTCTGATAGTGGTGAGCCCGGCGAGCAAGTGATCAAGCCAAAAACAGCCTCTTCCCTCAGGGTGCTGATGTCAGAGACGGTCAAGAGCGGGACGGCGCGCAAGGAGTTCAGTCGTTTTTTTAAAAGCCACAGAAAGAGTGTAGAGGTAGGGGGGAAAACAGGCCGCCTGAGTGGTCATTCTCCGGAGGGGACCAACAACTGGTTTGTGGGTTATGCGATGTTGAAGGATCGGCGGATAGCATTTGCTATCCTTACTGTTGATGTTGAGAAGTGGCAGGTGCGGCCAGCAACCCTGGCCAATCAAATTCTCAGATCCTATTTCAGTTCTCAATCAGTTGCCGGCTAGGGAAGTTTTTATGAAGAAATATCTCCAACTGCTCCAGGATGTTCTTGACCATGGGGTGATAAAAGGAGACAGGACCGGGACCGGAACACAGAGCCTGTTCGGCTACCAGATGCAGTTTGATCTGGAACAGGGCTTTCCCCTGATAACCACTAAAAGACTCCATCTGCGTTCCATTATTCATGAACTGCTCTGGTTTATTCGTGGTGATACAAATACCCGGTACCTGCGGGAGAAAGGTGTCTCTATCTGGGATGAGTGGGCAACCGAGGCCGGAGAGCTGGGACCGGTCTATGGGGCCCAATGGCGATCCTGGCCAACCCCTGACGGCGGTGTGATCGACCAGATTGATGCACTGGTCAAAGGTTTGCGAGAGAGGCCCGACTCCAGACGCCATATCTTTTCGGCTTGGAACCCGCCCCTCCTTCCCGATGAGTCGATCTCCCCTCAGGCCAATGTGGCTGCGGGGCGAATGGCCTTGGCACCCTGTCATGCTTTTGTTCAGTTTTATGTTGCCGGGGGCAAGCTCTCCTGTATGCTTACCCAGCGAAGTGCCGACTCTTTTCTGGGAGTCCCCTATAACATCGCCTCCTATGCTTTCCTGACGCACATGGTTGCCCAGCAGTGTGAGCTTGAGCCAGGAACCCTGGTATGGTCAGGAGGTGATGTTCATATCTACAGCAATCATTTCGAACAGGTGAAGATGCAGCTCGGAAGAGAGCCTATGGAATTGCCCCACCTCACCATAGCCCGCAGACCAGAGACCCTTTTTGATTATCGTTTTGAGGACTTTGAGATTATCGGCTATGCCCCTCATCCACCGATACCTGCCCCGATTGCAGTCTGAATTATTTTGAATAGTCAATCCATCATCTGTGGTGCCATTGTTGCCGTCAACCCGGATCGGGTGATTGGCATCGATGGCGGGCTTCCCTGGCACTACTCAGAAGACCTTAAGCGCTTCAAACGGCTGACTCTGGGCAGCACCATCATTATGGGCCGACATACCTGGGAGTCGATCGGCGGACGCCCACTGCCCGGTCGGCGCAATCTTGTGCTCTCTCGCCGATCTCTTGGCGGCATCGAGACATTTGCACAGATTGGGGACGCACTGGCCACTTGTGAAGGCGAGGTCTGGTTTATCGGTGGGGGCCAGGTCTATGCCGCCGCTCTCCCTTTCTGCCAATGGGTTGATGTCACTTTTGTTCCTGATCTTGTGAGTGGTGATCACCTGACCTATTTTCCTGAGCTTGATCCAGAGCAGTGGCAGGCGGGTGAAAAGAGGGTACTCGAGGGTGACCCTCGCCTGAGCTGTTGCCGCTACACCCTTCGTCATAATAGTGCACGGTAAGAACCGATAGATGGCAACCCGAGGAAGACCGATCAAATATAAGGGGACGGTGGCCTGGGAGCAGCTCTCATCTTCCAGCACCTCAAATCGCCAGCGTTACAACGACTACTGGGCAGGTAGCGCCGAGGTGTTGCTCGTAGACCATGAGTGGCGCCCCCTGAAGCAGGCCTGGGAGTGGCTGTTTCTGACCGCTGAAGGCAAGAGACGGCCAAAGGTCACCCTGCTTCGCCATCTTGGAAAGCGCCGTCGCCAGGCAGAGGTGCGTTATCTTGCAGATGTTATCACTGCACTCAGGATCAATGGGATGACGGTCCGCCAGATTGAGCCCATCCTGAGGAGGATGATAGCGCTTCTTGATCAGGGGTTAGAGAGTGAGGCCTGGTTACGTGCGGTCACTCTTGAGAGCGGGTTTGATTTCGCCGCACTGCTCAAGGAGCATGGCCTCTACCCTCAGGAGAGGGTCTCTATGGAGGGCTCACCCTGAGTCGCAGGAAGGGGTTTGTGGTGCTTGCGGCCAAGGAGTAACTCATGAAAATAGAGCAGAGTGGGAACCAGGACAAGGACAATAAGAGTTGCAAATGCAAGCCCGAAGGCAATCGATACCGCCATCGGGATGAGAAATTCAGCTTGAAGTGAGGTCTCAAAAAGAAGGGGAGTCAATCCTGCAATGGTGGTCAGAGAGGTCAGAATGACCGCACGCAGACGTTGGCAGGCGGCCTCAACAACGGCATCACGTATGCTGATCCCGGTCAGTTTAAGGGATTTGTAGAAGACCACCAGAATGATCGAGTCATTGACCACAATTCCCGAAAGACCGAAGAAGCCGAAGAGCGAGAGCAGAGTAAGGTCAATACCCATCAACAGATGCCCCCACAGGGCACCGACCAGGCCGAAGGGAATAACGGTCATCACCACCAGAGGCCAGCCGTAGGACCCGAAGACCCAGGCCAGGATAAGATAGATCATCAGCAGGGCAAGTGCTGCACCGACCTGCATGTCTAAAAAGGTCTCACGCTGGTAGGCCGCTCGCCCTTCATAGGAGAAGTCAACCCCATACTGAACTGAAAGCTCAGGCAGGAATTCGTTTGCCAGCTGATTTCGGATCAGGTTGTCATTATTGACTGCAGGGTCTACATCGGCGGCGACGGTTGCGGCCAGGTATCCATCAGAATGGCGCAGCACCTCAAAACCCTGACGTGAATCGATGGTCACAATATTGGAGATGGGAACGGTGTTGCCATTGGGCATAATGAGGTCAAAATCAAAGATACTCTGGAGAGTATTTCGTTCCCTGTCAGGGAGCATAACCCGGACCTCAATTTCATCGTTACCCTCTGGAAAAACCTGGGCGAGGAAGCCATCAAAAGCCGCTCTGAGTTGGTTGCCAATCTGGTCAACGGTCAGCCCAAGGGCCTCACCTTGGGGCGTCATTTTCAGAATCAGCTGCTCCTGGCCATAGGGCAAATCATCACTTGGGTTCGATACCCCTTTAATACTGGTGATGTGGGTTTGGAGTGCTAAAGCAGCTGATTTCAGCTCTTGTGCATTGGGACCGGTCAGGCGTATTTCAAGATCCCTTCCGGGGGGGCCGCCTCGTTGTTCAGTGATAGTGAGGGCCTCTATTCCCGGCTCCATCTTCAGCCTCTCTTTCCAGGCTTTGGTCAGTTCGTTATTTCGCAGTGCTCGGGAGTCGGGCTCTGTCAACTCGACCCTAATCGAACCGATGTTGTCACCCCCGGCGGTCCCTCCACCCAAGCCAAGTCCGGCCACAGCATTGATTGTTGACCCCTTCATTAAGAGAACAGTTCTAAGAATTTTTTCTCCGGACTCACTCTCAATTTGGTAGAGGGTCTCTTCCATATGGGAGAGATAACTATCCACTCGCTCCTTAGGGGTGCCGGCAACATAGGCAAGGTTGGCTTCAATGATCCGTCCTTCGGGCTCAGGGAAGAAGGAAAACTGGATACGACCACTGAGCGCCAGGCCGACCGAGAGGACCAAAATAGTGATGGCGGTGGCCAGTGTCGCCCAGCGGTTGTTGAGGGCAAAGGTGACGGTAGGACGGAACACTCTGTCCCTAAAGTGGGCAAAGCCATTGTCGAGCCGGGCTCGGGCAGGGGTTACTTTATATCCATCGGCTCGCCGAAATGAGTGTCGTAGGTGGCCGGGCAGAACAAGAAAGCACTCAACCAGGGAGGCAATAATCACACAGATCACCACAAAGGGGATCTCAAACAACATCTCGCCCATAATGCCACCGATCAGCATCAGGGGGAGAAAGGTTGCTGCTGTTGACAGCATCGCTGAAAGAACAGGGGCAAACATTCTGCGCGCACCCCCTTCAGCGGCTTCGAGGCTGCTTTCACCTCTTTGCAGATGAGCCATTGTGTCTTCACCGACAACGATCGCATCATCA
The DNA here is from genome assembly GCA_002420425.1 of Proteobacteria bacterium UBA5680. Classification (GTDB taxonomy): domain Bacteria; phylum Pseudomonadota; class Gammaproteobacteria; order Arenicellales; family UBA5680; genus UBA5680. The sequence goes on along the minus strand of DIIC01000044.1, from coordinate 103,540 downwards.
ACGATGATGCCCAGGGTCATGATCAAGGCGAAGAGGCTCAACATATTGATTGAACCACCTCCGAAGTAGAGGATTGCCAGGGTAGCGGTAAATGAGATGGGTATCCCGGCGGTAACCCAAAAGGCGACACGGCCATTTAGAAAAAGAAAGAGAATGATGATGATCAGCGCCAGTCCGCCAACACCGTTTTTGACCAGCAGGGTTATTCGCTGCTGCAGGAAGACCCAGGTCTCGTTATAGACCTGAATTTCGATTCCAGGCGAGAGTTGGGGGCGGGTCTCTTCTACCCAGGCATCAACAATCCTTGCCGCGTCCAGAGTATCGCTGTTTTCGACCCTCTTCAATTGAAGCTCAATTGCAGGCTTGCCCTTTAAGAAGAGTCGAGTTTGGCCACTAATCGGGCGTCGTTCAATGGTGCTGATATCACCCAGAGTGAGGCGGCGTCCCTGGTCGTCAGCCGAGACCGTCAGGTCTTCTAAGGCCATTTCCCCTCTTCGTTGATCGAGAAAGCGAAGCTGGCGGGCGGCATCATTCCTGCCCACTGTTCCGATCGGCAGGTCTTTTGAGAGTGCACGAATGCGCTGGCCAATCTGATTGATAGAGAGTCCCAGCTCTTTTAACTGATCTGTGCTGATCTGGACGGCGATCTCCTCACTTGGAAGCCCGCTAATATCCACCCTGGCGATACCACGCTCGAGCAACTCTTTCTCAAAGCGGTATACCAGGTCCCGAAGTTCCCCTAGATCATGATTGGGGCCGGTAATCAGCAGGCTGGAGACGGGCTCATAACGGATCACACGACTGACGCGGGGCTGTTCTGCTGACTCTGGGAGGTTACGAACCATATCCACCTCTTCCTGAACCTGTTGCACCGACAGTGTGGGGTCTGTTCCGGGCTCAAACTCAAGGACAACGGATGACGCGCCCTCAACCGAAGTAGAGGTCAGCGTACGCAGGCCTTCAACGTTTTTCAGAGACTGTTCCAGAGGAATGGTGATCGCCTCTTCAATATCTTCTGGGCTGGCACCGGACCAGGTCACGCGGACGGTGACAAAGTCGAGGGCAAAGGTAGGGAAAAACTGGGTATTGAGCTTGTTGATTCCCCAGGCGCCAGAAGCGAGCATTAACACCATCAGCAGGTTGGCCGCCACTGGGTGTTTGGTAAAAATACCGATCAGGTCATCTCGATGTCTGAAAGTCATGACCGTACTGGGTTAATCAGGAGATAAAGAGAGAGCAAGGTGAGTGCCGGGTTTTACCTGAAGGCCCTCTACAGCATTGGGAATGTTGGAGACAATAATGGTGTCACCGTCAGCAATCTCTTCACTCTGTACAATGACTCGACTCTCTCTGCCTCCGGCATTGCCAATACGCAAAATACGGCTTGCTCGCATCCGGTTGTCGATTAAGCGGTAGAGCCGGTTGTTGCCATAGATCGCCTGTACTGGAACAGTAAAAGTGGATTTAACGGGAGGGAGGGTGAGAAGCAGGCTGAGCGTGCGGCCAAGTTCCAGCGAGGTCGAATCACCACTTTCCACCTTGAAGAAACCATCCACACCACCGGTGCCCCTCTCCACCTGTGCTGCCAGTCGGTCAAGCCGGAATATTATCTGATGACCATCCGGCTGGCCCTTAGCGATCAGCTTTCTCTTTTCAGCGATTGCTTTTTTTAGGCCGGAGAGCAGGCGGGTTGGAATTTGAGCACGAACCTCAAGTTGTTGATTGTCAAAAAGTTCGAGCAGGGGTTCTCCAGGGCCTACCCGGTTCCCAATGGCCGTCATTACGCGAGTAATCCGACCCGAAAAGGGCGCCTTAATCACGGTATGATTGAGGTCTCGTTGTGCCCGACTCCGGGCCGCTTCAGTACGTTTTTTGCTTGCCATCAGTTTGGCAAGTCGTGACTCATGGTCCTCGATCGCCTGTCGACGCATGTTGAGGGAGAGTTCACGCTGCTCGAGCGCCATTCTTGCACTATCAACCTTTGAAGCAGCCCCCAGGTTCTGTTCTTTCAGGCGCTCTGCCCGAGCCACTTCACGAATCGCAATCTCCAGCAGGGTATTCTCATGGCTAAGGGCCTCAAGATCGCTCTTCTGGCGCCGGTATTCACTCCGTATTTGAGCCTCAACATCGATAAGATCTGCTTTTCGTTGGTCAAGCACAAGCTCAAGATCACCCCGGTCGAGCAGGATCAGGGGGTCGCCTTTGACTACATTAATACCTGGGAGGGCGATAACTTCTATTACTTCAGCAGAGATTGCAGAGGCCATCTTTGAGTGTAATGGCGACTCAACACTGCCGTGAAGGCCTACCATTGGAGAGTGTGAGGCAATAACGACCTCTTCAGTCGCAACCACCCATGACTGTTCCGTCGGAGTGACCGGTGTGGCAGGGGGACGGCTTGCACGGAGGTAGGCGAAGCCAGCTCCACCGACAGCAAAAATCAGAACAGGAATAAGAAAGCGAATTAATTTTTTCATAAAACGTTGCTGAATGGAGCAAAAAAAGAGGTGATGGACCTTACATCCAAAAATCGATGGATTGTAATATTCTTGTGGCGTTGGATTTAAACAAAGAAAGAGTACGTTCTTCCAGATTGTTTACCTGTATTTGCCAATCTTCACATCTCTTTACATTGTGCTCAGCCGTCACGCCTCCTGGCAGGATCTTCGGTAGCCCTTAAACGGGCGAATACCGGAATGCTCTTCGCCTGTTTTCAGTTGATCTAATGGTCAAAAACGTAATTGTACAGAAAATAGACCGGTTTGGAATGCGTCATTACGTGATATTTATTAACAAATCTTAATACTGGCTTCATCACATCTCAGCGCTCAAGTACAGTAACAGGGATAGGAATTTGCTTTTGGCAGATGCCTTGCTTGGGCCATCAGCATACCCAGAACCCTATTGAGGTGGTGACCACCATCACATCTCAAACGTTACCTGACAATGTACAGTACCTACCTACTGAAATTTACGCACTCTCCTGCTGGAATGTAGCAAGAATACAACAACAATAGGGGTTAGTTGGGGGGAGTGAGAGGATTTGGCTTGATAGATGATTGGAATATTAGTATATTCTGATTATCAGGAGAATTGACATAAATCAACTCTTTTTTTCTCATAATAGTCTAAACTTTAACTGCGTTGCAGTAGTCTCAAGATGAGTAGTTGGGAGATTGACCAGTCAGCAGTAAAAGCAGTGCGTGATTGTGACGTTAAAGGAGCAAAAAATGCTGAGCTTTATCTACCGGTTGGCCTCAGACTTTGAGCGTGAGCATGGGTATCCACCCAATGTGCTCTACATCAGCCAGGCACACCTAAGTCGCCTCCGCCATGATTTCTCCAATCCAGCTGATCTTACAGCGATCAATAATTTTCTTGAGATGGAGCTCATAATGCGTAACGATGCATTGCACCCTCATGTGGGCTGGATACACACTGCACAGGGCTCGGTAGCTCAGGCCGGTTAGTTGTCTAACCCTGGATAGATGAGCAGGGATTAAAGAGGCTGTTCAGCTCCAGCTCTTGTTTTTATAATAATACATCACCATATGAGAAGTGAGTTAAGATGGCATCACTGGCCCCTCCAGCAACCCCAAAAACAGATCCTACGATGAGTAAAGAGATAGATAAGATGGCCCCCGAAACGCACGACCCACAGCGGGCACAATTCTCCATCGGCCAGATGGTACAGCATCGAACCTATGCCTTCCGTGGCGTTATCTTTGATGTTGATCCCGAATATGGCAGTACCGAGGAGTGGTTGATGTCAATACCGGAGGATATTCGTCCCAGACGCAACCAGCCGTTCTATCACCTGCTGGCAGAAAATGGGGAGAATACCTATATCGCTTACGTCTCTGAACAGAACCTCCTCATTGATAAGAGTGGAGAGCCTCCACAACATCCAGATATCGAACTCTATCTGGAGAGGAATACCCAGGGAAATTACCAGCTACGCCACTCTTTCACCCACTAGGGAGAGTCACCGCTTCGATTCAGGGGCGGTGTTCACGGGAGAGATAGGCGCTACTCTGCATCTCGATCAGGCGGCTCGCTGTTCGAGCAAATCCTTTCGCCAGTCGATCCCCGCGATAGAGGAGTTGGGGAGCCGCCGCCGCTGAGATGATCACTTTAACCCCCCGGTCGTAAAACTCATCGACCAATTCAATCAGGCGACGAGCTCGGTCAACTGCTTCAGCTCCGAGAACCGGGATACCTGAGATGATTGCAGTATTGTACTCACGTGAGAGTTCAATATAGTCGAGTTGAGAGCGCTCACTGCCACAAAGGACCTCAAAGGTGAACCAGATAATGCCATCCCCTGAGCGTTCTACCGGGATCACTCTGCCGAGAATTTCTACACTTTCACCCTCTTCGGCATGAGGGTCGGGAGAGAGTTGGGTAAAACAGGACGCCAGTCTGGTTTCGGTCTCTGGATCATTAAGGTCAAAATAGACGCCGGACTCACCCAGTTGCATGAGCCGGTAGTCCCGGCTGTCACCAAGGTCAATCAGCTGGGTGTGATGGCTAATCAGGTCAATGGCAGGCAGGAAGCGATCCCGCTGCAGGCCACCCCGGTAGAGATCATCAGGATAGGTGTTGGAAGTGATGATCAGGGTAACGTGATTATGGACAAGAGCGGTAAAGAGCCCGGCCAGGATCATGGCATCCCCGATATCGGCAACGTAGAGCTCATCAAAACAGAGGAGTTTTGTCTGGCGAGCAATCCGCCGGCCGATAAGTTCAAGTGGGTTTTGCCGGGTTTTCAGGGTTTTCAGTTGGTCATGAACCTCTTTCATAAAGCGGTAGAAGTGGACTCGCCGCTTCTCCGGGAAGGGCAGTAATTCGAAGAAGAGGTCCATCAGAGAGGTCTTCCCTCGTCCAACACCACCTACCAGATAGAGCCCTGGAATCGGAGGGGGTGAAGCGATGAATTGATGGAACAGCCTGGTAAAAAGAGGTTTTGGTTCCATAAGGCGGTGGAAGAGCACCTCGAAGGCATCAACAACAAGTGCCTGGTCCTTATCAGGAGAGAACTGTTTTGAATCGAGTGCGGATTGATAGAGGTTCTTGGGAGTGGTGTGCGGGGTTGTCATTGGGCACCTGTTGCCGTCATTAGCGTCCACCTGAAGCAACTCATCTTCCAATCAACCCCGCTGCCTACCAGGCAGGCAACTGAGTGAGAGTCGGGCCTGAACTGGCGTAATAACCAGTTATCGTTAGCGAAACAATACTGAAGTTCAGGTTCCGACAGCTGGTTACATAGAGGGGTGTTCTTCATCGGGTAGTGGATCCCTCTGCCAATGGCCTTACCCCAGGCCTCTTTTCGTGTCCAGCAGGCAAGAAAAGACTCGTTCAGCTTTTCGGCTTCAGCGGCATTGAGGGCATTTGCCTCTGATGGAGAAAAAAGTTTTTGGGCGATAGCACGCTCATTAACGTTGCGAGGGAGCTGCTCGAGGTCCACGCCAATTTCACGTCCGTAGGCAACCGCCAAAAGACCCTTGTTTCCACAATCACTCAGATTAAAGCTGAGGCCGGATTTGAACTCTGGGGAGAGGGCCGGCTTCCCCAGTGCACCAAAAATATAACGTATCTCTCCTGGCGGGATGCCGAGGTACTTTCCAAGGAGGTGGCGAAGATAACCCTTTGAGGCGATGTAGCGGGAACGCAGCTTTTCGGGCCGCCGATGGGCGTACTCAAGCTCTTTCGAACTCAGAGAGGTTGACAGCAAATTGGTAACTTCAGGCGTTGTCGCCAGATTAATGTCCCAGAGATGGATCTCTTCCTGGCTGAGTGCGGGCAGGGTATTGGTTGGGCTCCATAGGGTGGGGAGGTAGGCGGGCATCAAATCAGCTGTGGAGAACCAATCGCATTCATCTGTGCCAGCGCCAGCTCTTCAACTTCGGCGATGACTCCCTCCTGTTTCATATGAACGATCCGATGCTGCAATCCCTGGCGGTCAAAGAGGTGGGCTTTTGTTCCAACAACAAGTTCGGCAACCAGTCCCTCACCGGGAAGATTGTAGAGGCCGGTAAATTCAGTTGCGGGTATTGTAGTGATGCTATCCATAATATTGGTGACCTTAGCCCAGGAAGAGCCGATAAGCTGCTGATAAAATTTTCTGTAAATAGCGTTGGGACATTTATTTCTGCTGTGTCGGATTGCTACGGTAAGATTAAGTTTCCGGAACCATCTAAAGATTATATATTAGGTGGTGGCTGAAGAAGCCCACTGGGGGATACTCCGCACACACAACGAGAAGAGAGTGTAATCTTGCCGTTGAGCTATACCAACTATGGAGGGTACACGGGTATGGACCGTGACGCGATGAAAAAAGCAGCTGCCGAAGCAGCACTGGACTATATTGAATATGGGGATATCGTTGGGGTCGGGACGGGATCAACAGCCGATCATTTTATTGATGCCCTGGCAGGGATAAAGGCAAAGCTCGATGGGGCTGTTGCCAGTTCAGAGGCGAGTGCCCAGCGACTGCAGCAGCTCGGCATTCCTGTTCTGGACCTCAACACTACTGGCGATCTAAGAATCTATGTTGATGGCACCGATGAGGCCACACGCCATCTGCACCTGATTAAAGGCGGGGGAGGGGCACTCACTCGGGAGAAGATTGTTGCTGAGGCGAGTGAGAAATTTGTCTGCATCGCAGACGACTCAAAACTGGTCGACGTCCTGGGGAGTTTCCCTCTGCCTGTCGAAGTGATTCCCATGGCACAGAGCCTGGTAGGCCGAAATATTGTCAAGCTTGGGGGGGTTCCCGTTCTGCGTGATGGTTTTATTACCGATAACGGTAATATTATTATTGATATTCAAGGCCTCAATATTGTTGATCCTGTTGCCATGGAGGCAGAGCTCAATAAGATACCAGGGGTTGTCACCAATGGTCTTTTTGCCCGCAAGCCTGCCGATCTGCTAATTCTTGGAGGTGGAGAGGGGATCTCTACTTTGAGCAGGAAGTGACCGGGTTGATCGGCTAACTCTTTCTTTCGACCCAGATATCATAGAGGTGATGCCCCCTGCGCAGCCCGCGGGCCTCATACTTGGTGGCCGGACGGAGTTTTTTGTGGCCAACAAAATGCCCCTCACCATAAGGGTTGAACACTCTTTTTTCAGCACTGACCACCTCCATAATAGTGTGGGCATAGTCCTCCCAGTCTGTGGCAATGTGGAGTGCCCCTCCGGGTTTTAAGCGTTCAGCAAGGAGCGAGGCAAAGCCGGGCTGGATTAGCCTGCGTTTGTGATGCTTTTTTTTGTGCCATGGGTCAGGAAAAAAAATCTGTATTCTATCGAGGCTGGCAACAGGAATATGGTGAGTGACGACCTGGACAGCATCGTCACAGATAAGGCGTACATTGTTGATCTCTTCTTCCGCCAGGCGGAGCAGGAGCCGGCCCACTCCTGGTCTGTGAACCTCAATGCCGATAAAACCACTCTCCGGTTCGGCTTTGGCCATCGTCAACAGAGAGTCCCCGTCTCCAAAGCCGATCTCCAGAATCCGCTTTTTGCAGTTGGGGAGATGGTCATCGATCCTGATGGGGTTCTCACCCAACGAGAGACCAAAACGTGGCCAGAGCTGATCTAGTGCACGCTCCTGACCCTGAGTAATTCGCCCCTCTCTACGGACAAAGCTCCTGATTGGCCTTCTTGGGAATTTGGTATTCATGGCGGCAGGAGACTACGGCGAATGGTCCATCGGGGTCAATCCTGACAACAGCAATCACTGCTCTGATGGTTGGAAAAGTACTCAACTCCATGTGAAAATCACCCCACTGTACATTGCGGGTGTAGTTCAATGGTAGAACTTTAGCTTCCCAAGCTAATAACGTGGGTTCGATTCCCATCACCCGCTCCAATTTAAAATGGCCGCTCAAATACTCCCCCTTACACTTCTCGCCTGTTTGGCAGAGACTCTCACCATGATGGGGGCTTTTGCCTTCCCAGCCATGCTTCCGGGTTTTATCCAGCAGTGGGGCCTGACTCACTCTGAAGCGGGTTGGATTACCGGCCTCTACTTTGCCGGCTACGTGGCGACAGTACCGCTACTGATGGGCTTTACAGATCGTGTGGATGCCCGTCGCATCTGGTTGTTGGGAGTGGGCCTGACAGTGGTTGCCTGGATGGGTTTTGCCCTCTTTGCAGAGGGTTTCTGGAGTGCGTTATGTTTCCATGTAGTGGGTGGGGCCGGGCTTGCAGGAACCTACATGCCAGGATTGAAGATGGTGCTCGATCGGATAGGCCTCTCCCAACAAGGGCGTGTCGTGGCATTTTATACCGCCTGTTTTAGCCTTGGAACGGCAAGCTCTTTTCTGGTTGCCGGTTGGGTTGAAGCGCTCTATGGCTGGTCATATGTCTTTCTGATAGCGGCCGGGTCAGCCCTGTTGGCGGGAGCGCTCGTTGGGGTTGGAGTAAAGCCACTTAAAGTGGAGCGTGAACGAGATTCAAAACCTCTTCGCCAGGTGCTGAATTTTGCCCTCGTAATCCAAAACCGGAATGCGATGGGGTTCATTTTCGCCTACGGAATACATGCCTGGGAGCTGTTTGCGATGCGTACCTGGCTGGTGGCTTTTCTAGCCTTTAGCCTGGCGAGCAATAGCGTGGTTTCCGGCAGCTACCTCCAGCCAACCGAGATTGCCACTATTTCTGCAATGATTGCCATGATAGCCAGTATAGTGGGCCAGGAGCTTGCAAGAGTTATGGGCGCAAAGCAGATGGTCACGGTCACGATGTTGTTATCCACCCTCGTTGCGTCTGGCCTTGGATTTACCGCCTCCTGGCCCTACCTGCTGGTCATTGTGTTGGTTCTGCTCTACAGCATCATGGTTCAGCTTGACTCATCAGCACTCACCGCTGCAGTCGTTGCTGCGGCCACACCCAAGACCCGGGGTGTGACCCTGGCCGTCCACTCAATGGTCGGTTTTGTCGGCGGCATTTTTGGTCCACTGGCGATGGGGATAGTGCTTGATCTGTCAGGGGATGGTGAACACCTCGTTAGTTGGGGGCTGGCATTTGCCTCATTGGGTGTGGTGGGCCTGCTAGGGCCTGCAGCACTTCATTTTTTAGTTGACCGGCGGGGAGGCTGAGTCACGATATCCTCTTTTTTTGCGATCCTGAAGAATGTTTTGGGCCGCAAGGTAGGCGGCACAGATAAAGCCATTATGGCGCCCACCGATAATAATAATATCGAATTTTTTATTGCCTTTTTTCAAAAGGGCTTCTCTTTGAGAGTGAGTCTTGGTTTATAGCCGTGGCAGAGTTCGCTCAAAGAGCGCTCCATCTTCAGCTCGCTCCTCATCCTCAACAGGAGAGATCTGGTCTCGTAGAGTTTGAGTGGTCTCATCACCTGAATGGGTTCTCATCCGATTAAGTTCATCTGCAATTTGCATCAGAGAGTGGTTAATTTGACGGCCAATCAGGATCAGAGCCAGCACAAGTGTCACAAGCACAAGAAGGGTAATAACGCTTATATCGACCATGATGATATTCCAAGTAGAGGGTTATTGATCAATTGAGAACTGTCGAGAACAGACTCTCTCCACCAATTATTATCCCGTAGAATTGGATTTGTGAGAAGATAATCCTCTGGTGGAGCTGAAAGAGACACTCTGATCGCTTGTCCGGCACTAGAGGGTGCAGTCCTCATATCTGTTTTCGAGCGTATGGTTAGCCGGAACGATCGAATAATCAGATGAAGGGTTGAACAACGCTTCACAGGGTCTGGCCGAAACTATCCAGGAGTAGAGAAGTGGAACAGATTGAACTGGTTACCCTTATTGCCACCGCCATGGGTGTAGCCTGGGCGAGTGGAATTAACCTCTATGCGGCCATTTTCATACTTGGCTATATGGGCTACTCAGGGGCTGCCACCCTCCCTCCAGAGCTGCAGATTCTCTCAACAATCCCGGTAATGGTTGCTGCAGGATTTATGTACTGTGTTGAGTTCTTTGCCGACAAGATCCCCGGTGTCGATACAGGGTGGGATGCCATTCACAGTTTCATCCGAATTCCAGCCGGTGCAATGCTGGCCTCTGCTGCGATTGCCCCATTGGGCCCAGAGGCAGAGTTGGCCGGCCTTATCATCGGGGGGGCACTCTCTGCAGGGTCTCACTTCACCAAGGCGGGAGGCAGGGTGTTGATCAACACCTCACCAGAGCCTTTCAGCAACGGGGTCACATCGGTAGCTGAAGATGTAATTGTAATCGCTGGATTGTGGGCGGCACTCAATCACCCCTGGCTGTTTATTGTCGCCCTGGCGTTGATGGTCGCTGCTTTTGCCTGGCTGATGCCGAAAATCTGGCGCGGAATAAAGGGGGTCTTTGGGAAAATTGCGGGATATTTCCGCAGTGGAAAGGCATGAGTGGCCAGCCCTGCCGAGCGTTGTTGTGGGATCGATTCGGGAGGAGGTGAGAGAGTCTTGTTGCTCTAGACAGGGCAGTTATTTTTCTCTTGGGGGCCCTTTTTTTCGGGTATAGATCATCACATGGGTTCGACAAACCATAGAGGGGCACTCCCCGCAGGCAGAGCTGAATTCATCGGGTTGAATTTTATGCTCTTTGACCTCATAACCCAGAGAGGAGTACATCGCCACTGCCTCTTTGGCACGATCGGGTTCGGCCAGGTATCGTTTCTCCCAACCCTCAGCCTCAAGCTCAAGATTCCTGTGGATGCCCTCCTCGTCGGGAAGGGATACCCTGAGTGCCGAGGCTTCCTGAGGGCTATGATCACCCATCTTTATGCAGCGATTGAGGAGACACTAAGGCCTCCACCCTTGCCCAGCTTCTTCAAGCGGTGATGACCCAGAACGGCTGCTCCCAATGCAGAAGTAAACTGCACCAGGTCGCCCTTGGGAACATTAACCTTGGCCCCCAGCTTCTCCTGAATATCGTCCACCATGGTACTAAAGCGCAGCAATCCGCCAACCAGGGTAAAGCCTGGTTCGGCACGGACACGCTTCATGAGCTGAATGGAGCGGCTGATAAGGGAAGTGATCGCACCCTGCATGATGTCAGCGGGAGCGGTCCCCTGGGAGAGGTGGTTGATCACTTCTGACTCCGCAAAGACGGCGCAGACTCCTGAGATCGAGACATCCTCTCTTGACGTTGAAAGCAGGGCCCCAACATCTTCAGTGGTATAACCCATGTAGAATGCTGTCTTTTCAAGAAAGGCACCGGTTCCGGCAGCACACTTGTCGTTTAGCCTGAATGACTGAACCTTGGCCAAGTCATCAAGACGGCTCGCTTTCATTGTCTGGCCACCGATATCGAGTACAGTGCGTGTATCGGCAAAGCAAAAGTTGGCGCCCCGGGCGCTGGCGGTAAGGTCGGTGATTGCAATATCTTTCCCATTGACCTGATGCCGTCCGAAGCCGGTTGAGATCAGATAGCGGATATCTTCTCGGTTGAGGCTTGCCTTTTCAATACAGTCGTTCAGAGTTTTCTCCGCCACCTCTGTCAGCTTGAAACCCGTTGGTGCGAGGGAGTGGCTGATAAGCTCACCTTCAGAAGAGAGTATGACGCACTTGGTGTAGGTCGAACCTACATCAATGCCTGCGGTGTAATCCATTACGCCACCTCCGATACGGGTTTTCGGCTGTTGAGAATGTGGTCCAGGGCAAAGAGGGCTGCCCCAAGGGCACCCATATAGTGAGCCTCTTCGCCGACATTGAGTTTGGTTTCAAGGCGATCCTCAAGAGCCTTCACCATGGCAACATTACGAGTGACCCCACCGGTGAAGGTGATTTTGTCTTCAATACCAACCCGTCGCAGCAGAGCCATCGAGCGTGAAGCAATCGACTGGTGCACTCCCCAGAGGATATCAGGCAGTTTCTTCCCCTTTCCCAACCATGAAAGGACTTCAGATTCAGCAAAAACAGTACAGGTGGTGCTGATGCGAACAGGTTTTTCTGCCTGCAGTGCGGTCACTCCCAGGTCATCAAGCTTGAGGTCGAGCGCCTGGGCCGCTGCACCAAGAAAGCGGCCTGTACCTGCTGCACACTTGTCGTTCATACAGAAGTCGACAATCTCACCCTCTGCACTGACACTGATTGCCTTGGTATCCTGGCCCCCCATGTCAATCACTGTTCTGGTGTCAGGAAACATTTTGACAGCCCCACGGGCATGACAACTGATTTCGGTTATCTGGTCATTACCGAAGGTTACTCGGTAGCGGCCGTAACCGGTACCAATGACATAATCCACCTCTTCTTCCCTCAGGTTGGCTGCTTTGAGGGCCTGCTGAAAGACCTTCTCTGCGGCCTGGATTACATTTGCACCGGTGTCATCAAGGGAGGTCGCTACGATGTTACCCTCTTCATCAATGATCACCGCCTTGCTCTGTGTTGAGCCGATATCTACTCCTGCTGCATAAGTCATTATATTCTCCCTGGGGGTTACGCTACTGCACTCTGCTGTGCCCGACGGGTTTCTAACCCTTCAAAGAAGGCATCAATGCGGTTTTTCATCTGGGCTTCAGAGACAACACGTTTGTCCATCATGTCAGACTCAATAAAGAGTGAGGGTACGTCGCACTGTTCCATCAGGTAACGACGGCTGTCTGCAAGCCCGGTTGAGACGGTACGGCAGCTTTTGATGGGGTGGTAGACGACGCCATCCACATTCATGTCTCTCAACATTTCTTCGACCATCATGCTCTGGTGGAACATGCTGTCCATGGCGTCTCTTACACTCAGCAACACCCCTTCCGCCAGGCTCTCGATCGGCCGGTTGAGGTCATACTGGAAGCCTCGATTGGTTCCACCCGATGCAAACCAGAGATAGGTAGAGTTGACAAAAGTTCCCTTCCACTCGGCAAAGATCTCATTAAAACGGCGGAATATGGGGTAACAGGGGACGCCGACGAAGAGCAGTCTGTGCTGTTCATCAGTCAGCGTGCCGATCCTGTGCTTAACTTTGTACTCCATCTCTTCAACCAGGTTTTTAAAGTAGGTGCTTCCCGCCGCTGTCCCTCGAAAGCCGTTGGCGACACCAAGGTAGATAGTGCCGTCGGTCAAAGCATTGAATACAGAGGGCGTGTTTGAATTTAACTCAAGCACCCGACTCCAGGATGTACTGACATCATTGGCATGACCCAGTACTTCACGTAGCTTATCGATATCAAACTTTTTCCCCGTTACCTCTTCACAGAGCGTGATCAGTTCACGCAGCTGGGCTTCAACATAACTGCGGTCATTTTCAAAACTGCGCTCACCCCGTGATGTAACCACACCGCCCTGTCGGGTGCCGGGAACGTCGAGAGTGAAAATGGGAATGCCATACATGCGCTCCCAGATCTCGGCCCACTTGATATAGGTATTACAGGCGTTGGTGTAGACCGCCATAGAGGGTTTGGGTATCTGGCCCATCGGGTGGTCCCCGCCCCTGAGCTGTACCGCAACATCGGCCTTCACATAACCACAGATATCGGGTGAGTAACCATAATCTTCAGCCTCATCAAGGAACTCATGCGCCACCTTGCGAACAGCCGTTTGCAGGGAGTTAATCTCAGGAAAGACCACGGGCAGGTCAAAGGCCTTGAGGATTTCATTCATGCTTCCCATTACAAACACATAGGCGTTCTTCCCATCCTTCTCGGCGACATCACTGAGCGAGCTAAACCACTCCCTGAATAGCTCGGCGCCATCTCTTGCGCCACGTCCTACAATCTCTTTACTCTTTGTTTGGTCGGCCATTATCAGTTCCTCCTCGGGCTTATCGCACTTTAGCGGTTAGCTAAAGAGCAGGTTCTCCATGAATGTCTCCAGTTGCAGCCCCAAATGGTCGAAACTGGTCATATTCTCTTCAAATTCACTGACGAAGTAGGCGGTGCCGTCCTTATCCAGCGTGTGGGTGTAGGCTACCTGCTCTTCGAGTCCCGGCTCACACATCTTCGCTGCGGTCAGGATGACGGCTTCAGCACCGGACTGTTCAACGCGCTGCTGCAACATCTTCTCTTTCGGTTTGCGAAGGTCGTGTTGTACCGGGCTGTAGGAGGATTTTTCCAAATACGCATCAGCAAGATTGTGGAGGAGGTCACCTTCGGTGGGGATATCTTCCAGAATCCAGCGCAGCCCGATCAGCAGGTCATCATCCACCACATAGCAAGTCTGGCCAACCATTCGAATCAGATCGAGTGGCGGCTGCTCACAGAAGCCCCCTTCAAAGACAATACGGATCCGATCCTCTTTTTTTGCATCGGTTCGGCTTCGGATCATGGGGAGGACAGTCTCAAGCAGAAGGTTGTGCTCCTCCTTGGGGATCAGACCACTAATAGCTACCAGACAGTAGGCATCTTCTGCTGAGACCAGCCATGGAGTGTCACGCTTGATCTCATAGAGTTCTCTCAGTAGTGCCCGGTTACGATTAAAGAGGGCGATCGATTGAGAGAGCTCCTCCTGGGTGACGCTGTTGCCAGAGATCTCTTCGATGGTGCTCTGAAGTCGGTCATACTCTCCCTGGAGATAGGTTGCGGTGTATCCGGAGTTTGCATTTTGTGGGAGGTAGAGGATCTGGCAGGGGTAGTCAAAGTTGCGTCCCCATACGGCTGCGAGATTGCGAGCCGCGTCACAAATCGGGTGAGTGACGAACATGTCCAGTTTGACCCGATCACTCAGTACCAGTTCCATGGAGGTTTTTAGAATCGAGCAGAGATAGGAACCAAAGCGAGAGTCTGCATGGGTGGGTTCAACGGTTCCACCCCTGACCTTAAAGGGGAGCATGTCGGCAGCATGGGCAATCTCTTCAGGAAAGTAGACCTGAAAGTGTCCCAGTATCTTTCTGCCACTCTCTCTCCAGCGGCTGAGAGTAGGGTAGGTGTCATCCTCAACCAAATCCCGGCATTCAAGCAGGATGTCATCAAGATCCTTGCCTCGCCACTCAGGAAATACGGGGTCGTCCACGCTCCGGGTCGGGGCCGCAGAGGGGATGATAATGTCATCTTCAGTTGGTGTGGTTGCAAGGTCTTGCAGCAAGTCGGTTACCGCCTCTGTCGCCTTCTGGTCACAGGCGCCGTTGAGGAAGAGGTTCAGCACAAACTCAAGCTTGCTCTCTTTGCCGTTGAGTATTCTGTCAGCATGGAGGCTCAGGACGGTCTCCACCAGGGCGACAAATGACCAGGCAAGCAATCGGGGGTCTCCGGGTTTAAGTTCTTTGCTGGCAATACCGTCTTCAATTATCGATTGGACCTGATTGGGCAGGGCCTCCTGATAGGCATTGATTAGTTGATTTCGGGTGGGGATCCCGAGGGTATTAATATTGCGCCTGACCAGTTTTATGAGCAGACGTTTTTTTGGGGGCAGCATGAGAAACGCTTCTGTCAGGTTGCGCAAGCGTTCCTGGCAACTTCCCTTTAGGCCGACCGCAGTGCTGAAAAGCGCTTTTTTCTCCTTCAGGTCTGAGATCATCATTGCCAGATAGAGATCCTCTTTGCTCGAATAGTGGTGGTAGAGCGCCCCTTTGGTTACATCTGCTCCAGCCGCAATCTGATCCATGGTGACGTCGGCATAGCTGCCATCAAGAAACAGCTGCTGAGCTGTTTCCATCACTTTATTGACGGTTGTCTCTTTCTTTCCCATTGTTAGTATTCTCCATACCTACTCTTCAGTATGTAACAACACTAATTATTTTATGGTTTCCTGTCAACCCCCCATCGGCCTGTTTTTTTGAGACCTCTCTTTAGTTAGAATGGGACATTGGTTTTGACCCTTTGTCGTCAGCAGTCAGGTCAGAGCCACTAAAGCGGCGGGAGGGTTTCCTGAAATAACACAGTGCGGAGAGAGTAGATGGTCACTTCAATAATTCTGATTAATTGCCAGCGGGGTGTTATCAACGCTGTTGCAGAGGCCCTGGCTGAACTGGATGAGATTTCAGAAGTCTATTCAGTGAGTGGAAATTACGACCTGGTTGTTGTGGTTAGGGTGAAAACCAATGACGATCTGGCACGCTTGGTAACAGATCACCTGATCAAAATTGAAGGTATCGAGTCAACAGAGTCAATGATCGCCTTCAAAGCTTATTCCAGGCATGATCTTGAGGAGATGTTCTCAATCGGAACTTAAAAGAGTGATCCGGGCGGTCTGGATTAGAGATGGTGGCTGATGAAATCAGTTATCGCCAGAAGGGTTTTTTCCGGCTGGTCTCTGTGGGGTGAATGAGCGCACGCCTCAAGCACAATTGTTTTTGAGTATCCGGCCACCTGACGCTCGATCGCCTCCAGCTGGTTCAGTGTTCCATATTGATCCTCTCTGCCCTGGATAAGGAGCAGAGGCGGCTGGATTGCTGACAGGTACTCCTCAATATTCCACTCAAGAAAGTCGGGATTGAGCCAGACACGGTTCCACCCCCAGAAGGCCCGGTCGACCTGCTCTCCATGGTACCGCGTCAGCTTATCCCGCAGGTCTGTCTCTCGATAAAGACGGGCCGCCTCGGAAATACTTCGCACACTCAAGGGTTCATTGAAAACATGGGGGGCGAACAGGATCAGCCCTGAGATTCGTTGGTTGAGATCGCAGCCGGCATGGATGAGCGCAATGGAGCCCCCATCACTGTGGCCGACGAGGAGGGCATTTTGAATTTCGAAGGCATCAAGGAGCCTGGGGAGTACCTCCTTGGCCTCTTGGTGCATATAGTCAACCGACCGGGATAGTGGCGCCGAGCCAGATTTTCCGTAGCCACAGCGGCTGTAACAGAGCAGAGAGAGCCTGGTTTGGTGGTGTAGGCGGGCGGGGAAATCCCCCCACATCTCAACACAGCCCAACCCCTCATGAAGGAGTACCAGGGTGGGGCTCTGTGGAGAGGGTTCGGGGCCATACCAGTTGTATTCCAGGGCGCAGCCGGCGATATCTGCCGTGCCAGCGCGGGTTGGAGAGCTCTGTGCTGGATCCATGTGATCGACCGGGCAGGAGATCCCCCTGGTTAGGGGGCCTCTTTTTGCTGGAGCTTAAAACGCTGCCTGCTCTCTTCTGTGCCATTGAAAGCGGCGGCCATCAGGGACCGGGTGTAGGGCTTTTGGGGCGATTGGAAGAGGAGGTCAGCAGCGCCCTGCTCCACCACACGGCCTTGATGCATAACAATCAGTGTATTGGCCAGTGCACGGACAACCTTAAGATCATGACTGATGAAGAGGTAGGCGAGTCTGTGGTCGGACTGGAGCTGGCGCAGAAGCGCAATAATCTGTAGCTGGACAGAGCGATCCAGTGCAGATGTCGGTTCATCAAGAATCAGTAGCTTGGGTTTCATTATGATCGCACGGGCTATGGCGATACGCTGACGCTCTCCTCCGGAGAACTCATGGGGGTAGTGGTGGCGGATCTTGGGATCAAGCCCTACCTCTTCGAGGGTGGAGATGACCTGTTTTGTTTGTTCTTTTGGAGTGCCTACCTTGTGTGCTCGCAACCCCTCGACAATAATCTGCTCAACCGAGAATCGGGGATTGAGTGAGCTGAAAGGGTCCTGGAAGACAATCTGCATCTCCTGACGCAGGGGGAGGAGGGCTCGTCGTGAAAGGTTCTCGATCGGCTCGCCTCGAAAGAGAATTACCCCTTTGCAGTTGATCAGTCTAAGCAGGCTGAGCGCGAGTGTGGTTTTACCGGAGCCCGATTCACCCACCACCCCTACCGTCTCTCCCTCGTTCACCGAGATGTCAATCGAATCGACGGCTTTTACTAGGCCGACTGTTCTTCGCAGCACGCCTTTGCGTACCGGGAACCCAACACTG
Source organism: Proteobacteria bacterium UBA5680 (assembly GCA_002420425.1). Classification (GTDB taxonomy): domain Bacteria; phylum Pseudomonadota; class Gammaproteobacteria; order Arenicellales; family UBA5680; genus UBA5680. The sequence goes on along the minus strand of DIIC01000044.1, from coordinate 85,816 downwards.
ATTTTTTTAGCTCGAATGATGTTGGGCGCGTCCGGATCTGCCATGGTGGTGTTTTTTGATGGTTCGGCATCAATCAGCATCCGGGAGTAGTCGTGCTTTGGGGTGTTAAAAAGAGTTTCGGTCCCAGCGCTCTCGACGATCTCGCCCTCCTTCATGACACAGACGCGGTCAGCGATCTGGCGAACAATGGCCAGATCGTGAGTAATCAGCAACAGCGACATGTCGAGCTGTTGCTGTAGTTTTTTCAGGAGGGTAAGAATTTGGACCTGGATGGTGACATCCAGGGCAGTGGTCGGCTCGTCAGCAATAAGCAGTTCAGGGCGATTGGCGAGTGCCATAGCGATCATTACCCGTTGGCGCTCTCCGCCGGAGAGTTGGTGAGGAAAGACACCGAGGCGGTTTTGGGCTTGCGGCAGCCCTACCATCTCAAACAGCTCAATGGTTCGGTCGCGGGCGGCAGCTCCAGTCAGCCCCTGGTGGAGTTCGAGGGTCTCTCCGACCTGGCGAGAGAGTGAATGGAGAGGATTGAGTGAGCTCATAGGCTCCTGAAAGATCATACTGATACGATCACCCCGGATGGCTTTTAGTCGCTCCCCCGAAGCACCGACCAGCTCATCCCCAAAAAAAGTGATGCTGCCTGTGGGATGAGAGGCGATGGGATAGGGGAGAAGCTGCAGGATAGAGAGCGCGGTGACCGACTTTCCTGAACCGGACTCACCTACCAGGGCGACACTCTCTCCGCGGTTAATCTCAAAGTTGATGCGGCGTACCGCATCGACACTCCCATGGGAGGTGGAGAAACGGGAGGAGAGGTCCCGAACTCTGAGCAGAGGGTGGTTCACCTGATTCATTGTTGGCTCTTCCTCGGGTCAAAGGCATCCCGTGCGGCCTCACCGATGAAGATGAGCAGGCTCAGCATCAAGGCGAGGACGATAAAGGCGCTCATTCCGAGCCAGGGGGCATGGATATTGGCTTTTCCCTGAGCCAGCAGCTCTCCCAGCGAGGCCGATCCCGGGGGCAGTCCAAAACCAAGGAAGTCAAGAGAGGTGAGGGTGGTGATTGAGCCATTGAGGATGAAGGGGAGAAAGGTAAGGGTCGCCACCATGGCATTGGGGAGGAGGTGGCGGAACATTATTGTCGGGGTGCCTACCCCAAGGGCTTGGGCCGCGCGGGCATAGTCAAAATTGCGGGCTCTCAGGAATTCAGCCCGCACCACCCCAACCAGTCCCATCCAGCTGAAGAGCAGCATCAATCCGAGAAGCCACCAGAAATTGGGTTCCACTACACTGGCCATGATAATGAGCAGGTAAAGTGTGGGCAGTCCGGACCAGATCTCGATAAATCGCTGGAAGAGAAGATCGGTCCACCCCCCGAGATAGCCCTGAACCGCACCAGCCATAATTCCGATCAGGGAACTCAACAGAGTAAGTATGAGACCAAAAAGGACAGAGATTCGAAAGCCATAGATCAGCCTGGCGAGGACATCACGCCCCTGATCATCAGTCCCCAGCCAGTTTTCCATGGTGGGGGGAGAGGGGGCTGGGACCTGGAGGTTGTAGTTGATGGTATCAAAGGAGTAGGGGATCAGCGGCCAGGCCATCCACCCGCCCTCTTCAATCAGCTGCCGGACCACCGGATCCCGGTAGTCGGCCTCGGTCTCAAACAGCCCCCCAAACCGGGTTTCAGGATATTCTGTTATGAAAGGAGCCATCCACTCACCCTCAAAGACGATGATCAGCGGTTTGTCATTGGCGATCAGTTCTGCAAAGAGGGTGGCGACAAAAAAAACAAGAAAAACCCACAACGAGATCCACCCCCTGCGGTTGGTCCGGAAGCTCAGGAGCCGCCGCCGAGTGAGGGGGCTAATGCTCATTTCTGGCGGCAGGTTGAGAGGGGGTGTTGGATCGCTCGAACCAGAGGGGTGAACTCATCGATCACCCCCTGCTCTCAAAGTCGATCCGGGGGTCGATCACGGTATAGATCAGATCACCCACCAGATTAAGGAGAAGGCCAAGGAGGGTGAAGAAGTAGAGCGAACCAAACATAACCGGGTAGTCCCGTTCGAGTGCAGCCTCAAAGCCGAGCAACCCCAGTCCGTCGAGGGAGAAGATCACCTCGATCAAGAGCGCTCCGGTAAAGAGGATGCTGACGAATGCGCTTGGAAAACCGGCGACGACAATCAGCATGGCGTTACGAAAGACATGGCCATAGAGAACCCGATGTTCTGAGAGTCCCTTAGCCCGGGCAGTGGTGACATACTGCTTGTTGATCTCCTCAAGAAAGGAGTTTTTGGTCAGCATGGTGAGGCCGGCAAATCCCCCAATAACCATGGCGATAATAGGGAGGGTGAGGTGCCAGAAGTAGTCTTTAATTCGACCTATCCAACTCAGGGTCTCCCAGTTGTCTGAGGTCAGACCCCGCAGTGGGAACCAGTCATAAAAATTTCCGCCGGCAAAGACGACAATCAGCAGGATGGCAAAGAGGAACCCCGGGATGGCGTAGCCGATAATCACCACCCCACTCGACCAGAGGTCAAAGCGGGAGCCGTCGTGAACTGCCTTTCGAATGCCGAGCGGAATAGAGATCAGATAGACAAGGAGGGTGGTCCAGAGCCCCAGTGAGATGGAGACAGGAAGCTTATCGATCACCAGATCAACCACCTTGCGATCCCGAAAAAAGCTCTCACCAAAATCAAACAGAAGATATTGCCCCATCATCTTCAGGAAGCGTTCATGAGCGGGTTTATCAAAACCGTAGAGCCGTTCAATCTCAAGTATGAGGTCGGGGTCGATGCCACGAGCCCCGCGGTATCGGAGTCCCTCCCCGGAAGAGCTCGCATCCGACCTGCTCTCACTCACCTCTCCCTGATCTGTTCCATCCAGACGGGCGGTGGTCGATACGGCGGTGCCGTGGATCTGGGCCAGCATACTTTCAACGGGCCCGCCCGGTGCCGCCTGAACGACAATAAAGTTCACCACCATAATCCCCAGCAAAGTGGGGATTATGAGCAGGAGACGACGGATGACGTAGGTAATCACGCCGTTTTGCCTCTTCGCCAGACGCTACTGAATAGCGCTCTTCCGCTCTTCAAGAGAGCGGGCTCTTTCAGGATCAACCCACCAGTTATCCATAAATCCAAGTGCGTATTTAGGGGTCTTGGCAGGCCGGGCAAACTTATCCCAGTAGGCGATGCGAAAGGCGCTCATATGCCACTGGGGGATAACATAGTGGCCGTGGAGAAGCACCCTGTCCAGAGCACGGGTCCGCTGAACCAGACCCTCTCTGTCCGGTGCGCTGATGACCTGCTCAATGAGTTCATCGATTGCCGAATCCTTGATTCCTGCCAGATTACGTGACCCCGGTTGATCCGCGACCTCGCTTCCCCAGAAGTTGCGTTGTTCATTACCGGGTGAAAGGGACTGTCCTATAACCGAAACGATCATATCGAAGTCATAGTTCTCCAGCCGTTTCTGGTACTGGGCCCCATCAATGGTGCGTACACTCATTTCAATCCCCAGGCGTTCGAGGTTCTTCTTGTAGGGGAGCACGATGCGTTCAAAGGCAGGGCTCACCAGCAACATTTCGAACTTCATGGCCTCATCGCTCTTAAGCTGGGTCAGCTTCTTGTCCCTGACCTCCCAACCGGCCGCCTTGAGCAGCTCCAGGGCAGTGCGCAGGTTGTCACGGGCATTGCCTGAGCCGTCGGTAAGGGGTGGAGTGTAGGCGGTGTCGAAGACGGCATCCGGAATTCGGCCCCGGTAGGCTTCCAGAATCTCAAGTTCTTCACCGGACGGCAGACCCTTGGAAGCGAGCTCTGAGTTAGAGAAGTAGCTGGCAGTTCGGGTATAGGCTCCATAGAACAGGGTCTTGTTGGTCCATTCAAAGTCAAACGCATAGGCGAGAGCCTGGCGTACTCGGGGATCCTCAAAGAGGGGGCGGCGGGTGTTGAAGACAAAGCCTTGCATCCCGGTCGGGTTATCATTGGGGATCAGTTCCTGTTTGAGCAGCCCATTCTCCAGTGCCGGGCTCTGATAGCCCGTTGCCCAGCGCTTCGATGAGTTCTCTGATCGGAAGTCATACTCACCCGCCTTAAGTGCTTCAAGGGCGATGGTGGCGTCTCGGTAGTAGTCGTAGCGGATGGTGTCGTAGTTGTATTTGCCTTGGCTGACGGCCAGATCCCTGGCCCAGTAATCCTCTACACGCTGGTAGGTGATTGAGCGCCCTGCCTCGACCTTCTCGATCCGGTAGGGGCCGCTGCCCAGTGGGATGGTAAGATCTGCTTTTTGGAACTCCCTCTCCGCCCAGAAGTGTTTGGGAAGCACCACCATCTCTGAGATGATCAGGGGAAGTTCCCTGTTCTCACCACCGGCAAAGGTGAATTTGACCTGGCGATCCCCCACTTTTTCGGCTCCTGTTACTGAGCCGTAGTAGGAGCGGTAGAAGGGGTGCCCCTTGCTCTTGAGGGTCTCAAAGGTCCAGATCACATCTTCAACCGTGATCGGGTGACCATCATGGAAGCGGGCCTCAGCCCTCAGGGTAAAGGTGACCGAAGAGCGATCCTCTGGCATATCAATGGTCTCGGCAATTAGCCCGTAACGTGAGAAGGCCTCATCATCCGAACTGACGGTGAGGGCATCAAAGGTCAGCCCAATACCAGTGGCAGACCGCCCCTTCAGAATAAAGGGATTAAGGGAGTCAAAGCCGCCAATGGCTGCAAGTTTGACCGTTCCTCCTTTAGGGGCATCCGGATTGGTGTAGTCAAAATGGGTAAAATCAGCTTCATAACGGGGTTCACCGTGCATGGCCACCCCGTGGAGAGGCGTAGCCAGAGCAGCAGTGGGGGATGAGAGTATGAGCAGGGTAGATACCATCAAAAAGGTAGTTTTGCCGTTTATCATGGGGGGGAGTCTCCTCAGTAAAAAAAAGCCCTGATTAATGATCTTCTCTATTAGGCAGAGCGTAACATGATGTGGGGTGAAAGCATTAATTGTGAATAGTTCAGGGACAGAGTTTGCAACCAGGGTGATCAGATGGCACCACCTTTGGGGGCGCCACCACCTCCCCTGGCAGCAGACCCAGGATCCTTATCGGATCTGGGTGTCTGAGATCATGCTCCAGCAGACTCAGGTGGCCACCGTGATCCCCTACTTCAACCGCTTTCTCAAAGCACTGCCCACCCTCAATGATCTTGCCCAGGCCGAACTGGATGAAGTGCTCAGACTGTGGACGGGCCTTGGTTACTATGCACGTGCACGACACTTCCATCGTGCCGCAAGAGAGGTCATTAAGACCCATCACGGGCTCTTTCCAGAGCGCATCGAAGAGGTGGCGGCGCTGCCCGGCATCGGTCGCTCCACGGCAGGGGCCATTCTGGTCTTCGCCTTTGGCCACCACCTCCCGATTCTTGACGGCAATGTCAAACGGGTACTGGCCCGGTGGTATGCCCTCCCCGGATGGCCGGGTCATCGAGAGGTGGAGTCGAAGTTGTGGCAGCACGCCTGGAGAAATACACCCCAAGAGGGGGTTGGGCGTTATACCCAGGGGATCATGGATATTGGGGCTACCATCTGTCTTCGCCGCGCCCCCCTCTGCGAGGTCTGCCCGGTAGGGTGGCGATGCCGGGCGCGACGGGCCTCCTCACAGGCCCTCTTTCCGGCACCAAAACCCAGTCATCACCGACCCCTGCGCACGACGACAGCCCTCATGATCCACAATTCCAGGGGTGAACTGCTACTTGAGCGACGACCCCCTTCAGGGGTCTGGGGAGGGCTCTGGAGCCTACCGGAGAGCGGGACAAGCAGCGGTTCGAGATGGCAGGGGGTGCTGGAGGGACCGGGGGTTGAGGTCGGCTGTCCATGGCCTGAAATCCGCCACACCTTCAGCCACTTTACCCTGGTTATCACCCCCCTCCCTGTCCATCTGAAATCCCTGCCGAAGTTTGTGGAAGAAGGTCCCAAGTGGGTGTGGTACCGTCAGGGTGGTGAGTTGCCCGGTGGCGTCGCCACTCCGGTACTCAAGCTGCTGAAGAGGTGGAGCACAATGGACAATGAGAGCCCGTGAGGGAAGAGAAGATGGGAGAGAGAGTACACTGTGTCAAACTCAACCGAGAGGCCGAGGGTCTCGATTTTGCCCCCTGGCCAGGTGCTCTGGGAGAACGTCTTCTTGCCAGTGTCTCCAAGGAGGCCTGGCAGGAGTGGATGGCCCACCAGACCCGGTTGATCAATGAACAACAGCTCAACCCCATGGAGCGATCGGCCCGGAAGTATCTGGCCCAGCAGGCAGAGGCGTGGTTCTTTGGAGGTGAAGTAGAGCAGCCCGAAGGTTTTATCGCCCCCGGCAAGCAGGAGTGACTTGACGAATGGCCTCTCCTGTCGTCTAATCCCGCGTCTCTTCCTATATGGCCAGGTAGCTCAGTTGGTAGAGCAGTGGACTGAAAATCCTCGTGTCGGCAGTTCAATTCTGCCCCTGGCCACCAAATCTAAATTTCCAAGCCTTCAGAACAGCCACAATAACCGATAGATTATCGGGGCCTCTTTGGGGAGGCCCACGGTCAATTACAGCTACGCCCTCTTATTGAGGTTGCTCGATTTCCGGTATCTGGATCGAATAGTTGCCGATATCAACTGATTTATAGTGGGCTCTGTCGTATTCTGGAGTGTGTGGGTAAGGCCGACAACAGTCAAAACCCACCTTCGTCCCAAGTTTCTGATCCAGCCCCTTATTCCACTCTACATCGCCTGGTTTTTTTATATGATTCGGTTCTATCTGATGCCCTGGATCCTGGGTTATTCAGTGATGGGTATGCTCTCATTTCCACTTGAGAGCGAGTTTTCTGCTGCCCTTGCAAACTTTATTGGCAAGTTTGTGCATTGAGGGGGCTCCAAGCTAAGCGGCTGTAGGCCTGGCGATCGGCCATCCAGTGTAGCTCTAGGCACATTTTTTCATGCAGATGGTATATGCAGAAGGGATGTTCCTGAGCACAAATTTCTTGTTGAGTACCGTCATGTGTTTCTTGAAAGTATTGATTTTCAACGTTGAGTATTGAAAGGTAATGAATAGCGTCTCATCAGACATAATCTTTTTTGTTTTTTCCAGGATGTCCTCTGTCATCTTTTTTGGAATAGAAGAGAAGGGGATGCCCGAGATAATATAATCAACCCTATCGATATTGGCCCTTTTTAAAATCTTGGAAGTGTTGGTCACGCAGTCCTGGTGGATGAAGACGTTCTTAGCCCCAGCTAGCTGCTCTCTTAGTCTCTTTGCAAATATTTTATTTTGTTCTATTACAATTAATGTATCGCCCTCTTTCATCCCCTTGACAATCTCCCTGGTAAAGGTGCCTGATCCTGGCCCGTATTCAACAATCACCAGATTCTTTTTGGTGAGATCAGTGTATGAAAGGATATTTTTTGTCAGAAACTTTGAAGAGGGTATCAAGGCGCCAACTGATTTTGGCTTATCAATAAATTGATAGATGAAATCTATATTCTCTTTAATTTTCTTTTTCATAAGAGGGTCATTAAATAGATATCGCGACTTCAGCTCACAAGTGTAACAGCTGAACGGCTATCCCGACATCTTCTCAAAGGAGTTAATCTCACCATCAATTGGAGTTGAGGGAAGAGCCCGCGAGCGGTAAACATTAACAGTGGGTTTGAACCAGCTGGCATCATCGATCACTCCAATCCGAACCCCCATCATCCCTACTCGAGCGTTGTTGCGGGTGAAGAGTTGGGAGCCACACTTTGTACAGAAGAGCTTTTCCATCTCACTTCCGCGGTCACTGGAATGGCTATAGCTTCCCGGAGTCTCACCGTTCACGGTAAGCGCCTCTTCAGGAACAAAAGCCAGCGCCCCATAGGGGCTTCCTGTAGCACGGCGACAGTTATCGCAATGACAGTTGACTTCGCGCAGGGGTTTTGCTGCAACTTTGAACTGGATGGCTCCGCACAAGCATCGGCCTGAAAAGTGTTGATTGCTCATTTTGATTCTCCCTGTCTGGAATATCATCTGCCATGGAGTTGACCATGGACCTGTGTTATGGGCGGGTCTGTTATTGTAGAGAGCCTTGGTTGTCCAACAACACACAGAGTAGTCTAGGAGATATGGATAACGGATAAAAGGTTATATTCGATTCTATTGAGTTAAGTCATCAACTTTGATGAAGGCTTCCAGCGCTTTAAAAGCAGGGAGTTGGAGACTACCGAGAGACTGCTCAGTGCCATTGCCGCACCTGCAATGACCGGAGTGATCGCTCCAAAGAAGGCGAGGGGAATCATAAAGAGATTATAGATAAAGGCCCAGAAGAGGTTCTGCCAGATTTTGTTATGGGTAGCGTGAGAGATGGAGATAGCCTCAATCACCAGGAGGGGATCACTGCGCATCAGAGTAATGCCAGCTGTCTCCATGGCGACGTCAGTACCTGATCCCATTGCCAGCCCAACATCGGCGGTCGCCAGGGCTGGAGCATCATTGATACCGTCACCCACCATTGCCACAGTCCTGTTTTTGCCCATCAGGTTGCTCACAACAGCAGCTTTCTCCTCAGGGAGCACCTCGGCAATGAAATCATGGGCGCCCAGTTGGTCGGCAACAGAGGCCGCACTCTGTTGGTGATCACCGGTCAGCATGATGGTCTCTATTCCATTTGCGTTGAGCTCGGCAATGGCCTCTTTGGAGGTGGGCCGGACAACATCATCGATAGCAATGATGCCTTTAAGCCGCTGATCAACAGCTACCCAGATCACAGTGGAGCCGCTACTTGAAAGAGCGTTTGCTTGTTCTAGGAGAGGGGCTTGCTCAACACCTGACTCTGCCATCAACCGCTGGTTTCCGGTCACAACCTGGCGGTTATCAACTGTGGCCCTGATTCCTCTGCCGGGGATTGCAGAAAAGTCTGAGAGCGGCGCTAATGGTGTTGTCTTTCTGACCCTATTGAGCACGGCACGGGCCAGGGGGTGTTCACTTCCCTGCTGCGCGGCTGCTGTCAGTGCCAGGAGTTCATCCTCTTCCATATCAAGCGGATGTACAGTAACAACGTTGGGCTGACCTGCGGTAAGCGTCCCTGTTTTGTCAAAGATGACGGTGGTTGTTTTGTGGGCCTGTTCCAGTGATTCCGCATCTCGTATCAGAATACCCCATTGTGCGGCTACCCCGGTACCTACCATGATGGCAGTCGGTGTGGCCAGCCCCAGGGCGCAGGGGCAGGCCACCACAAGAACGGTCACGGCAGAGATGATTGCTTCTGCCTGAGATGAGGAGAGCAATAAGAAGGAGTAGAGATAGGCACCAATGGCAATAACGATGACCGCAGGGACAAAAAGGGCTGATATTCGGTCGACCAGATGCTGTACAGGGGCTTTGCTGGCCTGCGCCTCTTCAACCGCGCGAATGATCCGGTTAAGGACTGATTCTGCCCCCACTGCAGTGACTTTGACTCGGATCATCCCAGAGCCATTGATGCTGCCACCGGTTACCGTATCACCGATGGAGCGTTCAACAGGCAGGCTCTCTCCGGTGATCAGGGATTCATCGATCTGGGTATCACCATCGGTAATGATGCCATCAACAGGAAGGTGTTCTCCCGGCCGGACCACCACCACCTCACCCACAGCAACCAGCGAGGCAGGCACTTCAACTTCACCACCTTCCCGGATGATCCGAGCTGTTTGTGGCCGTAGAGCGACCAGGGAGCGGATAGCTGTGGTTGTGTTCTTTTTTGCCCGATCTTCAAGGTGCCGGCCGAGAAGGACAAGGGTGATGACACTGGATGACGCTTCAAAATAGTAGTCTGAAGAGTCGGGTGAGAAGAGAACCAGATAAGTGCTCAGGCCCCAGGCTGCAGAGGTGCCGAGCACCACCAGCAGATCCATGTTCCCGGCGCCGGCCTTGAGGGCCCGCCATGCGGGCAGATAAAACCGCGCTCCGGCAATAAACTGCACCGGGGTTGCCAAGGCAAATTGCCATAGGGCGGGCAGCGTAGAGGGCTGGAGTTGGGTCCACATCAAGCCCATTTGTACGATAAATGGCAGCGTGAAAAGGGCAGCCCCGATGAGTATGATCAGTTCCAGCCGGGCCCGGTCAGCGGCTCGTCTTGCTGCTTGCTGGAGCGCTGCGCTCGAGGTCTCTATCGCTCTTCCTGTGAAGCCGGCTCGCTCTACCGCAACAATGAGATCTGAGACGGATAGTGTGCCGGAGGTGACCGAAACCCTTGCGTTAGAGGTTGCCAGATTAACGCTGGCACCATCGACCCCATCGAGCTTAGAGAGCACCTTTTCAAGCCGGGTTGAGCAGGCGGAACAAGTCATCCCCTCAATAGCCAGATCAAATGAACGGCTGGGGACAGAGAACCCGGTCTTTTTGATGGCATCGGCAATCTCGATCGGCGAAACCTGTTCGGAGTCAAAAGAGACCGCTGCCGAACCACTTATCAGGTTGACATTGGCCTGTGTGATTCCTGGGATTTTTGCAAGAGTGCGTTCTACCCGTGTTGAGCAGGCGGCACAGCTCATCCCCTCTATGGGAAGAGAGATCTGGTTTGGTTCTTGTGAAATGTTACTTTTTCCCATTGGGCCCGCTTTTCACTTGAGTGGCGGGTAACTTTAACCGATGTGGTGATTCTGTGTTAGAGCAGGAGAGACGCCAGGAGCATGAGTGGGAAAATAATGGGTTATTGGACAAAAAGAACATTAAGTCACTCAAATTTAGGGTTCTAGGCCAAAAGAGGTAGTTTTTGGTGGTCGTAGGTAGGCTATCCTTATGCCACTGGTAACGTAAAAAAAAGGAAAAAGGATGAAAGTTAGCGACACCGGCACAAAAGCACGCATCGGCGTTGTCACTGTTTCAGATCGAGCCAGCGCAGGTGAATATGAAGACCTTTCGGGCAAGGCAATTATCGATACGCTTAACGCTTATCTGACATCCCTGTGGGAACCTGTTTATCTTCTGGTTCCGGATGAGCAGCCACAGATTGAGCAGTCCCTGATTCTGCTTGCAGATGAGGAGGGCTGTTCACTCATAGTGACCACTGGCGGGACCGGCCCTGCGCGTCGAGATGTCACCCCTGAGGCAACCGCAGCAGTCTGTGACCGGATGATGCCTGGTTTTGGTGAGTTGATGCGCCAGGTGAGCCTGCAGTATGTGCCGACAGCCATTCTTTCAAGGCAGAGTGCCGGTCTGCGGGGGCAGACGCTGATTGTCAATCTGCCAGGCAAGCCAAAATCGATCAGAGAGTGTCTTGATGCCGTCTTTCCTGCCATTCCCTATTGTATCGATTTGATGGAGGGGCCTTTCCTTGAGACTGATGAATCAGTGATTAAGGCGTTCCGCCCAAAATCAAAGTAGGCTGCACCCTCCACCGGTAAAATACCTATGATATTGGAGGTGAGCCCTCGGGGAGCACCGTGGCCTCCGGGCATCTCCACCCATCATGCGCATGTTCTGCGACCACTTGGGTATAGATCCCCCCCCTGACATTAAAGTAAGCGGTGATTCGCATGAACCTGGGATCGATCGCACCAACAAGGTCGGCAAGGATCTGGTTGGTCACGGCTTCATGGAAGGCGCCCTCATTACGGAAGGACCAGAAGTAGTTTTTTAGCGACTTCAGTTCAACACAGAGTGCTTCTGGGACATATTCGATATGAATAGAACCAAAGTCAGGCTGCCCTGCTATCGGGCACAGGCAGGTAAACTCGGGTACTTCGATCCGGATCGTATAGTCTCTCTCAGGGTTAGGATTGCTAAAAGTGGCGAGTTCTTTTGAAGGGGCTGAGGGCATGGTTTTTCGACTCCTGCTGGGTTAACACTCTTTTGCTGTGCGCCCAAGTGTACCGATACCAAACACCAATTTGGAGCCCCTGTCCAATATGGGCTGAAAGTTATATCGGTTGGTCATATCTTTATTATTACCAATCGAGTGTGTCCGCGATCACATTCATCACCACGACTTGTCTGTTAGCTTCGGCATACAGGGAAGTGTTTGTGGCGCAAGGACGCGCACCTCTTCGGGTAATAACCCACCCATTAATTATCCAAAGATAATTAATACAGGGGATGATTAAATGTAATGACTCATTTATCATTGCACTGTCATTGTGGTGCTATGCCACACGACATTTTATAAAACTGCATAAAGGAGAGTGAATAAATGGCAAAGAAAAGTGATCTCGTAGAGGTGCTAGCTAAAAGTGGAGGTATCTCCAAGGTAGCTGCCGGTCGTCAGATGGCAGCCCTAATTAACGCTATGACCAAATCATTGAAAAAAGGAGAGTCTGTTACCGTTTCCGGATTTGGAAATTTTACCGTCGCCAAGCGAAGTCGTCGCAAGGGACGCAACCCACAGACCGGTGAGAGCATCTGGATCAGTGCTTCAAAGTCAGCCCGTTTCAAGGGTGCCAAGGCACTGCGTGATGCATTAAACCCCCGCAGAAAAAAATAGTTGTTGATCTGATCTGAAAACGCCCGCCCGGCTTGTCCGGCGGGCTTTTTTGTTTCGGCCGTTGCCCAAGAGGGCAGAGCGTATAGGGACGAAAGGGGGCTTGCGGCCCCTGTTATGCTTGACTCAAATGGCCTGTCGTTGAGGTGAGCGGCCTGGCGGATTGAGAGCCTCAATTCACCTCTTGTTCTATTGGTGGTGTGAAGGTAATGTAGGCTTAATGGGTTGTGGTTTTCTATGATGGAGCATTAATTATGAGCAAGACTTATTTCAGCTACCCCACTATTGCAGATCATTTGTGGCAGACAGAGGGGTCATCACGGTTATTTCGAGGGGTCATCCTCGCATTTTTTGGGAGTGTATTGCTGGCGATATCGGCAAAAGTACAGATCCCGTTCTGGCCTGTTCCCATGACCATGCAGACTTTTGTTGTCCTGGTAATTGGAATGACCTATGGATGGCGATTGGGTGGGGCAACATTGCTCCTATATCTTGCTGAAGGGGCGATGGGGATTCCGGTTTTTGCCAATCCTCCATACGGTGGTCTGGCCTATCTTGCGGGTCCTACAGCAGGATATCTCTTCGGTTTCCTGGCATCAGCAACCTTGATGGGATGGCTGGCCCAGTCAGGGTGGGACCGTGGGATTATCGGCACCTTAGGTGCAATGCTCCTGGGGACGATGACTATATTTATTTTCGGTGTGGGCTGGCTCTCCACCTTTATTGGCTTTGAGAAAGCCATTGCTGCCGGTCTTGTCCCTTTCCTGATGGCAGAGGGGTTCAAGATAGCACTGGCTGTTGTCACACTGCCGCTGATCTGGAAGCAGTTAGACCGTCAGCAGGACTAAAACACCCCTCCGGTGTGATCGCTACTCCAACCAGGCTTCAGCAGAAGCCTGGGTTGGGAAGCGCTGGACATCAGCTCCAGCAAAGACACCGGTCAGCCAGGTAAACCATACCAGCCATTGATCATTCGCAACCACTGCAACACGCTTGTAATCACCCACATGTTGGCGATTGAATTGAATCTCCTCTATGGCAGCATCAAGAGTAAATCCTGACATATTTTCAAGGTCAAACAACACATTGACCTGATTGTGATTTTCTAGCCCCCCCGTAACAGCCTCCTCAAACTCTCTTAAGTCATCCAGGGTGAGTTGAGCGTATACATGTGCCCGCAGGAGGTCCTGATGTTCTTCAATAACGATCATGATTGAGACTCCACATTCGGTAATGAACCCGGTCGGTCGCTCCTTTTTTTGTCGGTTCTGAATAGATCAGAGATTTCCCGTACCGCAAGAGGAGGATTTCAGCGTATGGGTAGAACATTTAACTAATAGAGAACTTCTTCTGTTTCCTTTCATACTGTCAGCATAGCAGATTGATCGCTTGCCAGAGGGTTTCTTGCATTAGTTTGTCTCAAAATACCAATGCAATTTCATCTTTGAGCCATCGGGTAGTTCAGTTACCCTAGAGAGAAAGGGAGGTTGGATGAAAAAAGAGCAGAAATTACCCGAAATACTAGAGAGCCGTGAAGTAGCTGCTACCCGTAACTTTGTTGTAGAAGAGGTTGACCTCAGGTTTTCAAATGGGGTTGAAGTCACCTATGAGCGACTTAAATCAAAAGCGGTGGGAGCGGTCCTGATCGTACCGGTTCTGGAGGAGAGAGAACTGCTGTTGATCCGGGAATATGCTGTGGGCCTTGAAAATTATCAATTGGTGTTTCCAAAGGGACGTGTTGATCCTGGTGAGAGGCCAGAAGATACGGCTGATCGTGAACTCCGGGAGGAGATCGGCTATGGTGCCGGAAGCCTTACACCTTTAAGGGCTGTCTCCCTGGCCCCTGGATATGCCGCTCACTGTACGCAACTTTTTCTTGCCACAAGCCTCTACCCAGACAATCTGGCGGGAGATGAACCGGAAGAGCTGGAAGTGGTCTCATGGCCGCTTGATCAGATTGAAAGTCTCTTCCTGCAGGATGATTTTACCGAGGCGCGTAGCATTCTGGCACTCTATCTGACACTTGACCAACTTGGCCGGGGTTCAAAAAAAGGTGAATTCTGAGCAGTTGGAGCGGTTGCCCCCTCCGCATCAGAGGGGGTCTTCAATAGTATTTTTACTCTCGATCCGAACCATTTTGTCGCCCGGGCACTCGGTGCCGATGGCGTCTCCAGAGTACAATCCCGGCAAGATAGAGTCGTCGAGCCCAGGGAAAGTCAACTGCAAGCAAGATCAGCCCAAGTGGTATCATCCAGAAGCCAAGGACAGGCAGAAAGCCTAAAATGCCTCCCAGAATAAGCGAGAGTGCCACCGGCACCCTAACCCAGGAGTTGGGATGGGATCGAATCCAGTGAAACCAGGCTCGGAATTGGGTTTTTATTCTTTCCATTCTAACTGTCATGATACAGGCACTTTGAGGATCACTCTTGTTGCTTAACCCAGAGTATATTCAAGTTTGCAGACAACTTCTCTAAAGCATGTGAGACTATTTGGATTATGAAACTCGCCTTTACCAAAATGCAGGGCCTGGGAAATGATTTTGTTGTTTTTGACGGCATCAGTCAGCCACTGTCTATCGGGCCACAACTGGCAAAAGGGGTGGCAGATCGTCACACCGGCATTGGCTGTGATCAAATCCTGGTTGCAGAAGCCAGCCGTTCTCCCGATGCAGATATCTTCTATCGTATCTTCAATGCAGACGGCAGTGAGGTCGGTCAGTGTGCAAATGGGGTTCGCTGTATTGCCCGTTTTCTGTTTGATCAGGGGGTTATTCAGAGCCGTGAAATCGTGGTTGAGACGAAGACGACAAAAATGAGAGCAACCCTTGAAGAGGGTGGGATGGTCAGGGTTGATATGGGGGCGCCGCGTCTTGAGCCTGGAGAGATTCCGATATCCTTTCAACGAAGGCAGCCCCGCTATGAACTGGATCTTGGCAGCCATCAGGTCTCAGTCCTCTCGCTCTCCCTGGGAAATCCACATGCCGTGCAGTTTGTCAGTGATGTGGCAGTGACAGCGGTGGAGGAGCTGGGCGGCCTGATTGAGAGTCACCCCCTGTTTCCCGAGAGAACTAATGCTGAGTTTGTAGAGGTGGTTGATAGAGAGACGATAAGGGCCAGGATCTTTGAACGTGGTGTCGGAGAGACCCGGGCAAGCGGAAGTGGAGGTGTCGCCTCTGCGGTTGCTGCACACCTTGCAGGCTTGGTAGATAATGCGGTTAAAGTGATCATGCCGGGGGGAGAGATGCTGGTAAGCTGGGAGGGTGAGGGTTTCCCGGTGTTGATGATCGGCCCGGCAGTGACTGTTTTTGAGGGGATAGTGGAGACTGACAGTTTATGAGCCCACAAAAGGATAAGTTGGAAGATTCGATCACTTCTCTGAAGGAAGAGGATATTGCAGATTATCTTCGCAATCATCAGGATTATTTTGAAAGGTATCCGGATGTATTGGGGTTGCTGCGGGTTCCATCCGCTCGCAGAGGGGATATTGCTTCATTTGCTGAACGACAAGTTGACGCCCTTCGGCTGGACAGACAGTCACTGGTTCAGCAATTTGAGGGGCTGGTGGAAAATGCCCGATTGAATGAGCGCAGGGAGGAGATTATCCAAAAAGTGGCCATTGCGGCAGCTGCGGCTGATGATCCTGGTGCAGCATTTAAAGAGATTCCAGCCCTATTGGCTGAACAGTTCCAGGTCGATTTCGTTACTCTTCGGTGTTCAGGCCCTTCTGAACATAGCGACCATTATCCTGAGGTCTGCTCGCCGGATGACCCTGCGCTACAAGCGGCCCTTGAACGAGTTTCCCAAGGCAGGGGTGTTTGTGATGACCGTCTGCCCGCTCAAATCCAGGACTTTCTCTTTGCTGACAGAGCTTCTGAAGTCTCAAGCTGTGCTCTGGCGCCATTAGTGGCGAGGGGAAAGGTGTGCGGGGTTATTGGGTTCGGGACACTCCAGACAGATCGTTTCCAGCCCACCATGGGCACCCTCTATCTTGATCGGCTGGGGGAAATTATAGGTTCGGCACTTGAACGGTTGATTGAGGCCACCGCCACAGGAGAGATGTCGCGAAATGGATCGTGAATGGATCAGGCGGTTTTTGGTCTACCTTGAATCTGAGAGGCAATTCTCACCACAAACGATCTCAGCCTATCGTCGAGACCTTGAAGCCCTCTTTCTCCATGTTACGGAGTTAGGCAGTGTCAAGAGCTGGCATAATTTGAAGGTCGAGCAGGCCCGATCATTTGCATCCAGGCTTCACCAACGAGGTCTTTCGGGGCGGTCAATTGCCAGATCACTCTCCGCCGCACGTTCCTTCTATCGTTTTCTTGGGCGAGAGTCGGGCGTAAAGCTCAATCCCTTTGAAGGAGTAAGAGCACCGAAATCGAGGAAAAAACTACCTCATACCCTAACGGCGGAAGAGGCGGCCCATCTTGTAGCACTGCCTGGGAGCAAACCCCTTGAGGTGCGTGATCGAGCCCTGCTTGAACTGCTCTACTCTTCAGGTTTGCGAGTCAGTGAAGTGGTTGCCCTCGATATTCATGATCTTGATCTCAAGGAAGGGTCAGTGAGGGTGTTGGGCAAGGGCAACAGGGAGCGGGTCGTCCCCGTTGGGCGTTATGCACAAAATGCAATCAAGGCGTGGTTTGAACATCGTTCATTGCTGGTTAGAGAGGGCAGCCCCGCTCTTTTTGTCAGCCGTCTTGGGGGCCGTCTCTCTGTCCGCTCAGTGCAGTCTCGACTGGCTGGCTGGGCAAAGAAGCTGGGGCTGGGTGTGGATGTCTCACCACACATGTTAAGGCACTCTTTTGCCAGCCATCTTCTGGAATCCAGTGGGGACCTGCGAGCCGTCCAGGAGTTGCTTGGCCACGCTGATATTGCAACCACTCAAGTCTATACCCACCTTGATTTCCAGCACCTCTCAAAAGTATATGACAAGGCTCACCCCAGGGCCCGTCGGAAGAGGTAAGGGGACGCGCGCGATCTTTAGTTAAATCCCTTTATGGGTATCCCGGGCCTGAACTCGAAAACAGATTCAAGATCAAGCATCCGAATCAGTCGGTCAACGGCCACCTGGCCATGGTCACGCTGAACCTCTGCAAGGATCAGGCGTGCGGCATTTCGATTGTAGAACCCACCAAAGCCGACTTGTATTTTAAGGAGTTCCTCGGCTTTCTCAAGAGTCACAAAAGAGGGCCCCCGGGGTTAAATCTTGAATGGTTTCAGTATCTTTTTCACTGCTACATTCTTAAGCCGGATATACCTCGGCAATCCATTTTTATAGGGAGGATAGTCCTCACCTTTAATCAGTGGGGTAAGGTAGGCCCGGCATTTGGGTGTGATTCCAAACCCATCTCGGCTGATGTAACTCCTTGGCATCATCTTTTCAACATTGGCCACTTTATTCAAAGAGGCCTCTCCAATACTCCAACGATAGGGTTTATCGGATTTGCGTACCACGATAGGCATGACAGCGTTTTTTCCTGCCAGGGCCAACTCAACAGCAGCTTTCCCCATGGCGTAAGCCTGGTCGACATCACTCTTTGAGGCAACATGGCGAGCCGCCCTTTGCAGATAGTCGGCTACAGCCCAGTGATATTTGAGCCCGAGGCCTTCTTTTACAATACCGGCAACGACAGGTGCGACCCCGCCAAGCTGGGCGTGACCGAAGGCATCACGCAACCCTTGGTCAGCAAGGAATTTCCCCTTCGCATTTTTGACCCCTTCAGAAACCACCACTGAACAGTAACCAAATTTTTTCACCAGACGATCTGTTTTGGCGAGGAATTTTTTCTTGTCAAAGGTGATCTCCGGAAACAGAATCACAATTGGAATTTCACAGTCTTCTGTTGAGGCCAGTCCACCTGCAGCGGCAATCCAGCCGGCATGGCGACCCATTACTTCCAGGATAAAGACCTTGGTCGATGTCTTTGCCATTGAGGCCACATCAAAAGAGGCTTCACGGGTTGAGACCGCAATATATTTGGCGACTGAGCCAAACCCTGGGCAGTTGTCAGTAATGGGCAGGTCGTTATCAACCGTCTTGGGGACATGTATGGCCTGGATCGGATAGCCGACTGTTTCAGAAAGCTGGGAAATTTTCAGGCAGGTATCTGCTGAGTCTCCACCGCCATTATAGAAAAAATAGCCGATATTATGTGCTTCAAAGACCTCGATCAGGCGCTCATATTCGGCTCTGTTCTCCTCAAGACTCTTGAGCTTGTAGCGGCAAGATCCAAAGGCTCCTGATGGAGTATGGCGAAGTGAAGCAATGGCACGCGCACCCTCTTTACTGGTATCAATCAGATCTTCAGTCAGTGCGCCAATAATGCCATTATGACCAGCGTAGACTTTGCCGATCTTGTTCTTATTCTTTCTTGCTGTTTCAATCACGCCACAAGCACTGGCATTAATGACTGCGGTAACTCCTCCAGACTGGGCGTAAAAGGCATTTTTTGGTTTTGCCATGGTTAATTACTCTCCTCAATAGGTATTGGATTAATTGGGTATTCGGTTTTAAAAGGGGGCAGAAAGATGGTTATTTGCTCTCTTCACGTTGATTTTCGTGGTCCGCCTGTACCTGAAGGAGGGTGGTAACACACTCTTCCAGGTTGTCGTACTCATCTTTTCCGGTTCCGTAGTGGTCATTCGTGGAGTAGAAGAACTGACAGCGAAAGCGCTCACCGGGTGTTTTGAATATGACAAAGCTTGCATCCCGTGCTCCCCAGAAGAGAGTGGGGCAACTAGTCATTGTCGAGGAGTCGAGATTGAGTCGCAGCTCGGCATCAGCCAGATGGAGATCAATATCTTGGTGGTACCGAGCCTGTGTCAGGCTACGAACAAAGTCAATCTGAGACGCTGTAAAATCACTAACAGTAGACATGGTTTATTCCTAAATATAGTTAAAAAACAGTGTAATAGGGATAAATGAAACAATTGCGAAGAACCTGAACACCAACTCCAGACCGCAGTGACCGCAATATCCTCATTGACGACGCGGGGTGCAAGCGAGTAGTGTAGCGCGCAATTTTTTTGTTCTCCTTTCTCTCATGGCCCATTTTCAGAGGGACGGGAAGGAAAATACAGCAAAAATCCACTGGTCGAAATATATCTAAAGTAAGGCATAAATAAGGCATAAATCAATGCGAATTCTACTATTAGGAGCCCCAGGCTCAGGAAAAGGCACTCAGGCAAAACGTCTTGCTGAACGCTATAAAGTACTTCACATCTCAACCGGAGAGCTTCTGCGTGAAGCGGTGGCCGATGAGACGGAACTTGGCAAACAGGCGAAAGAGGCCATGGACAAGGGAGAGCTGGTCTCTGATGAGATTGTCGTCTCAATCCTTGAAGAACGACTCAGAAGCCCAAATACTAAACGTGGATTTATTCTCGACGGTTATCCCAGAAACAACCCTCAGGCACAGGAGCTGGATAATCGGCTCGGATGGATGGGCAAGCCACTACAGTTAGCCCTTTATTTCGACGTCTCAGAGGATGTCTTGGTGAAACGGCTTACAGGGAGATTAACCTGTGGTGCGTGTGGCGAGATCTACAATACTTATTTTTCCCCACCCGCCAAGAGGGGGATATGTGATCAGTGTGGAGCCAAGGAGCTGGAAAAGCGCACCGATGACAACAAGCAAACCGTGGCAGTCCGGCTGAGGGCCTATAATCGGGAGACAGCTCCGCTGGTCAACTATTTCAAGGCACAGCACAAACTGAGGACAGTACCGGCTACAGTGGATGTAGATACGATCTATTCTATATTGACTGAGACCATCGATACTGAGATTCACCCTCTGGATATGAAGATTGTCGATGCAGGGTCACCCGTATCGGTTTCTACTCGATCTGATGATGAGGTTGAGGTTCTGCTGGAAAAGGTGGCAACCCTGAGCAAGAAGAGCAAGTCCTCTTCAAAGAAGACAAAAAGCGAGCATAAAAAGACGACAGCCAAGAAGGCAACTACGAAGGCAGCCCCTAAAAAGGCAGCGGTTAGGAAAGCAGCCAAGAAGGCAGCCCCAAAAAAGGTAGCGGTCAAGAAGGAAGCCAAGAAGGCAACTACGAAGGCGGCACCTAAAAAGGCAGCGGTCAAGAAGATAGCCAAGAAGGCAATTACGAAGGCGGCTCCAAAAAAGATAGTGGCCAGGAAAGTCGCCAAGAAGGCGGCTCCTAAAAAGGCAGCGGTCAAGAAGGAAGACAAGAAGGCGGACCCAAAAAAGGCAGCGGTCAAGAAGGTAGCTAAGAAGGCAACTACGAAGGCAGTCCCAAAAAAGGCAGCGGTCAAGAAGGAAGCCAAGAAGGCAATTACGAAGGCGGCTCCTAAAAAGGCAGCGGTCAAGAAGATAGCCAAGAAGGCAATTACGAAGGCGGCTCCTAAAAAGGCAGCGGTCAAGAAGATAGCCAAGAAGGCAACTACGAAGGCAGCCCCAAAAAAGGCAGCGGCCAGGAAAGCAGTCAAGAAGACGGCCCCAAAAAAGACAGCGGCCAGGAAAGTAGCCAAGAAAGCGGCTAAAAAGGTTGCCTCCAACAAGAGCGCAAAACCATCCGGGACAAAAGGATCGAAATAGTAGTTATCCCTTCGGCGGGAAGGTACTCTTGTAGACTATTCTTGTGAGGTGAGTAGTGATGAGTGAGCCAACAAGCAGAGGTTTCCCCAGAACACGACTGCGTCGAATGCGCAGAGACCGCTTCAGCAGAGAGTTGATGCGCGAGTCTCACCTGGGTCCAGGTGATTTGATCCAGCCTGTTTTTGTCTCTGAGGGTACAAACCATCGACAGCCCGTTGAATCAATGCCCGGGGTGGAGAGAACCAGTATTGACCTGCTTTGTCAGCGAGCCCAAGGTCTTGTTGAACTGGGGATTCCTGCGATTGCCCTATTTCCAGTTGTTGGCAGAGATAAGAAGAGTGAGGGTGCTGAAGAGTCATTCAATCAGGATGGGCTTGTCCAGCGCGCCGTACGCGCCGTCCGACAGGCTGCTCCAGAGATCGGGGTAATCACCGATGTGGCACTAGATCCCTACACCAGCCATGGACAAGATGGACTCATCGATGATGAGGGCTATGTAGTCAATGATTTGACGGTAGAAGTGCTTGTGAAACAGGCGCTCTCTCATGCCCAGGCCGGAGCTCAGGTTGTTGCCCCCTCTGACATGATGGACGGGCGGGTGGGTGCTATCCGAGGTGCCCTTGAATCCTCCGGGCACAACAACACCCGAATTTTGGCTTATGCCGCCAAGTACGCCTCAAGCTTTTATGGGCCATTTCGTGATGCAGTGGGTTCTGCCGACAATCTCGGCGGAGGCAGCAAAGAGAGCTACCAGATGGATCCGGGAAACAGCGATGAGGCACTCAGAGAGGTAATGTTTGACCTGGATGAGGGTGCAGATATGGTGATGGTTAAACCCGGTATGCCTTATCTGGATATTGTCTCCAGGGTCAAGCGAGAGCTGGGAGTGCCTACTTATGCTTATCAAGTCAGTGGTGAGTATGCAATGCTAATGGCGGCATCGGCTAATGGCTGGCTTACTGAAAGGAGTGTTGTTCTTGAGTCATTACTCTGCTTTAAGCGTGCAGGTGCAGATGGGATTTTGACCTATTTTGCTGAAAAAGCGGCGGGTTGGCTTGGGGAATGACCTGCCAAGGTAAGAGTCAGTTGGTGATCGCCAGCCAGCTGAACCCTTAATCTCTCCTTAAGGATTGTCCAGGTTTGGCCCTCCCGCAAATAAATCAGCAGTTCTTTGATTCTTGGTTGTCGCTATACTACTGTGAGTCTTTTCACTCTTAATTGTGTGAATACAAATGAACAAGAGATCTCCAAAGCCAACAGATATCAAACTCCACCAGCTCTCCAAGGTGCTTGAAATTGGGTTTAACAGTGGGGAGCGCTTTGATTTTCCCTGCGAATACCTCAGGGTTTTTTCACCCTCTGCAGAAGTAAGAGGACATGGTCCGGGTCAGGAACAACTGCAGATGGGGAAAGAGAACGTCAATATTGAAGATATCGAACCTGTAGGGGCATATGCCGTTACCCTTAAATTTGATGATGGTCACGATACCGGTATTTTTTCCTGGGAGACTCTTTATGATCTTGGAGTCAACTATCAACAGTACTGGGAGGAATACCTGATGAAGCTCAAACAAGCAGGTTATCTCCGAAAAGTGCCTGATGCCTGAGATCTTTTGACGTGTCAGACAACAGAGATACCAATACCACCCATTTCGGCTATCGTCAGGTTGATGAAGAAGTAAAAGCCGATCTTGTCGGTGGGGTCTTTAGCTCTGTTGCCAATCGCTATGATCTAATGAATGACCTGATGTCACTGGGTGTCCATCGTCTCTGGAAGAGGTTTGCCATTGGCCGCAGCGGGGTTCACCAAGGCGACAGGGTTTTAGATGTGGCCGGCGGCAGTGGTGACCTTGCATTACAATTTGCCGAACGAGTTGGAACCTCCGGTGAAGTTATACTCACTGACATCAACAAGGCTATGCTTGGGCAAGGCAGGAGTCGGATGATTGATCTGGGGATAATGGGAAATGTGCGTTATATTCAGTGCGATGCAGAGCAGCTTTGTTTTCCCAACGCAGCTTTTGATTGTGTCTCTATCAGCTTTGGCTTGCGAAATGTAACTCGAATTCCTAAGGCTCTTAAAGCGATGAAGCAGGTGTTGAAGCCTGGCGGAAGACTGCTGATTCTTGAGTTTTCAAAACCGGCCTTTCCTCTGCTTGAAGAGCTATACGATATCTACTCCTTTAATATGATCCCCCGGCTGGGAGGGTTGGTGACTGGAGACAGGGAAAGTTACCAATACCTTGTTGAGTCGATACGCAAACATCCGGATCAGTTGACCCTGAAAAAGATGATGGAGGAGGCGGGTCTGGAGCGGGTCTCCTACCATAATCTGAGCGGTGGAATTGTAGCGCTGCATGTCGGCTTTAGCCTCTGAGGCCAGGAAGAGAGATGCTTGCTCGATTTGCAGAAGGGATTGCTGACCAGCTCTTGCAGTTGGATCCATCCTCCCTGGAGAAGCTTGCCGAGTTGTCAGGCAGAGTAGTTAAGGTTGAACTGAAACAATCCTCTGTCTACTTCTACCTTCTTCCTGATCAGGAGGGGATCCGAATTGAGCGTGAAGTAGATAGAGAGCCTGATCTTCTGTTGAGGGGGTCATTTTCAGCGTTAATCTCTTTTTTCCATAAAGGCCGGTTCGATCCTGAAGGTGGGAGCCTGCATTTTCAAGGTGATCCTGAGTTGGGCAATGACCTCGGCGCTTTCTTTGAACACCTTGATCTTGATTGGGAGGAGGGGCTCTCCCGGTTTATCGGTGATACTCCAGCAACAAAAGTGGGCAATGGGGTGAGGGGCTTTGCAGCCCGGGTCTCTCAGGCAAGGGAGTCAGTAGAGAGGAATGTGGCTGAGTATTTTCAGGAGGAGTTGCGCAGTCTGCCCGCCCCACCTGAAATTGAATCGTTCTCAAAAGCAGTGATTCAGCTTGAGCAGAGGGTTACCCTCCTGCAACAACGGGTAGAAAAAGCAGTGAGGCAATAGGGTGATTCATCTTTCACAACTCCACCGGCTGCTTCATATCACCACTATTTTTGTGCGCCATGGTTTGGATGAGTTCGTTATAACACTCCATCTTTTTCGACCCTATCGCTGGCTTCTCTATCTGCACCCTGAACGGTGGAGAAGAGATAACAACAAACCAAGAGCAATACGACTTCGAGAAGCGCTTGAGGAGTTGGGGCCTGTATTCATCAAATTCGGTCAGGCGCTCTCAACCCGTCCTGATCTACTGCCTGATGATATTGCATTTGAATTGACCCGACTTCAGGACAAGGTGCCATCCTTCCCTGGAGAAGAGGCAGAAGCCATCATCGCACGGGCTTATGAAACCTCCATTGATGCTCATTTTCAAAGCTTTGATTTGGAGCCTTTTGCTTCCGCTTCAGTTGCACAGGTTCACTATGCCACTTTGTATGATGATACTAAGGTTGTGGTCAAGGTGCTTCGTCCCGGAATTGAGGTGAAAATCAATAGAGATGTTGAGCTTCTCTATACCCTGGCCCGATTGGCAGAGCGGTATTGGCCGGATGGCCGCAGGCTGAGAGTGACCGAGACCGTAGGCGAATTTGATAAGACCATCCACGATGAGCTTGATCTGCAGCGTGAGGCCGCCAATGCGAGCCAACTCGGGGAGAATTTTAAAAATTCAGAGCTAATCTATATTCCAAGAATCTATTGGGATCATACTCGTCGCCAAGTCATGGTTATGGAACGCATCCATGGCATACCCATCCGTGACATTGAAGCGATCAGGGAAGCGGGTGTCGATATGAAAAAGTTGGCACATGATGGGGTTGAGATATTTTATACCCAGGCTTTTAGAGACGGGTTCTTTCACGCGGATATGCATCCGGGAAACATTTTTGTCAGCGAAGAGGGTCAGTATCGGGCCGTTGATTTCGGCATCATGGGGACATTGAGTGATGCTGATAAGCGTTATCTGGCTGATAATATGCTGGCTTTCTTTAATCGGGACTACCGGGGTGTGGCTGAGGCTCATCTCAGGGCAGGGTGGATCTCATCACAGATCCGTGTTGAGGAGTTTGAAGCTGCTATTCGTACTGTCTGTGAGCCCATCTTTGCCAAGCCTATCAGCGAGATCTCTTTCGGTCGTCTTCTTGTAAGGCTGTTTCAAGTTGCACGGCGCTTTCAGATGCCGGTTCAGCCACAGTTGATACTGTTGCAGAAAACACTTCTTGCCATCGAAGGTCTGGGTCTACAACTCTACCCCCAGCTGGACCTGTGGGAGACAGCTAAGCCTTTCTTAGAGGACTGGATGAGTGAACAGGTGGGGCCAAAGGCGCTGCTTAAAGGGCTGCATCGCGACCTGCCGAAGTACATGGCCATGGCCCCGGAGTTGCCGGGAATGGCCCACGAACTGTTGAGCAGATTAAGGGACAATGAACTTGAACTTAAGACCAGGGATAGGGAGGTTCAAACCCTAAAAAAAGCAGTACAACAGGGCCACCGACGTCTTTTTTATGCCCTGGTGGGCAGTGTATTTATTGCTACTGGAGGTTTGATGATGCCACTTCCCCTCTTCAATGGTCACAGGGGCACGGGTGAGCCTGGTCTGTTCAGGGTAATAGTTGAATACTGGCCACTTGGGCTTGCCCTTCTTGGGTTTGTCCTCCTTTTCAGGGTTTGGCCAAGAGGTGGTGAGGACCAGGAAGGGTAGGAGGCGTTGTTAAATAGGGCGGGGGAAAAATAATTTTAGTGAGAAAATAGGGGTGTTTTTTATCTTGACTGTTGTGCTAGGTTTTTATACTCTCTAATCTTGACATAAATACATGGTTATTGTCCGGAAATCCGGAGAGGAAAAAAATATGCGTCTGACAACAAAAGGCCGCTATGCGGTAACAGCAATGCTGGATCTGGTTCTACATGAGAAAAAAGGGCCAGTCACCCTGATGGACATTGCCGATAATCAGGAGATCTCTCTTTCATATCTGGAGCAGCTTTTCGCCAAGCTGAGGAAGTCAGGATTGGTGAAAGGAATGCGTGGACCAGGTGGTGGCTATCGGCTCGGCAGATCAGCCCAGGAGATCTCAATTGCGGATATTATCTTTGCCGTTGACGAAAAGTTCGATGCCAGGCGATGTGGCGGGGGTGAAGGTTGTCAGGATGGTGAACGCTGCCTGACCCATGAGCTCTGGTGCCAACTCAGTGACCATATACAAACTTTCCTAAACGGGATTAACCTTCTTGAGGTGGCCAAGTGGTCTGCTGTTCAGGAGACGGTGGCTCGCCAGGATGATCGCTCTTCTGTCTTACATCCAGCCAATTTGCATATTCTGCCAATAGCTGCCGCTAAGGAATTCAACCGATAACTGACATATTGTTATTGTTCTGATTGATCGGATCGAATAATCTTCCCCACCCCCGAGGGAGAACCTCTCCCCCGGGTCCCAGATGTTATTGGAGAACTTCGAAAGCATGAGTGATTCCGCTACTCATATCGACAGATTAATTCAGCGTGACTATAAGGAAGGCTTTGTTACAGACATTGAGTCTGACTCCTTCCCACCCGGTCTCGATGAAGCGGTAATCCATGCGCTCTCAGCAAAGAAACAAGAACCCGAATTTATGCTCGATTGGCGCCTTGAGGCTTTTAGACAGTGGCAAGAGCTTGAAGAGCCTGGCTGGGCAAAGGTCAACTACACCCCTATCGATTATCAGGAGATCAGTTACTACTCAGCCCCAAAATCAAAAGAGGATGGGCCCCAAAGCCTCGATGAGGTTGACCCAGAAATTCTTGATACCTATAACAAGCTCGGGATTCCACTTGAGGAGCAGAAAGCACTTGCCGGGGTGGCGGTTGATGCGGTTTTTGACAGTGTTTCTGTGGCAACCACTTTTAAGGAGAAACTATACGAAGCCGGGGTTATATTCTGTCCTCTTTCAGAAGCACTGAAAGATCACCCAGATCTGGTTAAAAAATATCTGGGAACGGTAGTTCCTGTACAGGACAATTTCTTCTCTGCGCTCAATTCCGCCGTTTTTTCTGATGGCTCTTTCGTCTACATCCCCAAAGGGGTGCGGTGTCCAATGGAGTTGAGCACCTATTTTCGAATCAATGCATCAAATACAGGACAGTTTGAGAGAACACTGATTGTTGCTGATGAAGATAGTTATGTCAGCTATCTTGAGGGCTGTACCGCACCCATGCGTGATGAGAATCAGCTTCATGCAGCGGTTGTTGAGCTGGTGGCGATGAAAGGCGCAGAGATCAAATACTCAACAGTGCAGAACTGGTATCCCGGTGATCAAGAAGGTCGTGGTGGTATCTATAATTTTGTCACCAAGCGCGGGGCCTGTCGGGGTGAGAAGTCAAAGATCTCATGGACCCAGGTTGAGACCGGATCAGCAATCACATGGAAATATCCAAGCGTCCTGCTTGAAGGTGACAATTCGATCGGTGAGTTCTACTCTGTTGCCCTAACCAATAATTTGCAACAGGCCGATACCGGCACCAAGATGATTCATCTGGGAAGCAACACCTCAAGCACGATCATCTCAAAAGGGATCTCTGCCGGTCGTGCGCAAAATACCTACCGGGGATTGGTCAAGGTTATTGGAAGTGCTGAAAATGCACGGAACTATTCCCAGTGTGATTCACTGCTCTTGGGCGATCGTTGTGGGGCTCATACATTTCCCTATCTCGAGGTTAAAAACCCATCGGCAAAAGTAGAACACGAGGCGACCACATCACGGATTGGTGAAGATCAGCTTTTTTATTGCCGTCAACGAGGTCTCACAGAGGAAGATGCCGTTTCGATGATCGTCAATGGATTCTGTAAAGAGGTCTTCAAGGAGTTGCCCATGGAGTTTGCAGTGGAAGCCCAGAAACTGCTGGGGATAAGCCTTGAGGGCGCTGTCGGCTAAAACATCGATCAAAAATCATCAAGAGACTGATTCAACTTAATTTAACATGAGAGACGATATATGCTGACGATTAAAAACCTGGAGGCCAGTGTTGAAGGGACACAGATTCTCAAGGGCATCAACCTTGAAGTTAAGTCAGGTGAAGTGCACGCCGTAATGGGCCCAAATGGCTCCGGAAAGAGCACCCTGGCAAATGTTCTCGCTGGTCGCGACCAATATCAGGTGACAGGCGGAGAGATCACCTTTAAGGGCAAAAACCTCCTTGATTTAGAGCCGGAAGTTCGTGCCTGTGAAGGACTCTTTCTGGCCTTTCAATATCCAGTAGAGATCCCCGGAGTCAGTAACATTGCCTTTCTAAAAGCCGCGCTCAATGCAAAACGAAAGTACCTTGGAGAGCCTGAGCTTGATGCGATGGATTTTCTACAACTCATAAAGAACAAGGTAAAACTGGTTAAGATGCGTGATGAGTTTCTCTATCGATCAGTTAATCATGGGTTCTCTGGAGGTGAGAAGAAACGTAATGAAGTGTTGCAGATGACGATCCTGGAGCCTTCACTGGCTGTTCTGGATGAAACAGATTCCGGATTAGATATTGATGCATTGAAGGTTGTTGCCGAAGGGGTAAATGCACTCCGAAGCCCAGATCGAGCAATGATTGTAGTGACCCATTATCAGCGCCTGCTCGACTATATTATCCCGGATCATGTGCATGTCCTGGCAAATGGCCGGATTGTTCGTTCAGGTGAGAAGTCACTTGCTCTTGAACTTGAAGAGAAGGGCTATGGATGGATTGAAGGACAGATAGAGGCCAATTGAAAGAAGGCTTTAGAGTGATGAAATCTCATATATCAGACAAACAACGGGCGCCAGGGCCTGACTGGCTTGCTTCATTCCGTAGCGCCGGAGCACTCCGCTATGAAATTGCAGGATTACCAACGATCCGTGAAGAGGGATGGCGATATACTGATTTAAGAGCAATCAAAAACAAGTCTATGGTTGCCGCAACAGGAGCAGGATCGGTTGAAAACCAGGAGACATTTTCCAGCAGGCTGATTCCAGGCCTTGACAGCCACCGGTTGGTTTTTATTGATGGCTTTTTTACTCCAGAGCTCAGTGGCACAGACCCACTTCCAGAGGGGGTGACACTAAACAGTCTGGCCGCTGAACTGCAGGCCAACCCAGAAACCCTTCAAACATACCTTGGAAGTTGTCACCCTGAGGCTGAACAGTACCATGGACTTATTGCACTCAATCAATCCCGGTTTTCAGATGGAGCTCTCCTGGTGCTCCAACCCGGATGCACTCTTGATCGACCTATTGAACTGGTTTTTGCATCAACAGGTTCAACTCAAGCACTTCAACTGAACCAGCCAAGAAATCTGATTATTGCCGGTGAGGGGTCTCGGGCAACGGTAATCGACCACCATGTTGCAACAGGAGAGCACTCAAAAGGGGTTACCAATGCAATTACCGAAATCAGTCTGGCTGCAGATGCAGAAGTTGAACACTATAAAATACAACAAGAGGGTGGGGAGTGTTATCACTTTGGCGGCCTTTTTGTTAACCAGGAAGAGAAAAGTCGCTTTACCTCATACTCAATAGCCCTTGGCGGAAGACTGGCACGAACCGACATCAGGAGTTCCCTCAAGGCTCAAGGTGCAGTGTGTCATTTGAATGGCCTCTACCTTGGGAAGGAGCGCCAACATATTGATCACCACACAGAGATAGTTCATGCCGCACCCGGCTGTAAAAGCAATGAACATTACAAAGGAATCCTTGACGATAGTGCCCGTGCGGTTTTTCACGGTAGAGTGGTTGTTGCACCAGATGCCCAGCAGACGGATGCCCACCAGCAAAACAAGAACTTGCTTCTCTCTCGAAATGCAGAGATAGACACCAAGCCTCAGCTTGAAATATACGCTGATGATGTCTCATGTTCCCACGGCGCCACGGTCGGCCAACTGGATGAAGACCATATTTTCTTTCTGCGCGCACGAGGCCTTGATGAAATTGAAGCCCGTCGTATGCTTACCTGGGCCTTTGCAAATGAGGTATTGGAAGATATCCCCCATCCCTCTCTTCATGAATGGCTGGAGCAGGTCATCTCTTTAAAGTTATTGGGAGACAAGCGTGGCTGAACAACAATCAATAAAAGTGGAGCCAGAGTTTGATGTTGCTCAGGTAAGAGCACAGTTCCCCTCTTTGAATCAGCAGGTCTACGATCACCCACTGGTCTATCTTGATAGTGGTGCAAGTGCACAGAAGCCTGATGTTGTCATTGATGCGATTTCAAACTACTACCGAAATGATCATGCCAATGTTCATCGCGGTGTGCATAAGCTAGCTGAGCGGGCAACAGATGCATTCGAAGGGGCAAGAGAACGAATTGCATCCTTTATCAATGCAGAGAGTCCAAGAGAAATTATCTTTGTGCGAGGGGCGACCGAAGGCATCAATCTGGTGGCCCAGTCATGGGGACAACAGAACCTCAAAAGTGGTGATGAGGTCATGATTACCGAGATGGAACATCATGCCAATATAGTCCCCTGGCAGTTTATCTGTCAGCAGAAAAATGCGGTCCTTAAGGTGATCCCAATGAACGACAGGGGTGAATTGTTGATGGATTCATTCCGAGACCTGCTCTCAGCAAAAACCCGCATGGTCGCGGTAACCCATATCTCAAATGCCTTGGGGACGGTGAACCCGGTCAAGGAGATCGTCAGCCTCGCTCACCACGTTGGGGCAAAAGTGCTGATTGATGGTGCCCAGGCAGCGCCTCACTCAAAAATAGACATCGATGAGATCGGTTGTGATTTTTATGCTTTCTCAGGGCATAAAGTCTACGGTCCAACTGGAATTGGTGTTCTTTGGGGACGTGAAGAGCTACTTGCCAAAATGCCACCCTATCAGGGAGGCGGTGAAATGATTCGTCGAGTTACTTTTGAGAAGAGTGACTTTGCTTCTCCCCCCTATCGGTTTGAAGCAGGAACACCCAATATTGCTGGTGCTGTTGGCCTTGGTGTGGCTATCGATTGGCTGGATGGACTCGGACTGGGAAATGTGTCAACACATGAAGCGGCCCTTTTGGAATATGCAACCTCAAAAGCGAAAGAGACTCCAGGCATGCGTATTATTGGCACTGCTGAGAATAAGGCGGGAATTCTCTCTTTTGAGCTGGAAGGTATTCACCCACATGATTTGGGCACTATTTTTGATCGTCAGGGAGTAGCCATTAGGGCAGGACACCATTGCGCCATGCCGGTGATGCAACATTTCTCTGTTCCAGCAACAGTTCGTGCCTCCTTTGGCGTATACAACACATTGGAAGATATTGATGCTCTGTTCAGAGGCGTGGCCAGAGCTCAGGAGCTGTTTGGGTAATAAAAGCAAGCGTGCAGACAAAGACAATCCGTTCACAACTCAGGACAATAAAATGGGAAATGACTCCAAAAACAGTGAGACTTTCGCCGATTATCTGGCAGAACAGGATAAGACCGAAGACGGCAAGGTTGAACAGGATGCACCTTTAGAGAGTGTAACCCTTGAGGAGCAGGTTATAGAGGCATTAAAACACATCTATGATCCTGAAATACCGGTCAATATCTATGATCTGGGTCTGATCTATGGGGTTGATGTTGACTCCGAGGGTGGCGCCAATATCAGGATGACGCTGACCACACCGGGTTGTCCGGTGGCGCAGACTTTTCCGGGGACAGTGGAGTCAATGGTCAAACGTGTTTCTGGGGTGACTGAGGCCACGGTTGAACTTGTCTGGGATCCACCCTGGACTCAGGAGCTGCTCTCTGAAGCAGCACGTGTTCAGCTTGGCTTGATCTAGTTTACTTCATGGATAGATGGGTAAACGTTGCTCCTGAGGAAGAACTTCATCCTGGAAACCACCAGGTGGTGGAGATAGATGGGGCGTTAATCGCTGTTTTTAATATTGATGGTCAGTTTTTTGCCATCGAAGATGTCTGCACCCATGATGGTGGGGCACTCGCTTGTGGTGAGGTAGATGGCGATGTGATTATCTGTCCTCGTCACGGCGCCCGGTTTTCACTTGCAACCGGTGAGGTGCTCTCACCTCCGGCCTATGAAGGTGTCGCCACATTTCCAGTTCGGGTCGAGGGAGGGATAGTACAGACACGGGATCCTCGCTGGGATTAATTCACCCCTGACCGCAACAGTTGCGCTCGATGCAATCCAATCGAAATCAGCCGTGGAGATGAACTTCTAAGAGAGATAGAGCGGATGGTGAGGCAGCGACCCTCATTTTAATCAGCCTGTTTTATTGTATTCTTTTCGAGAATATTCAGCCCCTTTAGTAGCGTCAGCGCCTCCCTTAAAAGGTAGTCGTCTTCTATTTTAGGATCTGCAAACTGGCTGCTCAGGGTCTCTGTTGGATTCACCTCTTCTTCGCTACTCTCTAAAGTGTTCTCTTTAGCTGATCCATTCTCGTTCTCAAGATGCCCCCTGAGATCCTCCTCACGCAGATAATTAATTGATGAAGCCTCTTTTTTAGTGACGATATTCAGGTTTTCAACCACAATATCAGGCTTGATTCCAGTTGCCTGTATTGAATTCCCACTCGGGGTGTAATACCGGGCAGTCGTGATTTTTAGGGCGCCATTGTTGATTGGCAGGATGGTCTGCACCGACCCCTTGCCGAAGGTTTGCCTACCCATAATGACTGCTCGCCGATGATCTTGAAGTGCGCCGGCGACAATTTCTGAGGCTGAAGCGGAGCCCTCGTTAACGAGCACAACCAATGGCGCCCCTCTGCTGTAATCTTTTGCGGTGGCTGAAAACTGCATATCGAGCTCTTTTGACCGCCCTCGGGTGGAGACGATCAAACCTTGGGTGAGGAAGGTGTCGCTAACAGCAACGGCACCACTTAATACTCCGCCTGGGTTGTTTCGAAGGTCGAGTATCAGTCCGGCAACCTTGTTGTCTGCTTCTTGGTCGAGTCGTTTCAGAGCTTGATGCAGCGAAGCTGCTGTGTTGGTCTGGAATTGAGTTATCCGAATATAACCAAACCGATCCTCCAGAAGCTTGCTTTTTACGCTGGTTATTTTGATTACAGCCCGAGTGAGAGTGACATCAAAGGGGTTTTCACTTCCTCTAACAATAGTGAGCTTTATTTTAGTTCCTGGCGCACCACGCATTTTTTTTACTGCATCATATAGGTTCATCCCCTTTATCGATTGATCATCGAGTCGAATGATCAGGTCACCTGCCTGGATATCTGCTCGTTGTGCGGGTGTATCGTCAATAGGTGAGACAACAAGGACAAAACCATCTTCCATTGAGACCTCAATCCCAAGACCACCAAACTTTCCTTCGGTATCAATCCGGCTCTCTTTAAAATTCTCTTGATCCATATAGCCAGAGTGTGGATCGAGGCCTGAAAGCATTCCCTCAATGGCATTATGGAGGAGTTCACGATCATCAACCTGGTCAACATACTTTGATTTTATTTCCCCAAAAATCTCGGTGAAGAGCCAAATCTCGTCGAGCGGCAGCTCAGCAGGATTTGTCTCGGCATGAGCAGTGGTGGCTCCAGCGCTAAAGAACAAGAGAGAGATCAGGATGGGTAGTGTTCGGGTAAGTTTGAACATATTTTGCTTAGCTCTAAGTTATTACTGCAGATCTTTTTTTTAAACGGGCATCTCTGTCGTGGTTTTATTAGTGTAGTTGCCCATTCATTGGTGTGGTTGATGATAACTCAACTTAGAAGTGCTGATGTGGAAAGAGGTTGCATAATTAATATATTAGTATATAGTTGTTTCATAATAATCAATTTTTACTGTGCGATGAGGCGATTTTTCTCCTCTTCTGTAATCAGCTTGCGGAGAATAACAATGATATGTATGGGTCAAACAGAAGCTGCTGAAAGTGACTCAATGAATACCGAGTGTGCCGAAATGCTTATTGGGGACGAGGCCGATATCAATCGAGCATCTCGAGCACTTAAAGCAATGGCACACCCGTTACGGCTGAAAATTCTTTGTATCCTTGGAATGACGACAGAGGTGAGTGTTCACGAACTGGTGGAGTTTGTCGGTACCTCACAGAGCAACATCTCTCAGCACCTCTCGATACTTCGCGACAAGGGGATTCTCGAATCCCGAAAAGATGCCAACAAGGTCTTTTATCGCATCTCTGACACTAGCATCATTATGTTAATCGGCAGTTTACGTGATGCTTTCTGTGGAGCACACAATAGTTAACCCTCTCTTTTTGCGGGATTGATGAAATAAACCCGTAACTCAACCTTGTGGGTGACGGCGGCAACCGTTACCCTCGCATCTTCATTTACAGTGTGCCCTCTTAAGGGTCCGCTCTCCCTTGAGTTATGTTTTATGGATATGGAATTTGTAGTTGAGAACTGGCCTCTCTTCTTGGCATTGGTTGTCATTATCGCGCTTATTATCTTTGAGCCGATCCGTCGCAGAATGTCGGGTATTGAGGAGATTACGGTGATTCAGCTCACCCGGCTCCTCAATGATGAAGAGGCAGTGCTCGTTGATGTCAGCGAATCAAAAGATTTCAAGCTCGGTCATCTGCCCAAAGCAATCAATATTCCATTGAGTAAGCTGGCAGGTGATCTCAAGCAGATTGAAAAACACAAAAGCAGGTCTGTGGTTGCCTTTTGCCGATCGGGCAATCGATCAATACGAGGCGCGGGTATTTTGCGAAAGAATGGCTTTGAGAAGGTTTTTACCCTCAAGGGTGGAATACTCGCCTGGGAGAAAGAAAACCTCCCAGTTGAAAGGGGCTGAGGCCAAAGTACAATCCAAAGAACTATCGTGATGGAGAAAGAGTAAATGAATCAGCAAGTTCGTTTTGATCTAAAAACCTTCTATCTGAAGGATGTCTCTTTTGAATCCCCTAAGACGCCAGGGATTTTTACCACAGAGGCGCTCCAGCCTCAGGTCGATGTCCAGATCAATATTAGCCACAATAGCCTTGATCAAGCGGCTGGAATCTATGAAGTGATTCTGGCTGTAACGGTGACAGCAAAAAGTGGTGATGAAGCTATATTTCTTATTGAGGCTCAACAGGCCGGGGTTTTTGAGATGTCAGGATTTACAGATGACCAGTTGGAGGGTCTTCTCGAAGTCCATGCGCCACAAGCACTCTTTCCCTTTGCCCGGGAAGTGATCTCCAATCTGGGCGCAAAAGGAGGCTTTCCTCAGTTACTCCTCACCCCCGTCAATTTTGATGTGCTCTATCAACAAAAAAAACAGAGCGAGACGGCACCAGAGAGCCAAAGTGGAGAGTCCCAGGTTGATGAAACAGCCAGGGGCAATGGAAGCGGGTCGACAACGGTAGACTGATGTCGATGGGTAGCCAGCCCGGCAGTAGAAAAGAACCGGTCGCTGTACTGGGAGCAGGCTCTTGGGGTACTGCACTGGCGATTCTGATCGCACGAAACAACCTGGAGGTAAAACTCTGGGGCCATGATAGTGCTCATATCGATCAGCTGGCCCGAGACAGAGCTAACCACCGGTTTCTTCCTGGGCACTCATTTCCGAAAAATCTAACGCTTACCGATGAGATAGGCAACCTTGGCGGCCTATCTCAGTTCCTGATTGTTGTTCCAAGCCATGCTTTTCGTGGCCTTTGTGAGCAGATTGAGGAACTGTCCTCAAACAGGGCGGGGAAGGTGGTTGCCTGGGGAACAAAGGGTTTTGAGCCAGGCAGTGGGAAACTCCTTGGGGAGGTGGCCGTTGAAGTTTGTGGTAGTGATGCTCAGTTGGCTGCCGTTTCCGGCCCCAGTTTTGCTGCCGAGGTGGCGGCAGGACTGCCGACAGCACTCACCGTCGCGGCAACGAGTGAAGTTGTCAGTAGCCAGGTGGCTAACTGGCTCCACAGTGATCGGATGCGTGTCTATACGAATCCGGATCTAACCGGGGTCCAGTTGGGTGGGGCGATAAAGAACGTAATGGCAATAGCAACTGGAATCAGTGATGGGCTTGGATTTGGGGCCAATGCCCGGGCGGCTCTGGTGACCCGTGGGCTGGCTGAATTAAAACGTCTTGGCGAAGCCCTTGGGGGTAGATCGGAAACCTTTATGGGGTTGACCGGGATGGGGGATTTGATTCTCACCTGTACTGATGATCAGTCGAGGAACCGTCGACTGGGTCTGGGTCTGGGCCGAGGAGAGTCTCTCGGAACCATCCTCACTAATCTTGGACAGGAGGTGGAAGGGATTAACACTGCCCGAGAGCTGAAGCGACTGAATGAGTCGCTGAAAGTGTCAATACCAATCATCGATCAGGTCTATCGGGTGCTCTTTGCCGATTGTCCTCCCATTGAAGCGGTTGATGCGCTGCTCTCAAGAGAACTTCGTTCAGAGTAGACGGCCATTTACGGCAGGTTCTTTTTTTGCGCACTGCTATTTTGATACTGGAAAAAGGATAAGATTCAACAGAGATTATTCACCTATTGGAGAGTGGAGGGTGGCGGGATGAATGTTAGTCGTTTTCAGAAACTTCTTGAGCCGATCACTGACCTGGTTTCAGCTGAAAAAATGGATGCCGCTCTTGCTGAAAAGCTCAACCTCAGTTTCCCTGAGAGTGGTGAGCTGTTTAATGCTGTTGAGAGGGCCTGCCACGATGCAATTGCAGCGGGTTGGATGTGCACTCAAGGCGGAGAAGGGCGGCGCTTTGGACGTATTATCGAACCCTGTGAAGCGACTGGAATGTTGAGTGTTGATGTGGTTGACCTAGCCAATATCGTGGGTCCGCATCACCGTCATCCCAGCGGTGAGGTCTGCATGGTGATGCCGATTACAGAGGGGGCTCAATTTAATGGTGAGGGCCGGGGATGGTCTCTGTTTGAGCCTGGGTCTGACCACTCGCCAACAGTGACCGGTGGGGAAGCTTTGGTGCTCTATATGTTGCCGGCTGGCAAAATTGAGTTTACTTAGGAGATTCTGGTCGGGTCACGGCCGGCTGCTGGACAACATAAGCGTCGCCATAACCAAAAATCCCGTCAACCGTGTTTGTGGGTGATCATCAAGCCCCCTCTTCCGGCTGGGTAAGCGGGGTTGTTCTTAATCAGGTTTTTTCTAGTGGGATAGCCCCTGTGAACCCAATCTGTCTCCAGGCCTCATAGACTGCAATGGCAACGGTATTCGATAGGTTCAGGCTACGGTTTCCCGGGAGCATGGGGAGTGTTAGCTGTTGAGACGCCGGGGCTTTGGCACGTATTGTCTCTGGAAGTCCCTGGGTCTCTGGGCCGAATAACAGCGCATCCCCCTGTCTGAATATAAAAGAACTGTAGCTCTTGGTGTGGTGAGTAGAAAAAGGAAGAAGACGTGATGCGGGGTGTGAGGCGACAAAATCATCGAACGAATCCCATATCCCGAGGCGGGCAAACTCATGGTAATCAAGACCCGCGCGCCTCAGCCGCTTGTCATCAAGTTGAAATCCCAGTGGACGGATAAGGTGGAGGGCGCTTCCTGTATTGGCGGCCAGCCTGATGATATTTCCGGTATTGGGTGGTATCTCGGGTTGATAGAGGACGATATGAAGCATCACTGTTCAGGCAGGTTTTAAAACAACAAGCCGTACAGTGGTGTGGTAGATGAAAAGACGGGGGATATAGCAGAGCCCGGCAAACCAGGTCACCGTGAAAATGAAGTGTAAAGATTTAACCCAGAGCATTGAAACAGTCTTGTAAGGGGGTATGAGTCAGCCAATGGTAACCAATAGATTAGAAAATCACTATTCAGGGAGAAAAAACTCAAGGGTGTCGTTGAGAAAACGGTAGCCCTGGGGGGTTGTTTTCAGACGGTTATTTTCAACCACAAACAGGCCAAGCCGCTCCAGCTTTTCAAAGAGTGGGGTAAAAAGATCAAGCTGGAGACCTGTGCGTTCAGGAAAAAGGTCAGCGGCAACCCCTTCACGCAGACGAAGTCCATTCAGAAAGAATTCAAAACCGGTCTCATCATCACTGACCAAAGAGGCGTTCTCGGTTTCAGCGTCGGAGGCGTGTTTCATGAACTCATTGGGATGACGGGGTTGGAGGGTTCTCCAGATGCCGTCAGTCCTGGTGAGTTTGCCATGGGCGCCGGCGCCAACTCCCAGATAGTCTCCGAATTCCCAGTAGTTGAGATTATGGCGGCATCGGTTGCCTGGTTTTGACCACGCGGAGACCTCATATTGTTGGTAACCCGCCTCCTGGAGAAGCTCAAAGAGAGACTCTTGCATCGCCCAGACATGGTCCTGCTGCGGAAGCTTTGGCGGATGGGCATGGAAGAGGGTGTTAGGCTCAAGGGTAAGCTGGTAGAGGGAGATATGCTCAGGCTCAAGATTGAGAAGTGTATCAAGGTCTGATTTGGCTTCATCCAGTGTCTGCCCCGGAAGAGCAAACATCAGGTCGAGGTTGACGCTGTTAAATCCGGTGCTGAGTGCAGCATCGGAAGCGGTTAGGGCCTCTTTTCGGCCATGAATTCGTCCGAGGCTGTTGAGCATCGGATCACTGAAGCTCTGTACCCCCAGAGAGAGTCGATTAATGCCAGCAGCCAGAAAGCCTTCCAGCTTGGCGGTCTCTGAGGCCCCTGGATTGACCTCCATTGTGATTTCAGCATCTTGATCGAGAGTAAAACAGTGGTTGATGGTTGAGAGGATTTGATCGATCTGATCAGGTGAAAAGAGTGAGGGTGTGCCTCCGCCAAAATAGATTGATTGCACTCTCCTTGAGGTTTGGGTGTGGGTTATTTTGCTAACCGACTCCTTCAGTGCCAAGAGGTATTGCTCTTTTAGGGTTGTGCTCTGATCATCTTTCAGTGGGTGAGAGTTGAAGTCACAGTAAGGACACTTGCGTCGACACCAGGGAAGATGGAGATAGAGGCCAAGAGGGATTGAGGCCGGGTCTAATTTAGCTGACAAGGTTACGGGGGTTCCCTTCCATCCATGCGCCAATAGTCAGGGCAATCTCATGGACAAGCCGTTGCCGGGTCTCACGACTGCCCCAGGCACTATGAGGAGAGAGCAGGAGGTTGGGAATATCAGGTGAGAGCAGAGGGTGGTCTATTGAAGGGGGCTCTTCAGTGAGCACATCGATTCCGGCACCGCCAATCACGCGGTGGCACAGGGCATCGGCAAGCGCCTGTTCATCGATGATCCCTCCCCTTGAAGTATTGATGATAATGGCATCGTTATTCATCATTTCAAGCTCTCTGGAGCCAATCAGCCCCTGTGTAGAAGCCGTCAGCGGGCAGTGGAGAGAGAGAACATCGACCTGAGGGAGCAGCTCTTCAAGGGGGAGCCGCCCTTCTGTCGGCGTACCACCGGGGCGATTGGCTATCAGTGTGGTCATGCCAAAGGCCTCTGCCACATTGGCAACAGCCTGGCCTAATACGCCAAAACCAACTATGCCCAGTTTGCGGCCATTAAGTTCACGAATAGGGTAGTCCAACAGGCAGAAATTGCCACTGTTGCTCCACTTTCCCTCCAGGATGGCATGATGGTAATCCACAAGGTGGGTAGTGAGTGCAAGTATCAGACTGAGCGTGTGCTGAACTACGGCAGGGGTGGCGTAGTTGCGTACGTTGCAGACATTGACTCCGAGTCGATGGGCACTGTTTAAGTCGATGTTATTGGTGCCGGTAGCAGCGACCACGATAAGTCTGAGGTGGTCAGCGACGGCTTCGAGAACAGTGCTGTCGATCTTAATTTTATTGGTGATCACCACTTCAGCACCATCCAGTCGTTCTACAACCTCATTGGCCTCGGTAAAGCGATAAGTCCTGAGTGAAGGCAGAATGGCTTCAATCGGCTTTAAATCGATATCCCCGAGGTCGAAGGTCTTACTGTCGAGGAGAGTGCTGTTGGTCATTGAGAGGCCTCTATTGATTAATCCTTTGCTTTTGAGGGGCGGTCTACAAAGGAAGAGGTTTGGGTTTATTATCAATCAATAATCTCACTCATTCGTTTCGTCGGCAATGAGCGGGGCTCTTTTTCCTGATTTCTTCTCTATTGAGGTTGAAAGCTGGCCTCTGAAGCGGTAGGGTTCGGCGCTTATGTTTTTTGACTGACGGTGTGGAAAATCCAATGAAAGTTATCTGTCTTGATCTGGAGGGGGTGCTGGTCCCTGAAATCTGGATCAACGTAGCTGAATCAACTGGAATCGAAGCATTACGGGCAACTACGCGTGATATTCCCGATTACGATGAGTTGATGCGTTTTCGGCTCGATTTGACTGACCAGCACGGATTAAAGCTTGGCGATATTCAACAGGTGATCCAGGGTTTGGAGCCATTTGCTGGGGCACTCGATTTTGTAAAATGGCTCCAATCACACTATCAGCTAATTGTTCTCTCAGATACCTTCTATGAATTTGCCGCCCCATTGATGGAGCAGTTGGGGAACCCGATACTCTTCTGTCACCATATTGAGGCTGATGCCCAGGGGCGACTCACGGGATATCAGCTCCGTATGCCGGATCAAAAATCAGCTTCGGTCAGAGCACTGCAAGCGATCAATTTCAGGGTGGTTGCAGGGGGAGATTCTTTCAATGACCTGACAATGCTTGAGGCCGCTGATGCCGGGATTTTTTTCCGGCCACCCCCCAATATTGCTGCTGATTATCCCCGCTTTCCTGTAGTTGAGGAGTACCCTGCATTCAGAGCTGAAATAGAGAGGGCAGTGGCATCACTCTAGTGGGCTCATGCCCCTTTTTAGTTGGAATGATCTGAAATCCCCCGGCGCAGGCGGGAGATCAGACGGCGCGACCTCTTGTCAGGCTTCCCTCGATCAAATCGCAGTGAAGCCGCATCCAGCTTTCTCTTCTCAATTGACTCCAACCGGGCCGCCAGGCTCAGTGGGGTCTCCTGATAGAGGGTCTGGGCATGGGCGGCGGAGCGACGCTGTTCATCAAGGGCGGTCACAATGAGTTCATAATCCAAGCCTGCTTTTCTTATCTTTAGCCGATCACCCTTTTGAACCCCTCGGGCTGGTTTGGCGCGCAGGCCATTGAGGGC
Source organism: Proteobacteria bacterium UBA5680 (assembly GCA_002420425.1). Lineage (GTDB taxonomy): Bacteria > Pseudomonadota > Gammaproteobacteria > Arenicellales > UBA5680 > UBA5680. Next base: position 44,944 of record DIIC01000044.1, on the reverse strand, counting down.
GATATGGCCGGCTTTAATTGCCGAAGCGGCTAATTGCCGGGTCTTAAAGAAGCGTGCCGCCCAGAGCCAGCGATCAATCCGGACTTTTGAAGATGGGGAGTCTGGAAGCATTAATCAACGAGGTTATGTCAGGTGTTGTGGTCGACCCACCGCACTTTGCCCTCATCGAGCTCCTCTTTTTTCCAAAAAGGCGCTCTCGATTTGAGATCATCCATGATCAGTCGACAGGCATCAAATGCGGCGGCACGGTGCGCAGACCAGACCGCAACTAGGACGATAGGCTCTCCCGGTTCAATGGGGCCAACGCGATGAATTACCAAGGCATCAAGCAGGTTGCATCTGTCGATAGCGTTGTGACAGATCGCTTCAAGATGCTTTTCTGTCATCCCCGGGTAGTGCTCAAGGGTCATTCCATGAACCCGGTCACCTTCATTAAAATCCCGCATAGTCCCTACAAACAGAGCGGTAGCCCCGTATGAGGAAGCAGCTGTTGAACCCGTTTGCTGATAGCTGGAGAGCTCCTGCCATGGGTCAAAGGGCTGGTCACGGATTTCAATTTTCACGACTAACCACCCGTTACCGGGGGGAAGAAAGCGACCTCATCGCCATCTTTGACTGCGGCACCTGGTTTGACGTACTCCATGTTGACAGCAACCAGTACGTTCTCTCCTTGAGGGCTGTCACCGGCAACAGCACGCCACGCCTCCTCCACGTTGGAGACGGCATCAGGTTCTGCCTGACAGCACTCAGTCCCCAGCTGTTCACGGAGGCTGGCAAAAAGGCGAATTGTGATCGACATGGCGTTATTGGAGAATAATGACTGTAAGATGAAAAGGATTATAGAGGTTTAGCCACCAATGTAGGACATCTCTACTTTTTTAAGGCCCACTGTCTGTTCTGTTCGGATCTCTGAATAGCCATCATCTCTCAGGCTCCAGAGCCTGGAGAGAGTATCAACAACAACCTCATCACTCGCATCGCTCCGAAGCAACGCTCTGAGGTCAAATCCCCCCTCGGCAAAGAGACAGGAGACAAATCGTCCCTCTGCGGACAGCCTGGCGCGATGACAACTGTGGCAGAAAGGCTGAGTAACAGAGGCAATGACGCCGATCTCTCCACTCCCATCCTGGTAGCACCAGCGGCTGGCGACCTCACCGGCGTGGTTGGCACCGACCGGCTCCAGGGGGAACTCCTGGTTGATAAGCCGGATTATCTCTCCAGCAGGGATAACCTGCTTTAGTTGCCAGCCATTGCTATTGCCAACATCCATATACTCAATGAAGCGAAGGATGGCGCCGGAACCCTTGAAATGCCGGGCCATGGGGAGGAGTTGATCATCGTTCAGGTGGCCGGTGACCACCATATTGACCTTGACCGGCAAAAGGCCTGCGTTGAGGGCGTAATCCACAGAATCAAGGACCTTGGAGACGGGAAAATCAACATCATTTATGGCGGCAAAACGTCTCTCATCAAGGGCATCAAGGCTGATGGTTACTCGGGTCAGCCCTGCCGCTTTTAGGTTTTTTGCCCTGGCGGCGGTGAGGAGCGAGCCATTGGTCGTCAGGCAGATATCGCTAATACCCGGTATCTGGGAGAGCTCTTCAATCAGAACTTCGATATCGCGGCGAACCAGGGGTTCACCCCCGGTAAGGCGTATTTTACTGACGCCAAGGTGGGTAGAAAGGCGAGCGACACGCTGGATCTCTTCAAAAGAGAGCAGGCGCTGTCGGGGAACAAAGTGGTGGTCAGAGCCAAAAACTTCCTTCGGCATGCAGTAGACGCAACGAAAGTTACATCGATCAGTAACCGAGATACGCAGGTCTCGAAGCCCCCGGCCTCGGGTATCAGTGAGTGGATTCTGATCCTGATTCACAGTGAAAATTAAGGAACCTGATTAAGAAAAAATAAGAGGGCTCAACCCTCAGGAGAGAGCTTTATACCACAGGAGTCCCAGGCAGCAGCAGCTAATAACCCCTCTTCGCTAGGGAACAAATAAAAGAATTATAATAAGACCTCAAATCTTAGAGGGTTGTTGGTAAATTCCCCTGCAAGGCTGCTGGAGATCAATAAAATTTATAATCGATTGGCCAATCAAACCTGATTTTTCTTGAGAGAAATCATCAATACTCTATCTGCAGAGCAAGTGCAAAAAAGCTTGGAAACGGATGCCCTGATACGGCTATGGGCTGATCTTCGACTCTATCGGTAGCGGATGGCCAATGATTCTAAAGAAGCGGGTGAGGAAGCGGTGAGTTAACCCCCAAACAAGGTGTTGTGACTGCTCTCCAATCCGGATTGCCGGGTACTCCAGAGAGGGGTCGGGGGGGTGAGGATAGAGAATATGAGCATCAGGGTCAGCGAGGCGGACAAGGGGTACCCAGAGGGTGTCTTCGACCTCATAGCTCAGGGTGACAGGTAGGGGGCTCTCAAGCAGAAAGACAAAACAGGAGATCACCAGTTTTACAGTGGGTCCTGCAGATCGTCCAGCCATGTCGTCGACTCTTCCGAGGTATTCGCCCAAAGTGAGGTCGATGCCAACCTCTTCCCGGGTCTCTCTGGTTGCAGCGGCTCGTTCATCGGTGTCTTCCGGATCACGTCTTCCCCCTGGAAATGCGATGTGGCCAGACCAGGGATCAGCCGGGTCTCTGGCTCTTTCAATAAAGAGAAGCCGGAGGTGTGGCTGTCGACACAACACCATGGCTACAGCAGCCTGCTGGTCGGGTGTTGAGGGGTAGCGCTTTGGAGCGTGGTTGTTCAACGCCTCCCGAATCCGGCTGGTGCCTGGAAAGTTGAAGGTATCCATCAGTTTGTCAATGGCCGGGTGCCAATGAAAAAGGTAGTACAGCTCTCTCCCTCTTCACCTTCATCGGTGGCTACCATAGCGAGGCTGGAAAAAGCCCGGCTGAACTCACCGGGTCTGAGCAGATACTCGGGCCTGGTGTCAGGCCGAAGCCTTAGAAAGTTCAAATTCAAGGTCTTGTAGATCAACACCCCTCCAGGCCTTAAGCTGTCGATAATGGCAGGAAAAAGTGTTCGGTTGAGAAAGCGGATAACCACAATCAGATCAAAAGTGTCGGCCGGAGGGGTCCACTGGTCGAGATCAGCAGCAAAGGGGTAGATATTCAAGCCCGTCTCACTGGCCCTCTCCTTGAGATAACGGAGCCCGACCAGACTGCCGTCAACCGCATAGCTCTCATAGCCGGAGCGGGCAAGGAAAAGGGTGTTCTGGCCGACACCACAGGCAATATCAAGGGATCGGCCGCCTGATTTGAGCAGGGTATTATAGTCAGTCAGCAGGGGCTCTGGATCAAAAGAGGGGTTGGGATTAGAAGGCCGGTATTTCTCATCCCAGCGGGAGATATCTGCTCTCATGGGGGGGGATTATTAACTCCATATCGATCCAATTAGACACAGCGGTAAAAACACTTATAGTACCATGAGGGCAGCATATAGTAGTCTATCTCACGACGAGATGGCGCAGTCATCCAGTTCTGCAACAGGAGGGAGTAGTGAAAAGGATATTGGCCTCATTGAAACCCCTCGCTTCAATCGCAATTGTGTTTATTGTTTTGTTAAGCTTCTTTGATGGAGAAAATATAGTGAAAACGTTCATTGGACAGTTAACGGCATTCTTCCCTTTGTCACTTTTTTCATCGGGGGCCATGGCTGAGGATGGAATAGGCGGGGCCAGCATCTTTACCATTATTGTTGTCGTTCTTGTGGTGGTACTGATTTTCTCCGGAGTAAAAACGGTTCCCCAGGGAAGCCAGCACAATGTGGAGCGGTTTGGCCGCTTTACTAAATCACTGACCCCGGGCCTTAACTTTATCGTCCCCTTTATTGATCGGATAGTGCACAAGGTCAATATGATGGAGCAGGTGATCGACATCCAGCAGCAGAGTGTTATCTCGCGCGATAATGCAGCGATTGTTGCAGATGGTGTGGTTTTCTATCAGATTCTGGATGCGGCAAAAGCAACCTATGAGGTAAGCCGGCTTGATGTGGCGATGCAAAACCTCTGCCTGACCAACATCAGAACTGTTCTTGGCGCTATGAACCTGGATGAAATCCTCTCCAACAGAGATGAGATTAATGCCAAGTTATTGAGTGTGGTCGATGCGGCAACAGATCCGTGGGGGGTCAAAGTAACTCGAATCGAGATCAAGGATCTTGAACCTCCAAAAGATCTGGTCGAGGCAATGAGCCGGCAGATGAAAGCTGAGCGGCAGAAGCGAGCAGATATCCTTGAAGCAGAGGGCAAACGACAATCTGAAATCCTGCGTGCAGAGGGTGAGAAGCAAGCGGCTATTCTTGATGCAGAAGGGCGAAAAGAGTCCGCTTTTCGCGATGCTGAAGCCCGGGAGAGGTTGGCTGAGGCGGAAGCCAGAGCAACACAGCTGGTCTCTGATGCGATTAAAAGCGGTGATGCACAGGCCATCAACTACTTTGTCGCACAAAAGTATGTAGAGGCTCTGCAGGCCATTGGTACAGCAGAGAATGAGAAGCTGGTGCTTCTGCCAATGGAGGTAAGCGGAATCCTTGGGTCGTTAGCAGGGATCGGGGAGCTGTCAAAAAATATTTTCAACAACAACAATAGTGGCTGATTATGGCGGAATATATTAGTAATTTTTCTCACTGGACATGGTGGATCCTGGGGGTAATTCTGGTCGTAGTCGAGATTGCGGCGCCGGGCACTTTCTTTCTCTGGATGGGTATTTCGGCAGGAGTCGTCGGGGCGGTACTCTATTTTTCGCCATCCCTCCCCTGGGAGGCTCAGCTGACTATCTTTGCGCTTTTTTCAATGGTCTCCATCTTTGTCTCCAGATTCATCTTTCAAAAGGACAAGGAAGAGAAATCAACCCTGAGCCAACGAGGGAACAAATATATAGGCAGAGTGGTTACGATTGAGGAGCCGATCGAAAATGGGATTGGAAAGGTTCGGGTTGAGGATACTGTGTGGAGGGCGAGAGGCGAGGATGCCCCTGCAGGGAGTCAGGTCAGGATTGTGGGCATTGAGGGCGCGACCTTCGAGGTTGAAACCTTTAAGTAGCAGAGCCCTGCCCACAGTGGAATAACCTGCAGAGTCTTGAGTATGACCCTGGAGGCGTTGCTCAATCAGAGTGCTCCCGTTGCCAGTGTCCGGATTTGCCGCCTCTCTTCTCAAGCAGTCGAACTCCCCCCAGCTCCATGCCACGATCAACGGCCTTGCACATATCGTAGATGGTGAGAAGAGTAATCTGGACAGCGGTCAGTGCCTCCATTTCAACCCCTGTTCGTTCATGGGTCTCAGTGGTGGCAGTACAGATTACAGCGCTCTTTGCGGCATCAACTTCGAGGTCAACAGCAACCCGGGTCAGTGTCAGGGGATGGCACAGGGGGACAAGTGTGGATGTCTGTTTTGCGGCCATGATTCCGGCAACCCGAGCAATTCCCAGGACGTCCCCCTTTTTATGAGCGCCCTCCTGGATCTTTTGGAGGGTTGCGGGGTTCATGGTGATTCTGCCTTCAGCTTTAGCAAGGCGAGAAGTCATCTCTTTGTGTCCGACGTCAACCATATGGACATTGCCTTGGGCATCAAAATGGGTAAGGTCGCTCATGCTGGATTCTCACAGGTTTGGAGGTAGTTATTTAAGGGAAACGCTACCGTTTCCATCAGGGGGAAGCAAGTCATCTGAATGCTTTTTTATCGGCGTGATAGACTTTAAGCCATGGAAGATGCCAGTTTACTACGCTACAGCCGCCAGATTCATATCTCCGGCATCGATATTGCGGGGCAGGAGAAGTTGCTGGATTCCCGGGTCCTGCTCATCGGTCTCGGTGGCCTGGGATCCCCCATTGCAATGTATCTCGCTTCATCCGGTGTGGGTCATCTTGTGATTTCAGACTTTGATCATGTAGAGCTTTCAAACCTTCAGCGTCAGATTATCCACGGTACGGGTGATATCGGTGCCCCTAAAGCAGAGTCTGCCCGTTCTACCATCGAAGAGCTGAACCCGGACGTTACGGTAGAGATGATAGGCCACCGCCTTTCGGGTGATGAGTTGCTGGCACAGATAGAGGCGGCAGACGTGGTGGTTGATGCAACCGACAACTTTGGTTCTCGTTTCGAGCTCAATCGTCTCTGTCATCAGGCACGTACTCCGCTGGTCTCGGGTGCGGCAATTCGAATGGAGGGCCAGGTTTCCGTCTATCGACTCGATCTTCCCGATTCGCCGTGTTATCGATGCCTCTATCCTGAGACAGGCGAACTTGGTGAGCGGTGTGCTGAGACTGGAGTGCTCGGTCCTGTGGTAGGGATCATAGGAACCATAGAGGCGACCGAGACCATCAAGGTGCTGCTCGATCTGGGGGAGACCCTGACGGGTCGACTGCTGATTCTCGATGCCCGCACCATGGAGTGGAGCGTGATGAAATTGACAAAAGATCCCAACTGCCCGGTCTGCAGTATCTCTCCGGGAGAAGCGGTCTCCAATAGCTGACAAAGGAGAGCTAACAATGGTACAAACGGCCTCAACGATGCTTGATCTGGGAACAGTGGCTCCTGATTTCTCGCTTCCCAACACCAACCGGAGCCTGGCTCAAGAGCGGGTGGCCCTCAGCGACTTCGACCAGTCACCGGCACTGCTGGTCGCATTTGTCTGCAACCACTGCCCCTACGTTATCCATATCCGGGAGGCCTTTACCGCCTTTGCCAGGGAGTACCGGGCGAAGGGGCTGGCGGTGGTGGCGATCAGCTCCAATGATGCATCGAGCCATCCGGATGATGGCCCTCTGAAGATGGCCGAGGAGGCGAAAAGGCATGGGTTTACCTACCCCTATCTTTTTGATCAGAGCCAGGCAGTTGCTGTCGCCTACGCTGCAGCCTGTACACCCGATTTCTTTCTTTTCGACAGGAGCAAAAAACTCGTCTACCGAGGACAGTTTGATGGTGCGAGACCAGGCAGGGAAGAGATCCCCATTACCGGGGAGGACCTGCGTGAGGCGGTTGATCGCCTTCTGGCAGGGGAGCCGCAGCGAGAGATTCAAAAGCCGAGTATGGGGTGTAATATCAAGTGGAGAGAGGGCGAGGCTCCCGGCTACTTTACCGGTGAACGTGCTGTAGAGTGAACGAGCGACTGATCAAACAAGATGAGTAATACAAGCCACAGTGAAAAGCCAGTCCAGAGCCCATGACAACAACGAGTGAGGCAAGAGGCGCTCCTGATCAAGATGAACGTGATTTGATTTGATGAGCCAGGACATTCTCTTCTCTATTTTTCTCGTTTTTACCGGAGCAGCAGTGCTCTCTACGATAGCCCTGTTTGCCAGGCAGACCCTCCTGGTAGCGTACATTGCCCTTGGTGTCCTGCTCGGTCCCTCTGGGTTTGGCCTTGTTAGCGACACCGATCTGATTAGTGAGATCGCCCATATTGGCATTATATTTCTCCTCTTCCTGCTGGGATTAGATCTCTATCCCCAGAAACTGGTGCAGCTCTTTCGCCAGACCACCATTGTGATTGTATTCAGCACACTCATCTTTGCCGTGATGGGATATGCGATCGCATCTCTGGCGGGCCTGGGGAGTACTGACAGTATGGCTGTGGGTGTCGCTGTCGTCTTTTCCAGCACCATTGTAGGATTGAAATTACTGCCGACAACCGTTCTTCACCACCGCCATACCGGTGAAGTCGTGATCAGTATTCTTCTTCTCCAGGACCTGATAGCCATCGTTGTATTGATGGTGATGAAAGGACTCGATAGTGAAGGGATGGAGCTCTCGGGCATCATCCAGCTGGTGATTGCACTCCCATCGCTGCTGTTGGTTGCCTGGGCTCTGGAACATTTTTTGCTTCAGCCTCTTTTTGCCCGTTTTGACCGTTTTCCCGAATATGTCTTTCTCCTTGCTATCGGCTGGTGCCTGGGAGTTGCCCAGAGTGCTGAAGCTCTCGGCCTCACCTACGAGATCGGTGCCTTTATTGGGGGAGTTGCTGTTGCCACCAGCCCGATCGCACGACATATTGCTGATAGCCTGAGGCCCCTGAGAGATTTTTTCCTGATCATGTTCTTTTTTGCGATCGGCGCCGGATTTGATGTCGCCGGGGCAAGAGAGATCTGGTGGGGCGCCCTTTTACTGGCTGCCGGGGTCTTGTTGCTCAAACCCCTGGTCTATCGTCTCCTGCTGGTTGGGGTCGCAGAGTCCAGGGAGCTGGGTCTTGAAATTGGTTGGCGGCTTGGGCAGATGAGTGAGTTCTCTCTGCTGATTGTCTTTATCGCAGCGCAATCCGGGCTGATCAGTGGGATGGCTGTAAATCTTGTCCAGCTTGCAACCCTGCTCACTTTTGTGGGCTCATCCTATCTTGTGGTGCTTCGCTACCCGACACCCATCGCCCTCTCGGATCGACTGAGAAGGGATTAACCCAAACGGCAGATCCCTTCGCTGTCCCATTCTGGGAGCATCTATCCCATGGGGAGAGTGGTCAGTCAGGGGGAATAGAGAGAAAATTCGGTTATGGTGTAATTATTAAACGTTTAACTTCAAGGAAGTCTCTCACATGCACTCTTTTATTCCTCCCCAACGCACCTTGCTCGGGCCAGGCCCCTGTAATGTCTCTGATCGCGTTCTTGAGGCGATGGCCCGACCCACTATTGGCCATCTGGACAGTGCTTTCGTTGGCATGATGGATGAGATCCGTAGCCTGCTGCGGTTTGCCTTTAAAACTGAAAACCGGATGACACTCCCGATCTCCGGCCCAGGGTCGGCAGGAATGGAGTGTTGTTTTGTCAACCTTGTCGAACCGGGCGATACGGCCATTGTCTGCAAGAATGGGGTGTTCGGTGGACGGATGGAGGAGAACGTCACCCGTTGCGGAGGGGTGGCCGTCACTGTCGACGATGACTGGGGACAACCTGTAGATGTTGTCAAGGCGGAGGCCGCGCTTAAGGCCCATCCCGGGGCAAAGATTGTCGCCTTTGTCCAGGCTGAAACGTCAACAGGTGCGCGCTCAGATGCAGCAGAACTCTGTCGCCTGGCACAGGAACATGATTGTTTGACCATTGTTGATACGGTGACCTCACTTGGAGGGATAGAGGTGAGCATTGATGAGTGGGGCGCCGATGCGGTTTACTCAGGCTCACAGAAATGTCTTGCCTCCCCCCCCGGGCTCTCACCGGTAACCTTCGGCCCAAAAGCGTTGGAGGTGGTCGCTAATCGCAGGACCAAAGTACAGAGCTGGTTTTTGGACCTGAACCTGCTGATGGGCTATTGGCAGGCAGAGGGGGGACGTTCCTATCACCATACTGCACCGATCAATCTTCTCTATGCTCTCCATGAATCTCTGCTGATGCTCAAGGAAGAGGGGCTGGAGGCGGCATGGTCCCGATATGAGAGTAACTATGAACTTCTTCGAGCAGGGCTTGAGTCGATGGGACTATCAGTGCCGGTCACTCGGGGAGATCATCTGCCTCAGTTGGTGACGGTTACTGTTCCGGATGGAGTTGATGAGGCTGAGATACGGACCAGGATGCTTGAAGATCACGGGATTGAGATTGGCGCAGGGTTAGGACAACTCGCAGGAACAGTCTGGCGAATTGGACTGATGGGGCAGAACAGTAGCCCTGAGACGGTGAGATTATGTCTTGATGCCCTGAAGGCGTCGATGAGAGACGCCGAGACCGCCTGAAGGGATCAGAATGAGGAGGACGGAGGCCCTTTCGAGCTCTTAGTGGCTGGCCGATGTCTGATGGGCGACTTCGTTAAGGGCCGAATCGAGTTGTGCTGAATCAGCGAGATAGTAATTTTTTACGGCATTGAAGTCATCATCCAGTTCGTAGACCAGAGGGATTCCAGTTGGAATATTGAGTGCGGTGATCTCATCATCTGAGATCGAGTCCAGGTGCTTGATCAGTGCACGGATACTGTTTCCGTGGGCGACGATGATCGGCGCTCTGCCTGCTTTGAGGGCAGGGATTACGGTGTCAAACCAGTAGGGGACAACGCGTTCCAGTGTAATCGAAAGAGACTCGGTTGATGGGGGGTTCAGTACCCTGGCATAGCGGGAGTCAAAGCGAGGATGGGTGGGATCTTCCGGATCCAGTTCTGGGGGGAGAACGGCATAACCCCGCCGCCACTTCATCACTTGTTCAATCCCGTATTTTTCTACCGTCTCCTGCTTGTTCAACCCCTGAAGTGCCCCATAGTGGCGTTCATTGAGCCGCCAGTCTGTTGCGGTGGGCAGCCACATCTGATCCATCTCCTCAAGGGCAATCCATAGTGTACGGATGGCACGTTTGAGATAGGAGGTGAAGGCAAGATCAAACTCGTAGCCTTCACGCTTTAGGGTTCTTCCCGCCTCACGGGCTTCTGTGACCCCTCTCTCAGAGAGATCAACATCAATCCAGCCGGTAAAACGATTTTCCAGATTCCAGGTGCTCTGACCATGGCGCAGGAGGACAATTTTTTTCATTACACACTCAGCAGGGTTTCAAGGCTTCTGTTGATTAAAGAGTGGAAGGGTGGATTTTATCACCAATCAACATCGTCTAATCATCCAATAATAGCAGTTTCTCTATTAGCCCTCGAAGGGCTGTTCCTCTGTGACTCAACTGATTTTTGGTCTCAGGGTCGAGCTCAGCAGAGGTGCAGTGGTGCGTCGGGACAAAGAAGATCGGATCGTAACCAAAGCCATTTTCCCCTTTTGGTTCGCGAGTGATTATTCCATCCCAGACGCCTTCAGTAATAAGAGGTGAGGGGTCTTCGTGGTGTCGAAGAAAGACCATGGTGCAGCGAAAGTGTGCAGACCGTTGTGCAGGGGAGTACTCGGACAGTGACTCAAGCAGCAATTCCAGGTTATCTTTGTCACTCGCACCGACCCCGGCATATCGTGCGGAATGGATGCCAGGAGCACCACCGAGTATATCTACAACCAGCCCGGAGTCGTCAGCGATTGCCGGAAGCCCTGATTCCAGGGCTGCATGGCGAGCCTTGATTAGCGCATTTTCAATAAAAGTGGTTCCGGTCTCGGGGACATCATCGATGCCAAGCGATCCCTGGGAGACCCCCTCAAGCTGGTGTGGTGCCAGGAGTTCCCGCATCTCTCTTAGCTTCCCCTGGTTGCCGCTAGCGAGAGCAATCGTGGTTGCTAAACTGTTCACGATGAGAGTGGTGGTTCACCGTTAAGTGCATTTTTTTGGTGGTTGATCAGTTCGGCAATACCGGCAGAGGCATAGGTCGTCATCGACGCCATCTGCTCGGCGGTAAAAGGAGTCTCTTCAGCCGTTCCCTGAACCTCAACGAATCGTCCATCCTCGGTCATTACAAAATTCATATCTGTCTCAGCAGTGGAGTCTTCAGAATAATCGAGATCAAGCAGTACCTCACCCTGGCAGATTCCAGCCGAGACAGAGGCAAGATATTGAGTTATTGGAGTGGAAGGGAGTTGGTTGCTGGAGACGAGGTAATCCATCGCATCAGCAAGAGCAACAAACCCACCCGTGATGGATGCCGTACGGGTGCCCCCATCGGCCTGGATGGCATCACAGTCAATGGTGATGGTTCTCTCACCCAATGCACTCAAGTCAGTGATCGCCCTGAGAGATCGACCGATCAGGCGCTGAATCTCCAGGGTACGGCCCGACTGTTTTCCCCGGGCAGCTTCGCGGGAGGTTCTGGTGTTGGTGGATCTGGGCAGCATGCCGTATTCAGCTGTAACCCAACCCTGTTTTTTACCTTTGAGCCATCTCGGTACGGAGTCTTCAACAGAGGCTGTACAGAGAACTTGGGTATTACCAAAGGCAATGAGTACGGAGCCTTCGGCATGTCGGGTAAACTGGCGGGTAATGGCAATCGGGCGCAGCGCTTCTGGAGCACGGTTATTTTCTCGGTTTTTCAATGTTCGTTTTCTCGATAATTGATGGTTTCCATGTCTGGAAATCAAGTTTTCAGGCAGGAGTAATTGGTGTAATGATAACATCCGCTTGCCCGGGGCTGTTTATTGTCGCCCTTTGATCTTTAAATAGAGGAACAAGCAGACGTGATAAGAAGCATGACAGCCTTTGCACGACGAGATCGTGATACAAGGTGGGGTAATTTCTACTGGGAGCTAAGAAGCGTCAACCACCGTTATCTGGAGGTTAGCCTTAAACTTCCGGAAGAGTTGCGGGCTTTTGAGGCTAAGTTTAGGAGCTTGATTAGTGACCGGCTCAAGCGGGGGAGAGTCGATGGCTTACTCCGTTTTAACCAGAGCGAAGCACTCTCTGCCGACCTTGAGTTAGACCGTGAGGTCGTCAACAGGGTAGCTGAGATTGAAGGACAGATCAGAGGCATGATGCCAGAGGCCGAGAGGCTTCGTACTGCCGATATTCTACGTTGGCCGGGCGTACTCAAGGCGGCAGAGACGGACAGTGATGCCATGGTCAAAGAGGCTGAAGAACTTCTTTCAACAGCTCTTGATGATCTTATGGCCTCCCGTGAGAGTGAGGGTGGGCGGCTTGAGAGCCTGGTGCGCCAGCGACTGGAGGATATCGTGCCGATTGTAAAAGAGGTGCATTCAATATTGCCGGAGCTGGAAGCGGCCTACCGGACCCGAATTGATGACCGACTCGGTGAGATGCGTGAACAGATCGATCCTGAACGTCTGGAGCAGGAGGTGGTCCTCTTTTTGCAAAAAAGCGATGTCACTGAAGAACTTGATCGGCTTGAAACTCATGTTGATGAGGTGACCGCTGTGCTCGAACGGGATGATGCGGTGGGGAGACGGCTTGATTTCCTGATGCAGGAGTTGAACCGGGAGGCCAACACTTTGGGCTCTAAGGCCGCCGATACCCGTCTGACCAATGCATCAGTTGAACTCAAGGTGCTGATTGAACAGATGCGAGAACAGGTGCAGAACATAGAGTAAGTTGCCTTAGAATTCTCAGTATTGGGAGAGATCGATTGCAAAAAGGAAAATGCTTCGTTTTTTCTGCCCCATCGGGAGCAGGAAAGACCTCTCTGGCTCGGGCACTTATCGCCCGTCGGGGTGATATTCAGTTCTCTGTCTCCCATACGACCCGTTCACCCCGACCGGGAGAGGTGGATGGAGAAGACTATTTTTTCGTTGATCGCACTGACTTTGAAGAGATGGCCGCTCACTCACTGTTTCTTGAGTATGCCGAGGTGTTTGGTCATTTCTATGGCACCTCTTATGAGGCAGTTAAGAGGTCATTGGAGGCAGGGCGGCACGTTGTCCTCGATATTGACTGGCAGGGCGCTCAACAGGTTCATTTGCAAATGCCGGAGAGCATCCTGGTCTTTATTCTTCCACCTTCGCTGACAGCCCTGGAGGCGCGCCTGCGTGGCCGGGGGAGTGATAATGAAGAGATTATCTCCAGACGAATGGCTGCAGCCATTGATGAAATGAGCCACTATAATGAGTTTGACCATGTGGTGATCAATGATGATTTTGATCAGACCCTGGACAGGCTTGATGCCCTAATCTCCGGAGAGTATGTTGCCGGTAATCCCCCGCAAAGCCGGCTTGACCAGTTGTTTGCGGGCTGAACCCGATAATTTTCCTGACGAATATCACTGCCAGTGGCATCAATTTTCTGGTATCTTTCGCCTAATCAAGGAATTATTCACTTTTATCAGGGTCGACAAGAACTGATGTTCCTTCTTTTTTCCAGATTTACTGAATTCGATTGAGGTTTTTTGAATGGCACGGATAACCGTAGATGACTGTCTTGAAAACGTAGACAACCGCTTCCAGCTTGTGCTGATTGCCACCAGGCGAGCTCGCCAACTGGCTAATGGGGTGGAAGCTCTTGTTCCGGAAGAGAACGACAAGCCCACAGTGCTGGCGTTGAGAGAGATTGCTGAAGGATTGGTCACCAGTACCATCCTTGATGAACCGGATGCAACACCTGAGCAGGAAGCCGCAGAAGCCGCAGAGGCAGCCTTTGCTATTCCGGCTGAGGGAGAGTTGACTGCAGAGGACGGGGTCACGACCGATGCGAGTGAAGCAATAGAAGAGGTCATTGACCTTGATGCACAGTTGATTGCGGCACTCCAGGCAGATCTCGAAAATTCAACCGAAGCGGAGGGCAAGGAAGGCGATGCCGATCCGTCCCCTAAGGAGGAGCAGAGCTAGTTCAAGGGCTCTGTTCGGTATCGGGTTTCGGCCCGAGCGCCGGGTATTAATCAGTGAACTGATTAGTCAGCTTGAGGTCTATCTTGACAACGATGCTGTCTCCGAAGTCTATCGTGCCTACTTATTTGCCGCAGAGGCACACGAGGGTCAGACACGAATCAGTGGTGAACCCTATATCTACCACCCCTTAGCGGTCGCCCAGCTCCTCGCTGAAAAACAACTCGATAGCAAAAGCATCTCCGCGGCCATTCTTCATGACATTATTGAAGATACGCCAACCGCAAAAGAACAGATCGCAACAGAATTTGGAGAAGATATAGCACTCCTGGTAGATGGCGTCAGCAAGATCACCCAAATTGAGTTTGAATCCAAGGAGCACGCCGAGGCCGAGAATATTCGCAAAATGCTGCTCGCCATGTCACAGGATATACGTGTCATCCTGATCAAGCTGGCGGACAGGCTGCACAATATGCGTACCCTTGAATCTCTACCGGTAGAGAAACAAAAGAGAATTGCCAGACAGACGCTGGAAATATTCGCGGCCATTGCCAACCGTCTTGGCGTGCACTCCTGGAACCGGGAGCTGGAAGATATTAGCTTTCAGACCATCTACCCAAAACGTTACGACGCTCTTGCAAAGGCGCTTCGACGCCGAGAGGGTCATCGTCGAAGCGGGATGAAAAAGCTTCGGGCGGTGATGGAGACCCATCTGAAAGAGGGAGATGTGAATGCACGGGTATTCGGCCGGGAGAAAAATATCTTTAGTATCTATCGAAAGATGCAGCGTAAGCGCATGTCATTTGAAGAGATACAGGATATCTATGGATTTCGGATCATCGTCAACAATACTGATGACTGCTACCGAGTACTGGGCCGGATCCATGGTCTCTATAAGCCGATACCGGGGCGTGTCAAAGACTATATCGCGATCCCCAAAGCAAATGGTTATCAGTCACTGCACACCACTGTTTTTGGTGCTTTTGGAGAATCACTCGAGGTTCAGATCCGAACCGAAGAGATGAATAGAATTGCAGAGGCGGGGATTGCTGCCCACTGGGTCTATAAGAGTGATGACATTACCGGCAAGCAATCACAAGCCCAGGCGAGACAGTGGTTGCTCGATCTCCTCGATACCCAGAAACAGGTGGCGAACCCGAGTGAATTTCTTGAGCACCTCAAGGTCGACCTCTTCCCGGATGAAGTTTATGTCTTCACCCCAAAGGGGGATATTAAAAAATTCCCCCGGGGCGCTACCGCACTCGATTTTGCCTATGCCATTCACAGTGATGTGGGTAATCGTTGTGTGGGTGCCAGGTTCAACCAACAACTGGTTCCACTTCATACCCGCCTGCGTAATGGTGATCATGTTGAGGTAACAACATCACGTTCTGCCCTTCCAACACCATCCTGGTTGAGCTATGCGACCACAAGTAAAGCGCGCACGGCGATCAGGGGAAATCTCAAGACACAGCGACGAAAAGATTCAGTACGCCTGGGTAAGAAGCTGCTTGATCGGGCCGTCAAGTCACTTGGCACCACACCGCGTAGAGTGAGTCCTACTCGCCGACAACAACTTTTGCAGACACTGCACCTGGAAGAGTGGGATGAACTTCTTGTTGATATTGGGCTGGGCAAACGCCTGCCCCTGATCTGTGCCCGGCAGCTTGTCTACGGTCCACAAGGGACAAGCGAAGGTGAAGAATTTGAGCTGCAGTCGATGGCCATTGAAGGCGTTGAGGGAATGATGGTGAGCTATGGAAAGTGCTGTCGCCCAATCCCCGGGGATACCATCGCTGGCTTTTTAACTACAGGTCGCGGCATTGTGGTTCACATCCTGGACTGCAACAATATTGCCTCGTTCAAGAACCAGCCGGAAAAATGGCTGCCCCTGCACTGGGCAGAGAAGGTATCAGGCCAATACGCGGTCTCACTAAAAGTACATGTTGAGAATCGCCCCGGGGTATTTGCCAGACTGGCAACAGTGGTTGCTGAACAGAACTCCAATATTCTTGGGGTTTCAGTGGTTGAGAGAGAGGGCCTTGACCAGACAATTTCCTTCATTATTGAAGTCAGTGATCGTAAACATCTGGCGCAGATTATGCGGGGGCTGCGCCCGGTAAAAGGGGTCATACGATTGTTTCGGGCAAAAGGCTGAACTACTCTTCCAAGCCAATTATTTAAGTCAATTAAAGAGCAAATTTATGAGTGACAGAGCCATCATCGAAACCAGTGGAGCACCCAGTGCAATCGGCCCCTATTCCCAGGCAGTGAAGTGCGGTAAAACAGTTTATATTTCAGGTCAAATCCCACCCGACCCGGAGACTATGACCGAGGTAGAGGGAGATATTGAGGCCAAGATAGAGCGAGTATTCAGAAGCCTGACCGCCATCGCTGAAGTGGCCGGTGGCACCCTTGCTGATACGGTCAAGCTCAATGTCTTTCTGACAGATCTCTCTAATTTTCAAATAGTAAACGAAGTAATGGCTCGGCATTTTAAACAGCCCTATCCAGCCCGTGCAGCGATTGGTGTGGCGGCACTACCAAAAGATGTTGACGTGGAGATGGATGCCATACTTGAACTCCCTTAGCACCTGACAAGAGGGATGAACAATAGGCTGGAACAATGGCAACTGAGGTGAGTGAGGTAGCGGTAACTACACTTTCAGGAGTAGGCCCTCAGATTGAGAAACACCTCCAGAGACTGGGGATCACTACAGTCTCCGACATACTCTTCCATCTCCCGCTTCGTTACGAAAATCGAAACCGGCACCTTTCACTGGGCTCAGTCAGGGCGGGAGATGTTGTGACCATCATTGGAAAGATTGACCTTGCCCAGGTTGTCTTCGGCCGCCGCCGGAGCCTGGTCTGCCGGATGAGTGACGGAACGGGATCATTAACAATACGTCTTTTCCATTTCAACAAACGGCAACAGCAGGGATTTGAACGGGGGCGATGGATTAGCTGCTATGGCGAGGTTCGCATCGGTCGAAGTGGCAAAGAGATGATTCATCCCGAGTACAAAATCAGTAGCCAGCCCATTCAGCCCCCGGCAGGTGAGTCATTAACTGCGGTCTATCCAACCACTCAGGGCCTGGGACAGCCTGGTTTCAGGCGACTTGTGAAAGGTGCTCTTTCATATGTGGGGCAGCTCTCTGACCTCCTTCCGGATGGAGATGACCTCCCCTTTGGGACCCTCTCGGAGGCTGTTCGTTTTGTCCATGCGCCGCCACTGGATGCTGATCTGGTAGCACTTACTACAGGAGATCATCCGGCACAACAGCGCCTCGCCATTGAGGAACTGCTTGCACACCATCTGAGCTTTAAGAAAATACGCCAACGTCGTGAGAACAGAGGTGCGCCCTCACTCTCAACCCAGGGAACAATGCTTGCTGCTCTTCGAACAGAATTTGATTTCTCTCTGACCGCTGCACAGGAGAGGGTTATCAATGAGGTGATGGAGAACCTCAACAGCCAAAAACCAACACTTCGTCTTGTTCAGGGAGATGTCGGGTCAGGCAAGACCGTTATCGCCGCAGCCGCAGCGGCACAGGCGGTCGAATCGGGTTATCAGGTTGCCATCATGGCTCCAACAGAGCTTCTTGCAGAACAACATCTTCTGGCGTTTAGGAGTTGGTTCAGGCCATTGGGCATTGAAGTGGCCTGGCTGACAGGCCGGCTTCCGGCAAGTGAACGCAAGGGAGTGATTCAGGGTCTTTCACAGGGTAGTGTGAAGCTGGTTGTTGGGACCCATGCCCTTTTTCAGCAAGAGGTTGTTTTTTTGAATCTTGGTTTAGTGGTTGTTGATGAACAACATCGATTTGGTGTTGGGCAGAGGCTGGCCCTGGTTGCCAAAGGGTGGTCAAGCGGTCTGTCGCCCCATCAGCTGACCATGACGGCAACACCTATTCCACGCACACTGGCAATGACCTTCTATGCTGATCTCGATATCTCCAGTATCGATGAACTCCCTCCAGGGCGACAGAGAGTGACTACCGTTGCATTGCCAGAGAGCAGACGGCAAGAGGTGGTTGAGCGAGTTCGCCATGCGTGTAGGGGGGGGCATCAGGCCTATTGGGTCTGCCCATTGATTGAAGAGTCAGAATTGCTGCTGGCACAGTCAGCGACTGCGACCGAGGCCGAAATTCGTCAAGCTTTTCCAGAGTTGAAGATAGGACTGGTTCACGGCCGAATGAGCAGTGCAGAAAAAGAGGCCGCCATGAGAGCCTTTCGATTGGGTGAAACCAATCTTCTGGTAGCAACCACGGTTATTGAGGTGGGCGTAGACGTTCCCAATGCCAGTCTAATGATCATTGAGAATGCTGAGCGCCTTGGCCTCTCCCAGATTCACCAGTTGAGAGGCCGCGTTGGCCGAGGGACAACCAAAGCGAGCTGTGTCATGATCTATCGCTCCCCCCTTGGAGAGCAGGCGCGCCAGCGACTGGATACACTGCGGTCAACGACGGATGGTTTTGTGATTGCAGAGAAAGATCTCGAACAGCGAGGCGGAGGAGAGCTGATGGGAACCCGGCAGACCGGTCATTTACGCATGCGTATTGCTGATTTGGTTCGAGATCAACAGTTGTTGTCGTTGGTTGAAAAGAGGGGTCGGGTGATAATGAGGGACCATCCTGAGTGGGGTAATAAATTGATTCATCGTTGGCTCGGTGAAAAGGAGCAGTTCGGTGCTGTCTGAGCGATTATCAGCGTATGCAAAATTGATGCGGCTCGACCGTCCGATTGGTACCATACTCCTGTTGTGGCCTACATTATGGGCGCTTTGGATTGCCGGGCGGGGCCATCCAGACCCTGCAATTGTGGTTATCTTTATGCTGGGTGTATTGGTGATGCGTTCTGCAGGATGTGTCATCAATGATTTCGCCGATCGCAAGATAGACCCACACATTGAACGCACTCAAATGAGGCCAATGGCGACGGGTGAAGTCTCCACCCGAGAGGCGCTCACTCTTTTTACTGCGCTCTCCCTGTTTGCACTGGGGTTGGTCTTGCAGCTGAACTGGGAGACAGTGTTGCTCGCAATCCCTGCGGTTCTGCTCACAATAAGCTACCCGTTTGTAAAACGTATTACCCATTTTCCCCAGGTCTTTCTTGGAATTGCCTTTGCCTGGGGAATCCCGATGGCCTTTGCTGCACAGACAGGAACAGTCCCTTTGGAAGCCTGGTGGTTGTTGTCGGTCAATCTTTTCTGGGTGGTCGGATATGACACCCTCTACGCCATGGTTGATCGGGAAGATGACCTGAAGATCGGAGTGCGATCAACGGCAATTATTTTCGGACGCTATGATCTTGCCATGGTTTTCCTCTGCCATATTGTTGCGCTTGGCCTGCTGTTCTGGCTGGGCCGGCATCTTGATTTCGGAGTCTATTATTATGGCGGACTGGTGTCTGCTTTCGGCTTTGCCCTCTGGCAGATCAGCAGAAGTCGGCAGCGGTCACGAGAGCGGTGTCTTCAGGCTTTTCTCAACAATAGCTGGTTGGGAGCAGCGGTGTTTGTAGGTCTGCTCTTAAACTACCTGTAAATCGCCCTTGTTCTGTCATCAATCCACTCCCGGGAGGGGACGGCTGGAGAGTGAAAATAGAGTGATAACCATTGAAGGAATCTTCGGGGAGCCCCATAATGAAACCAGATCCTAATCAAGTATGGAGCGGTGAATATGCCCAGTTATGATTACTACTGTGCGGCCAATGGACGCACTCTTGAGGTTCGACACAGTATCAACGATGCGCTTCAGAATTGGGGGCAGCTCTGCCTGCAGGCTGAGATCGAGCAGGGAAATACTCCACCGGAGAGCCCGGTAAAACGTCTCATCAGTGGCGGGGGTTATCTCTCCAGCAGTGAACGGTTTGATCCCGGGCCCGGCGGCAGCTCCTGCTGCGGCGGAGGGTGTGGTTGCGGCTAAGGCTGTAACCGGTTATTTGACTTATTTCTGGTAACAGGGTGAGAAGAGAGAGCCAGAGCTATCTATTTGCAGCGGCAGCGATCCTTGCCTGGTCAACGGCTGCTTCTGCTTTCAAACTCACTCTGGGCCGGATTGATAATGGCGAGCTGTTGTTATGGTCATCTCTGGTCTCAGTGGTGGCACTCGGTACGATCATTGTGGTAACCCATCGTTGGAAGGAGTTTTCTCAATGGCACCTTGGTGATGTCGGCAAGTCCCTTGGACTTGGGGCGCTCAATCCGTTTCTCTACTATCTGATTCTTTTTCGTGCCTACGAACTTCTTCCTGCTCAAGAGGCTCAGCCTCTCAATATGGTCTGGCCTATTGTTCTGGTGCTGTTGTCGATCTTCATTCTCAAGCAGCCATTGAGGTGGTATAGCGTCATCGCGATGTTGACCGGCTTTGCCGGGGTGATGGTGATCTCTACCCGTGGTGATCTATTGGGCTTTCAGTTAACCGATCCTGCGGGAGTCGGCTTTGCGCTTGGCAGCAGTCTGATCTGGGCGCTCTACTGGCTTTTTTCAGCCCGGGATGCTCGTGATCCAATCAACCGCCTCTTTGCCAATTTTGTTTCGGGTCTTCTGATCATCACCCTCTGGATGGGCCTTGTCGGTGGGATTGCAATTCCCTCTTTCAAAGCGGCCGCAGGCGCAGTCTGGATCGGTCTGTTTGAGATGGGGCTTGCCTTTGTTGCCTGGCTCTATGCACTGCGTCTGGCCACCAATACGGCCCAGGTAGGATCAGTGATATTCATCACCCCGTTTCTCTCGCTGGTGTTTATCAGTCTGGTTGTTGGAGAGCAGATCTATGAGAGTACTCTGCCAGGGCTGATGCTCATCGTCGCAGGGGTCCTCTCTCAGCAGTTGGGTGATCGTTACTGTTCCAATCCCCCAAAACAGCGAAGACCCGGGTAGCGCCAATCTATTCGTTTCTCCAGGCCCTTGCTAAGAAGGGGAGATGACGGGTTAAATAGACCCCTATGGTCGATCTCGCCGAACCCTCTCAGACCCCACTGTGTTTCGCCGTCATTGGTAATCCGGTGGCGCACAGCTACTCTCCCCGGATCCATCACCAATTTGCCGAGCAGTTTGGCATCACTCTGGAGTATAAGAAGCTGTTGGCAGAGCCGGGCCATTTTTCTGAGGCGGTGCTCGACTTCTGCTCCACAGGGGGCAGGGGGTTGAATGTTACTGTTCCCTTCAAGGTGGATGCCTGGCAGTTTTCCCAGGCGCTCTCAGATCGCGCCAGGGTGGCGGAGGCGGTGAATACGCTACTCTTTAACAGTGATGGCATTGCATTCGGGGATAATACGGATGGTGCGGGGCTCCTGCAGGATATTCGTCATAACCTCAATTTTGACCTCAAGGGAAAGAGGGTGCTTATTTTGGGGGCTGGTGGGGCTGTGCGTGGCATCCTTGGGCCGCTGATCGATGCTTCACCCGCCAAAATGACGATTGCAAACCGAACGATGAATCGGGCTGTTCGGATGGCAGAACAGCTGATGGCTGGCCGCAAATTTTTGGGGTTCCGCATTACCGGGTGTGGTTTTGATGCCCTCACAGGCCAGATCTTTGATCTTGTCATCAATGGGACTTCGGCAAGCCTCTCCCATGAGATGCCCTCACTTCCTGATGTGCTCTTTGCCCCCGACGCCCTCGCTTATGATCTGGTCTACGCCTCCCGGCCCACCCCGTTTATGGAGTGGGCCGTTCGCAATGGGGCCGCTTCTGTTGCAGACGGACTGGGTATGCTGGTTGAGCAGGCGGCTGAGTCCTTCAGCCTCTGGCATGGCCAGTCCCCCAAGACCCAGCCGGTGATTGATCTATTAAGAGAAGGCTAGGTGCAAGTCAGAGGTTGGAGTCTCTGATCAAGAGAGGGCTCTTTCCATTCTTCTGCGCCACAGGCCTTGGAGAGCCTCTCGGTAGAAGGTCATGGATTCAGTCTCTGTCTCTCTCAGCCGTTCTACCTCAGGGTCACCAGCTCTTCTGCAGCGGTGGGGTGGATCGCCACCGTTCTGTCAAAGTCCGCCTTGGTCGCCCCCATCTTGAGGGCAACGGCAAATCCCTGGATCATCTCATCAGCCCCATCACCCACCACATGGCAGCCGATCACACGTTCGTCGGGCCCGGTGGTGATCAGTTTGACGACCGTGGGTCGTTTCTCTTCAGTGATGGCATAGAGTATGTTGGTGAATCGGTTCTGGTAGATCTTGACGTCATCTCCGTAGCAGGAACGAGCCTGGTCTTCGGTCAGCCCGACAGTGCCCACAGGGGGGTGGCTGAAGACCACACTGGGGATGGCCTCGTAGTCGAGCCGGGCCTCTTTATCACCACCAAAGAGGCGATCCATCAGATAGCGTGAAGCGGCGATGGCAACGGGGGTGAGCTGGAGGCGCCCGGTGACATCACCCACGGCATAGACTCCGGCTGCGGAGCAGTTCTGCCAGCGGTCGGTGATGATGAAGCCGTTGTCATCGGTCTTGATTCCGGCTTTTCCGAGAGCCAATTGATCACTGTTGGGTGTTCTCCCGATGGCCCAGATCACCGCATCAAAGCCCTCTATCCGCCCTCCATCTTCCCGGGTCAGGGCAATACGCCCATTGGGTTCCTTCTCAAGTGCTTGGAGTTGGATACAGGTGAGGATGTTGACGCCATCACTGTGCATCTGCGCCATCACCGTCTCACGCAAGGTGTGGTCGAACGGTCGCAGCAACAGTTCACGCCGCAGCACCAGGGTGACATCGGAGCCAAGGTCGTTGAGTACCCCTGCCAGCTCTGTGGCGATATAACCGGCACCAATGATGCAGACCCGACCCGGTCTTTTCTCGAGCTCAAAGAAACCATCACTGGTCAGGCCCAGGTCTCGGCCCGGGATGTTGGGGACCAGGGGCCGTCCCCCGGTAGCGATCAGAAGGTGTGTTGCCGTGTACTGTTTCTCGCCCACACCAATGGTATGGGGGTCAATAAACTGGGCCCATCCCTCAATCCGGGCCACATTGGAGTTATCCAGGTTGCGTTGGTAGATCCCATTGAGGCGCTTTACATAATCATCCCGCGCCGCTTTCAGGGTGGCCCAATCGAAAGAGTTGATGTTGATCTCAAAACCATACTCTTTTGCCTGGTTCAGAGTGGATGCCATATGGGCGGCATTCCACATCACCTTTTTCGGCACACACCCAACATTGACACAGGTGCCCCCCAATCGATCACCTTCAACAAGCAGGGTACGGGCACCGTAACCGGCGGCCTGCCGGGCAGCGGCGATACCGCCACTCCCGCCACCAATAACAATCAGGTCATAGTCGCCTTGGGCCATTCTCTTCTCCAGAGGTGGTGATCTGTGTGGTTGGGTCTTTGCCGTCCATCCTGAAGTGGAGGTCATGGTCTTCTTTAGCATAGTGCCGATTTAGATCATAATCCAACTCTGGCCGGGCCAGGCTTCGACCATAACCCCTCTCCAGCAAACAGCAGCAGTGACCATGAATACAATATCAGATAATCCTCTCCTGAATGTCTCGGGTCTACCCCGTTTTGCCGAGATCAGGCCAGAGCAGGTGGAACCTGCCCTTGACCATCTCCTTGAGAGGGGACGCCATCATGTTGAGGCCCTGGCTACCGACAACGTCTCCCCCACATGGGAGAATTTTGCAGCACCGCTGGAAGCTACTGAAGAGACAATGAACCGCTTTTGGGCGCCCATCTCACACCTCAATGCAGTCAATGACTCTCCCCAGATGCGACAGGCCTATGAGGCCTCACTTCCCAAGCTGAGTGAATATGCCCTGGCCATTGCACAGGATGACCGGCTCTACAGGAAATTCAAGCAGCTCCGGAAAGGTGAGGAGTATGACCACTTCAGCCAGCCCCAGAAGAGAATTATCGATAATGCCCTGCGTGACTTTCGTCTAGCCGGTGTTGCCCTTAAGCCGGCCGAGAAGGAGCGCTTTGTTCATATTTCACAGCAGCTCTCGATGACGGGAAACCAGTTCCAGCAGAATCTCCTCGATGCCACTGATGGCTGGGTACTGACGGTAAAGGATGAGAGCCAACTTGAGGGCATTCCTTCGTCAACACTCGATCTCGCCCGGGATGAGGCTGAGCGCCGTGGAGAGGAGGGCTGGGTATTCACTCTCCAGGCCCCCTCCTATATCCCGTTTATGACCTATTGTCAGGACGCCTCCCTTCGGCGAGAGGCCTATGAGGCCTATGTCACCCGGGCGAGCGAAACGGGGCCCAATGGAGGTGAGTGGGATAATAGCGAGCTCATTATCAAGCTTCTTAAACTGAAGGGAGAGCAGGCCAGGCTGCTGGGTTTTGATCACTATGCCCAGATGGCGCTCGAAACCCGAATGGCAGAGGGAGTAGAGAGGGTAGAGGGGTTTATTACTGATCTCGCTGAGCGATCTCTGGAGGCCGCAAAAACGGAGTTTAAGGAACTTACCGAGTTCGCCTGCAGTCAAGCAGGTGTCGATCGAGTTGATGCCTGGGATATCGCCTACTACTCCGAAAAGCTTCGTCAACACCGTTACGACTACTCGGCAGAGGATGCGCGCCCCTTCTTCCCGCTCCCCGGAGTGCTCAAGGGGATGTTTAAAGTAGTTGAACGCCTCTATGGGATTAGGGTTAGTGAAGCTGAGCCCGAACAGGTCTGGGATCAGAGTGTCCAGCTCTTTAAGATCGAGGATGAAGAGGGTGAGCCAAGAGGCTCCTTCTTTGTCGATCTGTTCTCACGCCCTCGTAAACGCCCCGGTGCCTGGATGGCAGAATGTATCAATCGTTATCGTCATGGCAGTGTTCTCGATCTTCCCGTGGCTTTTCTGGTCTGTAATTTTCAAAACCCTGTCGGTGACAGGCCCTCACTGCTGAGCCATGAAGAGGTAATCACTCTCTTCCATGAGTTTGGCCACGGGCTTCACCACCTACTGACGCAGGTCGATTTTCCCAGTGTGGCAGGGGTCAACGGTGTGGCCTGGGATGCGGTTGAACTTCCCAGCCAGTTTATGGAGAACTGGTGCTGGGAACGCGAAGTTCTTGATCTGATCTCAGGCCACTGGGAGGATGGCAGGACGCTGCCTGAGCATCTGCTCACTCGAATGAGGGCAGCCCGACATTTTCAGTCAGGAATGCAGATGGTGCGACAGCTTGAATTTTCCCTCTTCGATATCCTGCTCCATAGCCGCTTCGATCCCGATGGAGCGGAGGGTGTACAGGCCCTGCTGGACCGGGTTCGGGATAAGATGGCGGTGGTCATCCCCCCCGACTTTAATCGTTTTCAGAACAGTTTCAGCCATATCTTTGGAGGGGGTTATTCAGCGGGCTACTACAGCTACAAGTGGGCCGAAGTACTCTCTGCCGACGCCTTCTCTCTCTTTGAACAGAACGGTATCTTCGATCGAAAGAGCGGCCGCGCCTTCCTCTGCCATATCCTTGAAGCAGGTGGGAGCGATGATCCGATGAAGCTTTTTGTTGCTTTCCGTGGGCGGGAACCCAGGATCGAGCCCCTCCTCAGGCATGCCGGTCTCGAACCATCTGACACTGTGGAGCGCACCTCTTAACTGAGCTAGAAGAAGTAGGAGAGGCTTGCCTCCAGATAGCTGTCCTGACGTAGTCCATAGAGCAGAGGGTCCCCTTCACTGCTGTCGATCACAGCTTTTCCACTGAAGCCGATTTTCCAGTCATCAGTCAGCCGGCGACTGGCTTCAAGCGAGAGGAGTTTGCTCTCGTTCTCAAGGTCGATCATCAAGCCGAGCATAGCCTCACTGCTGTCCGAATCATTTCCACTCCAGCGAAGCCCGACCATCAGATCGTTGTCGAAGAGGGTATTCGACTTGCCCCCTTCATCCCATGAGTATTCGACCAGCCATCCGAGATCTGAGGAGGAGTCAAATAGGCCGTACTGGGCAACCTCGAACCCCACTGTCAGGGCCCTCTGGGTCTGACCTTCAACTCTTCGGCTGACCGCCTCAAGTTTCCAGATCCAATCTTCATTGAGCCAGGTCAGGTCGAGTCCATAGAGGGTGAGAAGGGGGTAGTGGGGAATAAGGACAGGACCACCTCCTGCCAGCTGCGGTGTTAGCCGGGGCTGGCGCTGGGTCCCCTCGAAGAGGGTCAGGCCAAAATCGACAGTATCGAGGGAGGCAGACCAGTGAAGGGCGCCATCAATATGGTCATCACCCTCTTCAGCCTCATAAGTAGTGAGGGCATCGGCGACCGGCAAGGCGGGACGCAGTCGACTCCCGCTGTCGGGAAAACCACCCTTGCGAAAGCCCGGAAGCAGCAGCAGGTCGAGATTACCCCAGTCATGAGTTAAGGTGAGACCGACAAGAGGCTGGCCCAGCTTACTCCCCTCCAGAGCCAGTCCGTCACGCTGGTTTACCACATCCACCAGATGGCGAGATTCGGTGCTCCCCCAGAAGAGCTCACCAATTCCCGCCCTGAGCTCCCACTGCTCGCCCCAGGTAATGAATTCCAGTTCCCGGATGTCGTTGTGGCTTCGGCCGCTGTTGTCATCACTCAACTGACTGTAGCCACTAAAGGAGAGTGAGCTGGTCTCCCACTGATGGCTGAACTCGGGGTTGAAGACGAGGCTGTAGGCGTTTTTTTGTTGCTGTGGATCGAGTGGAGTTGAGGGGTAGGTGGCAAGACGGGCCTCCAGACTCCCTCCAAACTCACCACCACTGGCAGCGAGCGGGGCAATAACCAGGAGGGCGGCAAAGGTCCGTCTCATCGCGCTCTCTTGAGTACCTGGCGAGTGAAGTCGCTATCGGTCAATCCAACGTTGAAGGCGTACTTCTCCCATTCAAGTGTGGTGCTCTTTTCCGTCTGGTGGTTGGTCATGGTCAGTGTGTGAGCCCTCCAGAACCTCTCGAGATAGAGTCGGTAGTCGCCCAACTCCAGAGTTTTGAGCAGGCTCTTTTTGCGATCGTAATAATCTACCCTGACAATGCGATAGTGCTCTTTATCGACCCAGGACACCTGGCGGGAGTAACCCGACTTGCGGTCCCTGGGGAAACGTTCACTGACATAGCAGCTCCAGTTCTCACCACAGGGTTCATCACGGAGGTAGCGATAGGTGTATTTGTCGATCTCCTGTGATCCCATATCCTCATAGGCAAATTCACTGCCCATGAAGGGTCCGGACTTATTCCGGGAGCTGATCCGTTTGACGCGCTTGAGGGCGGGCAGATAGAGCCACTGGTCATCGGGTTTGTTGATATGAGCATGGGTTAGCAGCGCGGTTCCCTTAACATCTTTTGGGCGATCGAAGATGGTCATGCTCTTGTCCCCGCCATCTTGGTTTTCAAGCGTCAGGATTCGCATATAACGGATACTCTCCTGGCCATGGCGGTTGCGAAGGACCATCTTCATGCTTGACTGCATGTCACTCCATCCCTGGCTCTGCGCTTCCGCCTCTTTGGCAATCTCGAGTCCCCGGTCTTCGGCTTCATCAGCTACAACGGTATGAGCGCAAAAAGAGAGGACCAGGAAAAGGGAAGTTAGGGGGACAATCACGCTCTGTTTCATTGTCTCTCTCCATCGGAAGGTTGTGATCGCTCTTCTCTCTCCATCTTAAGCAGAAGAGCGGGGAGGAAGGTAAAGTCCAGAATAAGGGCGAGGGTGATGATCAGGCTGAGCAACTGTCCTGTCTGCTCATTGGCCTGGTAAGAAGAGGTAACAAGAATCAAAAAGCCGGCCACAAGAATGGTCGTGGTTGCCAACAGGGCGAGCCCGACTGTTGAGAAGGCATAGTGAATGGCCTCAGTAACAGAGTGCTTTTGTTCTCTTCGGGCTCTCAGATATTTGCTCAGGAAATGGACGGTATCGTCGACAACAATACCCAGAGAGACGGCAAAGACGACAGAGCCTGCCATCCCAAGCTGGGTTTTCCACAGGGCCCAGATCCCCAGCGCAAGGAGAGCCGGAGCAATGTTGGGGATCAGGCTGATTAAGCCAAGCTTGAGATCACGAAGGGCGAGCATCAGGGTTGCAGAGATCAGCACCAGGGCGATAAAGGTTCCAAAAACCATTGAGTCAATCGTTCTCCTTGAGATATTGGAGAACATCAGGGCGGCACCCGTTCCCTTGGCGTGCATCACCTCGGGGGTGTGGTCGACCAGCCACTCTTCTGCCCGGGTGTTAAAGGCTCTGATATCCCTGTTGGTGAGCTGCTTGAGAATGACGGCGATCTTGGTAGCTGACTTGTCGACATTGATCTGGTTGTTGAGATCAAGCCCATAGGGGAGGGACATCTCAAACAGCAGCAGGTATTGTGCGGCGAGCTCTCTCTCAGTGGGGATGGTCTCCCAGGCAGGGTCATCCCCGTGCATGTTTCGGTTCAGGCGCTTGATGGTGTCGGAGAGAATTGAGACATGTATCACCTCTTCCTGCTTTTTTAGCCACAGCTGGAACGCTTCAAGATGTTGAAGGAAAGTGGGCTCATTGATACCACTCGACTCTCCGGAATTCACTGAGAAGAACACATGATTGAGACCAGTGAGATTTTCCGAGACAAAATCGGCATCCCGACGAAACTGAATCGAGTCATCAAAGTAGTCAACAAAATCATCATTCAGTTCAATCCTGGAGATCATTGCAACCAGGAAGGCGATCACAATCAGCCACCCCCAGAAGAAGAGCTGCTTGCGGCGTATCGCCATGTTGGCCAGGCCGTGGAGAAGGTGAGGCCGGCTGACATCATGGGTCTTGGTCTTGATCGGGAGCAGGGAGAGCAGGGCCGGCAGGAAGGTGATCGAGAGTATCCAGGCGAGGACAACACCAATCGCCGTCATGTTTCCCAAATCACGAAAAGGGGGTGCATCATTAAAGTTCAGGCTAAGGAAACCGATCGCGGTGGTAATGCTGGTGAGGAAGATTGGGCCCATATTGATTCTCATGCTCTCTACAATAGCCTCATCTCTCCCCATGCCGTGACGCCTCATGAGTGTAAGCATTGTCATCAGGAGGTGAATGCTGTCAGCAACAGCAAGGGTCATGATGATTGTGGGAGAGGCTGCTGTAGGCGGGGTGATCACTATACCTGTCCAACCGCCAATACCCATTGCCGGCATCATTGACAGGAGAATGACAAGGGTGACCGCAACGGTCGACCAGAGTGATCTCAGAGAGAGGATAATAACCAGAAGGATGATGACGTACATCACCGGGATGAGCTCAACAATATCATTGAGAGAGGCTTCGGCAAAGGCGTTGTTGAGCATCATCATGCCGCTTAAGTAGATATCGATGTTCGGGTAGCGTTGGTTGAAACTCTCGGCCAGCTGACGAACATGGCGCACGATCTCTGATGCCTCATCCAGGCTTTTCCCTGGGAGCTGGACAATGATATTGAGAGCGGTCACAGCCCCATTTTGGGAGAGAACACTATTGACCAGGGCAGGCTCGGAGAGGGCAATTCTACGCCTGGCATCAATCTCCAAATCGGTGAGTGCATCAGCCTCCTCGACCAGGTCCTCAACAACCAGGTCATCCTCTTCAGCACGGGTGTGCTGGAAATTGGTGACGGAGTCAACCCGGGTGGAGAAGGGGATCTGCCAGGCCTCTTCGGTGAGCCATTCGATGGCGGCCAGGGTTTTGCGGCTAAATACCTCCCCATCACTGGGCGCCAGGGCGATGAGTACATTGTCCTGCTTGTTGTAGATGTTTTGCAGCGCTTCAAAGGCCAGTAGTTCGGGGTTGTCCTCACTAAAATAGACTCGATAGTCGTTATCGATGGTCAGGCGAATCACACCGGTTGTGAGAAGGGCGGCGATGAGGAGCGATAAGAGAAGGACGGCCCAGCGCCAGCGGATAATCTGGAGGGCAAAGGCCTTACTGGTGATCAAGTTCATTATGGCGCGTATTGTAGCGGTTGGAGTAGCCGGTTTGGTAGATGTCGGCCAGTCACAACAACGCGCAAAACACTCTTATCTCTATTGATGGGCAAAATAGTGTGATTGGCGTGTTTGGCGAAAATTGGTTGTGTTTTTGACGTTAGTCGGTAAACTTCGCGCCTCTGTGGTCATTTCGCTGCTGATCACGGCCCTGTCAGGACCCCTGCGCGATTCATCCACTCTACCCTCCCCTCAGGTAATGCATATGACTGCCGATCCGGTAACAGCGTTTAATCAGTTGACGCTAACGAAGCCACTATTGAAAATTTTGGACGAAGTGGGCTATGAGATACCCTCTCCCATTCAGGCAAAGACCATTCCACTCCTGCTGGAGGGCAGAGATCTGCTCGGTCAGGCCCAGACAGGGACAGGGAAGACAGCGGCTTTTGCATTACCCATTTTGTCTGCTCTCAATCTGAAGCAAAAAGACCCGCAAGTGCTCGTTCTGACGCCAACTCGTGAATTGGCCATTCAGGTGGCTGAGGCCTTTCAAAAATACGCGACTTATCTCAAAGGGTTTCATGTTTTACCCATCTATGGCGGCCAGGAGTATCGTGTTCAGATCCGGGCCTTGCAGCGAGGGGTTCATGTGGTGGTGGGTACTCCTGGGAGGGTGATGGATCACATGCGTCGGGGGACGCTCAGGCTTAACAACCTGAGCACGCTGGTGCTGGATGAGGGAGACGAGATGCTGCGAATGGGGTTTATTGATGATGTGGAGTGGATTCTTGACCAGTCCCCCGATGAACGCCAGATCGCCCTCTTTTCGGCCACCATGCCACAGCAGATTCGCCGCATCGCCTCACGATATCTGAACCAGCCAGAGCAGGTAACAATCAAAGTTAAAACCGCGACTGCGGAGACTATTCGACAGCGCTTCTGGCCTGTCAGTGGAACACATAAGCTGGATGCATTGACTCGTATTCTGGAGGCTGAGTCTTTTGACGCCATGCTGGTTTTTGTTCGCACCAAAATTGCCACCGTTGAGTTGTCAGAAAAGCTCGCAGCGCGAGGTTATGCATCAACCCCATTAAACGGCGATATACCTCAAAAGCAACGTGAGCGCACCATTGAGGGTCTGAGAAAAGGCAAGCTGGATATTCTTGTTGCAACGGATGTTGCTGCACGCGGTCTTGATGTTGAGCGTATCAGCCATGTTGTGAACTACGACATCCCCTATGATACTGAAGCCTATATCCACCGCATTGGTCGAACAGGCCGGGCGGGCAGAGAGGGAGATGCTATTTTATTTGTCTCCCCCCGTGAAAAAAGACTGCTCCATGCCATCGAGAGAGCAACAAGAAAAAAGATTGAGCTGATGGAGCTCCCTTCAACTGAACTCATAAATGACAAACGTATTGCCAAATTCAAACAGCGCATTACCGACACCCTGGCGACAGATCAGCTCGGGCTCTTCTACCAGATGGTTGAGCAGTATCAGCAGGAACATAATGTCCCTGCGCTTGAAGTTGCAGCAGCACTGGCAAAACTCCTGCAGGGTGATGCCCCTTTTCTGTTCCAGCATCAGCCCAAGCGTGACAAGAAGGGCAGCTCAAGCCACAGCGGTGGTGGTGAAAGCACAAAAAAATATTCCCGCAAAGAGCGAGTGAAACCATCCAGGAAGGGGGCTCCTCCTGAAAAGGGGATGGAGCGTTACAGAATTGAAGTCGGCCACCAGGACCAGGTTAATCCAGGCAACATCGTTGGGGCGATTGCCAATGAGGCCGGCCTTGACAGCCAATATATCGGACGGATCGATATTCAAGATGATCACAGCCTGGTTGATCTGCCTGAGGGGATGCCCGGGGATGTCTTCAAGGAGCTGAAAAAAGTCTGGGTTTCAGGGAAGCAGCTTAAAATATCCCGTAACGCCCCCAAAGGGAGAGCAAAAAAATCGCCAACTCAGAGCAGATCAAAAAGCAGTAGGGTTGGAAAGAAAAAAGGACCGAATCGGGCTAAAAAACCGGCACGAAAGAAGGTCAGGCTGGGAGATCTCTGACCTCTGGCTGAGTGAGCTGTCGGCAGGCCGGCGTCAATCGAGGCCAAACTGATAGAGGCCCTCTCCAACTTCAACATTGGGCGGTCGCCGGGTGGCCTCAAAGAGGTCGTAGCCCTGTTTGAGATTTTCCCAAAATGAACTCCAGGGGGAATGGCGATGCTGATGAAGATTGTGGTCTGTCATCCGAAATGGAAAGATGTGGACTCGAAAAAAGGGCTGGCCCCCTCTCAGGGCTGCATCAGCGACAAGGTATATCTCTTCAATAATCGGGTCTGTCATCGCATAGCAGCCAATCGAGACGCAGTTCCCATGCACCATCAGTGCACTCCCTGTCCGTCCGCGGGTGCGATCGTAGAGGTTGGGAAAGCCGAGGTTGAAGGAGAGGTGGTACTGGCTTGCCGGATTCATCTGCTCAGGGGTAACAAAATAGAAGCCCTCGGG
The DNA here is from genome assembly GCA_002420425.1 of Proteobacteria bacterium UBA5680. Lineage (GTDB taxonomy): Bacteria > Pseudomonadota > Gammaproteobacteria > Arenicellales > UBA5680 > UBA5680. The sequence continues at coordinate 12,553 of DIIC01000044.1, read as the reverse complement.
GCTTTGTAGGTCACCCTCCTTTAGTTTGGGGCCAAATTCACCGGAGAAGTCGCAGATCGTATAGTTTTGAAAAAGCTTGAACTCGCCTCCACTCTCAAGCCAGACCTCAAGTTCATGGCTGGCCTTGAAGATCCGGATAAAGAGGGGCTGACCCAGTTGCACCTCCCTCTCTTGCATCGCCTTTTTTAGTGCGGGGGTGAGGCGTTGTGCGACCTCTTGGAGTCTGGCGTTTGAAGGGGGTGGATTTGCCATTAATCGATCATTATTCAGCAGTAGTAAAATCAGGGCCAACCCGGCCCACTGCCTTGAGTATATCTGGATTTTCTCCATCGCCATCAGGCAGGGCCTCCATCTGGTTGGGGAATGATAAGGGCTGTAATCCTCTCACATTAAACCCTTTCACCATAAATCGTTTGCTCTATAATCCAGAGTTGCTCGGGAAGATGATGGGCGGGGCCTGTCTCAAGGCCCTGAACAAGAACAACGCCGATTTTGAATATGTTGGAAGAGTAACCATGAAGTTGCTTGAAGAAGAGCTATTAGCCAGACAGTCTGGTTAAACATTACTTGGTTTTAGTTTTATAGAGGCAGGGCACGATGAGCCATGAAATTACCCGTGAGGTCTATCCATATATCCATACTATTCAGGCCCGCTGGCTTGATTTCGACATTCTCGGCCATGTCAATAATGTTGAATACTACAGGTACTTTGAGGCCGCTATTATCCGTTTTCTGGTTGATTCAGGGCTCGATTGGATCAAAGACCCGGTTATCCCCTTTGCTGCTGAGACTGGTTGTCGGTTTATCAAGGCGACGCCCATGGTGGAGAGTGTTGATGCCGGATTAAGAGTGGCCCACCTCGGCCGCTCAAGCATGAAGTTTGAGCTCGGGATCTTTATCTCTGGAGATCCATACGCATATGCAACTGGTTTCTTTGTCCATGTCTATGTCGATCGTGCTACTGAGAAAGCGGTGGCGATTCCAGAGAAACTAAAAAGAGCGCTGGAATCGATCAGCTAAGGAGCCTTAAATGCCCAAACAGAGGGAGGGCTTTGGCTTCTTTTGGTTAAGCTTGGGTTGTCGGTCTATTCCCACTCAACCGCAAGGGGGTGGGAGTTGACCCTCTGTTACTCTTGGCAGCCCTGCAAGGTCGCTGTGACCCGTAATCTCCAAAAAGCCTGCCTCTTCCATCAATACGCGGACATGATCCTGCTGGGCAGGACCATGCTCAAGAAGGAGCCAGCCGCTTGGGGTAAGCCATCGGGGGGCCTCAGAAATAATCGTTCCAAAAGCTGCCAGACCATCTCTTCCTGAAATCAGTGCCTGACGAGGCTCCCAGGGAAGGTCGCCTTGTAACAGGTGGGGATCCCCTTCCATCACATAGGGAGGGTTTGAGGCAATGATATTGATCCTGGACTTGAGCTTTGGCCCCAGGGCATCAAACCAACGGCCACAGTAAAATTCAACGTTGTTAATGCCCAGCTGCTGGCTGTTCTGCCGGGCAATTCCAAGGGCGTCATCAGAGCGGTCAGTCGCGATGATCCGGGTCGGGGGGGACTCCTTTGCAAGAGCAAGGGCAACTGCTCCTGAGCCTGTTCCAAGGTCAGCCACAACAGGGCTCTCCCAAAGGGCCATCCTGATCAGTGTTCGTTCGACCAGAAGCTCGGTTTCTGGGCGCGGAATGAGGACATCTTTTGAGACCGTGAGCTTTAAGGACCAGAACTCCCGAGCCCCACAAAGGTAGGCAATGGGTTCTCCATTTACCCTTCTGTCAATAAGGCCGGTAAAGTCGGCGGTACTCTTTTCAGACAGGCTATGGTCGGGATTGGCAATAATCTGGGCATGGGTGAGCCCGCTGCTGTGGCTTAGGAGGATTTGTGCTTCTTGTGACGGTTGATCTGTCTTTCCCAGGAGGCGTTGCCTTCCCTCTTCCAGAAGAGCTCCCACGAGAGTAGTCAGAGTGCGTTCTCCTCCCCTAGGGCGGCAAGCTGGTCAGCCTGGTATTCGACAATCAGCGGCTCAATCACCTGACTGAGCCCTCCGGCAAGCACCTCATCAAGTTTGTAGAGCGTCAAGTTGATGCGGTGGTCAGTGATGCGTCCTTGAGGATAATTATAGGTCCTTATCCGTTCAGAACGATCTCCACTGCCGACCAAATTGCGGCGGATTTCGGCCTCTTCTGCCTGCTGTCGACTGCGTTCAGCCTCCAGCAGCCGGGCTTTAAGTACCGACATCGCCCTTGCCCGGTTCTTATGTTGGGAACGCTCATCCTGACACTCAACAACGATCCCGCTGGGCAGATGGGTGAGTCGAACTGCAGAATCAGTACGGTTGACATGCTGACCACCAGCGCCTGAAGCACGAAAGGTATCGGTTCTTAATTCCTGTGGATTGATCTCGATCTCATCGATCTCATCAGATTCAGCAAGGATTGCAACGGTACAGGCGGAGGTATGAATTCGCCCCTGGGACTCAGTCTCCGGAACCCGTTGGACCCGGTGGGCACCGGATTCAAACTTCAGCTTTGAGTAAGCGCCACCTCCTGCGATTCGGCTTATGATCTCCTTGTACCCGCCGTGTTCACCATTTCGATAGCTGACAATCTCAACCTGCCAGCGCTGTTGCTCTGCATAGGTCTGGTACATTCTAAAGAGATCTCCTGCAAAAAGTGCCGCCTCGTCCCCTCCGGTTCCAGCCCGGATCTCAAGGAAGATATTGCGATCATCATTGGGATCCTTGGGGAGCAGAAGCCGCTGCAGGAGTTCAGAGGATTGTTGCAGACCCTGTTCAAGGGCGGGCAGTTCTTCAGAGGCCATCTCTCTTACTTCCGAGTCGCCGTCTTTGAGCATCTCCCGGGCGGAGTTGATTTCATCGCTGAGCTCTCGATAGTGGCCATACTCAGCCACCACCGGGGCCAGTTCGGAAAGCTCTATTGAGAGCTGGCGGAACCGATTCTGCTCTTCGATCACCGCGGGTTCAGACAGGAGGGCTCCCAGCTCTTCATGGCGCTCGACCAGTTGTTCAAGTTTTGTCTGAATGGATTGCTTCATTTTGATCAATCGAGCATAAAGAGCTTGCGAGCAGCAGACAGGAGGCGCGAGTTTCCCTCGTTGTCAGCTTGTTTAAGAGCCTGGCTTGGCGCGTGGGCAAACTTATTACTGAGGTTGTGGGCCAGGATTTCAATTATTCTCTCTGGATTCTCTCCAGCGGCCAGTTGTCGGTAGGCTTGCTCAAGCGCTGCATTACGAAGATCATCGACGTTTTTTCTGAAGGAGCGAATCGTCGGGACTGCATTGAGGCCTCTTAGCCAGTGCATGAAGCGGATGGTCTCCAGGGCAATTATCTTCTCCGCCTCATCTGCGGCATCACGCCGGGATGAGATGTTCTCTTCAATAATCTGCTTCAGGTCATCGACGGTGTAGAGAAAAATATCGGCCAGGCCACCGACTTCGGCTTCGATGTCACGGGGTACTGCCAGATCCACCATGAATATAGGCTTGTGGCGGCGCAGCTTGAGTGCACTCTCCACCGCACCTTTTCCAAGGATAGGCAGAGTACTGGCTGTGGAAGCAATAATGATATCTGCCTCAGCCAGGCGATTGGGGAGTTCACTGAGTGCGATCGCTTCTCCGCTGATACGGCTGGTAAGCAGCTCAGCCCGCTCTACAGAACGGTTGGCTACAATGATATGGCGTACCCCATTATTCGTCAGATGGCGCGCAACAAGCTCTATGGTCTCACCGGCCCCGATCAGGAGCACTGTCTTTGTGCCCAGATCAGCAAATATCTTTTTCGCCAGATCAACCGCCGCATAGGCGATGGAGACGGCGCTTGCACCAATTGCAGTATCGGTTCTTACCTGCTTGGCAACTGAGAAGGTATTCTGAAAGAGGCGGTTGAGGATTTTTCCCGTCGTCCCCGCCTTATGTGCAGTAGCGAAGGCCGTTTTCATCTGTCCCAGAATCTGAGGTTCCCCGAGAACCATGGAGTCAAGCCCTGAAGCTACTCTGAAGGCATGTTTGACAGCCTCCTCCTCTGGGTGGTGGTAGAGACACTCCTGAAGCTGCTGGGGCTCAAGGGCATGAAATTGACACAGCCATTTGACGACAGCCTGGCCATCAGGCTGCTGCTGCCGACAGTAGATTTCTGTGCGGTTGCAGGTAGAGAGTATCGCTGTCTCATCAATGTCTCGCTGTGCAGTGAGGTCTTGGAGTGCCGGCACCAGCTTTTCCGGGCCAAACACCGCCTGCTCCCTGATTGCAACAGGGGCAGTTTCATGGTTTAAGCCGATTGTGATCAGGTGCATAGGGCGTCAAAGGGTAAAAATAGATAAATTGTGCGTGTTAGTAGGGAAGTGTCAAGTAATTCCAAAATTACAGATAATCAGTATGCTTGCAGATGGGCCTCGGGTATATGACACTCAGGCTCTCTTAAGTGGCTAGTCAGACTATAACAGCTGACCGGCACCGATACGGATAGGGGATGAACGTTTTTCATTACTGTTTGTTAACCAGGTGCAGGAAAACCCACCCATCAATGGTGATGCTGGTGGCCGTTCTGGCGTTCGCCAGTTGCGCCTCGCCGCCTGAGAACAGGGCTGCCACCGATGCCTCCTTGAGAGAGCCAACAGTGCTTTCAGGGGAGTTGCTCTATGAGGTTATTGTTGGTGAAATCTCAGCACAACGGGGGAATACAGAGGAGTCCGTCTCAGCACTGCTGCGTGCGGCCGAGATGGCCCGGGATCACAGGCTGGCGGCTCGAGCCACGCAGTTGGCGGTAAAAGCGGGAAAGCTGGAAGAGGCCCGCGCAGCCGCAACAATCTGGATCGAACTCGACCCTGATGAGACACGGGCAAATGATGCCCTCATCCGTATTTTACTGGGGCTTGGGCGCTCTGAAGAGGCCATTGAGCGTCTGGAAGAGATCATCAGGAAGGCGGGTCGAGAGGTGGGGCCGGTCTATCGAAGGATTACCCAGATGCTCGGCTATCCAGATGTGGGAGATGGTCTCACCCTCTATGATCGTCTGTTAAGGCATCACCCCAACCAGTTTGAGGCTCAACTTGGCAGGGCTGATGTTGCCAGAAGACACAAAGCGCCCGAAGTGGCCATGCTGGCGATAGAAGAGGCACTCAAGTTAAGTCCAGGGAACGAAAGAGCAGCAAAGATCAAAGTGGAGCTGTTGATCGCTGATAATGATCTTCAGGGGCTTTCTGCCTTTGCCGATTTGTTTCTGACAACCTACCCCGGCGCAACCGCCTTTCGCCTTCAATATGGCCAACACTTGGTGGATCTGGGTGAACTGGCCAGAGCACTTGAGCACCTGTTACGGGTGGTTGATGAACAGCCGGAGAATGCCGAAGCACTCTTTACCACTGCCCTTGTCAGTGCAGAGCTTGATGGCTACGCAGCGGCAGTGGGTTATCTCGAGCGGTTTGTTGCCCTTCGGCCCACCTCCAACTCCGATATAGCCCGGCTCTATCTCGCAGAGCTTGAGACCAAGCTTGGTCACTATCAGCGGGCAGAAAAGTGGTATCACTCTCTGACGGGTGAGAAACATCGACTTCAGGTGCAACTCGGGCTTGCTAAAATCCTGAGCGAACAACAGGGAGTCGACAGTGCCATTGAATTTCTCCAGGGGGTTGAGCCTGAATCTGAAGATCAATATGAGGAGTTGATACTGGCTGGTGAGGCACTGCTCCGCGAGGCCGGCCGGCTTGCCGAAGCAAAGGAGATGTTGGATCGGGCTATGGATGAGCAGCCCGAGAACCCCCGTTTTCTCTATCAAAGAGGTCTGATCACCGCAACCATGGGACGGCTTGAAGAACATGAGCAGGATATGCGTCGGTTGATTCAGATCGAGCCCGATAATCCCCATGCTTACAATGCGCTGGGCTATACCCTGGCCGACAAGACGGATCGGTTGGATGAGGCGCTTGAACTGATCTCCCGCGCACTTGAACTACGGCCCGATGACCCCTTTATTCTCGACAGTATCGGGTGGGTCCATTTTCGTCTTGGGAATCATGAGCAAGCCATCAACTACCTCCAGCAAGCATTCGAGTTGTTTCCGGACGCTGAGATTGCGGCCCATCTGGGTGAAGTGAACTGGGTCTCCGGGGGGAGAGAGAGGGCTCGGGAGATTTGGGGGCATGCCTATGAAGAGAACCCCGATAGTTCGGTTCTCAAGGAGACGATGCAGAGACTTGATCCATGAGAAGAGGGTGGCTGGCGATACTCCTGTTGCTTTCGGGATGTTCAACCATGGGGCCTCAGCCTGAGCCAGTTGATCCCGGGCTGGCCTGGGAGGCCCATGAGCAACAGCTCCACACCATTGACCATTGGAATCTCCACGGCAGACTGGGAGTGCGGACAGATCACCGTGCAGACAGCCTCTCCCTGAACTGGTCGCGAGCAATGGCTGATCATCAGATCAACCTCTTCGGTATTTTTGGGTCAGGGCAAACCCGAATCACCCTGAATCAGCATGGAGCCATCCTCGAGGATGCCCAGCAGAATAAGTTCACCGCCCAGACCATCGCTGAGTTGCTGAGACAACAAGGGGGGTGGGAGGTGCCCTTTGAGCCGCTTCAGTACTGGATTATTGGCCTCCCCGCACCAGGCCCGAGAGATCAGTTTGAGCTTGATAGCATTGGAAGGCTAAAGAGGCTGGTGCAGTCCGGCTGGGAGATTACTTTTATCGAATATACTCAGGTGGGCGATTTGATGCTGCCCAAGCGTCTTTGGATCGAGGCATTGCCAGGGACTGTTTCACTTGTTGATGCAGAAGGCAGGGACCTGGGCGACACTCTCAATTTTCAGGTTGTGGTTGGACAGTGGAGGGACACCCCCTGAGTACAAACCAGACACGTTTTTTTGCTCCTGCAAAGCTAAATCTGTTTCTCCATGTGGTGGGCCGTCGTGAGGATGGCTACCATGAGTTGCAGACCCTCTTTCGCTTTCTCGATTTTGGCGATTGGCTTGAATTCATCCCAACTCCAGAAGCAGCGATCGATCGATCATCAGGGAATGAGGCGGTATCGATTGATGAGGACCTTATTATTCGCGCGGCTCGCTTGCTCCAGAGTCAATCGGGTAGTTCAAAGGGGGTTGAGATCAGCGTGGAGAAGAAGATCCCTCTGGGCGCCGGCCTGGGGGGCGGAAGCTCGGATGCGGCGACAACCCTGCTCGCTCTCAACCAGTTATGGGAGTTGGGGCTGTCCTCCTCAGAGCTTAAGGAGCTGGGATTGAGCCTTGGCGCCGATGTTCCGGTTTTTATTCAGGGACACGCAGCCTGGGCAGAGGGGGTGGGTGACCGGCTCTCTGCAGTAGAATTGCCGCCAACCACCTATCTGGTGGTTATTCCACCGGTAAATGTGGCCACATCGAGGATTTTTTCGGATTCAAAATTGACACGGAATAGTCCGCTTATCACAATAGCCGACTATCAGGCGGGAGAGTCACGAAATGATTTGGAGAAGGTTACCTGCAGGCTCTATCCAGAGGTGGGTGAAGTGCTAGAGTGGTTGGGAGATTATGGCCGGGCAAGGATGACGGGAAGTGGTGCAGCGGTTTTTATCGAGCTGGAAAATACCGCTTTCGGCCAGAGCATACTGGCGCAGATGCCAGAGATGTGGAGAGGATTTATTGCCCGAGGGGTAGATTTTCATCCATTTTGGAGAAAGGAACATTGATCGATAGACGAAAAGGGGGCAACCCGCTACATTGGAGATGAGAACAATAACTCCTGGGGTGTAGCCAAGAGGCCCAAGGCACCGGATTTTGATTCCGGCATTCCCAGGTTCGAATCCTGGCACCCCAGCCAACCCTAATAACTGACTGAAGAACCCTATGCCAACAATTATCGACAACTTTACCCTCTTCACCGGGAATGCCAATCCAGCACTGGCATCAAAGGTCGCCCAATACCTCGGAATGTCGCTCGGACGAATCCAGGTGGGTCGTTTCAGTGATGGCGAGATCAATGTTGAGGTGGAAGACCATATTCGCGGACGTGATGTTTTTGTCATCCAATCCACCTGTGCGCCCAGTAATGACAACCTTATGGAGTTGTTGATTATGGCCGATGCACTGCGTAGAGCATCTGCCGGGAGAATTATTGCCGTTATCCCCTATCTGGGTTACGCACGCCAGGACCGACGTCCGAGAACGGCAAGAGTTGCCATTACAGCCAAGCTGGTGGCGAAAATGATCTCCACCGCAGACATCGATCGAGTCCTGACCATGGATCTTCATGCCGACCAGATTCAGGGTTTTTTTGATATCCCGACGGACAATATCTATGCCTCGCCGGTTATGTTGGGAGCCCTCTATCGAGCTGAAGGCGATGATATTCTGGTGGTCTCCCCTGATGTTGGAGGGGTGGTTCGGGCAAGGGCAATGGCCAAGCATATGGGTGCGGATCTGGCGATCATCGATAAACGCCGCCCAAAAGCCAATGTCGCCAAAGTGATGAATATTATCGGTGATGTCGAGGGTCGTTCCTGTGTATTGATGGATGATATGGTCGATACGGCCAATACCCTGTGTGAGGCCGCCTCTGCCCTGAAGGAGAATGGAGCCACTCGGGTGCTTGCCTATTGCACCCATCCGGTGCTCTCCGGAGCGGCTATTGAGACCATTTCTGCCTCCCAGCTTGACCAGGTTGTGGTCACTGACACGATTCCACTTGGCGAAGAGGCACAAAAATGCGTTAAAATCCGCCAGCTCAGCATTTCAGAGCTGCTTGGAGAGTCGATCAGGCGGATTGCCACCAATGATTCAGTCAGCTCGATGTTTGTTGAATAGGACTATTTTGCCCTCTCTTTTCAGGGAATAAGGGCTGCCACAAGACCGGGAAAAGGCCCGGCTTATCAACTGTTGCCGATATTCGGGGCAGTGATGGGAATGAATTCGGAGATAGAAAAAAATGAGTGTGCAATTTGAACTTAGTGCCAGCATCCGTACCGCAACCGGTACCGCATCAAGTCGACGTCTACGTCATGAAGGCAAGGTTCCAGCCGTACTATACGGTACTGATCAGCCCAATGTTTCACTGACAGTAGACCATAATGAAATATTCCATGATCTGGAGAAAGAGGCTTTTCATTCAGCTGTAATCAAGATCAACTACGATGGAAAGAGCGAAGAAGCGATCCTCCGTGAGGTTCAGCATCACCCTTTCAGGCAAGAGATTGAACATCTTGATTTTCAGCGGGTGAGAGCTGACCAGGTGCTCCATATCAAGGTGCCTCTCCACTTCACTGGTGAAGAGGAGTGCGAGGGGGTCAAACTCGATGGCGGCATCATCTCCCACCTTGTCCCTGAGATCGACATCACCTGTCTGCCCAAGGATCTGCCGGAGTTTTTGGAGCTGGATATCACCACACTTCGCATGAACCAGTCTCTAATGCTCTCAGCGGTTGCCCTGCCGGAAGGGGTAGAAGTCACAGCTTTTGCTCATGGCGGAGAAGACCAGACCGTTGTGGTGATACTGCCGCCGAAGGCCGTGGAAGAAGAGGTCGAAGAGTCTGATGTGTTGGATGAGGATGATATTGAAGCTGCAACTGAAGGTGAAGGTGAAGGTGAAGCTGAAGCAGAACAGAGCGACAGCGAAGAGGCCAGCAGTTAGGAGAGGTTGGACCTCAGTCAGTTTCGAGGTCTGACTGCATATGGGCCCTGTATCTCTTGTTGTCGGACTTGGAAATCCTGGCCAGAAACATGCCCGGGACCGACATAATGCCGGCTACTGGTTTCTTGAGGCGTTGATTTCAGGCTCAGGGGGGACGCTGGCATCAGAGCCAAAATTCTTTGGCGATGTGGGGCGACTCACTGTTGCAGGGTCGACAATCAGGGCACTGGCACCCACCACCTATATGAATCGGAGTGGATCAGCGGTATCGGCCTGCTCCCGGTTCTATCGCATTGCTCCGGAGAATATTCTGGTCATCCATGATGACCTGGATCTGCCTCCCGGTGTGGTACGACTCAAGCAGGGCGGTGGCCACGGCGGTCATAATGGCCTGAGAGACATCATCACCCAGTTGGGGAGCCGGGATTTTCAACGCCTCAGACTGGGAATTGGCCATCCGGGTTCGGCAGATCAGGTGGTCTCATATGTGCTCAAGAGGCCCGGTTCAGATGAAGAGATTGCAATCAGGGGGGCAATAGATCGAGTACTGCCCATCATGCCGGAGGTGATCAGTGGAAAATCAGATCTTGCAATGAATGCATTGCATTGTGACCCTGAAAGCTAAAATAGTCCTGGAGAGAGTGTAAGTGGGTTTTCGTTGTGGAATCGTGGGCCTGCCCAATGTCGGCAAATCGACCCTTTTCAATGCCCTGACTGCGTCCGGGGTCGATGCACAGAACTATCCGTTTTGTACCATTGATCCAAATGTGGGGGTGGTTGAAGTGCCCGATCCCCGGCTTGATGCCATTGCGGCGATCGTCAACCCAAAAAGAGTGATCCCAACCACCATCGAATTTGTCGATATTGCCGGCCTGGTCGAAGGGGCCTCTCGCGGCGAGGGGTTGGGGAACAAGTTTCTTGCCCATATCCGCGAAGTTGATGCCATCGCCCATGTGGTTCGAGCCTTTGAAGATGAAAACGTCACCCACGTTGCCAACCGCATCGACCCCGTTGCCGATATTGAGACCATCAACACGGAACTTGCCCTGGCCGATATGGACACCGTGGAGAGGGGGCTGGACCGGGCCCAGAAAGCATCCAAAGCGGGTGATAAGGAACAGCTTCGCCTGAGTGCACTGCTGGCCAGGGTTAAGGCGCATCTTGATCACGGCGAGCCTGTTCGGGCCATGGGGCTGGAGGAGGAGGAGATCAAGTTGTTGAAGCCCCTCTCACTGCTCACAGTAAAGCCCAACATGTATATCGCCAATGTCGATGAAGAGGGGTTCGTCGATAATCCGGCTCTTCAGGTGATTCGTCAGATAGCCGAAAGAGAGGGCTCTGTCGTCGTCCCGCTGTGTGCTGCCATTGAGTCTGAACTGGCTGACCTCGATGAGGCGGAGCAGGCCCTCTTTCTTCAGGAGATGGGGCAGGATGAGTCGGGGCTCAGCAGGGTGATTCGCGCCGGTTACGAACTCCTCGGCCTGCTGACCTATTTTACCGCCGGAGAGAAAGAGGCTCGGGCGTGGACAGTGGCCCGGGAGAGCACCGCCCCTCAGGCTGCCGGGGTCATCCATACCGATTTTGAACGTGGGTTTATCCGCGCCGAGACCATCGGTTATGGTGATTTCATTACCGGCAATGGTGAGCAGGGGGCGAAAGAGGCCGGCAAACTACGCCTTGAGGGAAAAGACTACACTGTCAAGGATGGCGATGTGATGCACTTTCGTTTCAACGTTTGAGTATTTAAGAGAGCCGAAACGCTCCGGTTCTTGACATTATGCAGTACAGCCTCGAAAATTCGGCGCCCCGCCTGAATATGGCTATGTAGCTCAGTTGGTTAGAGCACGGCATTCATAATGCCGGAGTCGGTGGTTCAAGTCCACCCATAGCCACCATATTCCGCTCCACCCTTCTCCGATAATGGCCAATATACCCTTTAGATAAAGCAAAAACGCTGGTTTTGTCTCCATTCTTGTCCTATGTTCTACATTGACATCTGGGGGCAACTGGGGGCAACATTAGGGGCAACATGACAAATATTTTTTGAGTTGCCCCCAAATAATCAGTCAAAATCAAGACAATAAAAGTGGAGTTGCCCCCAAATGCCACTAACAGCAATAACGGTAAGGGATTCCAAGCCATCCAAAACAACAAAGAGATTATATGATACCGGGGGCCTGTATCTGGAGATTTCACCGAGTGGAGGGAAGTGGTGGCGGATTAAATATCGCTTTGGTGGGAAGGAGAAAAGGCTCTCTCTTGGGACTTATCCAGATATTACGCTCAAAAAAGCAAGAGAGCTTCGAGATAATGAGCGATTACTGTTGCGTGATGGAGTAGACCCAAGTGATGCTCGTAAGGCAAAAAAAGTGGCTGAAGGTGGAGGAGAGAGCTTTGAGGCGATAGCTCGTGAATGGTTTGCTCGCTTCTCCCAGAATTGGGCGGAAAGCCATTCAAAGAAGGTTATGGGAAGGCTAGAGAAAGATATTTTCCCTTGGATAGGCACTAAACCCATAAGCAAGATTACCACTCCAGAGCTTTTGACAATGCTTCGACGCATTGAGAGTCGAGGTGCTCAAGAGACCGCCTATCGAGCAAAGATGAACTGTGGCCAAGTGTTTCGATACGCAGTTACCACCGGCAGAGCTGAACACAATCCGGCTAATGACCTCCGTGGGGCAATACCTAGAGGAAAGGTCAGACACAGAGCAGCTCTTACAGACCCAAAGAAAGTAGGCGACTTGCTTCGAGCAATCGATGATTACTGCGGGTACTATGTTGTGAGATACGCACTGCAGTTTGCTCCTCTGGTATTCACACGCCCATCTGAATTACGTTTTGCCGAGTGGAATGAGGTTGATCTCGCCTCTTCTGAGTGGAGAATTCCTTCACATAAAATGAAAATGAAGGAGCAACACATTGT